>JAGWYJ010000020.1 GCA_018969425.1 Alphaproteobacteria bacterium | reverse complement strand
CGAGGCCCTCGGAGCTGAGGGGCATCTGGACATCGGAGGCTTTTGACATGGGGGACGGACCTCCGGAGACAGGGATTTGAAGCGGTTTCTGGAGCGCGCCAGACTTCAGCCCCTAGCCCGCTTTTCTCACACTGGTCCACGGTGCGGGTCAATTTCCGGCGGTTGGCTGATCGAGGATTTATGGAGCGGCGGGAGATACGGCTCCGCCATCACCGCCTCGGGCCTGGCGGTTTCGGGTGGGTTTTTCCTGATCTCCGTTGTTGATGGGAAGGGCGAAGCGGGGGGCTCTCAGGCGGCGCACAATTGTCGGTGAGCCTCGCCCCACTCCAGCGCCCAGGGATGGGCGGAGGCCATGGCGAACCGGATTCGCCTTACCGAGACAAGAACGCGTGCGCCAACCTTCAGAAGCTTCAACCGGATCGTACCGCAGGAGGCGTTGGCGAACTGCGTATCGGCCAGACCTATCCTGCGAAGAGCGCAGATGAGGACATAAGCCATTGAGGCGAACCACAGGCGGAGCTGATTGCCCGCCATGGTGGCCGTCGATGTCCGGTCGGAGAACAGATCCGCCTGGCACTCCTTGATCCGGTTCTCCATCTCTCCGCGGGCGCAGTAGATGTTCTCGTAAAGCGCCCGGGCCCCGATCTCACGACGTTTAAGGGAGGTCACCACAAAGCGTGGATTGGCCTCTCCCCCTGTCCACTCCGCCTTGGCGACCACCCGCCGCTCGCACGGCCAGCTCTTCAGCGTGCTCCAGGTGAAGTCTTTAAAGACCCGCTCCGCCCGGCCGCTGGAAAGGCTCTTCTGTTCCGCCTGTTGCAGCTCTTCGCTGATCGTGTCGACCAGGCGCGCATTGCGGGCAAGCCCGAACACATAGTCGACGCGGTTGTTTTCACACCATTTCATCAGATCGTTCCGGCAGAAGCCGGAATCGGCGCGCAGCAGAATGCGGGTCCGCGGCCAGCGCTGGCGGAGCTGACGGGTGATCCGGATCACCTCCTCCAGCGCCCCCGCCGCCCCATCAATGTTGGCCGGCCGGAGCTTCGCCGCCAGCAGATGGCGACCGCAGAAGATGTAGAGCGGCAGATAACAGTAGCCGTCATAATACCCATGGAAGAACCGGCCCTCCTGATGGCCGTGCAGGGGATCATCGGTAGCGTCCAGATCCAGAATGATCTGGCCCGGAGCCCGCGGCTGGGCCTCCATGAACAGATCCACGAACAGGGCTTCAATCGCTCGGCCGTCATGGCTGATCCGGTGATACCGGGTCGGCTCCGTCCGGCTCAGCTCAAGACGGTTCAGCGTGCTCTTGCCCGCCACCGGTGCGCAGTCCGACCGACTGGCGGCAAGCTTACCGGCCAGCACCGCCATCACCGGATCATGACGCAGGTGATCGTGATCGTTGAGGTCCTCATAGCCAAGCGCCAGACCAAAGACCCGCTGCGCGACCAACGTCGCTACATCATGCTCAATCAGGTCAGGACGACGATGGTCCCGGAAGCATCCGGCAAACCGGTTTAATAGCCCGATCCGGCGATCGGTTGCCCCAAGGAGGAGCCCGCCAGCATCCGAGGTGACCGCACCGCCGTCAAAAGACGCGCACAACTTTGCGTTTTGCCACTCTGGAAAAGCCGAACAAATCGGCGGTAATCGGGGATGCCTTTCACTCTGCGCTTTGACTTAGTCGCAAAACGAAAATCTCAGAGTTCGCGCCCCGATGCACCTCCTATGTTTGAGAAATCCGGGCTAGATAAGTGCAAACATCTATCCTTCGGGCTTCTGCCCCATGCTGCTGCAAGGATACAGAATTGAAGGTGCCGATCGCCGGGGGTGTCTTTGACCAGCAGGGTCACCTCGGCCTGGTCATCTGTTGGTGAGCTGCTATCCGGCGGGACTTCGCCCAAGGCGGCCTTCTGACACCGGCCCGCGCTGCTCGTGAACGGACTTGTTTATGGCCTTCCAGAGCCAGGCGTCGATCGCGGCCCAATCCGCAGCCGAGCGCGCTCATGCAGCGCCGCGCAGGAATGGGTTGATGATCCGCACGCCAGCGATATCTTGGCCGGAATTAAGATCTTCCGTGATCAATTCTTCGCAGCCGGCGCCAGCGGCAGCCGCCACGATGAGAGCATCCCAGAGCGACAACTGCGCGGATGCACGCAGCGCCAGGCCCGCCTTGAGGAGGGCCTGGCTATTGTCGACCACTTCGAAGCGGCTCCAGGCTCGGATCAAGCCGACGGCGTCATCATGGGAGATTGGGCGCGCCCGTCGTGCATGCGTGGCCTGCACGTAGAACTCCTGCAAGACCTGCACACTGAGCACCACATCCCGACGTGCAAGATAGCCAAGCGCCACATCCTGCTTGGTCCCCTCGCCAGTGTTGAGGTCAAGGCTGTAGAGGAGGATGTTGGTGTCGAGGAAAACGCTCACGGGTCTTGGCGATAAAGGTCGCCGCGGGGCAATCGGGCCGCGGCGTCGAAGTCTTTAATCCGGGCGCGGATATTCTCTTCCTCCTGGGCAAGGGCTTCGAACCGCGCGTCACGAGCGGTCAGGTCTTTCAGGAATTGCTTGACCAGGGCGGAGATCGAGGAGCCTTGCGCCGCAGCTCTCACCCGGGCGGCGAGGTAGGTTTCTTCATCAATGGCGACGGTTATGTTGCGCATGGTGCTGTGGTACTGTGAAACTGCGGAAGGTTCAAGGGGTGTCCAGCGCGGCTTGGGGTGGCAGATAGTTACGGGGTCATTAAGGTAGGCTCTCGAAGAGGCAAAAAGCACCTCAAGGCGCGTGGCGGATGCGCAGACCCTAACGTAGGCAGGGACCTTGTGTCTGGAAGGCGGACGTTATCTGTTCCGCATAGAAGGGTCGAGCGCGTCCGACACCCTGATCTCTTCCGCGATCACGCTCTGACGACAGCTGAGGACCTGGCCATGATCGAAATTGTGACAGAGATCGTCACCCGCGACGGTATGATGACGACGTTCATCGTGCATCCGGAACGAGGCGGGCCCCATCCGCCCGTCCTCTTCTTTATGGATGCGCCGGGCATTCGTGAGGAACTGCGCGATATGGCGCGACGGCTCGCGAGCGCAGGCTATTACGTCATGCTGCCCAACCTCTATTATCGCTCCGGCGTCATGGAGCTTGATCCTGCGCCGCCCGATCCCGCCTCGCCCCAGCGCCGCAGAATGATGGAGCTCATGTCCTCGATCGACATTCCAAAGGTGATGTCGGACACGGACGCTCTGATGTCCGTCATCGACACTGATCCGGCGGCTCTGAAGCGCCCCATCGGGGTCATGGGCTACTGCATGAGCGGCCGATACGCCGTGAACGCGGCGGCTCGTTATCCCGATCGCGTCACGGCGGCAGCATCTCTTTACGGCGTTCTGTTGATGACGGACGCCCCCGACAGTCCGCATCTGAAGGCCCGCGAAACGAAGGCGGAGCTTTACTTCGCCTGCGCGGAACGGGACGTTTGGGCGCCGCTCGACATGGTGGAGAGACTGACGATCGATCTGACGGATCACGCGGTGCGCGCTGAGGTGGAGATCTATCCCGGGACCGAGCACGGCTTCGCGTTTCCCCAGCGTGCGGTCTACGCAAAGGCTGCCGCGGAGCGTCACTGGGAGCGCCTCCACAGCCTGTTCTCCAGATCTCTCCGGTAGAGAGGCTCGCTGCGCGCCCGTTACGGGCCCCAGACGGTTCGCATCAGCAGTTGCGTCACCCCGGCGAGGGCGATCAGCAGGGCCAGCGGTCGGATGACGAACGACCCATAGGCTTCTGATCGCCCTGCCGTCGCAAGGCCCGCTCTGAGCGAAAACGTGAGAATGAGAACAGCTCCGATAACAACGATCTGGCCGAGTTCGACACCCAGATTGAAGCCGATCAGCCCGGTGAGGAAATCTCCCCCTTCGAGATACCCTGCGATAACTGAGGCGAAGCCCAGTCCGTGAACGAGACCGAAGGCGAAGATGAGCGCAAGTCGCGGGCCTGACGACGGCCGCAGTCTCGCCGCATCCAGGCCCATCGCGACGACCGACAGAGCGATCAGCGCTTCGGTCAATGTCTCCGGGGGGCGGATAAGTCCTGAAGCGGCCAGTGCGAGGCTCGCCGTGTGAGCGCCCGTGAACGCCGTCGCCTCGAGAAGAAGGCGCCGCCAGCTTTTCGCGGCGAGACTGAGGGCGGCGATGAACAGAATATGGTCGAGCCCCAGCGGCAGAATATGCCGAAATCCGAGCGCGATGAATGTCAGAAGATTATCCAGAAACACGCTGCGTCCGCCTTGCCGCCCCAAACCGTCAGGAGACTATCCTGAGAATCTGAGGCGGCAAGGCGGCATAAGGCTATTGCGCGTTCACCAGAACAGGGCTTGGCCGGAGCGCTGGCTCATTTTCCAGCGCCCGGGCGAGATCGAGCAGACGTCGCCGAGGTCTCTCGCCGAGACGATAATAGGCGCGCACCAGATCAAGGGTTTCCTTTTGCGACATCACATCGCCTCCTGAGGGAGCGAATGCGTCGTTGGCGGGCGCGACGACCGCTGGCGAGGATAACCCTTCGAAGAAGTATCCGATGGCGACATCGAGCGCCCGGGCGAGCTCGAATAGGCGGCTGGACGTAATGCGGTTCGCGCCGCACTCATATTTCTGGATCTGCTGGAAGCGCACTCCGATCCTGGCGCCGAGCTCCTTCTGGGTGAGCCCGAGGATCCGCCGCCGGCGCCGGAGCTTTCGTCCCACAAACTCATCGATATCGGTGTTGATCATCATGAACGGATCACCCTGTCCTGGGCGCATGGGAGGACGTGGCTCACCCGATACGCCTGTCTTCTGATAACCGGGCGCCCGCCCCCTTTCACGAGAGGTGACGAAACCGGCGAAAGCCATAAGCGCATGCGCCGCAGAGACCGGTGTTGTCCCGGATCAACATCCCTGCCGGGGGGCGATCTGGCGCATTCCGCCGGCTTGCACTAGAGACGGGTCTTCATCTCGGGGAGGCGTCCCCGCAGGGTATATGGAGCGCGTTCATGCCAGTCTCGCCCGCTATCGCCAGCCCCCAGGAGTGCCGGGACTTCATCGCGGCTCATCCCGAGATTCGATTTGTGGAGATCCTGTTCACCTCGATGACCGGGGTGCCGCGCGGCAAGAGGCTGCGGATTCACGAGCTGCAGGCGGTGTTCGACCATGGCCGCTATCTCCCCGGGTCCGTTCTGGTGGTCGACACCTGCGGCCAGGACTGCGAATCGACCGGTCTTGTCTGGGAGGATGGCGACGCCGACCGCATCACCCGGCCTGTTCCCGGAACCCTCCGTCCCGCCCCCTGGCTGGGCGAGGATGTCGCTCAGGTCATGGTCTCCATGTATGAACTCGACGGTCGTCCGAACGATCTGGACCCGCGTCATGTGCTCGCGCGGGTGCTGGACCGCTTCCACGCGGACGGACTGACGCCAGTGGCGGCGTGCGAGCTGGAATACTATCTTGTCGACCTGGAGCGGGGGGCGATGGGCGAGCTGCGGCCGTTCGCGCCGCGCCAGATCCGGGATCGCGCGAGCCAGGTCCAGGTCTATGGTCTGCCCGAGCTTGAAGAGAGCGGTCCCTTTCTCGCCGACCTCTGGAGAACGGCGGACGTGCTTGGCATACCGCTAGAAGGCGCCATATCCGAATGCTCCCCGGCACAGGTCGAGCTCACCCTTCGTCACAAGGACAATGCGCTTGAAGCCGCCGACGATGCGGTTCTCTACAAGCGTGCGGCGAAGGGCGTTGCGCTTCGCCATGGCTGCGAAGCGACCTTCATGGCGAAGCCCTGGTCCGATCGCGCCGGCAGCGGGTTTCATGTCCATGTGAGCTTTAACAACGCTGCGGGGGAGAATGTCTGTGCGAGCGAGGAGAAGGAGGGCTCCTCCCGTCTGCGCTTCGCCATCGGCGGGATGAAGGAGCTCATGGCGCCGTCTCTGGCGATCCTCGCGCCCAACGCAAATTCCTATCGCAGGTTCAAGGCCAATTCCTATGCGCCGACGCGGCCGGCCTGGGGGGTCAACAACAGGACCGTCTCCCTGCGCGTGCCGGCCGGTCCGCCCTCGGGACGGCATGTCGAGCATCGTCTGGCCGGCGCCGACGCCAACCCCTACCTCGCCCTCGCGGTCATTCTCGCCGGCGCCCACTACGGCATGTCCCGAAACATCGATCCCGGGCCTCCGGTGACCGGAAACGGCTATGCGGCGCCTGAGGATCCCGCTTCGCGGCTGCCCTCCAGCTGGAGCGCCGCAATCGACGCCTTTGAGGCCTCGGCCGTTCTCAAAGACTATCTGGGTGAGCGGTTCTGCCGGATGTATGCCGAGGTGAAGCGCACCGAGCTGGCGCGTTATGAGGAGGTTGTCTCCAGCCTCGATTATGACTGGTGCCTGCGCAACGCATGATCGTTGTGCAGTTTCAAGGGCCGGTTTTTTCGCCTCGGGGCGTTTTGACGGTTTTCAGAGACCTAAAATCCTGCTTCGCTGAAGGCTTGGAGCGGCGTTACGCCGTTCATCCGTACAATCTGGGGCTGTCCGGACGGATTGGCCCTTTTTAGAGGGTGATCGTCATGAGCTCTGGTTTCGGGCCTAAAGGCACGCGTCGTTCGCTTCTGGCTGGCCTGGGGGTCTCGGCGATTGGTCTGACATTCTCAGGATCGCTGGCGGGGTGCTCGCCCTCGGCGGATCCTGCGGACGGAGCGGCCGCGGCGGGCGGAGAGGAAGCCAAGCTCAACTTCTACAACTGGGACACCTATATAGGCGAGACGACGCTGGCCGATTTCAAGGCGGCGTCAGGGGTTGAGGTCAATATGAGCCTCTTCGCCAACAATGACGAGCTGTTCGCCAAGCTTCGCGCCGGCAATCCGGGCTATGACGTGATCGTCCCCTCCAACGAGTTCGTGGCGCGGATGATCGAGGCGGGCATGCTTCAGGCCATTGATCGCACGAAGATCCCGAATTTCTCCAACATCGACCCCGCCTTCCAGGATGTCGATTTCGATCCCGGTCGTGTCTATTCGATGCCCTACACCTGGCTGGCCCTGGGCATCGGCTACCGGAAGTCGAAGGTGAAGGGCGTGCCTGACAGCTGGAAACACATCTTCGACTCGGCAGAGTATTCGGGACGTATCGCCCTTCTGGGCGAGTCCGCCGATCTTGTCCGCCTCTGCGCCCGCTACCTCGGCAACTCGGTTCGAAACATTCCTGCCGAGCTGCTGCCGCGGATCGAGCAGATGCTCATCGCCCAGAAGCCTCATGTGAAGGCGTTCCATGACGATAACGGTCAGGAGCTGCTTCTGAACGGGGAGGCGGATCTCGTTCTTGAATACAATGGCGATATCGCTCAGGTCATGAGGGATGATCCGGACCTCGACTTCGTCATTCCCAAAGAAGGAAGCCTGCTGAACGCCGACTGCCTCTGCATTCCGGTCGGGGCGCCTCACCCTGAGAACGCGCACAAGTTCATCAACTACGTTCTCGACGCGAAGGCCGGCGCCGCCATCTCAAGCACTATTCTCTATCCGACCCCCAATGCGGCGGCGAAGGCTCTCATGCCTGAGGAGTATCGATCATCTCCCGTCGTCTTCCCAAGTCCGGAAGCCCTTGCGACCTGCGAGTACGGCGCGTTCGAAGGCGCGGAGGTCTCGCAGACCTTCGAAGATCTGATCACGCGCGTTCGCGCGTCCTGACGGATTGACGACGTTGGGTCCGCGCGTCGGTCGGGGAGGAGGTGTCCTGGCGGTGACGCTGGGTGCGCCCCTTTTCTGGCTGGCGGTGTTTTTTCTGGCGCCTCTCGCCATCGTCTGGGCCTACAGTTTCGGAGAGAATGACGGTCTGGTGCGGATCTCTCTGACCGGCACCTTCCAGAATTACGTCCGCGCCCTTGAGCCGCTTTATCTCCAGATATTCGCTAAATCCGCATTTATCGCCGCGCTGACGACCCTTCTGTGTCTGGTTCTTGGATTTCCCTTCGCAGTGGCGGTCACCTTCGCGCCTCGCAGGCTCAAAGTCTGGCTTCTGCTGCTGGTGATGCTGCCGTTCTGGACCAATCTGCTGATCCGGACCTATGCGCTGATCGCGGTTCTTCGCGAGGAGGGCGTCGTCAACGCCGGCCTGGAGTTTCTCTGGTCTGCGGGGTCGGCTCTGTCGCAGGGGCTCGGCTTCGGACCGCTCGACGAGTTCAAGCCGCTGTCACTGCTTTATAACAACACCGCGGTGGTGATCGGTCTGGTCTACATCCATCTTCCCTTCATGGTGCTGCCGCTTTATGCGGCGCTTGATCGTCTCGATCGCAGCCTTCTTGAGGCCAGCCTTGATCTGGGCGCCGGGCACGCCAGGACGTGGCTGTTCATCATTGTCCCTCTGGCAGCCCCGGGAATATTGTCGGGGTCCCTCCTGACCTTCATCCCTGCGCTCGGGGCTTATCTGACCCCTGATCTGCTGGGCGGGCCCGATAGTCAGATGATCGCCAACATCATTGAGCGGCAGTTCAAGCGGGCGAACAACTGGCCCTTCGGCGCCGCCCTGTCCTTCATCCTCATGTACGCCACCTTCATCGCCATAGCCCTGCAGGCTCTCGCCTCCGGCCGGCGTCCGAAGGAGACACCATGAACGCGCCCCTCCGTCGCCCTTCCAGGGAGAGGCCCGGGCCTCTGGAGTATCTTCGCGCCTGGCCGATGAAGGCCTGGATCTGTCTGGTCGCGCTCTTTCTCTATGTGCCTCTGATCACCCTGGTCGTCTTCAGCTTCAACGACAGTCGTCGTACGGTGGTCTGGGAAGGTTTCAGCCTGCGCCATTACGTCAAGGCCCTCAACAATGACGCGCTTCTGGAAGCGCTCGGCAACTCCCTGACCATCGCAGCCGCCTCGACCGCTCTCAGCGTCATTCTTGGAGCGCTGGCGGGCTTCGCTCTCTGGCGGTTCCGCTTTCCGGGAAAGCCGCTGGTCGACGGCGCCCTGGGTCTCCCGATCGTGGTTCCGGAGATCTGCCTCGGGGTCGGGATGCTTGTCTTCTTCGCGACCGTGATGCCCTGGCCGCGCGGACTTGTCTGGCCGCTGAATCTCGGGGCGATCATTATCGCCCATGTCTCGTTCTCCTTTCCCTTCGTAGCCGTCGTGGTGAGGGCCCGCATGGCGAGCTTCAACCGCGAGATGGAGGAGGCGGCGCGTGATCTCGGCGCCGGGGAGTGGCGCACCATCCGCGATATCGTTCTGCCGCATATGTCGCCGGCTCTGGCCGCGGGGGCGCTTCTCGCCTTCACCCTCAGCCTGGACGACTTCGTGATCACCTTCTTCACCTCCGGACCTGACACGGTCACCTTCCCTGTGAAGGTCTACTCGATGGTCCGTTTCTCCGTGACCCCTGAGGTCAACGCGGTGTCAACCCTGCTGATGGCGCTTACCGTCCTGTTGACGGCTCTGGCCCTGCGGGCGTTTGGTGACCCCATAGCGCGAACTACGCCCGTTACGCGCCTTCCCAAGGCCGCCGCTCAGGATCAGACATCATGACCGCCGCTGCTCCCGTTTCTGCGATTGAGGCCGCGTCTCAGCGACCGATCATCGTCGTCGAAAATGTCACCAAGCGTTTCGGCAAGGTGGTGGCGGTTGATAATGTCAGTCTGACGGTCGCCGAGGGAGAGTTCTTCGCCCTTTTAGGGCCGTCAGGATGCGGAAAAACGACGCTCCTGCGCATGCTTGCCGGTTTCGAGACGCCGACCGAGGGCCGCATTCTCATCGACGGCCAGGACATGAGTCGGGTTCCGCCGAACAAGCGACCGGTCAACATGGTGTTTCAGTCCTATGCGGTCTTCCCTCACATGACGGTCGAGGAGAACATCGGATACGGCCTTAAATTCGGGGGTTCATCCGCCCAGGAGCGCGAGGCGCGCGTGGCGGAGGCCCTCGAGCTGGTCAAGCTGGACGGCCTTGGAAAGCGTCGGCCCGACGAACTGTCGGGAGGTCAGCGCCAGCGCGTCGCCCTGGCGAGGGCGCTCGTCAAGCGTCCAAGGGTCCTTCTTCTGGATGAGCCCCTGTCGGCGCTGGACGCGCGTCTTCGCGAGCAGATGCGCACCGAGCTCTCTATCCTTCAGGATCGCGTCGGCATCACCTTCATCATGGTCACTCATGATCAGGATGAGGCTCTGGCGCTTGCGGGACGCTGTGCGGTGATGAACCGGGGCCTTCTCCAGCAGGTTGCGACGCCCAACGACCTCTACGAGTTTCCGGGCTCGCGCTTCGTCGCGGACTTCATCGGCTCTGTAAACCTGTTCAAGGGCGTTCTCAGGGTCGATGAACCTGACCACGCCATCATCGACGCCGAGGGGCTCGATGCGCAGATCTATATCGATCATGGCGTCACCGGAGGACGAGGATCGACCGTCTGGGCGGCCCTCAGGCCCGAGAAGATTGAACTCCACAAGACCTCGGACAGTCCAGGTCCGCCGGGCCTTGACGACAGTCCCGAGGGTTATAACGCCGTTCAGGGGGTCATTCGTCGGGAGATCTATCTGGGCGCCGTATCCGACTATGAGGTCGAGATTTCAGACGGGCGTCTGGTCCGGGTCAGACGGTCCAATCTTACCCGCTGGGATCAGGAGGCCTTCGCCATTGGCGAGCGGGTCTGGATCGGCTGGCATGCGTGCTCGCCCGCCATTCTCCTGTCATGAGATTCGGGGATCTGGCGCTCCTCATCGCGACGTGACAGTAAGACTGAAATCTCCGCGGTTCTCGGGCCGGGACGCGGACTGCCGATGACTGACGGGAGGCGCACATGACCGCTCCGATTCGCAATTACGACATCCCCGAGCTGAGACGGCTCGATGTCGCCCATCACCTGCCGGCGCAGGCCGATCACAAGGTGATCGCCGCCCTCGGAGGCAGCCGGATCATCACGCGGGCCGACGGCTGCGTGATTTATGACGGCGAAGGCAAGGCCTATCTCGACGGTATGGCCGGTCTCTGGTGCGTCAATGTCGGTTACGGCCGCAAGGAGCTCGCCGAGGTCGCCTACAATCAGATGCTTGAGCTCCCCTATTACAACACCTTCTTCAAGACCGCGTCTCCCCCGCCGGTCGAACTGGCCGCGCGGATCGCGGGCAAGATGGGCGGGGATCTCACCCACGTCTTCTTCAACTCGTCGGGGTCGGAAGCCGTCGACACCATTTTCCGCCTGGTCCGCCATTACTGGAAACTGAAGGGTGAGCCGAACCGTCGGATCTTCATCAGTCGCTGGAACGCCTATCACGGCTCGACTGTCGCGGGGGCCAGCCTCGGCGGCATGAAGCCCATGCATGCTCAGGGAGATCTGCCGGTCCCTGGCGTTGAGCACATCATGCAGCCTTATGCGTTTAATGAAGGGTTCGGAGAAGATCCTGCGCATTTCGCCGAACGGGCGGCGAACGCGCTTGAGGAACGCATTCTCGCAGTGGGCCCTGAGAACGTCGCGGCCTTCATCGGCGAGCCGGTTCAGGGCGCAGGCGGAGTGATCATTCCCCCGGAAGGATACTGGCCGCGGATCGAAGCGATCTGCCGCAAATACGGCATTCTCCTCGCATGTGACGAGGTGATCTGCGGGTTTGGGCGTCTCGGACAGTGGTTCGGTCATCAGCACTACGGCGTAAAGCCGGATCTCATCTCGATGGCCAAGGGACTGTCCAGCGCCTATCTTCCGATCTCAGCCACCGGCGTGGCCTCCCACATCGTTGATGTCCTTCGCGAGAAGGGCGGCGACTTCGTTCACGGCTACACCTATTCGGGCCACCCCACCGCGGCGGCTGTGGCCCTGCGCAATATTCAGATTATCGAGGAAGAACATCTGGTCGAGCGCACCCGGGAGGATACGGGTCCCTATCTCGCCCGGTCGCTCGCAACCTTGCGCGATCATCCGCTTGTCGGCGAGACGCGTTCCCTCGGCCTGCTCGGAGCGGTTGAGATCGTCAGCAGGCCCGGGACCAATGAACGCTTCGGCGGGTCTGAGGGCAAGGCCGGTCCGATCGTTCGCGACATCTGCATCAATAACGGGCTGATGGTGCGAGGCATCCGCGACACCATCGTGTGCTGTCCGCCTCTGATCATCTCTCACGCCCAGATCGATCAGCTGACCGCCACCATCCGCAAGTCTCTGGACGAGGCCTGGCCGGCGCTTCGGGCGATCGGCTGAGAAGGAGGGCCGCAGCCCGTCGGCGTCCGTTGAAGGGTGTCTGCGAACCGGGTAGGATTTCAGAGGCGACGACCGGTCGACAGACGCCGGCGTCCACGGGAAGGAGAGACCAGATGATCAGATATGTCGCTGCGCTCGCTGCGGCGCTCGGAGCGTTGAGCCTGGCGTCCGGACCGACCCTCGCGGCTCCTCCGGACCCGCTGGTCGCCCGGGCGGACTATTCGGCTGACGAGCTCTGGCTGTGTCGTCCCGGACTGAAAGATGACAAGTGCCGGGTTAATCTGGATGCGACGGTGATCGAGGGAAGCGGTCGCATGACCCTCGAACGGTTCGCTCCGAATCCAGAGGCGCCGATCGACTGCTTCTTCGTCTATCCCACCGTCTCTCTCGATCCCGGGTATCTGAGCGACTGGTCGCCGGATCGGATGGAGTTCGACGACGTGCGTCTTCAGTTCGCCCGGTTCGGATCGGTCTGCCGCACCTTCGCTCCGCTCTATCGTCAGTTCACGCTCACCGCTCTGCGCGCGGCCTCTGGGGGCGCCCAGCCGGCCGGCGAGCGGCCGCCTCAGGGACTGGGGGGGTATCAGGATGTGGTCGACGCCTTCTCCTGGTACATGCAGAATGAGAACAAGGGTCGGGGCGTTGTCCTGATCGGCCATTCGCAGGGCGCCGGTCTCGTGGCGCGGCTGATCGCTCAGGAGATTGAGGGCAAGCCAGCCCAGAAACAGTTCGTCTCTGGCGTAATTCTCGGGTCGTCTGTCATGGTGCCTCCGGGCGCGGATACGGGCGGGACTTATAAGCAGATCCCTCTTTGCCGGCGGGAAGATCAGACCGGTTGCGTGATCTCCTATGTGAGCTACCGCGACACGCTACCCCCTCCGGCCGGCGCACGCTTCGGGCGCTCGGGGCAGAACGGTCAGGTTGCGGCCTGCGTCAATCCCGCAGGTCTCGCCTCGGGGCGAGGAGAGCCCGTCTCCTACTTTCTGACTGAAGGGTTTCTCAACGGATCGGGCGGGACCACGCCCCCATGGGTCAATCCTGCCAAGCCGATCTCAACCCCCTTCGTGCGCACCCCTGGCCTGATCTCGACCGAATGCGTGAGCAAGGACGGCTACAGCTATCTCTCCGTTCATGTGAATGCGGAGCCTTCCGATCCGAGAACCGACGTGGTTGCGGGAGAAATCCAGCGCGCCACCGGGCCGGATCTGAGCTGGGGACTGCATCTGATCGACGTGGATCATTCGATGGGTGATCTCGTGCGCATCGTGTCGCGTCAGGCGAGGGCGTTCGCTGGCGGGTGATGAGGCGTGCGTCCAGCCGACCTTACACGGTCGGCTGGCCCGGATCTTCTGAGGAGAAGGCCAGGAAGGCCTCGCGCGTGGCCTCGTCCGCGGGAAAGAACAACTCGAGGCGAAGATCCCGGATGGTGACATCCTCTCCCGTGCCGAAATGGGCGATCAGCGACACCAGGCTGAGCCTGCCGGACGGGGTATTGAGAATTAGGGGCGTCAGCGGCGAGCGCAGCGAGGCGGCCGGACGCGGGTGACGTTTCAGGGCGCTTTCCAGACGGCGGGCCAGATCTTCAAGTTCTTCGTCGCCGCCGGCGCCGAGGAGCTCCAGCCGAATGCGCGCAGAGAGCTCAGCGAGCACATCGGGCAGATTCGCGACGTGATCGGCGGCCTTCTGAGTATCGGTAAGAAGGCGAATGAGATTGGTCTCCTCACCGCCCGACTGGAGCTGCCCGAACAGATATCGGGCCGATGCGTTGGCCTCGAGAAGGCGCCAGCGTCGATCGCAGATCAACGCCGGGTTCGGACTATGGCGTCTCATCGTTTCCCGAAGGGCTTCAAGGAACGGAGCGAGGACGGCTGAATCAAGGGGCGAGACCGGATAGGCCGGAGCGAACCCCCCGGCGTGGAGCAGTTCATTCTGGGCGGCGAACGACAGCAACAATCCGTCAGCGAGATGAAGGATCATCTCCCGGCTTGGCCGCGCCCGTCCCGCCTCCAGAAAGGAGAGATGACGCGTCGAGATGCGGCATAAGTGGGAAAGCTCGAGCTGACTGAGCCCCCTTTCCGTCCTGCGACGGCGAAGAAGCGAGCCGAAGGGACCGGGGTCGGGTGGGATAAGTCTGGATTTCGACGTCATGGCGGTGGGCTCCCAATCGGCTGTCGCCGTGTCAATAACCCCGGAGGTCATGACGTGATGAGAGCCGCTTGCCAGTCCCGGGCCAACCCCTGATAGTGAACTCGGAGCTCCCGATCAAAAAACCAGACAAGGGGGCTCGGGAGGATTTCATGACGGAAGCGACGCAGTCCGAGCCGGACCGTGGCACGGTGGGGCAGGGCCATATCACAGGGTATGGCACGCCTGCCTACCGGGCGTATGTCCTGAACGCGCTCCTGATCATCTATACGCTCAGTTTCATGGACCGTGCGCTCCTGAGCGTTGTGGGTCGTCCGCTCAAGGCGGAGTTCCAGATCACTGATTTCTGGTACGGCATGCTGACCGGAGCAGGCTTCGCCTTTGTTTTCGCCACCCTCGGCATTCCTCTGGCGCGTCTGTCGGAAAAGCGCAGCAGGGTCTGGATCATCGCCATCGCCCTTGCGGTCTGGTCAGGGTTCACCGCCGCCACCGGTCTGTCGCACGAGGTCGCCTTCGGGGGATTCGTCGTTACCGGGTTCATGTTTCTTCTCGCCTGCCGGATCGGTGTCGGTGTCGGTGAGGCCGGCGCCAATCCTCCGGCCAGCTCGATCATCACCGACTATTTCCCGGCGCGAAGCCGCTCGACCGCCCTCGGCTATTGGGCGATGGGCGTCACGCTGGGGACGATGCTTGCGAACATGATCGGCGGTCCGATCGCGGACGCCTATGGCTGGCGTATGGCGTTTTTCGCGCTCGGCATCCCCGGCATCCTGATCGCCATCCTGTTCGTGATGACGATCCGCGAGCCTCCGCGCGGCTACAGCGAACCGCCTGAGGCCAGGCGCGGACCGCCTCTCAGTTTTTCCGCTGTTCTGAAAGTGCTCGCTGCGCGGCCGTCCTTCTGGATGATGACCGCGGGGGCGACCGTCGCGTCCTTCTGCGGCTATGCGATCGCCGGCTTTCAGTCCCTGTATATTCAGCGGACGTTCGACCTGACGGCGGGAGAAGCGTCCCTCTGGATCAACGCGCCGTCCTACGCCGCCGGGGCGGTCGGCACTCTTCTCACCGGCTGGCTGGCTCAGAAGATCGGTTCGCGGTCAGTGTCGGCCATCGCCTGGCTTCCCGCGATTGGACTGATCCTGTGCGTGCCCTTCTATCTCTGGGGCTTCACCTCTCCCAGTCTCTGGATCTGTCTTGCCGGCCTTTGTCTTGGGCACTTCGTGAAGTACGGATACCTCGCCGCCCAGTTCACGATCGCACAGGGCGTCGTGCCGCCCTCGGGTCGGGCGACATCGACGGCCATTCTGATCTTTGTCATCAACATTCTTGGTTACGGTTTCGGTCCGCCCTTTGCGGGTTTCCTGAGCGACTTCTTCTTTTCCCGGGCCGCAGCTGAGGCGGGATATGCCGGCATGACCAACGGCGTCTGCGACGCCGCCCAGGAGGCCTTGAAGAAGGCGGGAGAGGGCGTGGCGAAGGCGGATGTTCTTGCAGGCCTTGTCCGTCCGATGAGCGAGGCCCAGCACGCCTTCTGCGGCGTCGCCAACTCTGAAGCCACCCAGTCGGCGCTCCTGACCATCTCCGCCATCTACGCGCTCGGCGGGATCTGTTTCCTGCTGTGTCTGTTCACCATTCGACGGGACATGACGCCGCGACCGGTTTCCTGAGCCCGACGACGCAAAAAGCGACGGCCGCGGGATTGTGTTCGCCGGGATCTTCGATCATGCCGGACGGGTCGGACCCGCGACCTGTGTCCGTCCGGCGCGGCTCGCTTGGCGATCAACTCACGAAAGGACTGAATTCAATGTTCTCGCATATCATGATCGGAACAAATGACCTTGTGAAAGCCAAGGCCTTTTACGACGCCGTTCTCGGAACGCTCGGCGTCGCTCCGGCCTTCGTCGACGGTCATCGCATCTTCTACCGCACGCCGACGGGCGTGTTCTCAGTGTCGAAGCCCATCAATGGAGAGCCGGCGACCCCCGCCAATGGCGGAACCATCGGATTTGCATGCGCGACCCCTGAGCAGGCGGACGCCTGGCATGCTGCGGGCGTAGCTAATGGCGGGTCAACCTGCGAGGATCCTCCGGGCGTTCGTCAGGGCGGGATGGGCAAGATGTACCTCGCCTATCTTCGCGATCCCGACGGCAACAAGCTCTGCGCGCTGCATCGTATGCCGGCCTGATCGATGATCATCCCTTGTCGCTCCGCTCAGGGGCGACAGGGGATCCTGCACGATCGATGATGGTCTGTGCGAGGGGGGGGCGCCGGACGCGTGGTCCTTGTCTCACCTCAACTCATCTCAGTCTCTCCGAGTGAGTGCGTCGGTCCGTCTCGAACCATGTTGACGTCGGATCGCCCTCAGAGGTTCGCCCGCGGCTATGCCGTCAGATCTCTGGCGAGCGGGGCTTTGGTTCGCAAAGGGCCCTGCATTTGCGACATCCAACATTCGGGGAGGGCGCGGCCTCCTGCGACCTCGGCCGACGTCGCCTTGCCAGTGATGGCGCAGGGGCGCCTCGTCCCGCTCTATTATGATCTCTTATTTCCTCCTGAGGTTCTCTCAGCATAACCCTGGAGGGTCTCCCCCTCATGGCTCACCGTCTCCCTCAGAGCCTCCCCGATTTCAGTCTCCATGAGGCGTGACCTTCGGGAGTCCAGAGCAGTTGTGATAGCCGACATTACGATGATGACCATAACCACGCCTGCTGCGCCCATCAGGGCGCTGACGTAGGCCGGATCGAGGACGAGCGGGGCTTCGTCGCACCCTGCTGCGAGGACGACGGCGGGGCTAAGGGTGAGGTGAGATAGGGTGAGAATTGGCTTCGACATGGCTGCTATCCTCTGTCGCGAAGGTGCAGGGTATTCGGAGACGGGCCCCACACGCCTTGCATCGCCCGTTCAGAAGGCAGCTTCGCCTGCTCACTCTGACCGGGGTGACTGAGACAGATGCGGGGTCGGCGAGCCAACCCCGCATCCCAGGAAATGACTGTCTCAGAAGTTGACGTCTGCGCGAACGAAGTAATAGGCGCCGTCCGTGCTATAGGGGGCATTGCGCGAATAGACGAGGCCTCTGAAAGTCTGCCAGCGCGCCTTGTCCGGATAGGTGTCGAAAACGTTATCAGCGCCAGCCGTCAGCCGGAGCCGCTCGGTCAGACGATAACTCGCAGAAACGTCGACAAACGACATTGCCCGGAAGACCTGCGGATTGTAGGTGGGATAGGCCGTGCCGGGCGCGGCGTTGTTTGGAAAGCTGTCCTGGAAGTCGGACCACTCTCCGTAATAACGCATACGACCTCCGAGTTCGACAGGACCTATCTTGTAGGTCGCCGAAAGCGTAGCGCGATCCTCCGGCAGCGCGTCCTCTGCGATCTGGCGCGAATAAGGGTTGAGGGTTCGGGATCCCCCTGTGATCGATTCCTCGATGTGACTGAAGGCGCCGGTCAGAGACAGGACGCCGTCTCCGATGGACTGATCGCGACTGACGATCAGATCAAACCCCTCCGTGACGGTGTCATAGTCATTCTGCAGGAAGTTGGCCTGGGAAATAGCCTGAACATTGGGAATGTTCAGCGCATTCAGCGCAGCGGTTTCAGCCGCAGTCAGCACATAGGTGGTGGTGGTGTTCAGGCGATTGTCGATCTCGATCCGGTAGGCGTCGAGGGTAACCTGGAGTCCAAAGGCCGGTGTCCAGACGACCCCCAGGGACAGGTTGCGTGATTCCTCCGGGACGAGTGGACGAATGGCGACGTTCGGTCTCTGGTTCATGAGGTTCGCGACCGGTCCAGTCGGTTTGAACCGTCCTGCGGTCGTGATCTGCAGCGTGGTGTTGGACAGAAACTGCGAAAGTCCCTCGCTGTAGGACTGAGCCGGGGTTGGCGCTCGGAAGCCTGTTGAGGCGGCGCCGCGCAGGGCGAGATCCTGGGTCAGCTCGAGGCGTGACGAGAGTTTGTAGGTGGTCGAACTTCCAAAAGTCGAGAAGTCCTCGAAACGGACTGCGCCGTCGATCGACCAGCTCTCAACCGGCTTGATGAGGATGTCTGCGTAAACGGCGAGGCTGTCCTGAGACCATTCACCGGAGACGGCTGGAGTGAAGCCCGGGAAGCCGGCCGAGCAGCAGGCGAACTGCGGCGCCCCGGGCCCGATGGCATAGGACGCCGGATCTCCCGGAGTGATTGAAAAGGTCTCATTGCGGGCCTCCGCGCCGAAGGCGACGACGGCGGGCTCGGCCAGGAAGGACAGAGAGACGGGCAAGGATGCGTCGGCGTTTGCGGAAATCTCTTCCTGTTCGACGCCGCCATCATAGAAGGATCGCGGACTATTGGGCCCGAGCGATGCGTTGATTGAATTCTTCATGGAGTAGTCGATAGCATTGCGTCCGTAGGAAACGCTCGCATCGAACTTAAGGCCGCCGGAAAACTCGCGTCGCGCTCCTGCAGTCAGGTTGACGTCCTGATCCTCGCTCTTGAAGTAGGGAGTGAACCCCGCCGGATAGATCTGCTTGAGATTGTATCCGGGGAATTTGGAGCTGTCCGCGAAGAGTGAGGCGAAGGGGCCAGCAGGGCCACGATAGTTGAAGTCGCCGATTCCGGATCCTTCGCCATAGGTGCCAAACGCATAAAGATCGAACTCGCCAGCCTTCAAACCGGCGGTCACCGCCAGGCGCAGCGCCTCTCGCGAGGGTTTGCCCCAGCGGATCTCTGGATCAGGAAAGAAGACGTTCGGGAAAGCGGCGCGGGACTGTTTCACCGCCAGCGACGGCTGCGATCGGGCGGTGGGCCCGATCTCTGAGTACTCTCCTGACACAGCTATGAAAGAGGCGCCGTCATTGTACCCGAGGCGCGCGCCTGTTCGGGTACCCTCGCCATCGCCCTGCCTGTGCTCGCCATATTGTGTGAATGCCCGGAAGCCCGCGCTATTGTCGAGATTGAGATTGATCACTCCGGCGATGGCGTCGGACCCATAAAGAGCCGAGGCGCCGTCACGCAGGACATCGATCGAGCTGAGGGCCATCCCGGGAATCTGATCGAGATCCGGAGCCTGAAAGGCCCGGCCATAGCTCGGGTTCATCATCATCGCGGATCGATGAAGCCTCTTGCCGTTGAGCAGAACCAGAGTCTGGTCTGGAGACAGGTTTCTCAACTGGGCAGGCCGAACAAAAATCGTCGCATCGAGGGCGGGAAGGGTCTGAACGCTGAATGAGGGAACGAGTGCTGCGAGGGTCTCGACCAGCTCGGCGGAGGACGTCGATTCGATAGCTTCTCTCGAGATGACGTCGATCGGCTCCAGGCTATCGAGCGCAGAGCGGGGAGCGGTTCGAGATCCTGTGACGGTGACGACCTCCGGACCGGCGGCTCCAGCGGCCGGGGTTGTATCCTCAGCGAACGCCGGTAATGCCGCCGCGGCGAGCAGAACAGTCCAGCTGATTGTCGATCTCATGCTCGTCTCCATCATGTCCGAACCTCAGGTTCAGGGATTGCGAAATTCAGCGTCCGGATGGCGAGCGACTCAAATTAAGTCAACAATAAATAAAACTGACAAATAACTGTATCTAAAACTTATTAAATATGTCACGAAAGTGTCAATTAGTTAAGATCGGCTTCAGCTTGAGCGCAGACATCGTCTGGACTGCCGCCTCCCCTGTCGTGAAGGATGCTGCAGGGACCCCTTCCGGCGTCTGGCTGACGCCCTCAGATCGGGGGCCTGGCTGTCGTCGCGTTCAGGGTCGTCCGTGGATTCGATGGAGGCCGGCCTGAGGACGATCTATCTCGGCGATCCGCTTATGGACGGATTTCGCGATGAGATTGCGAGCTGGCTTGAGGAGCGCGAGTGAAACGCGGTGCAGGTGCGTCCGGATCGATTTGTCTTCAGCCTCGGAGATCCCAACCCTCGTCTGGACGCCTGGAGCCGGCTCGCCTGACCTGTGCCGCCTAGCTCGTGAAAGCCATTGGAAAGAGGGTCAGGGCGAGGACTGTGAGCGCCATCAGGCAGCACACGTTGAACACGAGGCCCAGCCGGATCATACGACCCATCGGAACCTGTCCTGTGCCGTACGCGATCGCGTTGGAGCCAGACCCCACCGGCATCGCAAAGCCCATGCTCGCCGCCATAGCGGCGGGGATAATGAAACTTGCGACCGACAAAGTGTTCGAGCCCGCGGCGAGCGCGAGAAGGACAGGTCCCATGATCGAGATGGTTGCGATGTTGGAGGCGAACTCCGTGATCATGATGACGAGCGCCCCGACGATCAGGATCACCAGGGCCGGATGAAGGCCGCCAAGTCCGTCGAGAGCGTGAGCGAGCCACGCGGACAGACCGGAAAGCTCAGCTCCCCCGGCTAACGCCATGCCTCCCCCGAAGAGAAGAAGGATCTCCCAGGGCAGATCCCGGGCGTCTGTCCAGGTCAGGATGGATCGATCCTTCCCGCCTCCGGCTGGAACGAGGAAAAACAGCAAACCGGCGAGGGTGGCGATCATCGTGTCGACATGCCCCGGATCCATCCGGGCGCCGGTCAGAACCGGACCCAGCGTTTCCGCTATGAAGCTGGAGGAGACCCAGAGCCCGGCAGTTAGAAGGAAGACGAGGGCGGTGCGCTTCTCCCATGAACTAACGGGGCCAAGGGCGTCCAGCTCTGAACGCACCCGGGTGCGAACGCCGCCTCCGGGGCCAGTCTCCGCCGCCAGTCCGCGAGAGAGGATCAGCCAGGCGGTGGGCAGGAGGATCAGGACCACAGGAACGCCGATGGACATCCACTGGAGAAACGAGACCTCGATGCCTGCGCTGCGGAGCTGGGACAGGGCGATGGCGTTTGTGGGGGTGCCGATCGGCGTCGCCAGCCCTCCGATGGTTGCGGCCCAGGCGATGCTGAGGACGAGGGAGGAGGCGAAGCGCCCGCCCCCCGCCCCGACGCCGGTCGCCAGCGATAGCGCCAGAGGCGTCAGGATCAGGGAGGTTGAGGTGTTCGAGATCCACATCGAGATGAAGCCCGCAGCGGCGATGAACGCAGCGAGGATCAGACGGGGGTCGTCCCCCGCACGGGCGACGATGCTGAGGGCTATGCGTCGGGACAGCCCGGAGCGCTCGATGGCGATGCCAAGAAGGAACCCGCCAATATAAAGGAGCACGATGGGATGAGAATACCACGCCCCAAGATCGGCAAGGGTCAGAAGGCGATCGGCTTCCGGCGTCGTCCCGTCTGCAGTTGCGCATATCGCCTGCGTGCAGCTGAGGCGTCCTCGTTCATCGACGGCTATCGGTATGGCCAGGATCGGCAGAGCGATGATCGGGAGAAGGGCGGTGATGGCAAGCGGTATGGCCTCAGTAATCCACCAGACCGCCATCAGAACCAGGAGGGCGAGCACAAATTTCGCCTCTCCAGGCGGACCGATCCCGTCGGGAAGGGCCAGAACGCCAAGGGCCAGAAGCAGTCCGGCCGCACGCTTCAGAAGCGATGAACGGGATGATGCAGGCGCTGTATCCGTCATGAAGCGTCCTTCGGGCGGCGCCCTAATCGGTCGCCGTAATCCGGCCTCGGGTCAAGTCACGCGCGATAGCGTCATCGTGAGGCCGGCTGACCAGGGATAGAGCTCCCGCCTCCGGCCTCGCGGCTCGGTCCCTGTTGAGGACTTGACTCATTATATAAGATTTTGCTAATTTAATGACCGTCATCAGGTCGCCCCGTCTTCTTTTGGCGGCTTCGGTGCGGCCACGGTCGACTGTCGCTCAGGCGGGGTGTTCGGAGCCTGAGACGAATAAGGAGATTAAGATGTCGGATGAAGTCATCGCCCGGGCGTTCGAGCAGGCGAGGGGAGCGATCCGCGGTGAGGCGGCGCGCCCGGTCGTGAAATGGTTTTTCGACGAGGAAACGTTCACCGCCAGTTATGTCGTCTCGGACCCTTCGACATCACGGGCGGCGATCATCGACAGCGTCCTCAACTTCGATCAGCCCTCGGGGCGAACGTCCAGGGCCTCGGCCGATGACATGATCGCCTATGTCCGCGACATGGGACTTTCTGTCGAATGGATACTGGAAACCCACGCCCACGCCGATCATCTGTCTGCTGCGCCCTATCTTCAGGCGCGCCTTGGCGGACGCATCGCCATCGGGTCCCACATCAGCGCCGTGCAGTCCGTTTTCGCGGAGGTCTTCAATGAGGACGAGGCCTTCCGACGTGACGGATCGCAGTTCGATCATCTCTTCTCTGACGGTGAGCGTTTCAGTATGGGATCCTTGCCGGCGATGGCGATCTTCGTCCCCGGTCATACGCCGGCCGATATGGCCTATCTGATAGGTGACGCGCTCTTTGTGGGCGACACGATGTTTATGCCGGATTACGGGACGGCGCGCGCGGACTTTCCCGGAGGCGATGCGGCGCGTCTCTATCGCTCCATCCGCCGTCTCATGTTCCTTCCGGATGAGACCCGGGTCTTTCTCTGTCACGACTACAAGGCCCCTGGCCGCGAGGCCTTCATTGTCGAGACGACGATCGGGGATCAGCGGACCTCGAATATCCATGTTCGGGAGGGGATAACGGAGGAGGCGTTCGTGACCATGAGACGAACCAGGGATGCGAGTCTGGGCATGCCGCGCCTGCTCCTGCCGTCCATTCAGGTGAATATCCGGGCCGGCCGCATGCCGGAGCCGGAGAGCGACGGCTTCAGCTACCTCAAACTGCCCATTGATCGATTGTAACCGGCGCTCTGCAGGGAGATAAATCGATCAGTCCGCGAGGTCTGAGGGCGACGCGGGACTGTCTTGAACGCCTCGCAACTCCCTGTGTGCGCGGGGTCTGAGGCCGGTTGTGTCAGAAATTTGCGGGGAACGTCGATCATGTCGCGTCTGTCTGATCTCGCGCCCTGCCTTTCATGGATGCGCTCCTACGACCGGTCCATATTGGTAAGCGACGCTCTGGCCGCCCTGATCGTCACCGTCATGCTCATCCCTCAGAGTCTCGCCTACGCCATGCTCGCCGGCCTTCCTCCGGAAGCGGGCCTTTACGCCTCCATCCTGCCGATTATCGCCTACGCCCTGTTCGGAACCAGTCGCGCCCTGGCTGTGGGACCCGTAGCCGTCATTTCCCTGATGACCCTCTCGGCGGCAGGCGAGATCGGACGGCCCGGAAGTCCGGAGTTCATCGCCGCAGCGCTCATTCTGGCCCTGCTCTCCGGTCTGATTCTTCTCGCGATGGGCGTTCTGCGTCTGGGCTTCCTCGCTAATCTTCTCGCCCATCCGGTCGTGACCGGGTTCATCACTGCGAGCTGTCTCATCATTGCGGTCAGTCAGCTGGGCGCGCTGCTGGGCGTGAGAGCTCAGGGCGAAACGCCGCCAGAGCAGGCGCTGGCCCTTCTTCGCGCTCTGCCGTCCGTTCACCTCCCAACGGCCCTGATCGGGGGCGCCGCGCTTATCTTTCTTCTCTGGGTTCGCAAGGGCGCAAGGCCGCTGCTGGTGCGCTTCGGCCTCGCCCGGAGGCCGGCCGACCTTCTGGCGCGGACGGGTCCCATTCTGGCGGTCATCGCCTCGACCCTTGCCGTCAGCGTCCTGGCCCTCGATCAGGCGGGCGTGAAGGTGGTCGGGGACATCCCTCGCGGTCTTCCTCCACTGACGCTGCCGGTGTTCGATCCGACCCTTTGGTCCCGACTGTTCGTGCCCGCGCTGCTGATCAGCATTATCGGCTTTGTGGAATCGCTCTCCGTGGCTCAGACCCTGGCTGCGCGCCGCCGTCAGCGGATCCGTCCGGATCAGGAACTCATTGGTCTTGGAGCGGCGAACCTCGCGGCGGCGTTTACCGGCGGGTATCCGGTGACGGGAGGGTTCGCGCGATCCGTTGTCAACTTCGATGCGGGCGCAGAAACCCCGGCCGCCGGCGCCTTTACGGCTGTCGGAATTCTTCTGGCGGCTCTGTTCCTGACCCCGTTGCTGGCGAGCCTGCCGGTCGCGGCGCTCGCCGCCACGATCATTGTGGCGGTGCTCAGCCTGATCGATGTCGGATCGCTGCGACGGCTCTGGAGATTCTCCAGAACGGATTTCGCAGCGATGCTGGCGACGCTTGCGTCGACGCTGATCCTTGGCGTTGAGACCGGTGTCGTCATTGGCGTCCTCGCCAGCCTCGGTCTGCTGCTATGGCGAACCTCGCGCCCCCATGCGGCGGTGGTCGGACGAATTCCCGGGACTGAGCACTTCCGCAATGTGAAGCGGCATCAGGTGGTCACGGACCCTCGCATTCTGACGGTGCGCATCGACGAGGGGCTGAATTATCTCAATGCGCGCTGGCTTGAGGAGTTCATTCTTGAGCAGGTCGCAGAGCACCCAAAACTCAGGCATCTCGTCCTGATGTGCTCCGCCGTGAACGGTGTTGACGCCTCGGCCCTCGAAAGTCTCGAGACGATCAATCATCGGCTCGGCGATGGCGGCGTCCGCCTCCATCTGTCCGAGGTCAAGGGTCCGGTGATGGACGCTCTGAAGCGTTCAGACTTCCTGTCTGGTCTGACGGGGCGGGTGTTCCTCTCTCAGAACGAGGCGTTCGCAACGCTGCTCACCCTCGCGGAGGAAGGAGAGGCGCCTCCGCCCAAGGATGATCCCTGGCTGGCCCGCGGACTGATCTGATCGACGTTGCGCTCCTCGTCTATCGCAACCGGCGGATCGGCGCGAGGCAGAGGGCGGCTGCGGCGGAGGCGAACGCGCAGATCGCAAGAACATCTCCAAGGCTGTCGGCTTCCCCGCGATTCAGAAGCAGAAGCGTCAGGCCCGGCAGGCCGATCAGAGGCAGGGTGTTGGAGAGGTTCATGAGGCCAAGGAGAGCGCCCCGGTCGGGGTGCGCCAGAAGCATCTCGCCTGTCGCAGCGGTATGAAGGGTAAGAAAGCAGGCCAGCGCAAACTGAAACAGCGCGAAGGCGGAAATCAGGACGAGACCGTTCGCGCGGGCGGAGATCAGGGCGAGGCTCGCCGCGATGAGCAGGGCGCTGACGATCAGCAGAGTTTTTTTCCGCCCCAGATTTTCTGAGAGACCACCTGACCCGATGGCGCCGAGGATAGCGAGAATCGCCCCGGAGAGGGTCATCCAGCCGACCAGCCGGCTGGCCTCAATCTCCGTCAGGGGGGCGTTTGCGCCGGACGGGGTCGACACAAACAGGAAGAGGTAGGTGAGGAGAAATCCGGCGCCGAACTGCACCAGAAGCCGCGCCAGCCAGAGCAGAATGAGATCGGCTCTCGTGCTTTTCGGAACAGGACCTGGAGCCGTTGGCGGGTCTGCGGCGTCTGAGGTTGCGGCCTGCGTTGTCGGGCGGGTTGCGAGCGGAAGAATGAGGATCAGCGACAGGCCGCCGATCGCCCAGAAGACCAGCGAGGTGTCGGTCGGAAAGATGAAGGCGAGAGCGGAGGCGGCCAGAGCCGAGAGGGGCAGGGCGGCGTTCAGCACGCCCGCCATCCGTCCTCTTGCGGCGCCCTGGTCGGCGAGCATGGCGTTCAGGGGCGAGAGGCCCAGATTGAGGGCGATCTGGAATGCGATCATCGCTCCGGTCAGCTCGAGAGCGTTGCGGGCGAATGAAAACCCGACATAGGTCCCCGACAGCAGGATCGCGCTGAGGGCCAGAAGCTCCCGGCGGCTGCCCCGAACTCTCATGATCCTGTCGCCTATCCAGCCGGCCGCGATATTGGCGAGGCTCGCTGTGATCGCGCCGATAATCAGGATCTCGCTGAGCCGGACCCCGGCCTCTGCTCCGAAGAGAGCCTCGACCCGTCTGGGCAGGACGAAGTTGAACAGAGGCAGGAAGGCGATATGAAAGCCCAGCGCGGCCAGAGCATAGGCGCGGCCCGGAAAGGCCGCCGGCTCGCCCCTGATCCCGTCCGACCTCACGGAGCCGGGCCCGTGCTGTCGCGCATGATGAGTTCGTAAGGGATCTGGAAAGCGCCCCAGCCTTCCTCTCCGCGGCTGATGGCGATCAGCCGCTCGCAGGCCCTGGCGATCATTGCGGCGGTCGGCTGACGAACGGCGGTGAGCGGGGGCACGGAGAACCTGACCCCCGGCGTATCCTCGAAGCTGATGACCGAGAGATCCTGAGGCGCGGAAAAGCCGTGGCTCGCGGCGACATGAAGGGCGGCGAACGCCATCTCGTCATTGTCGCAGATGAAGGCGCTGGGCGCAGGAGAGCTCTTCAGCATCCCGTCTATGATGTCGGCCGCCGCCTGGAAGCTGAACCCCCCGGTCGCCACCATCGATGTTTCGAGGGTCGCACCGGCCTCTCTGAGGGCTTGCTCATATCCCGAAATCCTCTGGGCGGATGCCCCGTAATTGGGCGCGCCGGCGATATAGGCGATGCGGGAATGACCCAGCGCGATGAGCCCGCGCGTCGCCTCGTGCGCGGCGCCGGCTTCGTCCATGAAGACATCGACGCTGTGGGATCCGACCCTGTGACCGATCCGGGCGAACGGGATCGAACGTTCCGTCAGCCAGGCGCAGAGGGCCTCGTTATCCGAGTGCGGCGGGGTGAGGATCACACCGTCCGGGCGCAGGGCGCCGGACACGTTCGCCAGCTGTCGCAGCGCGGGCTCGGTCTCAGTGTCGATCAGCTCGAAGAGCAGGTGATATCCCTGCCGCTCGCACTCGGTCATGCCGCCGAAGAGCATCTGGTCGACCCAGTCATTCCCCCGTCCGGCCGCCCAGTTCTCGATTGTGCGTTTGCGGTCGTTGATGGCGAGGATGAGATAGGAGCGCGATCCGGCCATGCGCCGGGCGCTGAGATTTGGGACATAGCCGAGGCTGTCGATGGCCTTCTGAACCCGATCCCGGACCAGGGGTTTAACGTGAGGACCGCGGTTGATGACCCGCGAGACCGTCTGCCGGGAGACCCCCGCAGCTTCCGCAACGTCATCTATCGTTATGTCGGCGCGCTTGGTCATGAATACCGTCTAAAACAGATGAAAGTTGATACAAAGTCAAATTGGGAGCGATCACAATTAAGGATTGCGAGCGCTCACAATTCCGGCTAGCGTTTTTTCAGTCAGCGAAAGACTGGGACAGGAAGGGAACGCAAACCATGCGCAATCTGGCTGTAGCTTTGACCTTTGGAGCCTCCGTCTGCGCCCTGGCGGCGCAGGCGTCTGCGCAGACGGCGCAGACCAAGCCGGTCGATCCGCCCGCAGTGGGCGAGACCTCTGAGGATGGGGACGTCGTCGTCGTCACCGCCGATCGGCGCGAGCAGAACCTTCAGGATTATGCCGGAACCGCCGCTGTGTTTGGCGGGGATCAGATCAAGAAGCGCGGCATTCAGGACATCACGGATTTCAACGACGTCATTCCGGGTCTGACTGTCGCCAACAATGGCGGCAATGTCGAAGTCTGGATCCGGGGCGTCGGATCGAGCAACAACACCGAGCTTGGCGATCCCGCGGCGGCCTTCCACTATGACGGGGTCTACGTGCCGCGGCCCTCGGGTATCGGTTCAGCCTTTTTCGATATCGAGCGCGTCGAGGTCAATTTCGGGCCCCAGGGCACGCTGAGGGGCCGCAACGCCACGGCCGGATCGGTCAATGCGATCGCCTGGAAGCCCGGGATCGGAGTGTGGGATTCCGAGCTCGAGGCGGAGTATGGAAATTATAACCAGAAGTCGGTTCGCGGCATGATGAACGTGCCGATCGGAGACAACGCCGCCTTCCGCTTCTCGGGCATGATGCTCAGCCACGACAGCTATTATCAGAATGTCGGCCCGGTGACGAACATCGATGTCGCGGAAGCGGAAGACAATCTCGCCTACCGCGCCCAGCTTCTTGTGAAGCCCTCGGACCGCCTGAGCGTCCTTCTGGCGGGCGACTACATTCATGAGACCGGTACCGGCTGGACCGGAAGCAATTACGCCAACCCACTCGGCAACGGCGTGCGTCCTGACGAGATCAAGGACCCCCGTCAGGTGGTCGCCCGGGCGTTCACGCCCGATCTTGATATCGAACACTGGGGCGTGCGCGGCGTCGTCACCTACAAGGCCGACCCCTTCACCATCGAGTACACCGGCAGCTACCGCGACATGGTCTACAACTATGACGCAGCGACCCCGATCGCTCCCTATTATCCGGGGCTGATCGGAAGCCTGACGGCGCTTCCGGGAACCCTCACCGAAGAGCTGGACAACTGGTCGCGCTTCCAGTCGGTGACGGATTCGAAATCTCACTATCACGAGATCCGTCTGTTTGACTCAACCGGTCCGCTGATCTGGACTCTTGGCGGCCTCTACTTCAAGGAGGACCAGTACGCCTTCCTTGGCGCGGCTGCGGATCGCAACCTGTTCTTCTCGGGCGCCGAGTTCAATATGCCTGATGTGAACGCAGAGTCGTGGGCCGCCTATGGCGATGCGACTTATGAGATGAACGACAAGCTCCGCGTGACAGCGGGCCTGCGATACACCGACGACCAGAAATCACGTGAAGGGATCGCGGCTCGATACGGGTTCGCGCTGGGCGACGGTAATTTCAACTGCTGCGGAGGGGTTCGCGTCGGCACCGAAGGATTTGAGTTCGCCGGCCAGGGCCGCACGATCTTCAATCCGGACACCAACAAGGATGGAGCTGTCAGCAACGCGGAGGCGATCGCCTTCTACATGAACGGAGTGAAGAAGTTCGGCGTGCGCGATAACGTCGACGACATCTTCGCCAACGGACCGTTCGAAGGCCATTTCGGGTTCGTTCCGGGTCTTCCTGTGTGTCAGGACACGATCACGGGCGACTTCTGGACCTGCCAGGGCTTCGAGCCGAGCGGCCAGTTCACCTACGGTCTGCCATTCCCAGGGCAGATCTTCCGTCAGACCGGTTCGATGAAGGACAATTTCATCGACTGGCGTCTGCGCGGAGAGTACGATCTCTCGGACGATAATCTCCTCTACGCTCTGATCGCGACCGGCCACAAGTCCGGCGGCTTCAACGACAACATTGGCGACGCCGGTGTGGCGCCGGTCTATGGAACCGAACAGGTTCGTCTCTATGAGATCGGATCCAAGAACGAGTTCCTGATCGGGGATATCGGAGCGCGTCTCAACGCGTCTCTCTTCTACAATGACTATGACGATCAGGTGTTCACTTCGCTCCTGTCGGTCTCCCAGATCGTTTCCTTCCAGAGCTCGCTGGGCAACACCATTCCGGTGCCTCCCAACACCAACACGGCCCTGGTTATCTCCTACAGCTACAACGCGGCCGACTCGGAGATCTACGGCCTCAACCTCGAAGGCGGTTTTGATCTGCCCGCCAACATCAACCTCGACTTCAATGCGTTGTGGATGGAAGCGAAGATCAAGAACTCGCGTCCGATCCAGGACTTCCGTTTCCAGTCCGACGTCGCGCCGGCCGAGGCGATCTTCCAGTCCATCGACGGCAAGCGCCTTCCGCGTACGCCCCGCTGGCAGCTGAACGCCTCGCTGTCCCAGACCATCGATGTAGAGACGGGCTCCTTCGACTGGGTCGTCTCTGCGGGCTATCGCTCCTCGCAGTTCATGACCATCTTCAACAGCCAGGACTTCCAGAACCCTACAAATCCCCGCCTTCGCCTCAATGATCGCGTGGACGGATACTGGACGTTCGATGTCGGTGCGGGCTATTCGCACGGAACCGACAACCGGCTTCGCTTTGAGGTCTACGCCAACAATGCGACCGATACGGTCCATGAGGCGGCGATCATCATTACGCAGTTCGACAACACGCGCTTCTTTACGCGTCCGCTCACCGTCGGCGGCCGCATGAGAGTGAAGTTCTGATCATAGTCCGGGCGACGGTCTGCGTATGCGGGCCGTCGCTCAGGATCTTCGAACGTCGGCAGTTGGAGGGCTTCGGACTATGGGAGCGACACGCATTGCGGCCCTCTGGGCGGTATTGTGCTCAGCATCGGGACTGGCTGTCGCCGAACCTCAGTCGGTCCCTCATCGTCCGCCGCCTGGCTATGAGCTCGTCTTTTCTGATGAATTCGACGTTGACGGCCTGCCGGATCCGGCGCGATGGGCCTACGATACCCACCGCAATGCGATCGGATGGTATAATCAGGAGCGGCAGTATTACTCGAAAGGCAGGCTCGAGAACTCACGCATCGAGAACGGCGTTCTCGTGATCGAGGCGCGTGCCGAGACGCTCTCGCCCGAGAGCGTCCCGGACTATGGCGGACAGAAATTCACCTCCGCCCGTCTTTTCACTCAAGGCAAGGCCAGCTGGACCTACGGGTTCTTCGAAATCCGCGCGCGCGTACCCTGCGTGGTCGGGTCCTGGCCGGCGATCTGGATGCTCCCGGAGGATCCCGACGTCGTGTGGCCTGAGGGAGGAGAGATCGACATCATGGAGCATGTCGGTTTTGCTCCGGAAGAGATCAATCAGACGATCCACACACGAACCTTCAACTTTTCGAAGGGCAGCCAGAAGACGTCGATTTTCAAGATCGACGGGGCGTGTGACGAGATGCATCGATATCAGCTGCTCTGGACCCCGGATCACATCGCGATGGCGGTCGATGACGAGCCGCGTTTCCTGTTCAAGAAGGTCCGCAAGGACAGGGCGAGATGGCCCTTCGATCAGCCGATGCACATTCTTCTTAATGTCGCCGTGGGCGGTGTGTGGGGCGGCCAGAGGGGCATTGAGGAGGAAGCCTTCCCGGCGCGAATGGAGGTCGATTACGTCCGCGTCTACCAGCGTCCAGATCCAAAGGATAAACAATGACCTCGGCGTCCGTCTTGAGAGGCCTTTTTCTTGCTTTCGCCTGGGTGGTCGCCGCGAGCTGCAGCCCCGCCGGCAATAGCGGTGATGCGGGCGCAGCGGATGCAGCGCTGGACAAGCGGGCCCGTGAGATTCTCGCAGGCATGTCCCTGGACAGGAAGATCGCCCAGCTCGTGATGCCGGATATCTCCGCCATCACCCCCGAGGATGTGGAACGATATCGGTTCGGGGTCATCCTCAACGGCGGCAACAGCGGTCCGGGCGGGAATGATCTGGCGTCGGCCGAAGAGTGGCTGAAGCTGGCCGACGCCTTCTGGGACGCCTCGTCGGCTCCGATGCCGGACGGGCAGATCGTCATTCCGGCTCTCTGGGCGACGGACGCTCTTCACGGACATAATAACGTCCCCGGCGCCACCGTCTTTCCCCACAACATCGGACTTGGCGCGACGCGCGATTCCGATCTGCTGAAGCGGATCGGCGAGGCGACGGCTGCAGAAGTCGCTGTGACGGGGATAGACTGGACCTTTGCGCCGACGCTGGCCGTCACCACGGACATCCGCTGGGGCCGGACCTATGAGAGCTTCTCCTCGGACCCCGAGCTGGTCTCGGAGCTGGGAGGCGCTGTCATCGAGGGGCTGCAGGGCGCGCCCGGATCGCCGGAATTTCTGGACCAGTCCCGGATCATCGCCACCGCGAAGCATTTCTTTGCTGACGGAGGGACGCGCGGCAAGGATCGGGGCGACGCCGTGGGCGATATCGCAGATCTAAAGCGCATTCATATCGTTCCCTATCGTCAGGCGATCGCCGCGGGAGTTGGCTCCGTGATGGCCTCCTTTTCCTCCGTGAATGGTCAAAAGATGCATGCCAGCGAGGAGTACCTGACGGGACTTCTCCGGGGAGAGCTGGGCTTCAAAGGACCGGTCGTAGGCGACTGGAACGGGCATGGAGAGCTTGAGGGGTGCACAAACGCGGACTGCCCGGTCTCTCTCATGGCGGGGCTCGATGTCTACATGGTCCCTGAGGACTGGAAGGGGCTCTACGAGACCCTTCTTGCCCAGGTGAAGGATGGTCGCATTCCCCTGACGCGGATCGACGAGGCGGTTCTTCGGGTGCTCCGTCTGAAACTTGCTTACGGCCTGTTCGACAAGCCGCGGCCCTCCGAACGTCAGCTTGCGGGCGACTGGGAGCGTCTGGGGTCTGACGAGCACAGGGCGCTGGCCCGTGAGGCGGTTCGCAAATCGCTCGTGCTTCTCAAGAATAATGGCGTGCTGCCGATATCGGCCTCAGCGAAGGTCCTGGTGGCTGGCCCTGCGGCGGATGACGTACCCCGGCAGACCGGAGGCTGGTCCATTACGTGGCAGGGGGGCGGGACCCTCGCCAATGCGGATTTCCGCGGGTCGACCTCAATCTTTCAGGGGCTTTCCAGGCTTCTGTCCGAGAGCGGCGGAACGGCTCGGCTGTCCGTGGATGGGAGCTATCAGGAACGTCCCGATCTTGCGATCGTGGTGTTCGGAGAAGAAGCCTATGCCGAGTTCGTCGGCGATCGCGACGACCACGTCCTGAGAGATGAGGCGGGTCTTCGTCTGCTCCGGCGGTTCAAGGCTGAAGGAATTCCGACCGTTGCCGTCCTTGTGTCGGGCCGTCCGCTCTGGAGCAATCGAGAGCTCGCCCTCGCAGACGCCTTCGTAGCCGCCTGGCTGCCGGGCAGCGAAGGGACGGGTGTCGCCGACGTGCTGGTGGGAACTCAGGACAGAAAGCCCCGATACGATTTTTCAGGTCGACTGTCCTTCGCATGGCCGAAGGACTGCACGGCGCGCAGCGGAGCTCTCTTTCCCTTGGGAGCGGGCGGGTCTTACGCTGCGCCTCCGGGGCCTGCAGAGTTTGACACTGCCTGTTCTCTGCTTGATGCGGGGTCCGCCTCGCAGCGCCGCATCTTTGCGCGTGGACTGGATCCGTCCGTCAATGCGTCGGCCGAGGATGCCGGCGGGCCGTCGCGACTGGCTAACCTCCAGGGGACAAGTCCGGCCGGCGGACTGTCGCTGAACGCGTTCGATCTGTCCGCTCAGGAGGACGCCCGACGTCTTGTCTGGAGCGGTCCGGCGCGCCTGCGCCTTGAGTGGGGTGAGGCCTCTCTTCCTAAGGATGCGACGCTCGTGCTCCGGGTGCGGGTTCCCCAGCGTCCATCGGCTCGCCTGAACCTCTCTGCAGTCGCGCCGGCGGGCGCTTCGAAGGTCGATCTGACCTCGAGCTTCGAGCTCGCGGCGGGCAAGGACTGGCGCAATCTGCATATCCCTGTCTCCTGTGTGGGAGAGGGTGCGCGCGGCGTGACACTTGAAGCGGACGCCGCTTTCAGCTTCGATGTCGAGCGCATCAGTCTCGTCCCGGGTGATCCGGCCGAGGGATGCGCCGGACCTTTCTGAGACGCTCACGCCAGGAGATGACGATGGCGCTTGCCCCTGAACCCACCGCGACCCGCCCTGAGAGCGGATCATCTCCGGGGCATATCGATGCGCCTGAGCTTCGTATCTTTGTGATGGTCCTCTTCTTCATCTTCGGAGGGATCACGTCACTCAACGATGTGATCATCCCCAAGCTCAAGGAGCTGTTCACCCTGAACTACACTCAGGCCATGCTGGTGCAGTTCTGCTTCTTCACCGCCTATCTGGTGATCGGGATCCCCGGCGCGCGCCTCGTCAAGCGCATAGGCTATATGCGTGGGGCAGTCGCCGGGCTCTCGGCGATGATGCTGGGCTGTCTCATGTTTATCCCGGCCGCGGCCAGCGCAACCTACGCCCTTTTTCTCCTGGCGCTGTTCGTCCTCGCCTCGGGCGTGGTGATCGTTCAGGTGGTCTCGAACCCTCTCATCTCGCTTCTCGGCCCGGCTCGCACCTCGCATTCGCGACTGACCTTCGCACAGGCGTTCAACTCGCTGGGCACCACCATTTTTCCGATTTTCGGCGCCATCCTTATTCTGGGAAGCATCGCCAATGTGAGTGCGGATCAGCTCTCAGGCGCCGAGCTTCAGGCCTATCGGACTGAAGAGAGCCGGGCGATCGTCAATGGATACGCCGGCCTCGCCGCATCCCTTCTGGTGGTCGCGCTCGTGGTCTGGATGTTCCGCAATCGACTGAAGGGCGAGACCCACGAGGCGAGCGGCGGTCTTGCGGGTCTCGATCTGCTGGCTCGTCCCCGCTTCGGCCTCGGCGCGCTCTGCATCTTTCTCTATGTCGGCGCTGAAGTGGCGATCGGATCGCTCATTGTGAACTATCTCATGCAGGCCCATGTGATGGGGCTTGGCGAGCAGGACGCCGGCAAGCTCATCAGCGTCTATTGGGGCGGGGCCATGATCGGTCGCTTCATCGGCTCGCTGATCCTGAGGCTGGTGAGCCCGGGGATCGTGCTCGCCTTCACCGCCGCCGGTGCGATCGCACTGATCGTCCTGTCCACGCAGAGTGTGGGAGACGTCTCCGGCTACAGTCTCCTGGCGATCGGTCTCATGAACTCCATCATGTTCCCGACCATATTCGCTCTGGCCTGCGAGAAACTCGGCCCCAGGGCTGCTGACGGGTCGGGGATCATCAACGTCGCTATCTTCGGCGGAGCGGTCGTCCCGCTTCTGACCGGAATGATCGCGGACGCATCCGGCAGTCTGGCGGTGGCGCTGGCTCTTCCCGCCGCCTGCTACCTCGTCATCGCCGGATTTGGGCTCTATGCGAGGCGACCGGCCTGATCAGGACGGAGTGATGCTGGACGATGAGGTCGCGCTTACGTCTCCAGCATCCACGCCCCGTCGCGGCGCACGACCCGTCCGGCGGTGGGCGGAGCAAAATGCGTTCCGATCATGAGAGCGCCGGATGCGGCCATCTCCTGATAGACCCGCAGGCGGGTCTGGGTGGACGCTGCAGTGTCGAAATCGAAGCTTGAAGCCCATTCGGGATGCGCCAGCTGGCAGGGATGATGCGTGAAATCGCCCGTGATCAGGGCCTCATCCCCCCTTGATCGGATCCGCACGGAGACGTGTCCGGGCGTATGCCCCAGCGTCGGCTCGAGGGACACTTCAGGGCAGATGACATGATCGAGGGGGACAAGGTCGACGAGGCCGGCCTCGAAAACAGGCCGAACGCTGTCGTGAAACGGCGTCCTCTCGGGATCGGCATCGCGCTCCGTGGTCTGCCAGTGTTCAAACTCGCTCTTCGCGATGAGGTAGCGGGCGTTAGGAAAGGTTGGGACCCATCGATCGTCGACCTTCATCGTGTTCCACCCGACATGATCCACATGCAGGTGAGTGCAGAGCACCGTGTCGACAGTCTCCCGCGGAGCGCCGGCGCGAGCGAGATCCTCGAGGAAACCCGTCTTGAGGCCGCTCCACGCCGGCACGTCGCGCACCTTGTCATTGCCGATACAGGTATCCACGATGATCCGTCGTCCGGGCGCCTCGATCAGGAGGGCGTGTATGCTCATTTTGAGCTTACCCGCCTCATCGGCGAAATGCGGCGCCAGCCATCCGATGGCGCGCACGGCCTCCGGCGTCGCCTGAGGAAGGATGAACCGGCTTCCGCCCAGAGATTCGATCTCGACGATACGTTTGACCGTGACGTCCCCGATGACCCAGCTCAGCATGGTGTGGCCCCTCCTCATCCGCGATGAACACGTCGACTATGGCGTGTCCCACGCGGAGAGGCCAGAGCGACACCCCCTCTGAACAATAGGGCGGCGCCGCATCCGGAGCGGATGACCGGGCCTGGCTTCAGGTCACGGGAAATCCGCGCACCTTCAGCAGAGCGGCGACATCCGGGTCGCGGCCACGGAACTCCCGATAAGCCTCGCCTCGGTCTGTAGTGTTGCCCGGAGCGAGGATCAGAGCCTTGTAGCGGGAGGCGATCTCCGGATTGAAGGGGTCTCCCGATTCCTCGAAATACGCCCAGGTATCGGCGTCCATCACCTCAGACCAGAGGTAGGAGTAATAGCCTGCCGAGTACGCGTCCGAGGTGAACAGGTGATTGAACTGCGGCAGGCGGTGCCGCATCACGATCTCCTTCGGCATGCCGAGCCGTGCGAGACTGTCGCGCTCGAAGGCGTCGATGTCGGCGGGCGGGGTCGCCTGCGTATGAAGATCCATGTCGACCAGCGCCGAGGAGAGATAGCTGACCGTCGCATAGCCCTGGTTGAAGGTCTGTGACGCCGCGATGCGATCGACAAGCGCCTGCGGCATCGCCTCACCCGTCTCGACGTGCTTCATGAACCCATCGAGGATCGGACGGCTCAGCACCCAGTGCTCATGCACCTGCGAGGGATACTCCACGAAGTCGCGCGGCGTCTCTCCCAGCGAGGGATAGATGACGTTGGAGGAAAGATAATGAAGAGCGTGCCCGAACTCGTGAAAGAGGGTTTCCGCATCGTCGAGCGATATGAGAAGGGGGCGTCCTTCCTCCGCCTTGACGAAGTTGTTGTTGTTTGAAGCCAGAACGTTCTTCGCTCCGTCGAACGTCGAGTGGGAGCGATAGGTCGTCATCCACGCCCCGGAGCTCTTTCCCGGTCTTGCAAAGTCGTCGGAATAGAAAAGCCCGATATGACGGCCGCTGTCCTTGTCTGTGACCTCAAACACCTCGACGTCCGGATGGAAGGTCGGAACCGTTCCTTCGGCCAGCGGCGTGAACACGAAGCCATAAAGACGCTCGGCCATATGGAACGCGCCGCGCTTCACCGCGCCGAGTTCAAAATACGATTTCAGCTGGTTCACATCGAGATCGTATTTCGCCCGTCGGACCTTCTCCGCATAGTAGAGGTAATCCCACGGCTCGATATCGTGACCGGCGATCGCCTTCATGTCTGCGACCTCTTCGGTCACACGGGCCTTGGCGGGCGCCCAGACGCGTTCCATCAGGGACATGGCCGCCGCCGGCGTTCCCGCCATCGTGTCCTGCATTCTCCATTCAGCGTGATTGGCGAACCCGAGCAGCTTCGCGCGGTCGGAGCGAAGGCGGACGATTTCCGCAATATCCGCATTGGTGTCCGTCTCACCGCCATTGTCGCCCCGATTGACGAACTTCCGCCATACGGTCTCCCTGAGGGAGCGGTCGTCGGCGAAGGTCAGGAACGGGTCGACGCTCGAGCGTGTATTCGGGATCGCCCAGCCCTTGAGGCCCGCCGCCCTGGCCGCCGCGGCAGCAGCAGCCTGGTCCGACTCCGGAAGGCCCTTTACGCCGGCCTCGCCAGGGATGTGGGTCAGCGTTTTCTCATCCGTGACAACCTTCTGTCCGAACCGGGTGAAGGCGCTGGACAGGGCAGTGTTGATACGACCCAGCTCAGCCTTTCCCGCCTCATCAAGCGCTGCGCCGTTGCGGATGAAGTCGTCGCGACGTCGCTCGGTCAGCCGCGTCTGGGCGGGGGACAGCCCGGCCTTCGCAGCGCCGTCGGCCACAGCCTTCACACGGGCGAACAGCGCTGAGTTGAAGGTGATCTCGTCGAAGGCTGCCGAAAGGAGCGGCGCCGCCTCCGTCTCGACGTCCTGATACTCGTCTGAGCCGATATTCTGGGTCATGACGCCGTAGATTGCGAGAGCCCGGTCAAGGGGCTCTCCCGCCATCTGCAGGGCCACCAGCGTGTTGGCGAAGGTCGGCGCTTCGGGATTGTTGGCGATGGCCATGATGTCTGCGCGCTGCAACTCGATACCTTCGAGAATCGCCTCGCGAAGACCCGCCGGGGTCGCCTTGTCCCAAGGGGGGACCCCGCCGTAGGGACCTGTCCAGGGCTGAAGAAGGGGCGCCTTGGGAGCGCTCTGGGGCAGAACGGCGCGCGCGGCGGCCGCCTCGGCTTCCAGAGCGGCCGCACCGTCAGCCGGTCCTTCGGCCCGCGGATCGCACCCCGCGAGAAGACAGAGGCCTGCGCCTCCGGCGATGACATGACGACGACTCATGAGTTTCTCCCGGCGTTTCAGAGCGTTGAACGAGGCATCTGTCGGATCGCATCGGATTTCCAGTGGCGGCGGTCGAAAAACCCCCGGAGAGCTGAAAGATTTCGCTATTTTGCGCCCCAGGCGGGCCCGCTGTCTGTGGGATGGACGGCGATGTGCGACGAGCCTCGCCAGACGCGGGAGACGAAGCGTTGTGTCGCCACAGCCCGGACGGCGGCTGGCGGAGGGTTGGCGAACAGAGGTCTGCAGGCTGGCGTCGCTCTTACTTAAGAAGCCCCAGGGCCCGACCGATGATGTGGTCCAGCACGCGCGTCGGCAGGAGCGATTCCGTCATCATGGTCCGTAGCGGATCAGGGGTGATCCGGTAACGCGGGCGCGGACGCTTCACGGTCAAAGCGTGGGCGATGAGCCCGCCGAGGCGCTCGACTGGAAGGCCGCTGACCGCCGCCCCGGACATGAAGGCCTTGAGGCGCTGAAGGGGCTTTCTGTAGGGCGTTGCGTCATAGGCCGACAGATCGATCTCCTCGCCCTTGCTCCAGATGGGCGTCCGGACGGCCCCCGGAGCAATCACGATGACGTCGACGCCGAAAGGCAGCAGCTCGCGGCGAAGGGACTGGGAGTAACCCTCGAGGGCGAATTTCGAGGCGCTGTAGGGGCCCATGAAGGGATTGCCTGTCCGTCCGGCGACGGAGGAGATGTTGAGGATGCGCCCGGGCGGGCCCGATCGCTCCTGTCCGGCCCCGAGCAGGGGCGCGAAAGCCTGAGTGACCAGAAAAACGCCCGTCAGATTGATCTCCATCTGCCTGCGAAGGTCGGCGACCGGAAGATGAAGCAGCGGGCCGGCGACTGCGACGCCCGCGTTGTTGACAAGACCAGACAGGGTCGCGGATCCAAGGACGCTCTCAACCTCCCGGGCGGCGGCCCGGACGGCGGTCTCATCCGTGACGTCGAACAGCAGCGGGGTGAAGGACGACCCGAGCTCTTCGCGAAGTCTGTCCGCATCGGCCATGCGACGCACGGAACCGAACACGTGAAACCCCTCACTGGCGAGACGGCGAGCGGCGGCCTCGCCGATCCCCGTTGAAACCCCTGTGATAACGACAGATTTCATGGCGGGTTTCTCGCGTCAGCCGGCGAGATGGGCGTCGAAGAAGCGCGCGAGATCGCCGAAGGCCTCCGCCGATTCCGGACTCGCGAAGGCGTAGATGTACTCGGCATGGCTCATCGCCTCGTGCACCTCCAGCTGAACCGTCACTCCGGAGCGCTTCATGGAGCGATACGTCCGCACCGTGTCGCTGATCAGGATATCGCGCGTGCCGGTAATGAAGAGTGTCGGCGGAAAGCCTTTGAAGTCGGCGTGGACAGGGGAGATCAGGGGATGACTGAGCGGCGTGTCGCCTGCGTAGAGAGCCGCCATCCCGGCTGCGAACCCGTCAAAGCTGGTGAAGACGCCGTCGACCCCGGCATTGACCTGATAACTGTCGCTGGATCCGGTGAGGTCCGTCCACGGGGTGCCCGCTCCGAGGGCTGCAGGAAGCGGAAGTCCCAGCTCGCGGAGCTGGAGCGTCATCGCCAGGGTCAGTCCGCCGCCGGCCGAAGTGCCGAACGCGCCCATCATGGCGGCCGAACGCTCGGAGGTCAGCGCCCGCCATACATTGACAGCGTCCTCCACGGCGGCGGGGAAGGGATGATCGGGCGGCATCCGATAATCGACCGATATGACTCGCACGCCGCAATGATGAGCCGCGATCACCGCCTCGATGGCGCTCGCTTCGCCTCCGTTGAGGGCGTAGCCGCCGCCATGAAAGTGGACGAGACAGCGGTTCTCCTTCGCCGGATCAAGAGTGGCCGGCGTGATCTCGCGGATTGTGACCCCGGCGATCTCGCGCCTGACCATCTTATGCGGAAAGAGGCTGGCGACGAAGGGAAGTGTCGCGAGAACCTGGCTGTCGAGATGCGCGATGATCGCCTTCCATTCCGCCGGCGTTCCCGGAACCCAGCCGGAGGCGCCGGCTGCGCGGGCGGCAGCCGCCGCCATCTGAGACATCGAAACCTGAAGCTCCGGGCTCACAGTTGTTGGCGGCGACAGCGTCTTGGCGGGAACGCTTCGGGCGACAAGAGGTCTCGATGTATCGGGCATGGTCAGGCGTCCGGGCGTATGGAAAAGGCTGCGCTCTTAAAGCACGATCGGAGCAGCCCTCAAAGCCGCCTCTCCCTCGAGGGGCGGTTGTTTCAGTCTCTATGCGGATCAGGTCGGCCCGACAGTCTCAGGCGTTCAAGCGCCTCCCGGGTCATGGCGCGGATGATATCGGCTGCAGGATCGATCGCGCGTATGAGGCCTGCGCCTTCTCCGACGGGCGTGTGGATGCGCGAATAATCGCCCGCCTTCAGGCCAGCCTGATAGTCCGCACGCGCCGTAGAGGGATCGCCCTTCAGCGCCTCAATGCGTTCTTCCCACTTCAGATGAAGCGCGTTTCTGAGGGCCCGGAAATCAAAAGGAGCAGGCCATGGGATATCCCGGATGATGTCGAAGACCGAACTTCTGACTGTCATGTCGCCGGTCGCTCCGACCGCCTGCAGTTTTGCGCCGTCAGCGGCGAGGGATTCAGCGGAGGTCCACAGTCTCGACCCGACAAGAGCGCCGTCGGCCCCCAGCATCAGGGCGGCAGCGAGTCCGCGACCGTCAGCCACGCCGCCGGCCGCCAGAAGGAGCGTATCGGGCGAGTGAGAGGCGAGACAGTCGGCGATCTCCGGAACCAGCGTGAACGTCCCCCTGCTTTCGGAACCGTTCATCCCGTGTCCGCCCGCCTCTCCGCCCTGAGCGCAGATGACGTCTGCACCCGCTTCGAGCGCGATCGGGACCTGAGCCAGGGTGTGCACCTGGCAGATCAATCGTGCGCCGATGGAACGTATGTCGGGGCTATACGGTCTCGGATCGCCGAACGAGAGCATGATCGCCTGAGGAGGCGCATCGCTCGCGAGCAGTCGGTCAAGCGCCCGTCGGTCCTGATCGAGCTTCCAGGTGATGAACCCGCAGCCGAGGCGAGAGCGAGCTCCCGGATCGGCTTCAAGGAGCCGGGACGCTCTCCTGTGCTCCTCTTCGATCCAGTCGGGGTCGCCATATCCTCCGCCCAGAAGACCGAGGGCTCCGGCCTGCGCGCAGGCGGCGGCCAGAGCGCCGCCGCTGGCCATGGCCATCGGCGCAAGCGCAATGGGGGTCGTCAGGCCGAAGCGGTCTGTAAAACGCGTGGGGAGAGGGGAGTAAGTCAACGAGGGTGAGCTTTGACTGGATCGGGAACCGGACACAGGTATGTCTTCAGGATCTGGGCTGCAGGATTGACTGCGTGCATCGGAACAGGGCCATGAGCTTTCCGCTCTCCTCGTGACGGACCTCCGCATCCCAGACCTGAGTGGTGCGTCCGCCATGGATCAGGCGGGCTTCGCACGTGACATGGCCGTCGCGGGCGGTTCCGATGAAGTTGCTTTTGAGTTCGACGGTTGTGAACCCGCCTGCGCCTTCAGGCAGGGAGGCGACGCATCCATAGCCGCATGCGGTGTCCGCAAGGGCGATCACGCTGGCTGCGTGAAGAAATCCGTTCGGGGCCATGTGTCGAGGCTCGACCCTGAAGCGACCCTTCGCAAAGCCCTTTCGAATAATCTCCCATTCCAGGCCGAGGAGGTCCGGCAGGGCGCCTGACTGGCGCTCCATGAACGCTGGAGCAAGATTGGTGGGTATGTCATCGACCATGCTGTCGTTCCTTCGTTCGATCCTGCAGGATACTTATGAAACCCTGCAGGGTCATGGGGCGGCAGAGAGGATAAGGCCCTTCTCTCGCATAAAGGCCTCGATGAGATGATTGACGGCGTCCGGGGCTTCCTGCTGGACCCAGTGCGATACTCCCGGCAGGCGTTTCAGGGTGAAGTCTGTCACATATCGCTCATACCCTTGTGTGAGAGGAAGACCGAGCGCAGTGTCGGCTTCTCCCCAGATCAGCAAAGTGGGCGCATCGATTGTGAGCCCTTCGTCGTCCTGCCGGAGGTTGAGTCCAGTACGCGCCGCTGCCCGATACCAGTTGATCATCGCCGTCATTGCGCCAGGCTTGAGCGCATTGGACCGGTAGTGGTCGAGGTCGGCTTTTGAGAAGGCGCCGGGATCGACCGCCATCGAGGTGAAAGCCCTTTCAATCGCCTTGGCCCCTCCGGCTGTCAGGAGGAGCTCGGGGATGAGGGGTAGCTGGAAAAAGCCGATATACCACGACCGGAGAAGCTGGCGGACGTCGGTTCGCAGCGCGTGGAGGAAGATCGCCGGATGCGGCATATTGAGAATGATCAGGGCATGCAGCGGTCGAACCGCGTTCATGGCGAAGGACCAGGCGACGGCGCCGCCCCAGTCATGAGCGATCAGGATACGTCTGCGCGCCTCAAGGGCGTCAAACATATCGGCGACATCCGTGACCAGGTGGCGAACATCGTAAGCCGCAACACCCCTGGGGCGGCTTGAGTCTCCATATCCGCGCTGGTCGAATGCGACAGCTCTCCACCCAAGATTGACGAGGTGGGGCAACTGACGGCGCCAGGAATGACGGCTTTCTGGAAACCCGTGAAGAAATAGCGCAACGTCCGGCCCGCTTCCCGCTTCGTCAAACTGAAATCTGAGGCCTCCGGTTTCCACGACGCCGCGTATCGTCTGCTGCATGCGCTCTCCGGTCAACGCGGTCTCGGAAACTCGATGTCCTGCAGAGATCAGAATTTCTCCGCCCGGACAACATCGACCGGGCTGATGAACAGAACAAGGCCGTGACTTTCCAGGATCGGCGCCAGTCGATCGGTCAGGACGTCGCACTTGGCCTCAGTCGTCACGGTGAGGAAGATCACCTTGGATTGGGCGCCCGAGACCTGATCGTCCGACCATCGGCCGCCCGCGCCGGCGCCCCCGAGCGTTGGCAGGAGAGTATATCCGCGTATTCCTGCCTCCTCCGAGGCCCGGACAACGGATTTCACCAGGGGCGCGTCAACAAGGACTTCGATGCGCCGGCGCTCCACAGTTTCCGTCATGATCCGACGATCCTTTCCGCCAGCATTGTGTAGAGGGGTATTCCGAGAGTGATGTTGAATGGGAATGTGACCGCAAGCGACATCCCCAGGTAAAGGCCGGGGTCCGCCTGCGGCAGCGTCAGACGGATCACCGCAGGCACTGCGATGTAAGAGGCGCTTCCCGCGAGAATTCCGAGCGCCGCCGCCGAGCCGGTGTCGAGCCCTATCAGGGCGCCTGTCAGGACGCCGATAGTTCCGTTGCATATGGGAAGGAGGACAGCCAGAGCAGCCGTCCGAGCGGTCAGCGCACGGGCGTCCTGAAGGCGACGGGCGGCGATCAGCCCCATGTCGAGCAGGAACAGGCAGAGGACGCCCCGGAATGCGGTGTCGAACACGGGGGCCACCGGGGCGAAGCCCTCCTTGCCGGTAATGAAACCGATGAGGAAGCTTCCAAGCAGGAGAACCACAGACCCGTTCAGAACGGTTTCGTGGAACAGGCCTCCTCGGGTTGGTAACGCCGCGCCGGAGGTCCGGCGCGCCAGCAGAAGTCCGATGATGATCGCCGGGGTCTCCATCAGCGCCATCACGGCGACCATATAGCCCGCTGGAGGCATGCCGGCCGCAGAGAGGGTCTCCACACCGGTCACGAACGTTACGACGCTTACCGATCCGTAGTGAGCGGCGACTGCGGCGGCGTTGATGGGATCCAGCCGTCCCGCGCGCCTAAGAAGAAGGAAGGCGGGCACGGGTATAAGAAAGCTCAGAGCGAGCCCTGCCACAGCGGCGAGCAGGATTTCAACCGAGAGGCCCGCGGCCGCAACCTGAACGCCGCCTTTGAGGCCGATGGACGCCATCAGGTAGAGCGACATGCCCTTTGCGATCGATTCAGGAATGGAGAGATCCGACCTCGCAAACGCCGCCAGGGCGCCGAGGACAAAAAACAGGATCACGGGAGACAGCAGTACATCCCATCCGCCCAATTCCGATCTCCATCGTCTGGCCTGAATTCATCCAGCCGGGACTCCTCTCCCACGAAAGCCGGTGAGCCGCCAGATGGGGAGTTGACGAACTGTTGGATGACGACCGCGGATGACATAGGCCGCCCTGAGCCCCTGGTGAGCGCTCACAGGTCCTGGCAAGCCTGTCACGTCTGGGTTTTTAGCGAGCCACGATCCCTCGGACCAGCGACACACGCTGCTGCGCACTGGGTATGTAAAGTTCTGGTCAAAGCGCCGTGATCAGGAGGGTCATTGACCCCAGACCGATCGAGAGCGGTACCCGAAGAGCCAACCAGCCTTCAGGGCAGAGCCCCATTCGCGCAAGACGAAAGTCGACTGCAACGGACCCTATCAGGCTCAGTCCCACCGCCGTCAGGGAGGCCACAGGCCAACCGCCGCCCGCCGCAAGCGGAAAGCACGCAGCGAAAGCGATCAGGCTGGGGACGACGGCGACGACCCAAAGCCATCGAGGCGCGCGCTCGGGTGCCCGAGCCGCGAGGCCCCACCAGACGCCGCCGAGAAAGCTGAGGATGAGAGCAGGATAAGCAAATCCCAGCACGGTGGCCATGAATCTGAGACTTGAACCGCCGGCCAGCAGGGCGAGGATCACCGCCCCCTGAGGCAGCAGACCGGCCGCTCCCAGACCATAGGCGAGGCGGGCGATGCGGGATGAAGGCATGGATCACGTCTACCGGTTGAGTTGAGAGAGACGATGGTAGGTCATCGAACGCTCCGCGTCACCATAATAGGACGCAAGAGGTCCGGCGTGGCTCACCCGAGGATGAAAGATTCCGTGCGGCGTAGACGACACTCTACCTTTCGGTGGTCCGCCCGTCAGGTCCTCACGATGCCAGCCGCAGATTTCCGGAAAAGCCAGGCAGACGTCATCCAAACCGCTATAAACGCCCCTGTCATCGGGAAAATGAACGCCATACCGGAGACGAACGCAATGACCGCAATGGCGAACTGCCCTGCGGCCACTGCCGTCATCGTCATCGCCAGTCCGCGGGGCCGAAAGCGAAAGATCAGCGCACCGAGGAGGGCGATCACGGGCAGAGCAAGAAACATCTGGTTTCCCGGGTGATCTTCGCTGCCGATGACCCCCACGGCCAGATTGATCCATGCAAGGAGCATCATCCCAAGAAGAAGCAGCCCAAAGCCTCCGAGATAGGTCACGCCCGCATTGAGCCGGGAGACAAGCTCTACGCAACCGCATCCGCCGAAGAGGAGAGCGGCCAGAATGATGAAATCCTCTGCGCTCCAGTTCCACTCTGCGAAAAGAAAGTTCGCCGCCAGCGCCGACAGCCAGATCACGCCAGCGATTATCCACAGGCGCCAGCGAACAGCCCGTGAATGGGGAGCAACCTCCTCAAGACTCGAGTCGCGGGGAGGGGGCGCAGCGGTCGTCATGGCGTAATCTCGGTTTCAGACAAAGTCGTCGCAGGGATAAAGCGAGGCTATCTCTCGCACGGGGGCCTTGCACAAGCTCTGGAAATGGGGCGCTTTGAGGGTGCCGGCGTCTTCGTGAGGTCGTCGATGATCGCCTCAATCGGGACGTCAGTTAGTCACATCCCCTCCCGCACCCATCGATGTCTCTCTTCGTAAGAGGGAGGATCTGATTAAGGTTGGCCTTGTCCGGACAGTCTCTCTAATGGGATCGGATACGCCCTCCGCACATCGGTCCCCGGTTTGACTTAGGCTGCGGGTTCGCACAGCGCCTCAGAATGGGAAAGACTCAGGATGAGCGCCGGATCACTGTTCAGATCGATCACAAGAGCGCTCAAAGGAAGTCGCTCCCGGATCTGTCGCCGCTCTCCACGTTCACGTACGTGAGGGCCGGCGCGTCCTGCGCCGTTTCAACGGTCTGCGGCCCCTCCTTTGTTGTCGGATGAGGGCCGTGCGCATGATCACGGATCAGGGCTCATCGATCGGGTCTCTAAGCATCTGGATCTGCAGGATCCTTAAATCGCCCTCCGTTGTCGCGTCCTATCTGGAGATAACACCCTGTCTGGGCCGAAGACTCATGGATGCCTGCAGGACCAGTGACACGGACAGCTGTCGGCCCGTGAAGTCCTTCAGCTCTATCGTGGACTTCCCCACCTAGTTGGGCCCGCGCTCGTCCGGATGCGCAAAGCGGGCAGCCGTGAGGAAGCATCGCCGAATGTCATCAAACGTTGATGAACATGTCGAAAATCCGTCATCTCGCCCCCGTAATTTTTCCCCGCGCCTGAAAGCAGGAGATCAGCGATGTTCAAAGTGTCTGACAAGGCCAGATTTTCCCATAGGCTCATGCGCTCGACGACAGCCCTCGTCGGCCTCTCTTTGGTGCCGGTCGCCGTGGCCCAGAACGCGCCTGTAGCGACAGAGGTGGTGCGGGTCGTGGGTTATAGTGCCCAGAATTCTGAGGCGATCGAAGCCAAGCGTGAGAGTGAAACAATCGCGGAGTATCTCTCGAGCGACGACATCGGTCAGCAGCCCGACTACAACATCGCCGACAGCTTTCGACGGCTCCCCGGCGTTCAGACGGTCTTTGATGAAGACGAAGGCCGCTACGTCTCCATTCGTGGTCTGAACCCGAGCTATACTCTGGGAACATTCGACGGCGCGGTCATGGCCAACGCCGAACGCGGTAATCGACAGCTCAACATGGAGGCGATCCCTTCAACCGCGGTGAAGCGGATCGAAGTCCTTAAGGCGCGTACGCCAGACCTCGATGGAAACGCCATCGGCGGTACCGTCAATCTCGTGAGCCGGTCAGCCTTCGACCAGTCGGGCCTTTATGTCGCTGCCAACGCCTTTGTCGGAGTGTCCGACAGTCAGGATGTTCCCGGCAAGGGATATGGACGCAAGGGCGATGACGCGGCAAACCTGAGAATGGATGGAACCGTCTCCTCGACCTTTGGAGATCGCGGTCAGTTCGGCGTTCTGTTCAGTGGAAGCTGGAGTCGCAAGCATCGGGACCAGGAGCGTCTCCTGCCGCAGCTTGTTCCCGTTGGGATCACCTCCACCCCCCAGCCCGCTACGACCGCTTTCGGCGCAACCGATCTGCTTTGGTCGACCTATCCCAACTCAGTCGATCGCTATGGCGGCGTCCTGAAGTTTGAGTACCGTCCTACAAACGAGCTCGAGGCCGGCGCCTCTCTGGTTTACTTCCGTCAGGATGACAATGAGCTGCGCCACTCCCAGCGGCTGCGGAATGGAACGGCCGCCAATGGCAGCTTTGTGAGGTTTAACGATTATCCTATCGAGAAGCCGCTTTTTGTGTCGCAGCTCTGGAGCGATCTCCGCCCGGATGAGGATCATGAGTTCAGCGTAAGAGCCTCCTACTCAGAGGCGACCTTCCGCGAGCCGTCGAACGAGGTCCTGTTCACACTGGCATCGCCGCAGGCGACCTTTGATGTCGGCCTGGTGGGCGGTGTCCCTGTCGCCACCCGCCTCGACCCTCGTTTCAATCAGCCGGCATCCTATGCATTCACCAGTTATGCGCCGTATGAGGATGACAGCGACGAGTACGTGCTCGAGGCCGCCATCGATTACGGGTTCAACACGGGCCCCGGCGATCGGGGATGGGGCGCTGGATTTGGGGCGCGCATGCGCCAGATCACACGGGACAATGACCGGACCCAGACCATCTTCAACGGGTATCTGCCCGGAACCCTCAGCCTCGAGGGATTCACAGCCAGCCAGGCCTATACGCCCATCTTCGCCGGCTTCAGCCAGCTCTTTGTCGACTTTGATAAGTTCCAGACATTCTTCAATCAGAACCGAGCCCAGTTTCGCGTGGATACTCTGAACACCGCTCGTCAGTCGGTCGGGTCGGACTGGGTCGTAGAAGAGCAGGTCAACGCTCTTTATGCCATGGCTCATCACCGAACCGACCGTCACACGGTGATCCTCGGCCTGCGTTATGAAGAAACGCTCACGGACGTGGAGCGCTTCAGCCGGCGCTCGACAGTGGTGTCGGGCGTCACCACCGATGCCTTCACGCGGGTCAGTCAGGACGGGAAGGACACCCGCATCCTGCCGTCGTTGACGGCCAGCTATGATCTGACGCCGTCGTGGAAGCTAAGGTTCGGCTATGCGCAGGCCGTGGGCCGCCCGAATTTCAGCAGTCTGGGAGGAGCTGAAACCATCGCCTCAGACGGAAGCATCAGCCGCGGCAATGCCGACCTGCAGCCGCGCCGGGGCGAGACCTACGAGGCGTCTGTGGAGACCTATCTCCCAGGCGATCAGGGAATGATCAGTCTCGGTGTGTTTCATAAAGACGTTGGCGACGAGATTGTCACGCTTCAGACCCTCGAGGCTGTTAACGGCGTTCAGACGGTGGTGAATCAGCCCGTAAACGCCGACAGCGCGACCATAAAGGGGCTGGAGGTCGCGTTTGTACGCAACCGCCTCGACTTCCTTCCTGGCCTGATGTCGAACTTCGGCGTATCAGCGAATGCAACGTGGATTGACGGCGCAGTCAGGCTGCGTACGCCAACGGCGGGGCGCTTTGTAGATGGGGTTCTGACCGGCCAGGCGGATATGCTGGCCAATCTCGCAGTGTTCTACGAGGACGGTCCCTTCCGTGCGAGAGCGACCTACGCTTATGTGTCTGAAACGCCGACGGCGGCGAACCCGGCCTCTGCGAGCCTGAACCCGGGTGCAGCCAACCGTAAGGATGGCGAAACCCGACAGCTGGACCTGCAGGCCCGTCTTGAGCTCGGCGTCGGCCGTGAGCTGATCGCCGAGGTGCGTAATGCGACTGATGAGGATAAGGTCAACTATTTCGGTCCCAATCTCGACATCGTCCGCGACTACAACTCCTATGGACGTCAGTTCTGGGTAGGGTTCGCCTTCAAGGGATAAATCATCATGACGATCGTGGCGCTGCGACACGGGCTGGCCGTCCTGGGCGTGACGGGCGCATTCGCCGGAGACTTCAGCGGACAGGCCCACGCCCAGACGATGCCTCCCCGCATCGAGCTTCAGGCCTATGAGGCTACCGTCCCGCAGCGTCTCGTGGCGCAGCGAGAACGCGAGTACGTCGCGCCGGAAGCGCGCCAGGGTGTGGCTGTCGATGAGAGGCACTTCTATGCGGTCGTGAACTCGCTGGTCGCTAAGTACGAGAGGGCCACGGGCGAGCGGCTCGGATACTGGTCGTCACCCCGGGGCGGCCTCATCCGACACATCAATTCATGTCTGTCGGATCAGGGGAAACTGTGGTGCGCCAACTCGAATTTCCCCGAAACGCCCATGGCCAGTTCAGTCGAAGTAATCGACAGCAGAACAATGAGCCATGTCGCCTCCCATTCTCTGGGTTTGACGGAGGAAGGATCGCTGACGTTTTTTGATCGGTTGGGCGAGGGCTGGATGGCCGGGTTTGCCCATTATGATGGTGAGGGCGGACATACATTCAAGCCGGCCCGGTTTTCAGGAATCGCTCTTTATGACGGTCTGTGGCGTCGGACGGGGGGCTATGCCCTGCCGGCGACGGTACTTGAGAGAATGGCCCCTCATGCCGCTTCGGGCGGCGCCTTTGGACCTGACGGACTGCTCTACCTCATGGGGCACGACCTGCCAGAGCTTTATGTGCTCGCAAAACCGTCGATGGGTCCTGTGCTGATTCATGTCGCGACCATCGAGATGGATGTGGCCGGTCAGGCCTTCTCCTGGGACAAAACAGACCGCGCCACGCGTCGGATCTTCGCGATCAACCGGCCTACGGGCAGTGTCAGGGTCTTCTCGATACCCGAGGTTATCCTAAGCGATCGCGATGCGCGGCCCTTCTTCTGAAAATCGGGCAGTTGGCCCCGTCCGGCGAAGGGAGGCTCTCGATCAGGATGCAGGCCCGCCCAGACCCTCTCGCGCCCGCTTGCGCACAGTCCCCGGCATGAAGCGGGCGGCGAAGGCGAGCTGGCGTCCGGCCTTGCCCACGATCCAGTTGAGATCCTTTCCGTGGACCGCCTTCCAGATCACATCGGCAGCCTCTTCGACCGTGTAGACCTGAGCGCCGCCGGCCCGCAGGCGATCAGCCATCTTCTCGTTCGACCCGAGCGATCCAGCCTGAAGGATCGGCGTGTCCACGAACCAGGGCATGATGCAGCGCACAGCGATGCCGTGACGGGAGAACTCAGCCTCAAGGGCCTCGGACAGCCCCTTGACCGCAAACTTTGTCGCACAATAAGCGGCCATCTTCGGGGCGCCCACGAAACCCGCGCAGGATGCGACATTGACCAGCGTCGAGCCTTTTGTCGCCTTCAGAAGATCAAGGCCTGACCGAGCGCCGTTTGCGACGCCTTTGAGATTGATGTCGAACTGGCGGTCGATTTCCTCGTCCGACTGATCCTCGAAGAAACCGTAGTGGGCGACCCCTGCATTGTTCACCAGAACGTCCAGGCGTCCGCCTGAAAGAGTTGCGAACGCCGCCATCTCCCTCTTCCAGGCCTCTCTGTCGCGTACGTCCAGAACATGCTGACTGCAGGAAGACGACCCGATTTCGGCCGCCGCCCTCTTCAGGCCCGGACCGTCAATGTCTGCAAGTCCGGCGAACCATCCCTCGCGAGCAAACCGTTTTGCGGTGGCCAGTCCGATGCCGCTGGCCGCGCCGGTGATGAAGATCGTCTTTCGACCATTGGCGGACATGTTTCGCTCCGACGAGTTGTTGTTCAGGATAGCAGCCGGCAAGACATTGGGTCAGGACCCTTCGATGGTTGAGGGGGTCATCCGACATCAGAGACGAAGAAGATAGACGTGACGTCCGTCGAGGACCAGCTCATCCCGTTGATTGACGATCGTCGCGCTTAAGGTGGCGAGGCCCGTCGTTCGCTGGGGTTTGAGATCCGTAATCTCGAGGCAGGGATAAAGCGTATCTCCCACAAAGGCTCCTTTCAGAAGCCGGGCCTGAATCTCGATGAGGCCCATGAGGGACGAGCCGATCTGGTGAGGAAAGAGACCCGCGCCAGCCGCCGTGAAACAGAGAATCTGAAGGCCATGCGCCAGCACGCCCGGGTGGCCGAGCGCCTCGCAATACTCTTTGTCGTAATGGATCGGATGATTGTCCAGGCTGAGCGTCTGGAAGGCCGAGAAATGACTGTCGGTCAGCGTCCGGGAGGGTAAAGGATAACGCTCTCCGATCCTGAGGTCGGCAAATCGGCGCTCCGGCGTCAGTCCGTGACGCGCATAGACAGGGGGCAAAGCCATGGAGGGTGCTCCTGATCCGCGATCTTTGAGCTCTCAGGGCGGTCCCTGAACGTCCTCCCGTCGCCCGTTCAGGACGACGGGAAGACATGTGTCTTACGACCGGGGAGGCAGCGTTCCGCCTTCGGCCAGAATCTTCATGTTACGAAGCGCGCCGGTGAACGCGGTGCGCCGCCGCTCGACATCCGCCGCCTTGGCGGCGTCATCTCCCGGAACCAGCGACACATCGTAGATGAGCGTGTACAGGAGTTTTGTGGTCCCGGCGTCGATCGCGCGCGCTTCGAGATTGCCATGATAGAGATTATAGGGACGACCTTCGCGCACCGGCTGGGTGTAGGCGTAGGAGTAGGCGGTTTTCGCCACCAAAATTTCGGCTCCGACGGTTCGAACGGCGCCGACCTCACCATCCTTGCCCGAGGTGATCTGGCAGCCAGTCTTGATCTGGAGCCACTCGGCGATATCGCAATACTTCCCAATGCGCGCCCAGACTTCGGCTACCGGTCGATTGACCGTGATCTCCATCGGGATTGTCACATACGAGGGGTTAGGCACCTGAAGCGGCGGCGGGCCTGGCGGGGCCGACGGAGCAGGGGGTGTCTGATCGTCCCGGACCACAGGGGCGGCGAGAGCGCTGGCGGTCAGGCCTGCGGCGATGAAGGCGATGGTCAGTCCTCGAATGCGCAATGTCGTCTCCTCCGATTATGCTTATGAGCGTTGCTAGACCGTCCTGTCCGATGCGCCAAGAGCCGAGCGTCCGCCCATGCAGGCGATGCGCCTGGGCTGGAGGAGGATTGCGACCCTCAGGGGTCTCTGACACCCTCATGGTGAGGATCAGTCTGCGCGAAGAGATATAGGAAGGGTTTTCCATGCGTATCCAGGCAGCTGTTGCGGCAGCCCTTACGCTTTTTGCATGCGCGGGTGGGGCCAGCGCTCAGGAAGGGACGGACGCCCTTCAGGCCGGCCCGGAACAAGCTGCGACGCCGGGACCAGCCACTCCCGAGGCGAACGCCATCGTCGGCGCGTCGTCTCTGGGCGCATGTTTCAAACGAGCGCCGGCCTACCCGCAGGCCGCATTGAGAGCCGAGATGTCAGGCCGGTCGCTGGTCTCATTCGTGATCGGGGCGGACGGACGGCCAGACTCGCCGAAGCTGCACAGATCCAGCGGCTATTCGCTGCTCGACGAGGCTGCGCTTCGCCACCTCGAGGGATGTCTGGCCTCCTTCGTCTATAACGAGAGCGAGGTCTTGCCTTCGGGATTGTTCATTCTTCCGCTCAGCTGGCGCATTGAATGACGCGCATTCCAGCTGGATCGGGAGCTAGTAAAGAAGAAACGGCCTCCTGACCTCAGCCCACTCCCGCTCGTCTCGGAGAGCCTGATTATCGAGATCCTGAGGGTTCGCCTGCGGATCGTCGACCCAGGTTCGAAGCCCAGGTCCGCCATTGATGACGTCGATGGCGAG
>JAGWYJ010000086.1 GCA_018969425.1 Alphaproteobacteria bacterium | reverse complement strand
GTTACGTATGATGGAGAGACCATCCATTTCTGCAGTGAGCCCTGCAAAATCCGCTTTCTAAGAGACCCCGACCGCTTCCTGTCCAACGCCTCGCCTGAGCGATCCAGCCCGGCGGCGAGCTGGAGCTGTCCGATGCATCCGCAAGAGGCGACAACTCACCCAGGGACCTGTCTAAAGTGCGGAATGGCGCTGCAACCGGATATCGCCGGGGGCCAAAGCGGCCTTCAGACGGAACTCGCCGACATGCGCAGGCGCCTGGTTGCAGCGACGGTTCTGGCTCTCCCCGTGATCTTTCTGTCTATGGGAGGTCATCTCATCCCGTTCATTGCCCACATGGCGCCTTCGGCCCTCTCCATCCGGATACAGGCCCTGTTCGCGACACCGATCGTACTCTGGGCCGGGTGGCCCTTTTTTGAACGAGGCTGGCGCTCTTTCAGGGTCGGTCATCTGAACATGTTCACGCTTGTCTCCATCGGACTCGGGGCTTCCTGGCTCTACAGCCTTCTCGCCACAGCGGCCCCCGATCGCTTTCCGGAGGCGTTCAGAGACAGGAGTGGCGATATTCCGGTCTATTTCGAAGCCAGCGCAGTCATTACCGTCCTCGTTCTTCTGGGGCAGGTGCTCGAGCTTCAGGCGCGGGATAGAACCTCAGACGCCATAAGGGCCCTGCTTCGGCTCGCGCCCTCACGTGCGCGACGGCTGGGGCCGGACGGTGAGGAGCAGGACATCGACCTTGCCTATGTTCAGGTTGGGGATCGTCTGCGCGTCCGACCCGGAGAGAAGGTTCCGGTGGATGGAGTTGTCGAAGACGGTCGATCCACACTCGATGAGTCTCTGATCACCGGCGAATCTCTCCCGGTAACAAAAGTCTCGGGCGACACGGTCGTCGGCGGCGCTCTCAATCAGATGGGATCTCTGATCGTCCGGACGACGCGGGTTGGTCGCGACACGGTTCTGGCGCGTATCGTCCAGCTGGTCGCAGACGCCCAGCGGTCGCGTTCTCCGATCCAGAGTGTAGTCGATCAGGTCTCAGGCTGGTTTGTTCCGTTTGTGATGGGGATCGCCCTCCTCGCCTGTCTTGGCTGGATCCTTCTGGGTCCGGACCCAAAGGTCCCTCACGGCCTTGTGGCGGCCGTCTCGGTTCTCATCATCGCCTGCCCGTGCGCGCTGGGTCTCGCAACGCCCATGTCCCTCATGGTCGGTATCGGCCGCGGCGCTGGTGCGGGCGTCCTGATCCGGAACGCCGAGGCGCTCGAGCGCATGGCGACCGTCGACACCCTGGTCCTCGACAAGACAGGAACTCTGACGGAAGGGCGACCGGCGGTCACAGTAATGCTTTCGGCGCCTGAGGACGATATGCTGACAGTGCTTCGCCTTGCAGCAAGCGTTGAGCAGGCCTCCGAGCATCCCTTCGCGACCGCTGTCCTGGAAGCGGCGAAGCAGAAGGGGCTTAGCCTTTCGAAGGTTGACCAATTCCTGTCACCCATCGGCCTCGGCGCCAGCGGGATCGTCGAAGGCAGGAGCGTTATCGTCGGAAGCGGCCGATATCTGAGCGAAAACGGGGTCGATCTGTCCTCTCTTCTCCAAGGCGCAGACAAGCTGAGACAGGATGGAGCGAGTGTCGTCTTCGTCGGAATTGACGGCCGCCTCGCTGGAGCGCTGGCGATCTCCGACCCCATCCGATCAACCTCTGCAGACGCGATGACGGACCTTAGGAGGTTCGGCATTCGGCTCATCATGCTGACTGGAGACAACCGAACCACCGCTATGGCGGTCGCCTCCCGTCTGGGCATTACGGAGGTCGCGGCCGAAGTCCTGCCCGAGCAAAAGCGTGAGGTCATCTCCCGCCTCAGACGGGAGGGTCGGGTAGTCGCGATGGTGGGCGATGGTGTCAATGATGCTCCTGCGCTCGCGACGGCGGATGTAGGGATCGCAATGAGCTCCGGAGCGGATG
>JAGWYJ010000085.1 GCA_018969425.1 Alphaproteobacteria bacterium | reverse complement strand
GGACGGCCTCTTGGCGCCGCTCATGAAACCATCCGACCGGGTCAAACTGGATGAGTTCCTGGCAACCGTTCTTCCGCCCGTCCCGGAAGCGGAGTGGTTCCTGCCCGAGAACGCCAATTCGGTTTATGTGATGCGCACGATTGCCATGCAGATCGATACCGCCTGGGCTGCTGATGGGGGTGAAGTCACCGGTGGGCGGGCAGGCCGCGAGATCAGTCGCCTTGATGCTCTTGCCCGCAAGCAGTCCGACGCGGACGCAGCGCGACGTCTGGTCTGGCTTGCGGCACGAGGCCATAGCGTGGGACGTTTCAGACGGCCGGAGAACGTTGGGCTCAAGCCGACACCGGAATTTTTCTGGAACTGGACCAATCCGAGGTATGAGCCGCCTGCTCGCTAAGTCATATCGCCCCGTTCACCCGCAGGATCTCCCCCGTAGGCATTGACGCCGCCCAAGCCATGACTGAGGCGCAACAGGGGTTGTCCCTGCCGCCTCCATGGCTGCAGGCGAACCCGCACCGGCGATACTGCGAGCCCGTTTAGCCCCCTCCCGCCCGGTGAGATTGCAGGGCCGACAATCGCAAGGATGGCTCCGACGTTCTCACGCCGGTCAACGCGTCAGTCTTCCTGCGGGATCCGAAGGGGGCCGGCAGACCGGTCCGGTCCGCGATCATTTTCCGAGACTTTCGGCCGGGACCCCAAGCCGCTGGCGAACGGACGCCAGCAGCGTATCGGTCTGGTCAGGACCAAGGACGTCGTAATAGATCTGGTTAGAAACAGCGCCGCCGAGGAGAACATCGACAGTGGGGCCGGCCTCGAGGCTGAGCCAGGAGGCGGCGTCCCTCAGTCTCGGATCGGCGATCTGCCGGGCTTGATTGAGGCGCGTCGTCCAGGATGCTTTGAAATCGGAGTTCGTCCGCACCAGATCCGTGATGGAGTCCCCCCGCGTCCGCTCGTAGACCGCCCGGAGATCGCCGGCGAGAGCGAGACGGGCCTCTCCCCACTTTTGGGGGCTTTCAAGCGCATAGGTAGCCAGCTTCTCCAACCCCTCGCCTCCTGTGCGAAGATAGTAATCCAGCATCGTTTCATTCCCTACCGGCCCCGCGGCGCGATCCCGGCTCCTCTTCGCCGCCGCTGCAAAGGCCTCGCTTGTCAGGCCCGTGGCGAGGGCGGCGCGCGATGCCGGCGGCAGGCTTCCTTTGCGCGGAAGGTCATTGGGGTTGAACTGAGGCTCTTTGGCTGCTCCGATGATAAGATCAAAGCTTTCCTTCTGGAGCGCCGCGACAAGGACCCGCTCCGCGTCATCATAGACCTCGTCCTTCATGACGGCATTCATGAAGATCTTTGTCTGGTCCGGCGTCCAAGCGTTCCCCGGATTCATGTTGCAGATGTACTGCGGTGTGCGGAACACGTCTTTGTTAACCCCGGCGATGCGCTGGGGCTCGGCGTAAGCTGGCGCAGCGAAAAACAGGACAGAGGCCGTCAGCCAAAAACGGCATACACTTCGGGACATGCGGAACTCCTTGATCGCCCCACTGAGTGGCCAGAGAATTTCACCCCATCATCAATAACTCCGACGCTACCCACGGCAAAGCCAGCGGAGCTGATGAGTCGAGAATAACAACTTGGGCCGCTCGCCAGGGGCGTTCACCCCTTCGAGCCGTTTATGCGAGTACGCCTGAACTTCATGGGAGCAAAAGCGACAACCGTCTGAGTTCCGCCGATCGGGGTTGCCTCTGTGAGAGTGCGCCCCGACCCAGGATGAAACTGATGGGACACACATGACATCGAGCCGACGTCCAGCGCCGATCTTCTCCAGCCGCAACAATATCAACTCTGTCATGGCGCCGCTGGCGGAGGACAACTCGTCGCCAAGCGCGCGGACGGCATCGGTAAGCTGGTCTGTCAATCTTACCTCGCGCCATCCAAACACCGGACCTCCGGAGCCGGAGACGTAAGCT
>JAGWYJ010000054.1 GCA_018969425.1 Alphaproteobacteria bacterium | reverse complement strand
GGTCCGATGAGGCGACGTCTTCGGTTGCGTTTCGACCCCGATCCTATAGTGTCCCCGTCCAACTCCGGGCACCCGTAGCTCAGCTGGATAGAGTGCTGCCCTCCGAAGGCAGAGGTCACAGGTTCGAATCCTGTCGGGTGCGCCATTTAATCGCGGTTTAGCCGGCGACTTCGGCGCTTTCCTGTCAGGCATTGGGCGGCATGGGGCTGATTAGGTTCCTTTGGGGACCGCGCGGATTGTTTTAAATCGGTGTCGTGTGAAGCCCCGTGTTGGAGCCTGGTCGCCAGTTGCTTTGCAGTCGACGTTCTGGAGTAACGATGGGGCGATCATCAAACGATTTTATCCCGCGCCCCGCCTTGAGCGGGTCGTTTTTGGATCTGCTGATACAGGCCCTCAGCTCCAGCCTTGTCCTGGAAGGCGGTCCGGTAAGGTCATGTCGTGAAGCCCGTTCCGAGACCGATTCCGGTGGGGCGAAGACCTGGGCCAGGGATCAGGTCAGGTTCTCGACCGCTCAACCGCTGGCTGGCCATGACCTGATAGACGGCTTTGTCGGCAGGACGAATGGCCGAGTATGATCAAGAACAGGAGCGGACGCCCGTTGGCGTCCGCTCCGGCCCGTCCCCCCGAGACCGATGGTCGTCCTGAGACGAATATCCGCGAAAAATCTGTCGATCGGGTAATGGGAGCTGCGCCGGCGAAGTGTCTTCGTCTCGCGCTTATGGGCCGGCTGGCGCTTTTGATGATCCGAAGATGAGTTGCTCGAGAAGCGCGGCGGTTGTCTCGACTTGCTTCGGGTCGAACGGGCTTCGACCCGAGAGGCGCTGATATTCTGGGGCGAGCGTGAAAGTGGATGCAGCGAGGCCGATGATTGCATAATAAAGGTGGATCGGGTCCGGGAAGATCGATCGGTCCACCGAGTCCATGAGCTCCCCAACAGCTGCGTAAAGCCGTCCTGTATAAGTTTCGATCATCCAGGAGAGACGGGGAGTATCATGCCGACCTTCGTGGGTCATGATCCGATGCAGCTCCGGCCGTTCCGCGCAGAAATAGACGAAATCTCTAAGGATCAGACGGCTGACGGCGCTGGGATCCTCGCCGTCTCCGCTTGCGGTGCGCACGGCGATTCTCGCCTCGAGGTCTTCCATCATTTCGGACATAACCGCCCGCCACAGCCGATCCTTGCTCGGAAAGTGATAAAGCAGCGCAGTATGGAGGACGCCCGCTTCGGCGCTGATCGATCTTAGGCTCGCCCCCTCAAATCCATAGGTTGAGAACGCATCTCGCGCCGCATCCAGAATGCGACGAAGACCCTCATCGCTTCCGGGTCTCGAGAGAACTGTTTTTCCCATATCGGACCTCTGACCATACGGTCAAAATCTGTCAACTGCATTCTTGACCAGTTGGTCAGTCGGCGCCAAACATTTTGACCATATGGTCAAAAAAGGGGGCGGTCATGAAACGAGCGGCGATTCTGGCGGTCCTTGCGTTGGCGGGACTAGCGACGACCGCCTACGGAGCCTTTCAGACCATTCCGCGACTGCAGGACGAGGTGTTCGCCATGGGCGTCCGCGCTCAGCTCTTGCGGGCCTCTCAACTCCCGCGGTCGAACGATGCGCTGCTCGTGGTTCTGTGCGGGACCTCGAGCCCCCTCCCGCTGCGTGGAACAGCGAAATCCTGTGCGCTTGTCGTTGCCGGAGAGCAATTGTTTCTGGTCGATATCGGCCCCGAAGCAAGCGAGAATTTGGCGCTCTGGCGCATTCCGGCCCCTGACATACAGGGTGTTTTTCTCACCCACTTTCACTCCGACCACATCGGGGAATTGGGGGAATTCAATATACAGGGCTGGGTGCAAGGACGGCGGTCGCCCCTTGAGGTGTTCGGGCCCGAAGGCGTCTCCGCGGTCGTTGAGGGTTTCAATGCAGCCTACTCTTTCGATCGCGCCTATCGTCACGCGCACCATGATCACGGGTCAGGTCTCCTGCCGCTTGAGGCGGCTCGCATGCAGGCGCGGACCATTCCGATTGGACCGACCGGCGCCTCGCCTCAGGGACGCACGTCTGTGATTCTGGAAAGGGACGGAGTGCGTGTCACAGCTATCGAGACTGACCATCGTCCTGTGGTTCCGGCTCTGTCCTATCGCTTTGATTATCTCGGACGATCGGTCGTGATTACGGGCGACACCGTTTATCATCTTCCTTTGGCTGAGGCTGCCCGCGGAGCCGACGTTCTGATCAGCGAGGCTCAGTCACATCGTATGCAGGACATTTTCGCAGAGGAGGCGGACGGTTTGGGTCAAGCCTCTCTTGCCAGCGTCCTGCGAGACACCAGTTCCTACCACATTGATCCGGTCGAGGCAGCTCAGCTCGCGAATGAGGCCGGGGTGCGCGATCTGGTTTACACCCATATCGCCCCGCCGATCGTCATGCCCCTGCTTCGCACGCCTTGGTTGCGGGGCGTGAGAGATGTGAGGCCTGAGGGGGTTCGGATCGGACATGACGGCATGATGATCACCATTCCTGCAGATGGCGGAACAATTCGCTATTCGAGGCTGCGGGGCTAGGGCGGGACATGACGTCGACATTCGCTATCATTGTCGGCGCCGGACCGGTTGGCCTGATGCTGGCCAATCTTTTAGGTCGCAGCGGCGCCGAAGTCCTTGTTCTTGAACGTCGCCGCGAACCCTTCACGGTCCCCCGGGCGATCGCCTATGACGCCGAGACCCTTCGCCTGTTCCAGAAGATCGGTCTCTTAGAGGCCCTAGAGCCGACTCTCGAGCAAGACGTTCCCGTATCCTATCTGAACGGGCGGGGCAGGGTTCTGATGAGGATGTCCCGTCCAGATCAGCCCTTTGGCCATTCTCAGCTCGGAAGCTTTTATCAGCCTGAGCTGGAGGCGGTTCTGAGGGGCGGGATTCAACGGTATCCGAATGTTGTTCTGAAGATGGGCGCCCGCGTTACGGGCCTGCGCAATGGACCTGATGCGGTCGCTGTCGCGTACCAGGATGAGACCGGTGAGACGCGTCTGGCGAATGCGAGTTTCGTCGTCGGCTGCGACGGTGGGATGAGTTTTGTACGCGATGCGGCGGGGATTCCTTTCGGAGGAACCACCTTCACTGAGAAGTGGCTGGTGGTGGACTGTGAGGATGAAGGCTACGGCCTGCGCGAGATGCGGTTTTTCTGTGATCCGCGCCGTCCGGCTCTTACCATTCCAGTCTCCCGCGGGCGTCGTCGTTGGGAGTTTCTTGTTCTGCCCGGAGAGAGCGCAGCTGAGTTGGAGCGGGAGGATGTCGTTCGGAGATTGATCAGAGGCTATGCCCCGAACGATACTTCGAGGATAGAACGTTCACTGGTTTACACCTTTCATGCTCGCTACGCCGATCAGTTCCGAAAGGGGCGCGTCCTTCTGGCTGGCGATGCGGCGCACATAAATCCGCCCTTCGCAGGCCAGGGTCTGAACGGAGGTCTGCGGGACGTACACAATCTGGTCTGGAAGCTGGACCTGGTCCGACGGGGCGTCGCCGGTGAGGCTTTGCTTGACACCTACGAAACTGAGCGTCGGCCGCACGTCAAAGCGATGACCGACTTCGCCATTCGCCTGGGTCGCGACATTATGCCGACGTCTCGGCTCCGCGCCTCGGTGCGGGATATTCTGTTCACCTTCATGTCTGCGATGCCGGGCTATACCGCCCATGTCGATAAGGGAGGTCTTTTGCCAAGGCCTCGGCTTGAGGCGGGATCTGTCAGGGGACGAGCCCGTCAGTCAGGGCGTATGCTGGTTCAGCCTCGAATCGCAGCCGAGGGCGGAACCCGGCTTGACGAGATTATCGGCCCCGGGTGGGCTGTCATCGGTGCCGGAGTGGACCCGCGTGCAGGCCTGCATCGGGATGACTGCGCGCTGATGGAGAAGCTCGGCGCGACCTTTACTCGTGTCGAGGAACCGGAAATCCTCGAGCAGGTGGGAGAAGGCCGTCTTGCTGTTGTTCGTCCCGACCGCTTTATCGCTGAGGTGCTTCCTGTCGATCCGTCAGGCCCCCGCCTTCGCTGGCTCGCCTCCGCCCTAGCCCTTCTGGAAGGACCAACGCCCATGAGCGCATTCGCGCCCGATCCGCGCTTCGCCCGCTCTCAGGACCCTGTCGCCAAAGCTCAGGACCTGGCCTTCGTCATGTTTGCGAGACCGGATCTTGATCGGATGGAGCGCTTTCTGATCGACTTCGGCTTCAAGCGGGCTCTTCGATCGCCCGATCGGTTGGTGATGCGCGGGGCTCGAAACCCTGGACCTGCCCATGTCAGCTTCAAGTCGAAGAAGGCGGCTTTTGTCGGGCTCGCCCTGCGAGTGCGGGATAGCGGCGACCTGGAGGCGCTGGCCCGAACTTCTGGTGCGAGTGCGGTTGAACCTCTCGATCTGCCCGGAGGCGGCTTTCATGTCCGTCTGACTGACCCCGCAGGATTTTCTGTCTGGGCGGTCGCCGGACAGGTCCCTGTTGCTGCAGACCCGGTACGTCCCCCCACTCGCGCCAACGCGCCTGATCAGCGTGCGCGAATCAATGAAGGAGCGCGTCCGCCTCTCGCGCCGGCAAGCGTCCTCCGTCCGGGCCACTGCGTTCTCGGGGCTGTGGAGTTCGCCCGTACCGCACGCTGGTACATGGATACTTTCGGCCTGATCCCGTCCGACGTGCAGTGTCTGGACGACGGGAAGCCTGCGCTGGTGTTCATGAGGTGCGACCGCGGCGATGATCCGGCGGATCACCATACGGTCGTCGTCACACAGAACGTGACTGACACCTACAGCCATTCAGCCTTCGAGGTCATCGACCTCGACGATGTGGCAATGGGACAGCAGTATCTTCAGTCCAAAGGATGGCGTCATGCCTGGGGCGTAGGGCGTCATATTCTGGGCAGCCAGATATTCGATTACTGGCGGGATCCTTATGGCGATAAGGTTGAGCATTTCACCGACGGGGATGTGTTCACCGCCTCCGTCGAGACGGGCTACAGCGCTCTGGATGTTGCTGGTTTGTATCAGTGGGGCCCGCCGGCGCCGAAAGACTTCGAGAAGCCGAAAATGACCCCGGGGCTGATACTGAAAGTCATCGGTAACGTCATGCGAAGTTCCGAGTTGGACTTTGCTCGTGTGCGTCGCCTTCTTGCGGCTGTCGATGCGCCCGCGCGGCCCTGGCTGAAATAGGAGGAAGGATATGGCGCTGAGAATCGCCCGAGTTGAGACGGCCGAGGGAATCCTCTGGGGCGTTGAAGGAGAGGGGGGATTACGACGTCTCTCGGGCTCCTATCCGACAACACGCGCCTTCTTCGAGGGCGGTGGTCCGGAAGATGGGGCGCGCGCTAGATTGACTGGAACGCTACTGCCGCAGTCTCGATTTCTGAGCCCGGTCACCCGCGAGTCGAAGTTCGTATGCCAGGCGACCAACTACGCAGACCACATTCGCGAGGTGGGGGGCGATCCCTCGCAGGTGGTCAACAATATCCTGTTCACAAAGGCGTCCTCCTGCATCTCTCCGCCAGACGTCGATATTGTGCGTCCGGCTCATGTGCGGCTGCTCGATTACGAGGTCGAGCTCGGTATTGTTCTGAAGCGCGGTTTCGACACGACGCAGACGATAACAGCGGAGACGCTCTCTGAATGGGTCGGAGGATGGGTGATCGTCAACGATGTCACCGCCCGCGATGTTCAGATCAGCCATATGCAGTTTCACAAATCGAAGAGCTACCGGACATTCGGGCCCGTCGGCCCCTGGCTTGTCCTTCCTGAGGCAGGCGAGTTTGACCGCCTGTTCGATCTGGAGTTGATGCTATGCGTTGATGGCGCCGTGCGTCAGAAGGCGCAGGCCAGAGAAATGATATTCAAGCCGTCTGACACGCTGAGCGAACTCTCCTCGATCATGGATCTGCATGCTGGCGACCTGATTGCGACGGGGACGCCCGCGGGCGTCGCTCTTCGTCCGCCGCCAGCACTCGCTCAGGCGATCGGCGGCTTCCTCAGTCCTGCAGCACGCTTCAGGGCCTTCATGCGCGGTCAACTGAAGAGGGCGCAATATCTTCAGCCGGGGCAGACCGTGACCGCATCGATCCGGACCCCGGACGGAGCGATCGATTTGGGCGTCCAGACAAATCGTGTTGTGAACCCGTGAGCTCTTGGGCGGTCTGGCGCTGTTCGATCTCGGGTCGGTCGACAGGCCGCTCGCCTGAAGTCAGCCGCACCCGCCACGTTCTCAGTCAGCCTCAGGCGCCTTCGGGCTCGCCATCACGACCCTGATGTCGATCCGTCGGTTCCGGCTCTTGGCCAGCTCATCTGATCCAGGATCAACCGGACGCTCATCGGCGTATCCGGCGATGGAAAAAAGGGCCGAGGCTTCAGGATCGCCTGGTGCATCAGAAAGGAAATCTGCAAGCGTGGGCTTATACCCATCGAGGATCCTGAAGGTGTTGGAGGCGCGTGCCGCTGAGAGGTCCCAGTTGTCTCGCAGACGGCCGTTCGACGTGAAGCGATCGCTGTCGGTATGTCCTTCGATGAAGATCGCCTCAACATTATGGGCTTCGTTGGCGCACTCGGACGGACGCGAGGATGAACGTCGATAGGTGTAACATGGAAGGTGCTGTTCAAAGGCGTCGGCGAGCACACGGAGCGCTCGCACGCCCTCCGCTTTGGGGTCGTCTCGTCCCTTCTCGAACAGAATTTCATCGGGAAGTCTGAGGACACCCGCATCGAAATCAGCCTCGGCGGCGACATTCCGTTCCGTCAGGTATGTGGAGATCTTTTGAAGAAGTTCTGTCCGTGTCTGCTCACTGGTCTTGAGCACGTCTGTCGTCTCACGCAGCTGAAGCGCCACGTACATCAGCATGATGATGAACAGGAAAAGAAGTCCGATCAGCATGTCTGAAATGGAGACATAGTAGCTTTCTTCGCTTGCCTCGGTCCAGGATGGTTTGAGGGTGGAGGGGGCCTCGCTCATGCCTGAGCCCCGGTCTCGGGGGAGGGCGTGGCATTTTCGAGATTCTGTCTGAGAAGCGTCGTCAGACCCGAGACTTCCTCCGCCAGAGCCGCCGACTGGGCGCCCGGATCGACTCGAATTCCGCTCTCAAGAGACTTGGCGAGGCGATCGGCCTGGCGTCTGAGATCGACCGTCAGCAGGCGCTCAAGAAGGCGAAGAATCAGGGAAAGGCCGACACCGGCTACGGAGGTCACAAATTTCGAAGCGGCGGCGGCGAGGAGGTCGCGAAGGGCGGCCTGCATGGACGCGACATTATCCGAGGCGATACCGTCAGCTGCAAAGGTCAGGGCCGCAACAAGGCCCATAAAAGTTGCGAGGAGGCCGAAGGCGACAAAGATATTGGCGGCAAATCCGATCCACGTCGGCGGGCTTAGAACGTCATAGACAAAGCCGTGTGGGCGCTGGGTGGACCGCACTGGCGGGAAAGCACCAAGGATGAGCGTCTTACGGTAACGCATCCAGGCTTCGCGAAGCAGACCGCCTCCGGCCCCGCCCCGGCCCATGGCCGCATCGATCTCCCGGAAACGGCTATGGAAGACCGCCTCGCGGTCGTCAGCGTCCGTGCTTCCGGGCGCAGGAGAGAAGGTAATGTATCCGGTCAGCTGTCGCGTTCTAGCCGAGAGCGCGCTCACCTGCATGACGTGTCGGATCAGCGCAATCAGGGCAAGTCCGATCGCGGCAAGGGCCATAACCGCGGCAATCGTATAGGCGAAGTTGACGTCGCGATAAAAGCCGACCGCAAGGTCGAAGACGCCTTTGGTCAGTCCTGAAACGCCCGCATCCATAACTCTCTCCGTGCGTTTCGTACGCCCTCAATGATAGGTTCGTGCCTGCGGGAGCGTCCGACCAGACCCGGCTGGGCCCTATACGACCCCCGACAGGGAACCCGTTAGAGGGGTTCGCGAGAAACCTGTTCGCTATCCTCTGACAGACGAAGGATAGACGAGATCAAGGCCGCTGGGCAATCGACTGGCTGTCCTGCATGCCGTACCCATTGCACCGCATAAAGATGGGAGTAGCTTAAGTCTGAGCAGGCGAATACGCCGCGTACAAGGGGAGGCGACATGCGAAGGACCGGATTGCAATTCGGGTCGGCGATTTTAGCTGGGGCCCTATTCCTTGCTCCAGCGGTCGCGCAGACGCCAGGTGGGCAAGTCGCCCCGCGCACGAGCTGGGGCGTTCCTGATCTTCAGGGCTTCTGGTCCAACGCCTCCCTCACCTCGATGCAAAGGCCGACAGACGTGAAATCCCTCGTTGTCAGCGAGGAGTTGGAAAGTAAGCTCGTCCGACAAAACGTCTATTCCGCCGCAGCCCGTCAGGAGGCCGGCGCTTCAAAGGTGGATGAAGAATCCTCCCGTCAGCTCCTCTCAGATCAGAATCCGTCCCGGGCCTATAACCGCTTCTGGATGGATCCGGGAGCGAGTTATGCGCGGGTCAAGGGTGAGATCCGGACCTCATGGATTACGAACCCTTCCGATGGGCGCATCCCCTATTCCCGGCAGGGTATCCAGGCCAATACCCGTTCGACCAGTTTCGACGGACCTGAAATCCGGCCGCTCGCAGAGCGCTGCATCATGAGCTTTACTGGCAGCGCCGGACCGGTTCTGAACAATGGAATGTACAATAACACCTATCAGATCGTTCAGACGCCCGACCATGTCATGTTCCTGACCGAGATGATTCATGACGTTCGCGTTGTGCCGATCAATGGGCGTCATGGACCGAAGGAAATCCCCCGTTGGGGCGGGGATTCGATTGGCTGGTATGAGGGAGATACCCTTGTCGTCGAAACGGTGAACTCGCATCCCCGTCAGAGATCTTATATCTCGGCGGCGGGAAAAGTGACTGAGCGTTACACCCGCTGGTCTGAGGGGCAGATTTTCTACCAGTTCACGGTCGAGGATCCGACGCTCTACACCCAGACCTGGGGAGGCGAGATGGCCCTCAATCTCTCCTCTGAACCGCTTTATGAATACGCCTGCCACGAGGGCAACTATGCTCTTCCCGGGATCCTGGCCGGAGCAAGGAAGCTAGAGCGTGAGGGCAGACCCCATCCGATTGAAAAGCCGATTTTCGCAGGCGTGGATGTCTCTGAAGGGGAGTGATCATTGACCTTTCCCCGTCCGCTCCGCGGTTGCAATCGAGAGCGGCGGGACTTTTTCGGCTGAAGCGTGAGTCGGCGCCCCGCGGGGGCGCGGGGCAGAGGGTGCGTCCGTGGGGTTCGAGACGCATGAATGCAGGGCTTGGTCGGTCGTCAGCAGATAAATCTTAAGTAAAATAGGGTATCCATTCGTTCGGGGATGGAGGTTCAACGTCGTCATGCTTGCCCAGAACGAAAATCTGGCGGCTCAGCTCCGCGATCTGCGGGTTATCCATTCGTTCGCCTCCACACTCCTGCACTTCAGCGACAGTATCGATGACATCCTTTGGGACCTGGCTCAGCAGGCCGTCGCCCATATCGGACTTGAGGATTGTGTCATCTATCTGCTGGATGAGGAACGGGGAGACCTCGTCCAGAAAGCCGCGTTCGGCCCGAAAAATCCCGATGACCGTGAGATCGTGAATCGTATCCGACTTGCGGTCGGTCAGGGAATCGTGGGCGCCTGTGCTGCCACCGGAGAGGCGGTTCTGGTGGACGATACCCGTCTCGATCCACGGTATGTCCTAGATGACGCCTCGCGTCACTCCGAGCTTTCTGTACCGATCTGGAGCGATGGGCGGGTGATCGGCGTCATCGACAGCGAGCATAGTCAGCCCGGGTTCTTCACCACCTGGCATGTCGAGATGTTCAAGACCCTGGCCGCCATGACGGCGGGACGACTGGCCTCGGCCCGGCTTGAAAAGAAGCGTCTTCAGCTGGCGACCTCTGATCATTTGACCGGACTGTTGAACCGTGAGGCCTTCTTCAGCCGCCTGGAGCAGATCAAGAGCCGGGGCGGGGCTGGCATCTATCTTGTGCTCATCAATGTGGACCGCTTCTCGTCTCTGAACGAATGGGTGGGACATGAGTGGGGCGATGAAATCCTGAAGACGCTTGCTGCAAGGCTGCACTCCATCTTTCCCGGCGATACGCCGGTCGCCCGCCTGTGGGGCGATGAGTTTGCCCTGCTGGTCCAGGCGGACCGGGACGAGGCGGAGACGCTGGGCCGCAGGGTGCTCGACCTGCTCGCGCTGCCGTTAAGGGGCGGAGCGATCCAGGGTCTGCGTCTGTCCGTGCGGGCAGGGATGGTTGAGTTGGCGGGAGCCCAAAGCGCCGCCGAAACAATGGTTCTCGGTTCGATCGCCATGCTCGAGGCGAGGGGATCAGGATCGGCGGGCTTGCGGATCCACGATGAACACATCGCCAGTCAGCGTCGCCGGGTTCAGAAGCTGGAGCGCGATCTGGAGCGGGATCTTCAGACGTTGTCGTCGGGCGTGGTTGCCTGGTTTCAGCCGATCGTCGGCATTGGGGACAGACGTATACGCGGCGCGGAAGTGCTCGCCCGGTGGCGTCACGTGGACTGGGGGTGGGTGTCTCCGGCTGAATTTGTTCATGTCGCCGAAGCGTCCGGTCAGGTCCATGTTCTTGGAGAGACGGTCCTTCGCTCGGCCCTTGAAAGCCTCGAGAGCTGGGGGGATGAGACGAGAAGCCTCATTTTCAACATCAACGTGTCGCCTCTTCAGATCCAGAGCGATCGCTTCGTCGAGAGCCTGTTGAGCAGTCTCGACCGTTTCAATGTCATGCCTGAGCAGATCGCATGCGAGGTGACCGAAAGCGCTCTTCTGGCGGACGATCGCCGAACGGGGAAGGTGTTCGCAAGGCTCAGGGAACGTGGGGTACGTCTGGTCCTTGACGATTTCGGGACAGGGTATGCCTCGCTGGACACACTGACCCGCTTTCCGTTTTCCGGAGTGAAGATCGACCGGCGATTTGTCGAGAACATATCTGCGAGCCCTCGGGCTCAGGCGATTGTCCGGTCCGTGATCACCCTCAGTTCGGATCTCGGTCTGCGCTGCACAGCCGAGGGGATTGAGACGGACGAGCAGCTTGAGGTCCTCGCCCAGCTCGGATGCAGTCTGGGCCAGGGTTGGGTTTTTGCACGGGCGATGCCTGCCTCAGAGTTCGGAGATCTTCTTCGATCGGGCCTGCGGCGCGCGGCCTGAGTCGTCTGCATCAGCCGCTCTCGCTTGAGAGCGCTGAACATCCGTTGACATCGAACGGCGGGGGCTTGAGGGCATGGCGCCCACATGGCCCTCCCCGCGCGCTTCCGCGATACGGGTCTGACGAGCCCGTTCGCGAAAACGCTCTCGCTGAGCTGGGGTCGTGTCGCGTAGGCACGCCGGACAGCTGACGCCCTCCTCATAATCAGGTGAGGCGCGATCCTCCGCACTGAGCGGTCGTCGGCACCCCCTGCAGAGAGCAAAGGCGCCTTCCTGAAGATCGTCCGCAAGCGTGACGCGTTCGTCGAACACGAAGCACTCCCCGGACCAGAGGCTTGTCTCCGTCGGTATGCGCTCGAGATAGTTCAGGATCCCGCCCTTGAGATGATAGATCTCCTCGAAGCCTTGGGACTTGAGAAGCGCTGTCGACTTCTCACAGCGAATGCCTCCGGTGCAGAACATGGCGATGCGAGGGGGGGACGCGGCCTCGCCGAGTGTCTCTCGGAAGGCCTGGAACCAGGCTGGAAACTCCCGGAAAGAACGAATTCCGGGAAGGACGGCTCCGGGGAAGGTTCCCACCGAAGTCTCGTAGTCGTTTCGCGTGTCGATGAGGATGACATCGTCATCCTCGATCAGCGCATTCCAGTCTTCCGGCTCCACATATCGACCCGTTCCCGCGAGGGGGCTGACGCCTGGCGCTCCAAGGGTCACAATCTCCGACTTGAGTCTCACCTTCATCCGGTGAAAGGGCGATTTCAGGCTTCTCGAGACCCTGGGTTCGAGCTTTTCGCACCCAGGAATGCGTTCGAGGTGTTGCAGGACCTCGCGAACCGCGTGGTCGTCTCCGGCAAGCGTGCCGTTAATCCCCTCGTGCGCCAGGAGGATTGTTCCGCGCACCTGGGTACGGGAGCAGACCTGGAGAAGCCCCTCCCGCAGCGACCTGAACTCCGGCAGGGGCGTGAAGCGATAGAAGGAGGCGATCAGAACTGAAGGGGACGGCAGGGTCATCGCGAACGGTTCCGACTGGGCGCCTGACGCCATCCGACTGCGTCTCCAGACTCATACGCAGGTCGGCGGCCTCGAAGCCTCCTTTAGGGGGGCTTTAAACCCTTCCCTGTCCCCTGTCCTTCGACATATCAAGGGTCTTGAGGACATCGAACGGGCTGGCGCTGGGGCGATCGGGTGCTGCACGGGCGGCCATAGGCTTCGCGGCGGACGCTGACGGTCGGGGCGCAGGTCCCGCGGCGCTCGCAGCGCCAGAGCCTGATTTCATCGACAGGGCGATCCGCTTTCGCGCCGCGTCGACGTCCTTGACGACGACCCGAACCACTTGTCCTGCGCGCACCACGCTATGGGGATCCTTGACGAAGGTGTCGGCGAGCTCCGAGATGTGAACGAGGCCATCCTGGTGGACGCCTATGTCGACAAAGGCGCCGAAGGCGGTGACGTTGGTCACCACGCCTTCGAGACGTTGGCCGGCCTTGAGGTCGGAGAAGGAATGGATGGCGTCGTCGAAGGCTGCAGTCTGAAACTGCGGCCTCGGGTCCCGACCGGGCTTTTCGAGCTCGCTGAGGATATCCGTGACCGTCGGGGCGCCGAAGGTCTCGTCCGCGAAATCCTGTGGCCTGAGTTTTGACAGGAAGGCCTTGTCACCGATCAGGCTCTTGAGGGGACGTCCCGTTTTCTGGGCGATCCTCTCGGCGACCGGATAGGCTTCCGGGTGGACGGCTGAGCCGTCGAGCGGGTTGGCCGCATCCATAATTCGCAGGAACCCGGCGGCTTGTTCAAAGGCCTTTGGTCCGAGTCTAGGGACCTTCTTCAGGGCGGCTCGGGTTTTAAACCCGCCATGTTCGTTCCGGTAGGCGACGATGTTTGAAGCGATCTGAGCATTCAGTCCGGAAATGTGGGCGAGAAGGGGAGCCGACGCTGTGTTGACGTCGACCCCGACGGCGTTGACGCAGTCCTCCACGACGCCGTCGAGGGACTGCGCCAGCTTCGTCGGATCGACATCATGCTGGTATTGTCCCACGCCAATCGCCTTAGGTTCGATTTTGACCAGTTCCGCGAGAGGGTCCTGAAGTCTGCGGGCGATAGAGACCGCCCCGCGCAGGCTGACGTCGAGGTCGGGAAATTCCTGGGCAGCCAGTTC
>JAGWYJ010000084.1 GCA_018969425.1 Alphaproteobacteria bacterium | reverse complement strand
GCCTTAGGTTCGATTTTGACCAGTTCCGCGAGAGGGTCCTGAAGTCTGCGGGCGATAGAGACCGCCCCGCGCAGGCTGACGTCGAGGTCGGGAAATTCCTGGGCAGCCAGTTCGGAGGCGGAATAGACAGACGCGCCCGCTTCGGAAACCATGACCCGAGTGAGATTGAGCTCGGGCATCTTGGAGGAGAGTTCAGCGACGAGCTTGTCCGTCTCCCGTCCGGCAGTGCCGTTTCCGACGCTCACCAGCTCCACCTTGTGGCGGCGAGCGAGGACGGCCAGGGTCGTGAGGGCGCCAGCCCAGTCTCTCCTCGGCTCATGGGGATAGATCGTCGCCGTCTCGAGGAGTTTGCCGGTGCCGTCTACAACGGCGATTTTGCAACCCGTCCGGATGCCCGGATCGATACCCATCACGACCCGGGGCCCGGCGGGGGCCGCCAGCAGGAGGTCTCGGACGTTGCGGGAGAAGACGCTGATCGCCTCGGCGTCGGCCCGCTCTTTGAGGCGGGAGATGAGATCATTGGAGTTTGAAGCCGCGAGGCGCTGCTTCCAGGCCTGCCGGGCCGTCTCGGCAAGCCAGGCGTCCGAGGGACGTCCCTTATCGACGATCCCGAATGAGTTCATGATGGCTCCGACCGCCGGGTGAGAAGATGCATCCGGATGGGGAACATCGAGATTAAGGCGAAGAACGCCCTCCTTCTCACCCCGGAGCAGCGCGAGCGCCCGGTGAGAGGGCATGTCGCTGATCGGTTCGTCAAATTCGAAATAGTCGGAGAACTTCGCCCCCGCCTCGTCCTTGCCCTTGACCAGAGCGGATCCGAGCTTTCCCTCCGTCCAGACCTTTTCCCGGAGACGTCCAACCAGAGCGGGGGTCTCGGCCATGGTTTCGATAAGGATCTGTCGGGCGCCTTCGAGCGCCGCGGCGGTGTCGCCTACGCCTTTGTCCTCCGCGACGAATTTGAGCGATTCTTCAACGGGGGACAGGTTGGGGTTGGTTAGCAGTCGCTCGGCGAGCGAAGCGAGGCCTGCTTCGCGTGCGATCAAGGCCTTTGTACGTCGTTTGGGTTTGAAGGGCGCATAGAGATCTTCCAGCGCCACCTTTGTTTCCGCTGCGAGGATTTGCCGCTCCAGTTCGGGGGTCAGACGCATCTGGTCACGGATAGACTTCAGGATTGTCTCGCGACGGTCCGCCAGCTCAGTCAGATACGCCAGTCGCTCGGCGAGGCGTCGCAACTGAGTATCGTCAAGCCCACCCGTTCTCTCCTTTCGGTATCGCGCGATGAAGGGGATTGTCGCCCCTTCTCGGATCAGCTCGATCGTCGCTTCGACGCGCCAGGTCTCAACCCCGAGGTCCCGGGCGATGAGGTCGGCGATCGTCGGAGCGGCGGACCGGGAGCTGACTGCGGGCGTTGGCATGGTCTGACCTTGTTCTCGGGGCGCAGGGCGCCCAGGGGAGGGTATGCGCCCAGGTGGCTTGCGGCGCAGCCTTAGTCTTGCGACGCTAAGGGTTCACACTTCGTTAGGGATAAAAACCGGTTCGCACGTGGCGCACGCCCCGTGTCCATGGATCGCGCGGGTCGCGGCTCAAGGGGGTGAGCCAGGGGGCGCTCTGACGGTGAGATGCCCGCCTGCGGTCAGAGACAGGCCGCCGATCCCTTGGGATGTATGGCGGTCTGTCGGGCGTTATAAGCATGGGCACCGGCGAGGATCACGGCGCCGGTCACGGAAAGTCCGGTCTCCCAGCTGTGCGTCGGAAAGCCAGCTGCAGCGATAATAAGGCAAAAAAGTCCGGTCCCGGCGAGAATACGTGCGCCCTGGGGCGTATGAGCAGGGCTGAGGGCAATAAGGGAGACCGGCAGAGCGATCGCCACAAGAGCCCAGTGCATCCACTCTGCATCGGCCGCCGCCGCCAGAAAGGGTGACGCCGCCGCCGCAAGCGGCAGAACCAGGCAGTGCGCGAGGCAAAGCGCCGACAGGCTGCAGGCGGCGACGTCATACCCGCGGGGGCTGGAAGATTTCATGAGGAGACATCATCCGGTCTGGAGCTCGACAATTTATGTTATATCATAACACCAGTGTCAATCCGTCGGTCTGGATCGGAGCGATCTTAGGAGTGCCTTGGCG
>JAGWYJ010000083.1 GCA_018969425.1 Alphaproteobacteria bacterium | reverse complement strand
TCGTTCAACGGCTCGTTCCGCGACGAATGCCTGAACCTGAACTGGTTCGCGTCGATTGCCGAGGCGAAGAGACATGCCGAGGCCTGGAGACGAGACTACAACGAGAGTCGTCCTCACATGGCTCTCAACGGACTTTCGCCGACGGAATTTGCCCGTCAGCAAAGAATATGCGACAAGAAACAAAGGCTCATGGCCGTCGGATTCTAACACTGCGCGTGGACCACGAAATCGAAGCGCTTCATAAGGGCGGACCACTTCCAAGAGGGGCGGATCAGGTGAAACCTACGGCTCGCGCCGTTTGACCAAGCGGGTTTGATCGAGAAACCACTCAAGCCTGTCAGAGGCTATGCTGAATGGTTTTCTCACTCTATTTTTGTGTCAGTAGACGCAGAAAGGCCGGGTTGATGAACAGCTTTTCGCGGCCGACTTTACGTTCTTCGAGGACGCCAATTTCACAAAGTCGCTTCAAGTAAGTCGAAGCAGATTGCCTCTGCGCGATACCAGCGTCGACGAGATTGCCAATCCGGCAATAGGGTTGCACGAAGATCATCTCAGCCAGTTCGCGAGAGTAGATCTTGGCAGCGTCGCGACGAACGGTTTCGGCAGTCATGTCGAGCAATTGGCGGATCGCTTTGATCTTGGCTGTCGTCCATTGCGCGGTCTCGGCTACGGCCTTGATCATGTAAAGGATCCACTCCTCCCAGGTCGCGTCTGTCGTTACTTTGAGCAGGAGCCGGTAATAGTCCGCCTTGTGCTGAATGATGTACTGGCTGAGATAGAGAACCGGGATGCTCAAGAGGCCTTTTTCGACGAGAAATAAAAGATTGAGCACGCGGCCGGTACGACCATTGCCGTCCGTGAACGGGTGGATCGCCTCGAACTGGTAGTGCATGACGGCCATGCGGATCAAAGGATCGATATCTTCCGCTTCATGAATGTAGCGCTCCCAATTCGCAAGTTTGTCGCGCAGTAGCGCGCTGCCTTGAGGTGGCGTGTAGATCACGGATCCCGTCATCTCATTGACGAGGGCGGTTCCCGGCGTCGCACGGATGTCGAGATCAACGCCCTTTATGGTTCGGCAGATCTGCACCGCCGTGGCTGTTGTCAGCGGCTTCTGGCTGAGTTGCCTGAAGCCCTCATAAAGGGCGGTACGATAGCGAAGAGCTTCCTTGGTCGCGGCGTCAGCCTGATTGTCAGTCTCGTTGGCGAAACGGAAGAGACGGTCAGTGGTGGTGACGATGTTTTCGATCTCGGAGCTGGCTTGCGCTTCGAGGAGCGGGATGCTGTTGATCAGCACCGCCTGATTGGGGATCAGTTCGCCGGCCACCTTCAGCTCGGAGAGAGCCGCACGAGCCTCGATGCACGCCTTGAGAATGGCGCGGGTCTCCACGTCCGCCCTCGGAGGCAGGAGCGGCAGCTCGTTGTAGGCCTGGTCTGGACGGAAGAGCATGTGTCGACAGTTTTCCGATTCTTCGACGCGTCCTGACGACCTGTCGCTGAGATCGACACGTTCGCACGACATGTCGATAAAAACAATATATTTCGACATATAGGCGGTTCGCTCAAATAAGCCCGTTAGGTCAACGGGTTCGCCATTCACGATCAACCTATGCCGCCAGAAATGGTGACCCAAATGCCCTCAATCGTCTGGCCTTCGAGCCTCCCGCAGCGTCCCACTGTCGGCGGCTACCAGGAGCGCTTTGCCGACGCGGTCTTGCGCACGGCCATGGAGACTGGGACCGCTGGCGAGATCTCGGGCGACCTTGTCTACGAAGACATCCTCTCCGAACCCGTCTGCGAGCAGATGACTCCGGCGCGATTTCCGGGGGCGTTCTGATGATGGAACTGCCGGACTGGGTCTCCGCCTATGTCGGCCTGCCCTTCAAGGAGGGTGGCCGTCATCGGGACGGGCTTGATTGTTACGGGCTGCTGCGGCTCGTCATCAACGAGCGCTTCGGGGGCACCGGATCATGAAGCGCCTGCACCTCACCCAGAATGATGCTGGCCGTCTGATCGGTTGAGGGCCCAACGCCTTCCAGAAATACGAGAGTGGCGATGTGGTTGTCAGTCATGCGGTGATGAGCGCCCTGCTGCTGCTCGACAGGGATCCGTCCGGGCTCTCGGTTTT
>JAGWYJ010000082.1 GCA_018969425.1 Alphaproteobacteria bacterium | reverse complement strand
GAGGATGCGGTGTTTTCCTTCCAGGGTCTGAACGCCTTCGGAAATGTGGTGTCGAGCTACAAGAACATCGATCTTGTCAGGCAGTACGGGGTCGAGCTGATCGCAGAGCTCGAGGATGTGGCGATCGAGGGCCTCGACGTCGATATCAGCGCGACCTGGATGGACGCCCGAACTGTCCGCAATCCTTCGGCGCCAGCGGCGGAAGACCAGATGTTTCCGCGGATCCCGGAATGGCGCGTCAGCGGCTCTGCCCGCTACGACCTGTCCCCGTCGCTGAAAGCCTCTCTCGGCTGGCGCTACGCCTCACGGCCAAACTCGGATCTGTTCGGCCTCGTGAGGGGAGACGCCTATGGTTATCAGAGCGAGTATCTGATCGTTGACGCACGGGTGAACTGGGATGCGACCGAGGCAGTCCGGTTCAGCTTCGGCATTGATAATCTCAACAACGACAAAGCCTATGTCGCCCATCCCCTGCCTCAGCGGACATTCATTCTGGAAGCGAGGTGGCGGCGATGAACGGCATGGCTTCTTCATCCAGCCCATCTCAGGAGACGGCCGCTCGCGGCCGTCTCTACCGGATGATCTGGCGCTGGCATTTCTATGCAGGGCTGTTCTGTCTTCCCTTCATTATCATTCTGGCCTGCAGCGGTTCGGTCTATCTTTTCCGCCCGCAAATCGAGGCCTGGATCGATCGCGATTATCTGTCTCTCCAGAGGACAGGTCAGGCGGCAAGCGCGGACCAGCTGGCGGCCGCCGCCCTCGATGCGGTTCCGGGATCAAAACTCGCCGCCATCATTCTGCCGGAAGGTCCGGATCAGGCGGCGCGCTTTCTGGTGTCGGAAAACGGGGCGAGGGTGCGAGTCTATGTTCATCCCGATACTCTTGAAATCCTCAAAACCGTTCCCGAAGACGGACGCTTCGAGCGTCTTTTGTTCCGACTTCACGGCGAGCTTCTGATGGGCGATGGCGGCTCGATTCTCGTCGAACTCGCGGCGAGCTGGGCGATCGTGATGGTGCTCAGCGGTCTCTATCTGTGGTGGCCGAGAGGAGCGAAGGGGGCGGCAGGCGTCCTTTATCCCCGTATGGGGCAGGGGGCCGCCCGGTTCTGGCGCGATCTGCATGCGGTCACTGGCGTCTGGTTCTCCGGGTTCGCCCTGTTTCTGCTCGTGACGGGTCTGCCCTGGGCCACGGTTTGGGGCGGGGCATTCAAGCAGTTACGCGTAGCGACGGGCACGGCGGCTGTCGTGCAGGACTGGTCGACGTCGGCGGCTGATGAACATGCCGCTCATCGTCGTCAGGAGGCTGACGCGAAGGTCGCCTCAGCTGGGAGCGCGTCTATGGAGGACATTGTTCTCGTCGCCCGATCTCTCGAGCTCGCGCCGCCCGTTCTGCTGTCGCCGCCGATGCGCTCGGATCCCTACTGGTGGGCCAAGTCGAATGCGCAGAACCGCCCCCTGCGTGCCGACGTCGCCCTGTCGCCAGACACGGGGCAGATCGTCAGTCGTCAGGACTTCGCGGATCGGCATGTCATTGACCAGATCGTCGGGTTCGGAACCGCGGCCCATGAAGGCCAGCTCTTCGGGCCCCTGAACCAGGCTCTGGGCGTTCTCACGGCTCTGGGGCTATGCGTGTTATGCGTCAGCGCCTTCGTGATGTGGCGACGGCGGGCCCCGTCGGGCGTGCTGGGAGCGCCTCCACCTGTTCCAGACGCCCGGATTGGCGCCGGACTGAGCGGACTGATCATTCTTTGCGGGATCCTGCTTCCCGTTCTGGGCGCATGTCTCATCGTCATCGCTCTCATCGAGCGCCTCGTTCTGGTCCGTCTTCCCGCGGTGCGTCGCTGGCTCGGCCTGCCGGAAGCGGTCTGACTTTGAACCTTGATCAGGCTGGCCCCGTATCTCGCTGATAAAGCGGATCACGGGGCCAGAACCGGCGCGTCTGCGCCTCTTACAGCTCAGGGTTCGGTCCTGATTGCAGACACGAGGCCTCACGGACTGGCGCACGAAATCCTCAGGCCTGAGCGAGGACGGATGACCCGGTTTCGACGGCAAGGCGGATCCGGGTGCTCACAGAGCCTCCGGGCGTCGAGACGCGGTCGAGAACCCGGAAGGAGGCGGTCCAGGCCTGCTTGGAGACATCGCACACC
>JAGWYJ010000081.1 GCA_018969425.1 Alphaproteobacteria bacterium | reverse complement strand
GGACCATCAGGACCGCGTCGCCTTAAAAGCGAGCGTCCGCCTTTAATGACCGGAGCGGGAGATGGACCAGACAGAATCTGTCCCTCCAGCATCGGGTCGTGAACCGGCTGCCAGGTCATCGATGAATGGCCCGCCATCGGGCGGGCGGTAAGGCGCACCTCGAAGACACGTGATCGATCGACCACAGTTGATCCTGCCCACCACCAGGGGTTGCCCCGGAGCTTCCGGGCGCGAAGGGACGGCCTCACGGTCCTGACGCCCACTGCGCGGGGCCTTCGGGCGAAACCTGTCTCTGATCCCCCTAGTTTTCGATTGGCAAGGCCGGTCGTGACATGTCTCCGACGGAACAGAGCCGTCGCGGAGAGACGCGGCTCGCTCTCACCGCTCCGGATCGCCGGTCTCTTCGTCTGACAACATGACTGTCGAGCGCAGCGCTGCGCCCCTTCAGACGACGAAAGGTCTCATCGGTCTTAAGGCTGCTTCTGAAAACCGCGGCGGCGAAAGGCCCGACACCCTCGCCTGACAAGAGCCCGCGGCCCGGCGCCGCCCTATCATTACTGAGCGGGCGGGCGGTAATCCGGATTGATCCAGTTCCAGTAGTATTCCGGGGTCGGCTTGAGCCCGGCGTTCTCCGGACGCCGGAAACGGCCCAGGCTATGGCCTTGCGCCGCAAGCCAGACGAGACGCCGCGCAGCCTTTGGATCGGACTGAGCACGGGCAAGTTTTTCAAGGCGGCCGATTTCCGCGTAAGCCTTCTGACCGGTGAACTGGCCCTTATCTTCCGCCCACGCGGCGTCAATGAGCATGGCTATCGAGCGCTGGACATAAACTGAATCGGCGTTCTCAGGCAGGAACCACTCCGCCTCCGGAACAGGCGGAAGAACGCCCATGAGGAACTCGTCCATCTGTCTTCTGTCAGCAGGCTTCATCAGAAGGAGACTCACGCCATCCGGCCGCAACTGGAAAGCGCGCTGAAGATGCGCCTTTGCGACCGCCGCTGTGGCGATCCTGTCATCGGGCGCAGGCGTCCATTTGTTCTGCAGGGCCTCCACGCGTATCTGCGCGCTCTGGGCGAGAAGAGTGACCAGATCCTGTGGAGCAACCTTTCCCTCGCAGGCGGCGATGCTCCGATCCAGCATGGCGAGCACTATTTTCCAGTCAGGCCGACCATTGGCTGGAATCGCAAGACCGTAATAAGTGGCGAGAGAATAGTCAGCGAGTTCACAGCTTGCCGCCGGATCGCCGGGACGTACAGCGCGGCTGAACTCTGATGGCTTTCCGGTCAGAGCTTCCGCCTGCGCCATGAGGTCGATGATCGCTTTGGCTAAGTCGCCGTTTGCATAGCTCACGCCGGATTTCACCATCGCACGGTAGGCGCGCCAGGCGAGAACAGTCTGCGCCTGCGCGTCCGACGGTGCAGACGCCTTGAGGGCGAGATTGCCATGAAGATTGACGAGGACCCGATTCACTTCGGGATTGTCCGGACAGGCCGCCGAGATCGCATTGGCTTGCCCCGAGAGAGCCGACACGTCCGCACCAGGCCGTTCCGAGGACGCAAAGAGATCCGAAGCGCGCGTCACGCTATCGGCGGGACAGGCCGCGAAGGCTGGGGGAAGGCACGCAAGAACACCGACGACAAGGGTTGCAAGGCCGGATCGGATCATGTGGTCCACGTCAAAACTCCCCCTCAGGCCGGCCCGTCGCCCGCCAGACACGCCGCAAGAATGATGAAAGACGCCTGTCCGGGCAAGTCCGTCTGCCGACTTCTGTCGCCAGCTCTTCATCTGTCATGTGTTTGTAGCTCGTGAAGTGTCGCCTTTCGAGGCGTTCGGGACCAGGGAGTGGGCGGCGCCGTAGGCCTCCCGTTGAAAATTTATTTGCATGACCTGCATCCGATCACCCACCCTTCGGCCTCTATCTGTCAGAAGCGGCGTGTAGAGTTGTCCATGGTGTGACGACCGCGGCCGTCAAGGAGAAACAGGATGGACGTGACCGAAGCCCTCGTGCCGCTGGGATTTTTCGCAATGATTGTCGGACTTGTCTGGATGAATCTGAACTTCCGCACAAAAAAGCAGGCTGACGCGCTAGCGACCGTTCGCTTCGCTATTGAGAAGGGACAGTCGATTGATCCGACGCTTATCGACGCCCTCACCCCCAA
>JAGWYJ010000053.1 GCA_018969425.1 Alphaproteobacteria bacterium | reverse complement strand
AGATCATCGTTGCGGTGAATAAGGACGAAGAGGCCCCTATTTTCGCCGTGGCGGATTACGGTCTGGTGGGCGACCTCTTCAAGATCGTTCCCGAACTGACTGAAAAACTCTGAAGGATTGGACGCGCCGACCGGTTATCCGCCGTTCGGCGCGCGCCTTCCAGAGCGTCACTCGAACGCCAGACTGAAGATCCTCTACCTGCGACCGGTGGCCAGGGTACGTCGGGCTATTGCGAACAACGCGACAGCCGCGACAAAAAGCAAACCGACTGCGAACGCAGTCACCTCGCCCCGCGAAGCGGAGAGGCCAAAGACTTCGATCCGAGCCGAAGGCTGAGCCTCGACGCCGCCGGACACAGGGCTGCTTGAGGCTGGAGCCGCCACGCCTTCTGGAACGGCAGGCGCCTGATCGCCTGAACTCTTGAGAGTGTCCGTTTGAGGAAGCGAAGGTGCGGCGGAAGCATCAGACGAACTGGACGGCGCCGGAGGCGTCGCCTCCTTCCCAAGCGCCGCTCCACTCTCGGAGCCATCCCCCTGGAGAGCGCCTGGCGCGGTCTCAGTGGCCGCTTCGCCGGGAGGGAGCTGTGATCCGTTCGATGGAGCAAGGACGACGCCATCGACGGGCACGTCTTCGGCGCTCGGAGGCTGAGTGGGCTCAGACGCCGGGGGAGCGACCGGGGCTGTCCCGCCTGTCGGATCCTCCGGGGCGCCGCCCGCGCTGATGGCGATCGCACCAACCCCGGCAGCGCCGCCAGCAGCCGCAGCGCCCGCGGCGCTGGCTGTGCTTGAGGGCGTGGATTGCTCAGGCGGCAGACGTTTCAGCCCATCCCCTGCCCGCGCAGGATCCGGATCGGGCGTATCCGCCATCTCTTCAAGGCAATCGCACATCCGGGAAAACACTGAACCATCCACCGATCCCGATTGTGGAAGGCCGAGGGATTTCTGGAACGCCTTGACCGCCAAAGCCGTGCCCTGACCGTAAACGCCGTCCACCGCACCCTTTAGATACCCCAAACGCGCGAGGGCTTCCTGAATGAAGCGATCGCGACCGTTCGGCCCCGAGGCCGACTTGGGTGCGGCGAGGCCGAATTTCTGGGGATCGAGCCGCCGAAACGGGTTCCCGGGAAAGAGGTGAGCCCCAAAATCGAACGGGGTCAAAGGGTAGGCTTTTGCCGGGCGCACAACATCCAGCGGCAGCGCAAGATCCCAGTTGCCAGCGGCGATCAAGCGCTCGAATGTCGCCATCCGAACCGCGGTCGCTCTCAGGAGCGGATTGGCGTGGGTGGAGAGCCATTCCTTTCGGACAGCCACATAGCCTGCAATCCAGGCCTCCTCATTGTCACCCGTCGGAGGTCCGAACCGGGCCTCTGTCCGAGACCGCATGTTAAGACCGCCGGAATGGATAAAGGAATCATAGAGCACGGCCGCCGACAGCGCATGTCGGAAACCAAGCGTCGAAAAAAGCCCCAGCGCGGGGCCCATATAGCGCTCCCCGAAAAACACGTCCTGGATGGCCTGCATGACAGGATCGCGAGAGGCTCGCTTCAGCAGGTCGTAGAGCGCCTGATCGCCATCAAGAGCGCGATCCCCGGCCTTCATTCGCGGAAGATAGGTCTGCAGATCGGCCGCGCACGCAGCGCCCTCAGCACCGCAATAGGAGGCGATGAGGTCATGCAGGGTGCCCTTCGTGAGCGCCGCCTGATGCTTGCCGTAACTCAATCCTCCGGCGTCGCGAGGGTCACGGGCGATCGCCCCGTAATCGCCTGGCCCCTCCGACTCAAAAACGCTGACGATCGCATCAATGGTCGCGATCTGAAGCCCAGTCAGCGCCGAGGTCACCTCGTCCTCCCGATCCCACCGCTCGCCTTGCAACCCAGCGTCAGGTCGGGACCCCATAGGGCCCGAGGGAAAACGGCAGGTGTTGCTCCTCAGGTATCGATATATTAAGTTCCAGGATCCGCCAACACAGGCGAAGATCTTCTCAAGTAAAGAAGGCGACACACGCCTAGCAGCGAACTCGCCGGAACAGGGGAATGGGAGTGTTCGGAGGCCCGCTTCTGGAGATCATCGCGACGTTGCTGTTTGTGTTCGTCGCAATGAGCGCGATCGTCAGCTCGGTCGGCGACATGGTGATCGGGGTTGCCGGCTGGAGAGTTCGAAATCTTCGAAAGACGATCGAACATATGCTCCACGACGAAACCTACGGTCTCGAAATCGCGCGCCGCGTGTATAGACACCCTCTGATCAACGGCGTGGGCGTCAAGAAGCAGATCACCTACATCGAACCGGAAACCTTCGTGGTGGCGCTGGCCACGGCGGTTCAGCCCGAATGGTCCCACGCCGAACCTGTAGCCGAACTGCCCTACTCGGTCGATGCGCTCAAGAGCGGCGCGCTGAGAGAACGACTGAAGCTGATTATTCCTCCAGCCGATATCGGGGGCGACCGTCGCGAGGCGGTTCGTCAGTCCATACTTGCCTGGTTCGACACCTCAATCCGCAAGAGCCAGGAACGGTTCAAAGCGGACGCCCGCATGCTCTCCTACATAATCGCGGCCTGCGCCACGGTGATCCTCAATGTCAGTCCGATAGAAATCACCCAGCGGCTCCTCAACGATGCGGCTCTGCGTTCATCCCTTGCCGCATCCCTGACCAGCCTCATGCCGACAACGGTCACCGGAACCAGCCTCTCGGATGGCCTATCCCTCAACGCGCCGCCGACGGGCATGACAGAAACCGCCCTCGCCGTTCCTGCCCCTGAAACACGGCTCCTCCTGACAGCGCTGTCATGCCAGAGCTCGGGCCTTAGCCTGCCGATAGGATGGCCTTGGATGACAGCCGGCCTTGACCGTATCAACGAGAACGCTCTCGCCTCTGAGGTCCTGTCCGCCGGCGCAACGAACTGTCCCGAGGGATTGACCGGGGGCTCTCGCCTCGCAGATCTTGGACCGAATTTCGAAACAGACGCTCCGCTTGTTATCCTTCTCGGCTGGCTGATCACAGTCTTCGCAGCCGCCCAGGGAGCGCCGTTCTGGTTCAACATGATCCAGAAATTCGTGCGGCGCTGAAGCGACAACCCTGATAGGTTCATGACGGGCAGCACGAAAAGGCCTTCCATGACCCTGCCGGATCCGGCTCGCTATGCTCAGGCGGCGGCGAACGCCCTTGGGGCGGATTACGAGGACCTCGACAACGGCGCAGGCTATCTGTTCAGGCTCTCGAAGTCTGGACGACACGTTCTGTGCGGAGCTGGAGCGATCTGCAGTTATCCGGTCAACTCTGCGACCGCCTGCGCAATCGCCCGCGACAAGGCTCACGCGAAGTCGGCTCTGAGAGAGGCCGGACTTCCGGTCATCCCCGGTGGACTGTTCTTCGCCCAGACACACCGTCGTGCGTTAAGGGGCCCCGGGCGAGAGATCGAAGACGCCAGACGCTTCGCAGCCACGTTGGGCTATCCCGTATTCTGCAAGCCAAACCTCGGAGCGAAAGGAAACTTTGCGGAAGTGATCCCCTCCTCTGACGACATGGAAGACTACTTCAGCCGTGTGTCTCAGGAGTACGAAGCCTTTCTCATCGAGCCCGTGATGAGAGGGACGGAGCACCGCATCTTTCTTCAGGACGGAGAGGTCGTCTTCCATTCTACAAAATCTCAGCCAACCTTGACGGGCGATGGGGAGGCAACGCTTGAAGGATTACTGGAGCAGCTCAATGCAGCTCTCACGCAGGCCGGCGTTTCGGCCTACCCCATGACGGTCCTGTCCCTCACCGGGCGTCAGCCCGGAGAAACACCGGCTCGAGGAGAACGCATCCCGCTTCCCGGACGACGCAACCTGAGTGCGTCTGGAATGATAGAACAGGTGAGCGAAGCCGCACCTCCCGAGCTCGCCTCAATCGCGCGTCGGGCCGCTGAAGCAATCGGCTTGCGGATCGCGGCGATAGACCTGTTCGACCTGTCTCCCGAAGGCGACCTGTCGAACCTCGTGATCATTGAAATCAACGGCAATCCGGGACTGAAGACGCTTGAACTCGCCGGGAGAATGGACCTCGTTCTTCGGATCTGGATGCGGATGCTGAGCGAGATTCTGGAGAGCTGAATGTTCGGGATCGACAAGTTCGGCGACGGCATAGGCCTCGGCCGGATCATGCGCTTCATGGACGAACACCAGTTCGACAGAGCGGATCTCGCAACACGCTCCATCGTGGTCACAGGAAGCAATGGCAAAGGATCGACCGCCAGTCTTCTTTCGGCGGCGCTGGGACACGGCGCTCGTCGGGTCGGACTGTTCACATCCCCCCATCTCTATTCGGTCCGGGAGCGATTTCGCATCGGCGGAGAGCTCATCGCTCAGAAGGACTTCGACGCCTATGCGCAAATTGCCCTCGATTTCCGGGGCAGGCAGCCTGAAGGAGATCGACCCGGCGCCTTCGAAATTCTGTTCATGATCGCCCTTCTCTGGTTTCGGGATCAGCGTCCGGACGTCATGGTCTGGGAGGCGGGGCTCGGGGGCCGCTATGACCCCGTCCGCACACTGAGGTCAAAGCTTTCGATCCTGACGGGCCTCGAACTTGAACACACCGAGCTCCTCGGATCGACAGAGGAGCTGATCGCCTGCGAGAAGATCGACGCTCTGGCGCATGGAGGGACGGTGATTGTGTCCGGCAGCGTCTCCAGGCGCTACCGCCCACGAATCGAGGCCTTCTGCCGGCTCACCGATCGGCGCCCGGTCTTTGTCGACGACGATTATCTCGCAAAGGACGCAGTCCTGTCGAAGGACGGAACAACGATAGGCTTCACATCCTCGGGCAATCCTGATTCAGCACTACAGATCACCCTGCCGCTGGTGGGAGCCCACCAGGCGCAGAACGCTCTCGCGGCGCTGAGAGCCCTTCAGGAATACCTGCGTCTGTCGAATGAACGCTCGCGTCTTCAACCCTACATCGAAGCCATGAAAGCAACTCGCTGGCCAGGACGTCTGGAGCGCTTCAGAGGACCGCCGGACCTATGGATCGATGTCGGCCACACCCCAGGCGCCATTGAAGCGGTATCAGCGGCTTATCTGTCCCTCGCCCCGCCCGAGCAAACGCTTGTCATCTTCGGCGCATCATCCGCGAAGAAGGTTGAGGAGATGGCGCATATCTGCGCGTCTAACTTTCCGCGTGTGATCCTGACGCGACCTTCGAAGGGCGGCGCGGAGATCGAACGCTTCAGGGATTTCTTCTCGGAATGCGACACGACAGCAATAGCCTCCACGCGCCAGGCCGCTGATGTGGCGCGCAGTCTTGCCGAGCGCGAGGGCCTCAACGTTCTGGCGCTGGGCGGGCTCTTCCTGGCTGCGGAAATTCAACATGCATGGTTTGGCGGCGATCCGGCGGACCTCGATTTCCTTTAGCCGCCCCCCGGAGGAGCTGCGGCCGCAGGGCGTGCCTACAGATCAACAACCTCAATCAGCTCATAACCAAAGCGCTTGAGCGCAGGCTGCATGGCGACAAGATTAGCTATGCCGCCCGTCACATAGGCCGTCGCCGCTGAGGGCGGCATGGCGTCGGGATCTCTTGGAGGACACAGGCGAAGCGCCTGACGGGCGACGGCATCGCCGGAATCGATGAGCTCGACACCCGGTGGACATGCAGCGGCGATCTCCGCGCGGATGAGTGGAAAGTGCGTGCAGGCGAGAACAACAATATCGATCTTCTCACCGTCAGGCCCTGCAAAAAGAGGTGCGACCTCCTCCGCGACAGCGTGAGCGTCAATCTCCTGCCCCCTGACAGCGCGCTCGGCGAGATCGACGAGTCCTGCCGACCCGCGACGGATGACCGTCGTGCCGGCGGCGAACATCTTTTCAAGATCCGAAAGATAGGGCCTTCGGATCGTCCCCGGCGTGGCAAGGACCCCGATCACTCCGCTTCGTGTTTTCAGCGCCGCTGGCCGGATGGCAGGAACCGTTCCGACCACCGGAATGGAGACGCGCGATCGAATCTCCTCAAGCGACAGGGTCGAGGCTGTATTGCAGGCGATTACGAGGACATCCGGATGCGCACGATCGCAAAGAGCCGCGCAGAGACCGGGGAGACGATCACGAAGTTCCGAGTCGCTCTTCACGCCATAAGGGAAAAACCCGGCATCGGCGGCATAGTCCACCGTGAGATCAGGCGCCGCACGACGAAGAGCCTCAGCAATTGTCAGACCGCCAGCGCCGGAATCGAATACCAGCACCCGCGCCATGCGCCTCAACGCTCCACGGGACCGGATCGTACGAGTGATCCGTAGAGATCCGGCCTGCGATCACGAAAGAACCCCCAGGCCGCTCGGGCGCGTTCGACATGGTCACGATCAAAAGTTGCGAGAGCGACGCCCTCCTCCGCTCGATCAAGCTCGGCACGCACCTCGCCCGTCTCGTCTGCAATGAAGGACGTGCCGTAAAAAACCTGCCCGTCCTCCGATCCCACACGGTTGGCCGCCGCAACCGGCATAACGTTGGACACCGCATGACCGATCATCGCTCGTCGCCATCGGGCAGCGGTATCGAGGCTGGGATCCTGAGGCTCAGCTCCAATAGCTGTCGGATAGAGGAGAACCTCAGCCCCCATAAGAGCCATCACGCGAGCAGCTTCCGGGAACCACTGATCCCAGCAAATCCCCACTCCAATGCGCCCGAAGGACGTGTCCCAGACCCGAAAACCTGTGTCTCCAGGACGAAAGTAGTACTTCTCCTGATAACCCGGACCGTCAGGGATATGTGATTTCCGATAGACCCCGAGCGCCTTCCCGTCGGCATCGACCATCACCATCGAGTTGAAATAATGCGGCCCATCCTTCTCGAATATGGAGACTGGAATGACCACGCCCAGCTCGCGAGCCAGATCCGACATAGCAAGGACGGCCCGGTGCTGCGGCCAGGGAGCGGCGTCGGCAAAGTGATCTTCCTGCTGGGTCTTGCAGAAATAGGGCCCCTGAAAGAGTTCCGGCGGCAGGATAACCTGAGCTCCCTTCAGCGCTGCTGCGCGGATCAGTCCGGAGATATCATGGATGTTGGCCTCCAAGTCCTCGCCAAAGGAAGACTGCAGGACAGCGATGGTGAGCTCTCGTGCCATGGTCGTGAGGTCTCCTCAGGCCGGCTGCTGCTGAGTGATGCAGTGGAAGGCCCCGCCTCCCGACAGGATATGACTAGCCGAAAGTCCGATAACGTCACGCCCTGGGAACAGCGGCTTGAGAGCCTCCACGGCGGCCTGACCGAAAGGCCCGCCATAAACGGGCGTCACCACTGTGGAATTGCCGATGATGAAGTTCATGTGACTGGCGGGAACGGCACGCCCCTCCTCATCTGTGATCAGACCAGGTGAAGGGATACGAATAACCTGCAGCCGACGTCCGCGGGCGTCGCGCGACTCGGCGAGCGTCGAGGCGATAGCCTCAAGACGATCAGCATTGGGATCATCCCTCCCGCTGGGCGCCTGACAAACCGCCACGCCAGGAGCGACAAATCTTGCAATATTGTCGACGTGCCCGTCCGTATGATCATTCAACAGACCATCTCCGAGCCAGATCACACGCCGGGCTCCGAGCGCGTCGAGAAGAAACGCTTCCGCCTCGGCCTCGCTCCAGGCATTGCGGTTGGAGTTGAGAAGACATTCTCTGGTCGTCAGGATGGTGCCCTCTCCATCCCAGTCGAGGGCGCCCCCCTCAAGGATCCGCTGGTGACGAACGGCATGAGCGCCCGACAGTCCGGCGACAAGGGATGAGACATCCTCATCATGGTCGTAGATAAACTTCGACCCCCATCCATTGAACCGGAATATCGCGCACCGACAGGCATCCAGAAACACAGGACCCGTGTCACGCAGCCAGATATCGCCATAATCAGCAGGGATCAGCTCCGCATACTCGCCGATCTCCTTCTCAGCGGATAACATGGCCAACGGGCCCTGGACGAGCACTCGTACCCTGTCGCCCTCTCGTCCGGCGGAGTTGCGGGCGGTCAGCGCGCGCACCATGGCCCCGACCTCCCGGCGAGCGCCCTCGAAATCGCCAGGCCACACGTCCGGGTCAGCCGGCCAGGCCGTCCACAATGCGGCATGGGGGTCCCATTCGGCCGGAGGATGATGGCGCATTGCATTCATGGGGCTCGCTCTATCACCGCCAGCAGGCGGGGCAAGAGCAGGCCTTCAGTTTCGCAACGACGAAAAAGGGGCGGTCTCGCGACCGCCCCTATCCCGCATCTGACGAAAGGACGCTTGGTATGTCCCTATCAGAAGTTCCACTTCAGGCCGAGATTGACCGACCAGAAGGCGACGCTGGCGACAGCCGCTTGCGGCTGAACAGCAGACACCTGACGGTAGACATACTTTCCGGTCGCGGCGTCGCGGTCGGCTTCAACAATCCGGATCTGCTGCGGGAACGGAGCCTCATAAGGCACGCCCCACTCGTCATTGATCAGGTTTCCGACATTCTCGATCACGCCGAACAACGAACCCTTGCCGAAGAAGGTGGGAACTTCCTGCTCGATCTTGATATCGAACTTGTTGTTCCAGGATCCTTCCTGATCGTTACGTCCGACAGTCCGTCCGCGCTCAAGTCCGACCTCGTCAGCCCACTTGAAGAAGCTCGCAGTGTCGAAGGTTCGATACTGGGTCGCCCCGGCGCCAGTCGTCGACAGACGGCAGAGGGGGCTGGCCTGAGCCGCGCCGCCGCAGAAGAAGACGTTCGGATCCGTCGGCCCGGTAGGCACATAGAGAAGGTGGAGGCTTTCCTGGCTGTCGCCCCAGACGTCGTTCAGACCGCCATTGAGGAAGGTGTAGGAGTAAGCACGGCCCTGATAAGCCTGACCGAACATCGACACCTTCGTGGCGTACTCGGGGAAGAACTCCTTCTCGTAGGAGACCTGAAGCGTGATCCGGTTGGGGATCTCGTAGTTCGACGTCGACATCTTTGTATTGTTGATGTCGGACACCGCATTCGAGGTCCAGTTCGAGAACGCCACCGAAGACGTCATCGACCGGCTGTCCTCAGCGTCGACATGCGCATAACCCAGAGTCCACTCCAGACCGAAATCATACTCCTTGCGGATCGAGGCGGAGTAGATGTTGCGGTAGGAGTCGCCCGCGTTGATCAGAACAAGATCGTTCTGGCTGCGCGTGGAACATGCGGCCGTATTGAGTGTCGAGGCCACGAGGCAGTCCGGGTCGGTGCGGTCGATACGCTTGTAAAGCGGCGTGCCGTCAAAGTTGGTTCCCACCTGCTCAAGAGCCCGATCGACAACAGTCGACGACTTGAGGCTGGCGGAACGTAGGAAGTCGACATCGATGATATAGTCATCGCCGAGAGGACCGAAATTAGCCTCGTAGGTCGCGCCGAGTGACATCTTCCATTCCGAAGCCGGCTCGAAATCAGGATCGATCGCGTTGACCGTCGAGTTCGCGACGCCGCTTCCAACCGCCGTGTAGAGATAGCTCGGAATACCCCAGAGCGCGCCGGTCGGGTTGACAGTCTGACCCGAGCCCCGCTCGTCCGCCGAGTTCGGCGTCGTGCGGATGTTCTGGGCGAGCGCAAAGCCCGTCGCCAGAGGCGCGCGAGCCTCCAGCTGGATATTGCGCAGACCGTCGTTCGAATAGGAGTTCGAGACCCAGACGTTCGGGTTGCCGCCCGAGAAGAGACCGAAGCCGCCGCGAACGGACAGGCGGTCGGACGCGTCCCACTCAAGCCCGATACGCGGCTGAACCAGGTTCTTGCCGTCAAGGTTCTCCGTATTGGCGAAACCGTTACGGGCCACGAAGTTGGAGTTCAGAGACGGTTTGTCCTTGTTCGTGTACCAGTCATAGCGAACGCCGACAGTGGCGGTGACATCCGGGAACAGCTCAAACTCATCCTGCAGGTAGGCCGTATTGATATCGTAGCTGAACGAAGCCGAGGCATCAGCGGGGTTCTGGCTGGCGGCGTTACCGTAACGGATGGTGGACGGCGTTCCATCAAGGAAAGCCTGCACGCTCGTGAAGATGAAAAGACCTTCCGTATTCTGAACGAACTGATTGAAGACGTCATAGGTCTGCTTCTCAAGACCAGCCGAGAAGAGGTGGTCTCCGGCGCGGTAGTTGGCTTTCGCCTTATAGCTCGTCACAGAGTAGTTGAGATCGTTGGAGTGCCGGCTGTCGTCGCAGCCGAAGAAGATCGTCCGGCCGCTGAACTGGATCTGAACCTCGCCAATATTGCCGCCGTCGCGGCACTTCACAGTATTGTCGACCTCATTTCGGGACGCCCGGAATTCGGTCGAGAAGTTATCGGTCCAGTCGGAGAAGACCTGCATAGAGTAGGCCTTCAGTTCTGCGCCGCGGTCATAGAGGTGATTGCCGAACTCGAACTGGGTCACCTGATTGCTGTCAGACTCGGTCAGGTTCAGGCCCTTGGAGTAGTTGTATGTGACAGCGGCGCGGTGACGATCGCTTATGTTCCAGTCGAGACGAGCCAGATACTTCTCGTCAGAGGTCGGATTTACGGTCGGCGTGCCGCCGAGATTGGAGATGCCGTAGATCGTGGACGCGCCGTTGACGATCTGATCGTAGATGGCCTGAGTGAACCCCGTGATGATGTTCGGTTGCCCCGATCCTTCCGGCCCGCGCAGGAAGAGGTTGGACCCCTCAAACTTCTCGTAAGCGCCGAAGAAGAAAAGCTTGTCCTGAATGATCGGACCGCCGAAGGACGCGCCGTAACGCTTCTCTTCAAACTCCGGAACGAAGATCTGACGTCCTTCGATCGAATCGCCGCGGAGGCTGTCATTCGTATAATCGAAGAAGAAACCGCCGTGGAAATTGTTGGTTCCCGACTTGGTGACGGCGTTAATGTTGCAAGCGGTGAAACCGCCATACTGAACATCATAGGGAGCCAGCTCGACAGACACCTGGTTAATGGCGTCGAACGGGAAAGGCATGCGCTCCGTCGGATATCCGTTGCTGTTCAGACCGAAGCCGTCATTGAGCCCGATTCCGTCGACGGTCAGGCTGTTGAAACGGGGGCTCGCGCCGCCGCACTGGATCCCATCGGTTCCGGCGCTGCCGCCAGCCGTTTCATCGAGGTAGACGCGAGGGTCGGCTCGAACGACGTCCTTGATATCGCGGTTGATCGCAGGCTGGGTCTCAAGGTCGGCCAGGCTGAACACGCTTGAAGGTCCGATGGCGACCGGAGCGGCGTTGACCTGCTGGGCCGTAACGACCACCACATCGGCCGCAGCGGTTCCGGAAAACTGAAGATTGAGCGATGTCGCCTGTCCAAGGCTGATGCTGACCCCGTCGACACGGGTCGGCTGTTGCCCCGGAGCGGAGACAGAAACCGAGTAGGGACCGCCAACGTTAAGATTGCGAACGTCAAACGATCCGGTTGCGCCGGTCGTGACGGTTCGGGTCAGGCCGTTACGAGTGTCGGTGATCACCACCTTCGCATTGGCCGCCGCCGTCCCGTCCGCAAGGCTGACGGTTCCGCCAATTCCTGAAGTCGTTTCCTGCGCCATCGCCGGCTGGACCAGCGCGGCGGCCATAGCGGAGAACGCAACCCCGCCCGCAAACTTTTTCCACATGCTCATTGATCACCCCTCGACAGCCGGGGGCGATCGCCCCTGGAACTTGTGGCGGCAGATACTCCGATGCGCGTTCCTCCTCAATGTGGTCAAAATGAATGTTTCTTGACACTTGGCTGGCGCCAGGACGGGCGGCGCCGCGGCGATTAATCTCTCGGGCCGCGACGCCGAACACACGTCTTGCCGATAACGCAAGTCCCTTTCCAGCAGGAGGGAAGCCGCTTAACTCTGAAATTAATAGAATTTTTACACAGGTTAAGAGCAAAGCGGGGCAAAGGAAGGCAGGACTGAGCGTCCTGTCTTGCCCGAAGCGCCCCGTCCGCCGGGGATCTTCGAAGGATTATTCACAGGGCAAAACCGGTGAGATCGGCCTGCCTTCATATGGATTTCAGGGCGTCTGTGTCGACGGCGCCACGCCTGATGGCGCTTTTTCAGGCGCCCGGAATCACAATCGCAGCGAATCGAGCGGCCTTCTAAACACGAAGACCGACGTGTAGAACCAATCAGAGACAGCTCGCGAACCGAGGATTCGAATGCACAGCTCGAACACCCTCTGGACGCGCAGACCGGGTCTTTGCGTTGCGGGCGTCATCGGCGCGCTTCTGGTTGTTCGCGCAGCCATCGTGATCCTCTCACCCATCCAGCTTGGTCCGGATGAAGCGCAGTACTGGCGTTGGTCCCAAACCCTCGACTGGGGTTATTATTCGAAACCCCCTTTGATCGCCTGGGGGATCGCGGCAGTCTCATCTCTCGTCGGCGATCAGGAATGGGGCGTTCGCCTGCTCGCCCCCCTCGCCCACGGCGCAGCCGCCTTCTGCCTGTTCGCCTTCGGCCGCCTGGCGTTCAGCGCGACGGTGGGGGCTTGGGCTGCAGCCTTCTATCTCCTGATGCCAGGGGTCGCCCTGTCGTCCGTGATCATGTCGACCGACGCGGTCCTGCTTCCCATGTGGTCAGCCTCTTTGCTCTGTCTCTGGCGACTGAGGGAGAAACCTGGTCCCTGGACTGCAATCTGGCTGGGCATCGCTCTGGGAGGAGCGATGCTCGCAAAATACGCAGCGCTTTACCTTCTGGTTGGAGCCGCGCTGAGCGCATTGCTGGACAGGGCGACCCGACGCGCGCTGATCTCCCCCTTTGGGCTGATCGCAGCTCTCGTGGCGACCATTGTCCTCGGACCGAACCTCGCCTGGAACGCAGCCCATGACTTCGCCACGGTCAGCCACACAGCAGACAACGCCAGCCTGTCCGCCGTTAGTCCGGATCTGAGCCACGGACTGAAATTTCTGATCGACCAGATGGCGGTGTTCGGGCCCTTGTCGTTCATCTGCCTGGTTGCTGGACTTTTTCTTCGCCGGTCGGTGAGTGACGAACACGCGAAAAGCACGGAGATATGGCTCCTCTGCTTCATCGCTCCTCCTCTGTTTGTCATAGCCGCGCAGGCGATCGCCGTGCGAGCGCACGCCAACTGGGCGGCCACCGCCTATCCAGCCGCCAGCGTGCTTCTGGCCTCATGGATTGCGTACGCACCCTGGAAACCATGGCTGAAAATCTCGCTTGGGATCAACCTTTTGATCGGAGGCCTGATCGCCGTCCTCGCTTTAAGCCCATCGATAGCCGATGGGCTGAACGCCTCCGGCGGACTCAAAAGAGTCAGAGGATGGGAGGAAACAGCCCTTCAGCTGCAAACCCTGACAGCGAACACGGACACCACCGCGATCATGTTCGACGAAAGGGAAGTCTGGCATGGCGTGGATTACTATGGGCGGACACTGAAGCTGCCGCCTCTGCGCAGCTGGAGACGCCTCGATCAGGCGCGAAGTCATGCGGAGCAAGCCGGCGCGATGCGCCCTGGAGAGGACAAAAACGTCCTGATCGCAAGCTTTCGCGAAGATTTCATTCCGCGCATCTCGGCGGATTTCGCCAATTTCAGGCCGGCAGGAGAACTCCGGGTATCTCTCGGGGGAAATGACGTGCGGACACTGCGCCTTTTTCGCGGCTCTGGATACGCCCCGCTTCCGCGCACGGCGGATTACGAGGCGCGGTTCTCGAGTTCTGAAAGCGACTGACGGCTGCTCGCGCGGCCCCTCGCTT
>JAGWYJ010000052.1 GCA_018969425.1 Alphaproteobacteria bacterium | reverse complement strand
TTTGTCTCTCATGGCGCTCCGACCCTCGCTCTTGATCCCGGTCGCGCCGGAGAAAATCTCCGACGTCTCGGTTTGAGGCTGGGGCGGCCTGAGGCGATCCTGATTGTGTCTCCCCACTGGATAACCTCCGGGGTGGAAATCACCTCGGGGGCTCATCCTGAAACGCTTCATGACTTCGGCGGATTTCCCCGCGCGCTTTACGATCTGAGGTATCCGGCGCCGGGGTCGCCAGCGCTCGCCGAGCGTGTCTGTCGTCTGCTTCTTGAGAAGGGCGTCACCGTTCGCGCCAATACGGCCCGTGGGTTCGATCATGGCGTCTGGACGCCTCTTATGCATCTGTTTCCCAGCGCGGACATTCCTGTTGTGCAGTTGTCTCTTCCTGCAGGGATCGACGATAGGGGAGCGCTGACTTTAGGTCGCTTCCTGTCGTCGCTTTCGAACGAAGGAGTGCTCGTCATCGGATCGGGAAGTCTCACGCATAATCTGCGGGATGTTCAGATGGGCGAGATCCGGTCGCCTGCCTATGTTCGCGAGTTCTCCGAGTGGGTGCGCGCCGCCGTGGAGGCCTGCGACACTGAACGTCTTGCCAACGCCATGACCCTCGCCCCTCATGCCGATCGCGCTCACCCGACAACCGAGCATTTCCTGCCTCTGCTGACAGCTTTGGGAGCTGCGGCCAATCCATGGCCCGCGCTTGCGTTAGACGGCGGGATCCTTCACGGCGGCCTTTGCATGGACTCCTACGTGTTCGCCGCGTCTCATTTGTCGCCTTTTCGATAAGGGCCGTTCGATGAGGATAGTTGAAACTGATTCTCTCGCCCGACCTTCCCCCACAGCTCAGATGCGACGGGCTTGATCAAGGTTCTGGAGGCTTCAAGGGCGCCGAACTGGGGCACGATCAGCGCCGGCCAAAGCTCGATGACCTTGCATCATTTCGGGACATCTCTCGTGCAGGATGAAAGGTCTCGACTGCCGGCTTCGCGCCATGGCTTCTATAGGATGGCAGGATCTTTGCACAATCCTGCTAACTTCGCCGGCTGGCCAACGGATCCTATCCGGGGGAATTGCGGTCGATCTGCGTCAGGTGATGATGCGGGCTGTCCTTCCGGACGCGATGGTGGTTGATATCGGGCTCGGATGGATAGGGTTTAAAAAGATGCAGGACGTCTCGTTGCCGATGTCAGACCGAATGCCTTCTCTTTCCCCGTCTTTGCTGGTCAAGGCCTTTAGTCCGAGGCGTCTTTTCGGATTCATAAGAGGCGTTGTCGGCGACGTGAAGTTTCTGATGAGGACCTATGCGCCGGCAGGCGTGTTCATCAAGTATCTTGAAGGACGACTGATCCGTTCCAGGGTGATTGCGCGTTACTCCGACCAGGCTGAAGCCTTCACAGCGACAGCGGCCCAGCTCAGTCTGTCCACCCGCTGGTTCATGGACAATGTAAGCCACTGGCTCGACATCTTCGACAAGTATCGCCTGTCCGATCGACCTGGTATCGAGGCTCTCGAAATCGGCAGCTGGGAAGGACTGTCAGCCTTCTTCCTGCTCAATCTCCTTCCAAAAGCCAGGATCACCTGCGTCGATACGTGGGAGGGAGCGGATGAACACAAGGCCGAGGATAGTGAAACCGGACCTGACGCTCTGAGCGGAAGTGAAGCGGCGTTTGACCGCAACCTTTCGCGATTTCAGGGGCGCGTCGAAAAGTTCAAGGGAACGTCCTATCAGTATTTCAAGTCCGTTCCGGATCGTCAGCGGTTTGACCTTGTATATGTCGACGGCTCTCATCACTGCGATGACGTGATTGTGGACGCTGTAAAGTCCTTCGAGGCCCTCAAGGTCGGCGGTCTTATGATTTTTGACGATTACTTCTGGTTTTATTACCCGCGCGTGATCGACAATCCGGCGGCGGCCATCAACGCGTTTCTCAGGCTGAAGGCGGGGTCCTACCGCCTTGTCAGCGTGTCCCAGCAGCTTGTGATCGAGAAGACAGCCGACCGCTACGCGAGCTGAGGGGTCGTAGCGGGGCAGGGTAAGCCAAGGGCGGTTCTCGCCAGTTCGAGTGTCTGATCCGGATCTCCGCCAGCGTCTAGTTTTATCCAGAACGGGGACAGATCCACAGGCTCGGTTTGTCGTCGAGCCACTGCCGCGTCCGCGTCAGAGATATCCATCTGTCTCCGCTCGATCCGGGATACTCTGACATCGAGGGGCGCCTCCAGCCAGAGACCTTTCAGTTCGGATCCAGCTGCCTCTTCGACCCGCAATCGACCGGCGTTCGGGATGAACGTCGCATCGAGGATGACGGATGAGTGCGCGGAGACTGCGTCTCTGACATGCTTCGAGAGACGCAGATAGACTTTTTCGCGCGATTCAGGAGCATACCGGTCCCTGTCTGATGACGACGACGCGTTCGCATTCCCATCGGGAGATTTTCGTAACTGATCTGTCCGAATAATTCGCGCCCCAGCGGCTCCCCCTAATTCGGGAGCGAGGCGTCGCGCCAGAACCGACTTGCCTGTTCCGGACAGACCACCGATTGCGACAATTCTGGGTGAGTGCCGATCCAGGAGTTGAGCGGCCAACGTTCGGTAGCGCGCCGCTTCCTCCAGCCGTCCCCGTTCGACTTCGACTGCGAGACGGACGCTGGCGCGAAGGCTCATGAAAAGGGGAAGCAGAGCGAGAGCCTTTTCATCTTCTTCCATCATGTCCCAATAGGCGTTCATAACGAAGCACGCATCCGGCTTCCGCTTCATCCGCAGCAGATCGGTCAGCAGAAAGGCGAGATCATAAATCCGGTCGGTTGTCGCCAGACGGTCATCGAATTCGAGCGCATCAAACAGCTTCGGCCTTCCCTGGAACATGCAGATGTTGGCCAGATGCAGGTCGCCGTGGCCACGCACGACGCAACCCTTCCTTCGCCGCGTCTCAATCAGCGGAGAGAGCCTCGCCAGGCATCCTTCCTGTTTTGCCGCAAGGTCGGTTTCAGCAGCCGAAAGCCCCAGGCGCGACGCGCCGTCCGCTTCCGTGCGCGCGAGACCGTGAATAACGCCCCGGTAGTCGACTGCATGTCCGCACAGGTGATCGGGATGCGCTGCACGATGGATACGGACGACCCCTGAGACGAGGTCTGTCCAGTGGTCCGATGTTACGGCGTCCCGTGCAAGAGCCTCGTCGAGACGCTCTTCAAAACGACGCATGACAACCAGCCAGTCGAGGATCTGACCCTCTCCGCCGATCGAGAGGAATCCCTCTGGCGAGAGAACCAGGGCCTGGACCTTCAGATAGATGGGGCTGTCGAAGCGCTGATTGAGGGTAAGTTCAGCTTCGCAGGCGCGACGACGCTGCTCAGGCGTTGAGAAGTCGACAAAGGGAAGGCGAACGGACTTCTTGATCTTGTAGGCTCTGTCGGCCGTCAGGAAAACCCGGCTGAGATGCGTCTCAAGACATGTGGCTTTCTCCTCTATGCCGATCACCTGTCCATTCCGGAACGCGCTCTCTACCCCCTCTGACAGCATCCCCTCGGCTGCGGCGGCCGTGTTCGGAGTGAGATCATTGCGCAGCCTCTGGTCCGCGCGTTCAGCGGTCATGGGGTTGCGAGCACATGGACTGTCGAGGCCTGCGGACGTCCGTCGGTTTCAGACATCAGTATCTTCACAACTGCGCCTGCCTTGAGACGATCGAAACTCTCATTGGTCAGAGCGTTTCGATGAAAGTAGACTTCAGGTCCGCCATCGATTTCGATGAATCCGAAGCCGTCGGGGTTAAGGCTCACCACCCGACCTGCGGTTGCTGGCGCATGGGTTTTGACCTGTCCGTCGCGTTTCAGTCGTCTTTCCCTGAGTTTCCGCCTCGCCGCCATGAAGGCGTCACGGACCGCGACATAGGGATCTTCATGAGCGTGATCCGCATCGGGGTTGCGTCCGGCGATGATGTCGTCTCCTCTCGGTGTGAGAACCCGCAGATGAACCGAGTAGAGGTCTCCATGTCGACGCCGTCCGCTCGGGCCCGACACAACGACACGCAATCCAAGCAGCCGGGCATGAACCCGCTCGAGCTTGTGCGCCTCAGCTTCAATCCGTCGACGGAGAAATTCGCTGGGCTCAAGACCTGAGTCGAAGGCGATATCCACTTGCATCGTCACGATGACCTCCCATCACGGCGGAACCCTCAGGCTGACGCCGATCTCTGAAAGAAGCGACTTCGGCGCCGAAGAGACGGATCGCTGTTGATGCCGGTCAAGGGCGACAGGCTTCCGCCTCCGGCAGCTCTGTTATCCGGGGCGGCGCAGATGAGACAAAACCGCCCGCTTCATGCGAAGCGGGCGGTCTTTGGGACGTCTCAGGAGAGAGGCGCGATTTTAGGCGGCGCGGACCGACTGAACAAAGCGGGACATCTCACGACGAAGACGTTCGCTGCTTTCGGCGAGTTCCGCAGCGGCCGTGAGCACCTCGCCGGAGCCGGCGCTTGTCGCCTGCGACGATTCCGTCACGCCGATGATGTTTTCGGCCACCGCCTTGGTTCCCGACGAGGCGTCATGGACGTTGCGTGAGATCTGCTGGGTCGCGGCCGCCTGCTGCGACACGGCAGCCTGGATGGCGACGCCGATCTCATGGACCTTGCCGATGGTGTTGGCGATTTCGTCGATCGCCGTCGCCGAATGCTGGGTCGCGTCCTGAATGTCGCGAACCTGAGCGGCGATCACTTCGGTGGCTTTGGCTGTCTGGTTTGCGAGATTCTTCACTTCCGAAGCGACGACTGCGAACCCTTTGCCCATTTCTCCGGCGCGCGCCGACTCGATCGTGGCGTTGAGAGCCAGAAGATTGGTCTGGCTGGCGATCTCGTTGATGAGCGTCACCACTTCGCCGATCTTACGGCTTGTGTCCGCGAGAGCCTTCACTCGGGCATTGGTCTTTTCGGCCTGGATCACCGCGCTCGAGATGATGTTCGAGGACTGGTTCACCTGGTTCCCGATCTCGTTGATCGAGGCGGAGAGCTGCTCGGTCGCTGCGGCGACAGACTGCACGTTGTCGGTCGTCTGCTGCGAGGCGTCCGCCACTGCGGAGGTTTTTCTTGAGGTGACTTCAGCGGTCGACTGCAGGGACTGAGCTGTCGCCTGAAGTTCTGTCGCTGCGGAGCTTACCGACACCACGATGCCGCCCATGGACGTCTCGAACATGTCGGCGAGGCTTTCCATCATCTTCGTACGCTCAGCTGCGGCCTGACGATCAGCTTCATCTTTGGCGGCTTTGAGGCGTTCGCTTTCGATCATGCTGGTCTTGAAGACCAGAACCGATGACGCCATCGCGCCGATCTCGTCCTTGCGGCTGGTCGCAGGGATCGCGACTGAGGTGTTGCCTTTCGCCAGAGTGTTCATGGCGTTCGACATTTCGTTGATCGGGGTAACGACCGCCCGGATCGTCAGGAAGGAGAAGAGACCCACGATGCCCGCAGATGCGAGGAGCGCTGTGACCAGAAGAAGCTGAAGCTGTCCTCTCTGTGCGGCGGCCGTCGAATTGATATCGTCAGCGGCGGCCTGAATCTGGTCCGCGGCGGTCCCCATATCTTCCTCGAGCGCCTCAAAGGCGGTCATGAAATCCGCGAACTGTGCGTTTGCGGAGGCCGGGTCCTGGCTGGCGACAGCTACGATGTTCTTTGCGGAGTTGATGTAGGAGTCGAGGTTAGGCTTGAGCGCCTGAAGGGTGGCGCTGATGTCTTCGGGCAAGGGAAGGCCTTCATTGGCCGCTACGGCTTCACGGAAGGAATTGGCGTGATCCGCGACCTCCTGCGTCACCGCGTCCAGTTCCGCGGCGTCGCCCGCCGCGCTGGCCTTGAGCGCCAGCAGCACGTCCCCGCGGAGGGCGTCATGCATCATGTCGCCTTCCATGTGGTGACGGATCGATTCAGCAATCATGGTGACGCGATCGGTGCTGTTCCCCGCTAGATTCATTCCAACGAGTCCCGTTCCGCCTGCAATGACGGCTGCGGCGATGGAGACGGCTCCGGCAAGAAGGAGTCTTTGCGAGATTTTCATGTCGGCTTTCTCTTTGAGGCCCTGATGTCTGTTTGTCGCCGGACACCTGCGGACGCAGTCCGCCGATTTCCTCCGATAAGCCGGTTTGATACGGATCAACTCTTAGCGGTCCGTGAATTTTTTCGTTCGAAGGGAGATCTATTTATCCTCGCGATCAGATCCCTTGCATCGGCGATGGAATTTTGGGCGTCTCGCCCTGGGTGGAGGTAAATGACGCGTTAAGTTTAGCGGTCTTTGCGCTTCGTTTTTAGATCGATTCCAATATTCTGCCCCCAGGCCCGAATGTCTGACACGAACGCGGCGGGGCATTCCATCGCTGCAAAGTGGCCGCCCGCCGGCATGTCAGTCCAGCGGACGATGTCATAGGCGCGGTCCGCCCAGGAGCGAGGCGGCGCCTGATAGAGGATTTCGCCAGGAAAGTTGGCGAATGCGGTCGGCGTCTCGCACTTCTGACCCGGCGCCAGTCGTCCACCGCCTTCGTCCCGCCAGCCTCGATAATACCAGGCTGAGGACGCGAACGATCCGGTCATCACGTAGATCATGATATTGGTCAGGAGCTGATCGCGACTGTAGACCTCGAACAGGCCTTTTGTTCTGAGGTCCGACCAGTCGTGAAAGCGCTCCAGAATCCACGCGGCCTGGCCGACCGGATTTCCCGCCGCCAGCCAGGCGAGCGACTGGGGGCGGCTGGCTTGAAGACGAAAATAGGCTCCCATCTCCTCCATCGCCGTCTGAGTTCGTCCGATCCAGGCGATTTCGGTCTCGGTATTTGGGCCTCCCGCGGGGCGTAAGCCGATCATGTTCAGATGGATGGATGCAACGTGGTCGGGATAATCGAGCCCGAGCCATGATGTGATCAGACCGCCCCAGTCTCCCCCCTGAGCGAGATAGGTCGAATATCCGAGCGCCTCTGTCATGAGGGCGTTGAAAAGACGCGCGGTCCGCCTCTGACCGATCGGGCGGTCCGGTTTTGAGGAAAAGCCGAAGCCAGGCAGCGAGGGGATTACCAGATCGAAGGCGTCGGCGGCCTTGCCGCCGTAGCGGGTCGGAAAGGCGAGCGGACCTATTACTGACCAGAATTCGAAATGACTTCCGGGCCATCCGTGACTGAGAAGAAGCGGTCGCCGCCCCTTGGCCTCTCCGACCACATGGACGAAATGAATGTCCATGTCTTCAATCCGGACCATGTGCTGATCATGGGCGTTCAGCTGATCGAGCGCGGCTCGCCAGTCGTAGCCGTTCGTCCACCAGGCCATGAGGTCCCGCAGTGTCGTCTCGTCGGCTCCAAACTCCCACCCATCCCGCCCGCGCGGTGATGGCGGCCACGGATAGCTCCGGACCAGATCCAGAACCTTCTCCACCTCATCCGGAGACCAGGCGACGCGAAATGGGGAGACGGTCGGCATTCAGCGGGATGTCTTTCGGCGTTCGTATCTTACGGCTTCGGCAGAAGCGCGCTCTGACGGATCTCTTCGCCGCCCGTCGGGAGGTCAATGCGCAGCCCGTCGAAGCCGAGCACCCAGCCAGACCCCGGCCGGATATCCTCCACATCGGCTAAAAACAGCGGGGAGCGCGCCTGAGCCGACGGGACGAGATGCGAGAACACCAGAAGGCCGACCCCGGCGTCATTCGCCGTCTTCGCGGCCTCGGCGGGCGACAAATGATAGTCGGGAATGTCGGCGAGGATCTTTGCGTTTCGCGCATTGCCTCCGCTGGCTGCGGCCTTCTGGGCCTGACCGATCATGTTCGCGGCCAGAGTGTCGCTCACCAGAACGTCCGCCTTGCGAGCGTTTTCGGTGAGATTTGAAGCCAGGGCGGTGTCCCCGGTCACGACCGCGGATCGTCCTTTCCAGTCGAAACGGTAGCCGACGGCCGGCCGGACTGGATCGTGATCCACCTCGAAGGCGGTTACCTTCAGTCCGTCCTTCTCGAAAACCACCTCTTCCGCGTTCAGCTCGCCCCGGAAACCTGCGGCGATGGGTCTGGCTTCCAGATCTGCCGCCTTCAGATTGATGATGTCCGCTCCGTGATGAGCGAGGCGATGGCGGGCATCCTCCCGATAGGCCTGATTAAATCCGTCCACGACAGATTTGATCCCCTTCGGACCGAAGACCTTAAGCTTTTGATTGCGACCGGCGACCATGGTCTGCATCCGGAATTCGCCGAGATCCCCGATATGGTCGGAATGAAAGTGGGTGAGAAAGATGCCGGAAATCCGAGTTCCCGGGATCCCCATGCGCGCGATCTGCTCCCAGGATTCGGGGCCTGTATCGACGACATAGGCCTCGTCGCCTGCAATAATAAGCGTGCAGCTCTTGGCTCGCCCGGGATCCGGCAGCGGACCCGAGGTCCCGCACAGGATGACCCTGAGCGCCTGACCATCGAACAGGTCCGACGGCGCCTGGGCCTGAGCCCAGGCGGGCGACGCCGCGAGAAGGGCGAGGCAGGCGATGGCTGCGGATCTGAACATGATGAGTTTCCCAAGAGCGACCCGCCGCATCGTGACCTTCTGAAGGGGGGCGGGGCAGAATTCTGACAGGACGATGTTGGCCTGAATGTTCTTCGGCCGCAATCCGCAGTCCTTCATCGGGCGTAGCACCAGGGACCTTGCGTCTTATCCCCTCAGACGCGAGGTCCGCTGGGGTCGGGCTCGCCCGGGAGGGCGGGTGGGTTGAAGACCGGCCCGGAATGGACCAAGGTTGAGAAGGCGGGGCGTAAAACGGGCGGCGGGCGACATGAATACTGCAGACAAGCTTAAATCACTCTCCATCAATCGCCAGCCGACCCCGCCCTCCGGGCCGGGGCCCTGGCCGCTGGTGGCGGGGATTGCGGGGCTTATCGCGGCGGGCCTTGCGGGCTGGATTGTGTTCGGACGCTCGCCCGAGCCCGCACCGCCGGCTGTGCAGGCCGAAGCCCCGGTCCCTGCGACGACCGCCGCCGCGTCCGACAGGCCGCGAGGCGGGCTGGTCGCGTCCGGATATGTGGTGGCGAGGCGCGCCGCCACGGTCTCGGTGGATATAACGGGCCGATTGACCCAGGTCCTCTTCGAGGAGGGCGCGGTTGTCGAGGCGGGTCAGCTCCTTGCCCAGCTCGACGACAGGCTTGCGTCCTTCGACCTTCAGCTCGCCAGAGCCCGGCTGGCCTCGTCAAAGGCGAATGTGCAGGCTCTGGAGGCGGAAATGGTTGAGGCTGAGGCGCAGCGCCGCCGGGCCGAAAAACTTCTTGAGTCGAACGCCGTGTCCGCTGCGAGCGCCGAGGCGGCGATTGCAAGGATCACGTCATTGACCTCTCGCCATCAGGCTGCGATTTCGGATTCTCGCGTAGCGGAACTGGCGGTGGCGCGGCAGACTGAATTCGTGGAACGTCACAAGGTCCGGGCGCCGTTTGCGGGCGTGATTATCGCCAAGAACGCTCAGGCCGGCGAGATTCTGTCTCCGGCTGCAGGGGGCGGAGAGTTCACCCGGACCGGGGTTGCGACGCTTGTGGACATGGCCAGTCTTGAAGTTGAGGTCGACGTCAATGAGGGGCAGATCGCTGATGTCCGGGCAGGGCAGGCGGCGACCGTCGTTCTCGACGCCTATACGGACTGGGAGATACCGGGAGAAGTGATCGCCATCATTCCGACCGCTAACCGTGATCGCGCCACCATCCAGGTGCGCGTCGGCTTCAAGGTCCGCGATCCGCGGATACTCCCTCAGATGGCGGCGAAGGTGACCTTTGACCGGGGCGCCGAGTGATCTCGTCCGGCTCTGGGCCGGTCTGAACTGTATGGTAGAGTGACGGTATCAAACATACGGTCGCCCATCCGGGCCGCCGAGACAGAGGGCGGGCATGTCCGAACAGGCGCTGATCGAGCTGACAAACGTCGCCAAGACGTATCGAAGGGGCGGCGAGACGCTGTCTATCTTCTCTGATCTCAATCTCACCATACCGGCTGGCGATTTCGTGGCTGTGATGGGGCCGTCCGGTTCAGGGAAAACGACTCTGCTGAACATGCTGGGCGGGCTGGACCGTCCGTCCTCCGGGACCATCATGTTCGATGGGGCGCCGATTGAGCGTCTTTCCGAAAATCAGCTTTCGGCCTGGCGCGCAGCGAATGTCGGGTTCATCTTTCAGTTCTATAATCTCATGCCGACCATGAGTGCGGCGCGCAATGTCGAGCTTCCGCTGCTTCTCACCAGCCTTTCGGGACGCGACCGTCGGGAGCGCGTTCGCACGGCTCTGGAGATTGTCGGCCTTGCTGACCGCATGGGGCATCGGCCCAAAGAGTTGTCAGGCGGCCAGCAGCAGAGGGTGGCGATCGCGCGGGCGATTGTCGCCGACCCCAAGCTGATCCTCGCTGATGAGCCGACGGGCGATCTTGATCGCGTGACCGCGCAGGAAATTCTCGAGATGCTGCAGCTTCTCAATCGGGAGCTGGGCAAGACCATAGTCATGGTCACCCACGATCCAGCGGCCGCCAAATACGCCAAACGCGAACTTCACCTCGACAAGGGAACGTTCGAGGAGCGGCTGACATGACGGATTTCGGACTGATCCTGTCCGGACTTGGCCGTAAGTCCTTCCGGACGGCGCTTCTGGCGTTCGCCATCTTCATCGCCTTCCTGATCTATACCGTCCTTGGCGCCTTTCGCGTGTCTCTGGAGACTGCCGGGGACGCATCGAGCGAGACCCGCCTCGCCGTCTCCAACCGCATCAACTTCACTGAACCGCTGCCGCTGGCCTACCTCAATCGCATCCAGCAGGTCGAAGGGGTGAAGGATGTCAGTTATTCGATGTGGTTCGGCGGGTTCTTTCAGGAAGAGCGGAACTTTCTTCTGGCCTTCGCCGTCGAACCCGACAGCTACACGCGCATCTATCGCGACCTCAATATTCCCGAAGATCAGCGTCAGGCCTTCGTCAATAGCCGGGACGGACTGCTTGTCGGACGCCAGACAGCTGAGCGCTTCGGCTGGACGCTCGGACAGCAAATTCCCATCTCGTCCAATATCTGGCGGCGGCGTGACGGATCCAACACATGGCCCGTCGTCATTCGCGCCATCTATGATGGCAGCGATACTCAGGGCGCTGTCGCGGTCTATATCAATTACGAGTACTTTGATGAGGCGAGGGCCTTCGCCAACGATACGGTGGGCAATTTCAACGTCCAGACCGTCAGTCCCGATGTGAACGACGCGGTGATTCGCGCGATCGACTCCCAGTTCTCCAATTCACGGGCGGAGACTGAGACGGTTACTGAGGCCGCCTTTCAGGCCGCTTTCATCGATCAGCAGGGCAATCTCGGCCTCATCATTCTCGGCGTTACGGGAGCGGCGTTCAGTACGGTTCTTCTGATCGTCGGCAACGCCATGGTTGGAGCCGTACGCGAGCGGACGGGCGAGATCGCCGTGATGAAAACCCTCGGCTTCTCCTCAGGTCGTATCGGACGGATTGTGGTGGGGGAAACCCTCCTTCTGTCCTTCATTGGCGGGGGGCTGGGTCTTCTGATCGGATGGATCCTGCTTACGGGGGGCCGCGAGCTCCTTGGGGGCTTCTCTCCTTTCTTCGGGACGCTGCGTTTCTCTCCCGCCGTATTGTGGCCGGCGCTCGGCTTCATGCTCGTGCTTGGCGGCGTGACCGGGCTTGTTCCGGCCTGGAACGCCATGCGCGTCAACGTCATCACAGCCTTCCGAAGGATCTGACCCCATGATGTCTCTGATCAGGCAGGTCGTCGCCGTCGTGGACATGACGGTCTCGAGCATCGGATCCCGTTTCTGGGCGTCCCTGACGACGATCGTATCCGTGGCCATGGTGGTCGCCACCCTTCTCGCGTTTCTCGCTATGGGAAATGGGTTCCGAAAGACGGTCGAAGGAACCGGCTCGGACGACATCGCCATGATCCTGGGCACAGGGTCTTCCGGATCCGAGCTGAACTCGACCATGCCCACCTCGGCTGTTCGCCTGCTCGAAGAGGCGCCCGGAATCGCCCGCGACGCTGCAGGAAAGCCGATCGTATCTCCGGAGACCTACGTGGCCGTCGGGGCCACGCGCCGCGGCGGAGGCGGCGAAGTCAACGTTTCGTTCAGGGGCGTGACGGCCAACGCAGCGGGCATGCGTCCTGGTTTTCGGATCGCAGAGGGCCGCATGTTTGAGGCGGGCACGAATGAGCTGATCGTCGGAGCCGGAGTGGCCCGGGAATTTTCGGGGTTCGATGTCGGAAGCGAGATCCGTCTTGGAGCTAACACCTGGCGGGTTGTTGGGCTTTTTGAAGTTCCCGGAACAGTTTTTGACGGTGAGGTGTGGGCTGACCTTCCTGTCATTCAGACTGTTTTTGATCGTGGGCCGACGGTTGCGGCTCTCAGGGCGCGCCTTGAACGAACGGGCGATCTCGAACCCATCAAGGCGTTTATCGCCAGCGAACCGCGACTGCGTGTCGAGGTGAAAACCGAGAAGGAGCATTTCGCGGCCGGGGCTGGCAATATTCAGGGGCTGATCTCGATCGGTTCGGCGCTCGCCATCACGCTGTCTCTGGGCGCTCTCGCCGGGGCGCTCAACACGATGTACGCCGCCGTCGAGGCCCGAACGAAGGAAATGGCCACCTTGAGAGCGATCGGTTTCGGCGGGTTCCCGGCCTTTGTGGGGGCCATGACCGAATCCATTCTCCTCGCCCTGGCAGGGGGACTCCTCGGGGTCCTTGCCGCCTACTTCATCTTCAACGGCGTCAGCGCCTCGACCCTCGGCGACGGGTTCACGCAGGTCGTGTTTGATTTCTCCGTCGGACCGGGACAGATGATGGTCGGCTTCGTCATGGCTCTGATGCTGGGACTGATCGGAGGCATTTTCCCGGCATTGAAAGCCGCCAGTGCGCCGTTGCTGAAGCTTGGGGCCGATTGAAAACCCTGTCTGCAGTTTCTGCGCGACGTATCATGAAGGGATCAGCTCATGAGGGGATTGGTCTGCATGGCCGCGTTTATCTCTGCAGGCTGCAGCGGCGCCGCCTTCAGCGCAGCGTCGGGGCCTCTTCGGGGTGAGTTCGCTGTCGTCGAAGTTGACGGCGCTGCGGTGGACGCATCTTTGTCCGCCACGGTGGCGTTCGAGGATCAAGGCGCAGTGACGGGCGATGCCGGATGCAATCGCTTCGGCGGGTCCTTTAAGCAGGACGGAGGGTCGATCAGCATTGGTCCCCTCATGTCGAGCCGCCGGGCATGTGAGCCCGTGATCATGGAGACGGAGAGAAAGATACTCGCCAGCCTCCAGGCGAGCCGCTCGCTGGCGGTCTCCGAAGATGGTGTCGTTCTTCTGTCCGGGGATGCTCCCCACCGGATCCGACTTCAGCCTCTCCCGCGCTGAGCGTCCGTCTCTCCGGGGTCGCGTGCCGTCGCTTTCCGCGCGCACCTGAAACCGATGTGAACCGCGGACGTGTCCGGCGTCGCCGACTGGCGGGCCGCGATGTCGTATCCTCGACAGACATACGGGTCGCAGAGGAATGAACCTCCCTTCAGGGCCTTCTGTGCGCTTTCAGGGCCAAGACCCGGATCGTTTCGGTCGTCCTGCATCCAGTTCCAGACGTTTCCGGCCATGTCTGTGAGCCCGGTCGGAGTGAGACCTGTCTTTCCGACCGGCACAGTTCCGATCGGACCGTTGCGGCCGTCATTATGAAATGGAAA
>JAGWYJ010000051.1 GCA_018969425.1 Alphaproteobacteria bacterium | reverse complement strand
ATGCAAAACTTCGTCAAGAACCTCGGCATCCTCGCCGGACTTCTGGTCCTCGCAGGGCAGGCGCCGGCGCGAGCCCTCTCCTTCAAAGGATGGTGGCGGAGCGATCGGGCTCAGGCGGCAGGCTGAACCGAACCCTTGAGGTCCAGAGCGTTCGGGGGGACGTCATGTCAGGCGTTAGGCGGCGCCCGGATGACCCGGGAGCCGCAGGTCTCACCGCCATGACCGGTCAGCGGCGAAGGCGAAGACCCACGCGCGCCGACCGGCCCGGCGTTCCATAGCCTCCCACCTGCTGATAGGCCTCGTCGGTCAGGTTCTCGATCCGACCATAGAGATCGACACCGTCTTCGAGCGCCAGCGACCAGGCGAGGTCTGCGCGCAGCCATCCGGGAACGTCCGGACCAAAGCCGTCGGACTGACGGCCATTGCCTCTCAGACTGAAGGCGACGCTCAGGGGTCCCGACGAGACATAGGCCAGTTCCACATCCCCTGAGTGACGAGGCGCACGCGGTAAGGGATCGCCGGCTCCATCACGCGCGTCGACGTAGGCGTAGACCGCCCGTAAGGACCAGTCGCGACCGAGAGGGAGGCTGGCGGCCGTCTCAATGCCGGTGCGACGGGCCTTGCTGATGTTGTCGTAGCCGCGGGCGAAGGAAAAATCGATCAGATCGACCATGTCCTCGTCGAAGACCGTCACCTCGAGATCCAGATCGCCGAGGCGCGTCTGGAGACCGGCTTCTATCGCCTCGCTGCGCTCAGGCCGCAGATCGGCGTTGGGCGCGGAGAGGCCGCAGAACGAACAGATGAAACTCGCCTGGAACAGGGTGGGCGCCTTAAACCCCTGCCCCCAGGCGGCGCGCAGGCGAGCGCCGCGCCCGAGATCAACGCTCATCGCCAGGCGGCTGGTCGCCTCAAGACCGAAGCGGCTGTCATCGTCGAGACGAACCCCGCCGGTCAGGCTCCATCCCGCAGCGGGGCGCCATTCGTAAAGACCGAAGAGACTGGCCATCTGCGCCTCAACGCCATCGGCCCGGCTTTCCTCGCCCTCAAGACCGAAGGCGAGGCGCCCGGGACCGGCCTTGGCGACCTCACCGGTGTAGCGAAGGGTCGTGCGCTGCGCCTCATTGCGCGATGAAAAGACGCCGCCGGCCTCATTCTCACGGGTCAGGGACTGCCCCGAAATCTCGATCACTGACGCGAGGCGTCCGCCGAACGAGGCGCCCAGTAAGCGCGCATAGCCCGAAGCGTCCGTTGAATCGGTCCGGTCGTCCGTGTCGGCGAGTTCATAGTCAGGCGGCGGGAAGCCGTCGAAGTCGATCTCAGCCGCCGTCCACCGCGCGCCCGCCTCGGCGCGAAGTCCTTCCGCCAGATCGATATCGCCGCGCGCAGACAGACTGGCGCTGGCGAAGGCGTCCCGCTCACGGGCGCCGGCGCGCTCATCCGCCTTCGAAATCCCTCCGGAGGTCGTCCAGACACCCGACAGACGACCCGAGGCCTCGCCCCGTCGTCCCGACAGAGAGGCGCCTGCACGCAGCGTCTCATACGATCCTCCTTCTGCGAAGGCGCGAAGACCCGGCCCTTCGCCCGGCCGGGCGGTCAGGATCGACACCACCCCGCCAATCGAATCCGAGCCCCACAGGGTCGACTGAGGTCCTCTGAGAACCTCGATGCGCCCGATGTCGAACAGATCGAACAAGGAGGCGTCGAACCCGCCGCCCGGGGCGCCGGCGTCATTGACGTTCACCCCGTCCACCAGAACCACGGTCTGTCCGGCGGCCGCTCCGCGGATGCGGACCGAGGCGACCCCGCCAAAGGCCCCGCTCTCGGCGACGGTGACGCCCGGAAGGGTGGCGAGCGCATCGGTCAGGGCGCTCAGCGAGCGGCGCTCAATATCTGCAGCCTCGACAATGCTCACGGACACGCCGGCCTCACCCACCGTCTGCTCGAGACGAAGGGCGCTGACCACTACGGTCTCAGGTCGCGGACCGGAGGCGGGGAGCGGATCCTCGGCGAAGGAGACGCCGCCGGAGAATGGACTGATCGCGAGAGCGACCCCTGAAAGAACGGATAAGCGAACCATCATATGACTCCCGGCGCCCCACAAGGCGCGACATGACACGACGCGTCCGATCCCCAGGGGAACCGGATCGCAGGACTGCGTCGCATCAACGGAGCTCTCGCCCGCACACCCGATGGCTGGACCCGGCCGGGGCGTCGCGACTGTGACGGCAGGTCTCCTGGCTTGCGGGTCAACGCCCCGGATCGCCTTCCCGGCCGGTCGCCCGAACGCCTCACGGGCGATCGAAACGTACGTCCAGTGGCGCATCGATCCGGCGCTCACCGCTCACAGTTGCGGGCACAGCCCCGGACCTGATCCTCACGGATCGCACCGGGTTCCCTCTTCGCCGCTCCATCACGGAGCGGAACCGTCACGCCCTCTGGCTAACGCCTCGCTCACTTAAGGTCAATCGGAGCGCCGTCCTCGTCGAGGGCCGCGAGGAGGCCGGGAATGCGCTCCCGCAATCGGAAGAATCCCGCCGTCGCATGAGGCCAGGCGCGATCATCAAAGGCGCGCCTCAGACGCACGAGCTGGACGCCTCTCTCGGCCAGCCTTGCCGCAAGCGCCTCGAGCCGTGAGGCGAGCGGCCCGACCGGCGCCCAGGCGGTCGCAACCTCGCTCACCCCCAGACCCAGCGCCCAGCCGACAACTGCGTCATCGTCATCCGGAGCCTCCGCCGCCACCCCGAAGCCCGCGGAGGAGCGCGTCAGAGCGTCTTCAAGGGCGCCGCGCGAGAAGCGGGCGGCAGGACGATCGCCGGGGCCTTCGATCCAGCCCCCAGGCGCGCAGATCCCGACGACGTCCGCCTGAAGGCTCCATCCCTCCGGAGAGAGATCCTCCTCGTGCAGGAGGAGCGCGATCCGACGCTGCGACAGACGCTCGCCTGGCGGTGGGGGGGACGGGGCCGGAAGAGGATAAGCCTCAGTCAGCGCCTCCGCGCCCTCCTCGAGGAGACCGCGAGGATCGAAGCGACCGAGCGTATGCTCTTTGATGTTCGCAGCGCGGGCGAGGTAATGCTTGCCGCGCGTATGCAGACCCGCGACCCAGCGCCAGGACAGGGTGTTCGAGGCGGGATCGGCGTCGATGAGATGCCGATGAAAATGATCCGCGCCCAGCGCCCAGGGCAGCTTGAGGGTGAAGATCCAGATGCTCGCAAACCACATGCGCGCATGATTATGAAGGTAGCCAAGCTCCTGAAGCTCCCTCGCCCACGCGTCGAAACACTCCAGCCCGGTTCGCCCCTCACATGCCCGCACCCAGCGCTCGCGCAGGTCCGCATCGATGCCGAGCCTGTCGGTCAGCCCCGCCAGCTCGGCTTCATATCGGGCATAGACAGACGGTCGATGCTCCAGCCATCCCTTCCAGTAGGTTCTCCAGAGCACCTCCTGAATGAACTTCTCGGCGGCGGCGAAGCGATGGCTTGCGAGCACCGCACGCAACGTCTCCTCCTCGGTGACCAGCCGGCGCCGGATCCAGGGCGACAGAGCCGAGACATTCGAGCGGTCAGAGGGGCCGCGGTCGGTATTGCGATTGCGGGCGTAGGCGTAACCGGCCTGCGGCAGGAACGCCTCAAGGCGCGCCAGCCCCGCCTTGCGGGTCGGCGTGAAATCCACATGCGCAAGCGGACCAGTGGGGGACGGAAGATCGAACAGGGTCTGGGACATGGTCCGTTTTACGCGCGTCTCACGTCTTCGGCCCACATAGACGCCTTCGTTAACGTCGGCGACGGGAGCGGCATTTTTTCAAGCCTTTGTAAGAAATCTCCCGGGGAGACGACTATCTCTTTGACAGCTGGAGAGACTGATGGACGCGGGCCGCGCCGCTCAGGATGAACGCTACCTCAGATGCCGGACCGAATACGGTCCCGCTCTGGAGCGTCTCGCCCGCGCCTACGAGGCCGACCGCGACCTCAGAGGCGACCTCGTTCAGGAGATCCACCTCGCCCTCTGGCGGAGCTTTTCCCTGTTCGACGGGGCCTGTTCGGAACGAACCTGGATCTATCGCGTCGCGCACAATGTCGGCGCCTCGCATATCCTCAAACGACGGCGCCTCCGGACACAGGCCTTCGACGGGCTCGAGACCCTTGAGCACATCGCGGCTCCCGACGATCTCCAGCGCGACGCTAAGAGCCGTTCGGACATGGAGCGGCTGACCGAAGTCATCAGACGCCTGAAGCCGGTCGATCGCCAGGTCGCCACACTCTATCTCGAGGGCCTCAGCGCCGCAGAGATCGGAGAGATCACCGGACTTTCGCCGGGACATGTCGCCACGAGGCTTCATCGGCTCAAGGCCCTTCTTTCGACCTATTTCCATCAGGGAGAGACCCATGCCGACTCAATAGGACGCTGACGTCGGAGAGATCTGGCGATCCCAGGCGCCGGAGATCCAGCCTCCTGCGATCGAGCGCATGCTCGCCCGCTCCTTCCAGTCGACCGTCAGCTTGCGCAATTTTTTCGAGTACGTCGCGGCGGCAGCGATCCTCATCGCCTTTGGATACTCCGCGGCGACAGCGAGCTCATGGATCGTGCAGGCGGGCTACGTGCTGGGGATCACAGCTACGGCGTTTATCTCCTGGCAGCTTCATGCGCGGGCCTCGGCGCGCAGCCTTCCGCCGAACGGAGCTCTCAGCGCCCTTGCCTTTCATCGCGCCGAGCTGGCGCGTCAGAGGGACGCCCTGAGATCCGTCTGGGGATGGTATCTCGCGCCCATGATCCCGAGCTTCGTCGTCGTGACCCTGGGACGCCTCCTTGAAAAGCCCTCCGACTGGCCCTTCGAGATCGCCTCGCTGGCGGTCGCAGGCCTCATTCTGGCCGGCGTCCTTCATCTCAATCTGCGGGGCGCCGAGGCGCTTCAACGCGATATTGAGGAGATCGATGCTCTTTCCGGCGATGGATGAGGCCCCGGGCGTTAAATCAGGACTGATTATCCCTGGAGTCATGGACCTCAGATCCATGATTGCAGGGATCATGTCTCGCCATCGCCACCCTTCGTTCGCACCGCTCGGGTCAACCCGCGCTGAGGCGCGACCTACGCTACCGATCGACGACCCTCTCTGGCGGCTCGATGCCCTCGACCCCGAAACCCTGCCGATCCGTCGACGCCTGAGATGACCGGAACGCATGCTAGGGGGCCGCCGGCGTCGGTCAGGCCTTTCCGGCGCGTCATCCTCGACATGCTCATCCACAACACGCGCACAATGCGCCTGCCAATGTTCCGGGCGCCTCGAAAATGACACGTCGCGAGCTGTAAACAGGGGTCAGATGACGAGCTCGCACCATCGGCGTCCCCCGCTCTGGAAACCCTGCGTGCGAGCAGGCATAGTGGACGAAGGCACAGGGAGGCGGCCATCAACCGGGTCATGCTCATCGCAGCGGGGATCGTCCTCGTCCTGTTTGCAGCCCTGCTGGCCGCGCCGGGACTGATCCCTGCGGATGTCTACCGCGCTCCGATCCAGACAAACGCCAGCCTCGCGCTCGGGCGGGACGTCCGCCTCACAGGACCCATGAGCGTGCGCCTGATCCCGCGCATCGAGGTGCGGGCGAAGGGCGCGCGCATCGCAAACCCGTCAGACTTCGAGGGATCGTCCGATCCGGCGGCCCCGGCCTTCGCTGAGATGGAGGAGCTGCGCGCCGCCGTCGGCATCTGGCCGCTGTTATTCGGCGAGACCCGGGTCGACGAACTCATCCTCGTCAAACCCCGCCTGAACCTCATCCGGCTCGCAGACGGACGCAACAACTGGACCTTCAACCTGCCGCCGCCGCGAAGCGATGAGGCCTCCGCATGGATCGGCCGGTTCGACATCATCGAAGGCGAGGCTGCGTTCGAGGACAAGGCAACAGGGGTCCGTCGAACGCTCACAGCGCTCAACCTGCAGGCGCGCATGCCCTCGCCTGATACGCCGCTGGTCGTGGAAATGTCGGCGACCGGAACGACCATCAAGGCCGGCGCCCGGGCGCGGCTCGAATCGCCGCGCAGTCTCCTGCAAGGCGGCCGCTCGCCCCTCTCCGTCGATCTTGAGGGCGAGGCCCTCACAGGGCGGATCGAGGGCGATATCGGCCTCGGCGACACGCCCGGCATCGATGTCGCCATCGACGCGCAGGCGCCCTCCCTGTCTGCGCTTCTGGAGGAGGCGGGGATCACCCTCGCCTCCGGACGCGAGGCGCTGGGCTCTTTCAAAGCCTCCGGGCGCATGTTCGGCCCGTTCGACAATCTCGCGTTCAAGATCGAGACGGCGCAGGTCGAGAGCGCGGTTCTGGAGGCAACATTCAGCGGGGATCTCAGGCTTGGCGACGGCGGCGCAATGATGCTCCGCACCGAAGCGCGCTCAAGGGATCCCGCCGGACTGGCGAAGGCGTTCGGCCTACCGGGCCCTCCGGCGGGCGATCAGGGCGAGACCCAGCTCAACGCCCGTCTGGTCGGACAGGCTGGGACGCTCACCTTTCAGGAGGTCACCCTCGTCCACACGGGGCGCCTGATCTCTGCACATTACGCCGGCGAGGCTCGCCTCGCCGAGGCTCTCTCCCATACCGGATCGATCGAGATCGATATCCCGAACCTCAGGGATCTCGCCGGCGCGGCGGGCCTGCCGCTCCCGGCCGGCGAGATCTATAAAAACCTGAAGCTGAGCGGAGCGATTTCCGGGGCCGGCGCCAAAGGCGAGCTGAAAGGCCTCGTCCTGTCGCTCGACGGAATCGAAGGTCGGGGCGACCTCACCCTTGAGAGCGCCGGACGCCTGCGCCTCTCTGGCCGGCTCGAGACCAACGCCGTCAACCTCTCGCCCTATATCGCCTCCTCGCTTGGCAAGGGACGCGGAGCGGACGCCGGAGGCTGGAGCCAGACGCCGATCGAGACAGATTTCCTTAAAGCGTTCGATCTTGACCTCGGGATCCGGAGCGACGGGCTCGTGCATGACGGCTTTATTTTCGGACCCAGCGATCTGGCGCTTCGTCTTGAAGGCGGAGAGCTGACGGCGGATCTCTCGAACACGACCCTGTTCGGCGGCAAGGGCGGCGCCGTGCTGCGCCTCGATGCGCGGGCGCCGGTCGCCGCGGCGCGCCTGACGGCCCGGCTGTCAGGGCTCTCTCTGAAGCCCTTCCTGGCTGCAGCGGCGCGATTTGAACGGATCGAAGGATCAGGCGATGTCGAGCTTGATCTCTCCGGACAAGGTGAGACGCTCGCTGCAGCGATGACGTCCCTGTCCGGCAAAGGTCAGTTTCGGTTCCGGGACGGAGCCCTGCGCGGTCTCGACCTGGTCGGCATCAGTCGCCTCGGACGCTCGAAGAGCCCTGCTCCGGGAGGCCTTGTCGGAGAGAGCGCCCGCACGCGGTTCGATACGCTTCAGGGAAGCTTTGAGGCCAGCTCCGGCGTCGCGAGGACCAAGGACCTTCGCCTCTCGGCGGAGGGGATGTCCGTAACTGGCCAGGGCCAGCTCGATATCGGCGGCAGAAGCGTCGATCTCAGCCTGTTCAGCGAGCTCAAGGCGAGCGGGGTGAAGGTTCCGGTTCGGGTCAAGGGCGAGTGGAGCCGCGTGCGCGTCTCCATCGACACCGGCGAGATCCTGCGCCAGGCCGCCGGAGAGGTGCGCGGCCGGATCGAACGCAACGCCGGACGTCCGCCCGCCTCGCCTCCCGTCTCAGCCCCGGCGCCAGGGCCGGCGCCCGCTGCGCCGCCGACAACACCGCCCTCGCGGACCGATCGCCTCAAGCGCGAGCTCGATCGCCTTTTTTCCGGGTCGGCGGATCCGGGCTGACGGTCCGCTCTCAGGCTCGCGGCGTTCTTGACCAGGGAAGTCTCCAGGCCTCGCCCTCATGAACGCCTGACAGGGCGCGGATCGCGTAAGCCGTCTCGAGCACCGGCGCGCTCAGAGCCTCCTCAGGCGTCCCGTCAGCGAGAATGCGCCCCTCATGCATCACGACGATGCGGTCGGCGAACCGCGTCGCCAGCGCAAGATCGTGCAAAACCATCAGGACGGCGCCGCCCTGGCGCGCCCGCGCACGAAGGATCTCCATCATGAGCAGCTGCTGATGCGGATCGAGAGCGGCGACCGGCTCGTCGACCAGAAGCGCCGGCGCCTCGACGGCCAGCGCCCGGGCCAGAAGAACGCGCGCCGTCTCTCCGCCGGACAACGCGCTTGCCCGGCGTCCGGCGAGGGAGAGAAGATCGGTCTCCTCAAGAGCGCGATCGACCGCCTCCCTGCAACGGGCCGTCAGAGGCCCAAACCCGGAATGATGGGGGTGACGGCCCAGAGAGACCACCTCTCTGACGGTAAGCCCCCATTCGATGCGGCCGTTCTGAGGCAGATAGGCGAGCCTGCGGGCCCGTTCGCGCAGATCGGCTCCGAAGAGCGGCCGATCCTCGACCCACACCTCGCCGGTCGCCTCCCGCTCAAGACCGCATAAGGCGCGAAGGAGGGTCGATTTTCCGGCCCCGTTAGGCCCGATGAGAACCGCCGCCTCGCCCCGGCGCACGTGGAGATCGCAGCCGCGAACCGCTTCGCGACCTGCGAGCCGGACGGTGATGGCGGCTGCGCGAAGGCTCATGACGCCGCCTCGGTGCGGGCCCTGAGAGCCAGATAGAGGAAGAGCGGCGCCCCGATCAGCGCGGTGACGACGCCGAGTTTGAGGTCCGCTGTCGGCGCGATCAGACGGACCAGAATGTCCGACGCCGCCAGAAGACATCCCCCCGCCAGAGCCGAGGCCGGCAGGAGGCGCGCCGGTCCGTGACCGACGAGGGGACGCATGAGATGGGGCGCCAGAAGACCCACAAAACCGATGACGCCTGAGACGGCGACGGAGGCGCCGACGCAGAGGGATGCGCCGGCGATCACCAGCCGGCGCGTCCGGCGCAGATCAACCCCGAGGGAGGCGGCGGCCGCCTCGCCGAGCGTGAGCGCATTGAGGGCGGGCGCCGCAAGAGCGAGAAGCGCTGCGCCGCAGATCATGAACGGCGCCGCCAGCACGACATGCTCCATCGAGCGGTCATTAAGAGAGCCGAGCATCCAGAACACGATCTCGAGGGAGGCGTAAGGGTTGGGCGAGAGCGTCAGGGCCAGCGAGGTCAGCGCGCCGGCAAGACTTGAAAGCGCCACGCCTGCAAGGATCAGGCTCAGCGCCCCGCCCCGACCGGCAAGGCCCTCCAGCGCGATCACGCCCACAAGACTGAAGAGGATCGCCGCCATCGGCAGAGCAAGAGGCACAAGGGCCGAAAGCCCGGTGTAAAACGCGATGACCGCCCCCAGGGCGGAGAGCGACGACACCCCGATCACGCCCGGGTCGGCGAGCGGATTGCGCAAAAGCCCCTGAAGAGCCGCTCCGGCAAGGCCAAGCCCCATCCCGATAAGAAGGGCGAGGAGGGTTCTGGGCAGGCGGATCTCGGTCAGGATCACCCAGTCAGCGCCCGCCTCACCTGAGCGTGCGGACTGCACGAGATTTTCAAAGCTGAGCGGCGCGGGGCCCACAGCGAGGGAGACGATGAACAGGACGCACAAAACCGCCCCGCCCGCCCACAGCAGACGCCCGACGGGGATCATTGACCGCTCTCCGGCGTTCCCGGCCGGGCGCGCGCGAGGCGCGCGACCGCCTCGAGAAGCGCCGGAGACCCGCAGATCGTCAGCCGGTCCGGCAGATCCACGAAGGCGGCGCCGCCCGCGATCCGGCCGACGGCGGGATGCTGAAGAGCGTTGGTCGACAGCGAAGGCGGGGTCGACCAGGCGTTCGAAAGCGCGATGAGGTCGGGGGCCGAGAGTAGAAGCTCCTCGAGGGAGAGATAGCGGTAGCCGGAATACCCAAGCTTCTCGCCGAGGGTGAGATAGCCGGCGGCCTCGGCGATCTCGGCGCTGAGCGTGCCGGATCCGGGAACCCAGAAACCGACGCCGATCTCGGCGAGGACGCCCCGACGCCGTCCGTCGCGAAGGGCGTCGAGACCGGCGTCGAACTCCCTGATCACGTCTTCGGCCCTGATCGGGGCCCCGATCAGGGCTCCCATGCGGCGGATCGAGGCGCGGACCTCCTCAAGGGAGGTCTCCGGCTCAAACGTCTCGACACGATAGCCGAGCCGCCTGAGGAGGGAGAGCGTCGAGGGGTCGGAAAAGGCTGAGGTGACGATGAGGTCCGGGTTCAGGCGCACCATCTCCTCAGCTGCGCCGTGATTGACCGGCAGACGCTTAATCCGGGCCTGCTGGGCGGGATCCAGCCAGGGCCGCTGGCGGGAGACGAAGGACAGGGAGGCGATGGCCTCGTCCGGCGCGAGGAGCAGCAGAAGCTGGTCGGTGCACTGGTTCATCGAAGCCACGCGCACAGGCGGACCGGCCGCAGCCGGTCCAGGCGACAGGGCGGCGAGACAGGCGAAAACCGCCGCAAGGGTCAGCCGGGAGAGGCGCATGTCTTCAGATACCGGCTTTCGGCTCCGGGGCAAAGCCGAGCGTTGAGGGCCCGTCAGGCGACTGGCGAGAGGGGGAGACGGATCGCCGAGAGTGCGCTAGCAACCCCCTGAAAGGTCTCAGCGTTACATGGACGTTACACCCCCCTCTCTGCCCCCTGCGGACGATACGGCGACGCCCGAGGAGCGGCTCGCCGAAATCGACCGCGTGCGCGCAAGCGGGGTGTTCAGCCCCGGGGGGCGCCTCAGCGACCTGTTCGAGTATCTGGTGGCGCGCTCCGGCCCCGGGGATACGCCCAAGGAGGCGGAGATCGCCCTCGCCGTGTTCGGGAAACGGGGCGCGGAGAGCCTTCGCGACGATCCCGTGGCCCGGGTCTACATGCACCGCCTGAGACGTCGTCTCGAAGACTTCTACCTCAGGGGCGGGGCTCCGACGGGGATACGCCTCGAGGTCCCGAAAGGCGGCTACCGGATCTCGGCCCGGCGGATCGCGGCCGGCCCGCAGGGCGAGGCCGGATCCCTGATGGCGCGGTTCGAGCCTCTGCCGGACGCGGCCGACGAGCCTCTGTTCGAGCCCGATGGGGTCGGGACACGACGCACAGGACCGGCGCGCCTCGGACGAGGGGCCGTCCTGGCCGCAGGCCTGCTGATCGGGCTCGGCGTTCTGATCGGCTGCGTTTTCATGCTTCTCGTGTCTCCGCCGGCCGGATCGCGGGAAGCGGTCGTGCGGCGCGCCGAGGCGTGGAAGGGCCTGGCGGGAAGCGGACGGCCGCTCCTGGTGGTAGTCGGCGACTACTATATCTTCGGCGAATATGAGGACCGGCTGTTCCTGAGGCGCCTGATCCGCGATTTTTCGATCAACTCCAAGGACGATCTGCTCGCCCGGCAGCTCGCAGACCCCAAGGCCTATGAACGCTATGGCGATGTCGCCCTGCAGTATCTGCCGGTCTCCGCGGCGGTCGCCCTCAGCGACCTCGCGCCGTTGCTGGCCTCGGCGCGCTCGGTAGAGGTCGCCCTCGCCTCCGACCTGTCGCCTGAACGCCTCAAGAGTTCGGACATCCTCTATGTCGGCCTTCTGAGCGGGCTGGGGCCCCTTCGCGATCCGATCTTCACGCACTCCCGGTTCCGGATCGGGGCGAGCTATGACGAGATCTTCGATCGCAAGACGCAGGAGACCTATACCAGCGAGGCCTTCCTCGCGACCCAGGGGGACACGATGTACCGGGATTTCGGGTACTTCGCCGCCTTCGACGGTCCCAGAGGCAACAGAATCGCCATCCTTGCGGGAACGCGCGACACGGCGCTCATGGGGGTTGCGGAGCTTCTGACCCGCCCCGCGGGACTGAAGGCGATCGGCGCGGAGGCCCGGGGCCGTCCGTCCTTCGAGACCCTGCTTGAGGTCAGGGGACAAAAAAACGTCAATCTCGAAACCCGGATCCTCGCCGGAGACGCCCTCGACAGCCAGGACATCTGGTCCAGTCCCCCGAGCGAGGCGGTCTCGTTTCCGACGGAGTGACCCCAAAAGCGGGCTTTGGGCCCGACCGCATCGGCCCGGTGTTCCGCCAGCGCCGTTCACAGGGGCCGATCACCGGGACGGCTCACAAGAGCTTGCCCGCACGGACGCTTCCACGTAAGAGAGGCTCCTTTCCATGAGGCGTCGGGTCTCCGGCGTCCATCAGGGCCGCCATAGCTCAGCTGGTTAGAGCGCTAGATTGTGGATCTAGAGGTCCCCCGTTCGAACCGGGGTGGCGGTACCATACGAATTAACGACTTAAACAACGTCATGTTGCTGTCGCTTTGATCTGGGTAGCGCATAGGTGGCGGCCGATCAGATCTCGCGCCCCTCAGGCCGCTTTTTTCCATCTCTTCCGCGCCAGGATCTCCGCCGGGTTCGGGCTCGTCTCCGCTGCCCTACGGGGCTTGGGAAGGGGGCGCCCGAAGGTGTCGAGCGCGACGAGGTTTACGATCAAGCAGAAGGCTGAGGCCGGCCAGAGCCCCCCTCGGGGAGGATGTCATGCCGCGCATCGAGCAGGGTGAGGCCGTGATGAATGAGAACCGCCTCGAGACTCAAAACCCCTGCGCACAGCAGGGCGATCTGGCCCGCGTGACGCCACGCCCCAGAGGAGAGCGCGGCGAGAAAGCGGGATAGGCTTTGAGTGAGAAGGAAGCCCGCCGCAGCGAGGGCGAGGCTCGCTAGGGCGAAGACGAGGAGGCCCTTTTCCCAAGCCCCCAGCGAGGCCAGGGCGACATTGAGACCGAGGAAGCCGCGGCAGGCTCAGAGCGAGGGCTCAATATCCTCCATTGGCGCTGATCGAGTTGAGACCATCCCCGCCTCCATGCGCATCTCATGCGCATCATCGCGAGGTCCGGTGAATTGTCTGGAAATCTCGCGAGCGTCCGCGTTCTACTGTTTTGGCTTCCACTCTGCAGAGAGACGCTGCGCCTCGGCAATCTGGGCGGGCGTCATCGTCTTGCGAATACTCTCCTTGTTGTCATCGGCCCGCTTGACGCCCTGCGCCGCCGCCAGATTGTACCACTTGAAGGCCTCGACTGCATTCTCAGGAACACCCTCCCCGAGGGCATACTTAACGCCGAGATTGAATTGCGCGTCGGCATCACCTTGCTCTGCAGCCAGGCGATACCACTTTACCGCCTCGGCATCATTCTCAGGAACGCCCTCTCCTAAGTCGTACATGAGACTGAGGTTGAATTGCGCGGAAGCATCACCTTGGTCAGACGCAAGACGAAACCATTTCACCGCCTCGGCATCATTTTCGGGAACGCCCTCTCCGTCGGAGTACATGACACCGAGGTTGAATTGCGCGGAAGCATCACCTTGGTCCGCAGCCAGGCGATACCACTTCACCGCCTCGGCATCATTCTCAGGAACGCCCTCTCCCGTGGCGTACATGACACCGAGGCTGAATTGCCCGGAAGCATCACCTTGGTCCGCCGCAAGACGGAACCATTTCACCGCCTCGGCATCATTCTCAGGAACGCCCTCTCCCGTGGCGTACATGACACCGAGGTTGAATTGCGCGAAAGCATTACCTTAGTCCGCCGCAAGACGGAACCATTTCACCGCCTCGACATTGTTCTCCGGAACCCCTAGTCCGTCATCGTAAATTAAGGCGAGGCGGTTTTGAGCCGCTGCGTCGCCTTGCTCAGCCAATTCTTGTGTTTGCCGAAAGTAGCCATCCTGCGCATGGCCCAGCCCCGTCAACACGGAACTCACGGCGATGATCGCCAGGGCGCGCCTCATAAAAACGTTCATTCTTTCCCCCTAGGCTCAGATGGATACTAGCAGGGGAGAGGAGTGCGCATCAATGCGCATGTCTGCGAGAGAGCGGGTCGACGATCCGTCGGATGATAACGCCCGGCGCTCGCCCGTGCTCGGCTATCGCTTGAGCGACCTTGCCCGCCTCCTCATCTCCCGCTCGCGGATCGACCAGGACGCGAACCCATGTCCGTGCGTGGGGATTGGTCCGCTTGGCTTCGAGGAGGGTCACCCTTCTTTCAAAGCCCTTCGTCAACAAGCCTCCTCTCGGCGTAGGCTCTCTGTAGTCGCTCGTTGAAGAGTCCAGATCTCAGGGACTGCACGAGCTTGTCTGGCGGGATGTCGAGCCACCTCGCCACGGCCGCCCAGCGGCTTTCACTCGCTTGCCTCCCGCGACACAGGCGGCCCAGCATTCGAGTTCGCCCAGAGCCCGAAACCCCAATCGAAAGCGGA
>JAGWYJ010000019.1 GCA_018969425.1 Alphaproteobacteria bacterium | reverse complement strand
ATCTCGCGCTACATCTGCCCGGGCGACTGGCGACTACGAGGGGGCCTTAAAGCGATATCAGAAGGCGCATGATCTGTTTTTGAAGGCCGGCCGAGTTAGAGACGTCGCCGTGACCTTAAGTCGAATCGGAGGTGAGTATATTGATGCCCGCGATTATGACAAGGCGCTCCATTATTATACTATGTCTATCGAAAAATATAAAGATGACAACTTATTGCTTTCTTATTATAATAATGTTGGGAGAATATATACAGAGTCTGGAAAACTTGATCTAGCTGAAGATAATATTAAATCTGCGCTGTCGGTTGCTGGTTCGATGGGGAGCGATTCCCTTAGGGTAAGAATACTTACTAACCTTTCAAACATTTATTTGATGCAGGGCCGTTATTCTGATGCAGAGAGCTCTGTGGCCGAGGCTTTTGATTTATCGGATAAGCTTGGGTCTTATGACTGGAGCCCTTATTTGTGGGGGTTGCGAGCGAAGATAGAATTCGAGAAGGGAAATTTGGTCGGGGCTCGGGAAAGTTTAGAGCAAACATTTGAAGGAGTTTCTCTTGGCGCAACCCCTGCCCCTTTTCGTGATTTTCACGAGGCTGCATTTAAGATTTATTCCCGCAGTGGTGATTTTAAGTCGGCATTAGAGCATTTGCTTGCCTTTAAGCGCCTTGACGATGAATCTAGAGATATTTCTGCAAATGCCAATACAGCGCTTATGGGCGCACAATTCGATTTTGCGAATCAGGAACTTGAGATCTCAAAGCTTAAGACTGATACCCTCGAAAAAGAGGTTCAGCTGGCGAGAACGCGGGCTCAGCAGAGAACGATCATTTTTTCCGCGGCTATCCTGCTTGTCCTGGTCGGAGTGACTGGCGGCTCAATTCATTACCGCTCCGTCGTTCGGAGCAGAAACGAGATCCGCAAGAAAAATGACGAGCTGAGTCAGTCTAACCTGTTCCTGGAGAAGGCTTTAAAGGCGAAGTCGGAGTTCCTTGCGACGACCAGCCACGAGATCCGAACCCCTCTCAACGGTATTCTTGGCACCACTCAGGTCCTTATTCATTCGGCTCGCATGCCGGAGGAGGTTCGTGAGCGTGTTGAACTGATACAAATTGCCGGAGAGGCGATGAAGGGGATCGTGGACGATCTTCTGGATGTTGCGAAGATGGAGTCAGGAACGATCGAAGTCGCGGACGAGGGCTTCAATCTTCAGACGGCGCTGTCTGAGGTTTCTCGCTTCTGGGCAGATAGTGCGGCGAACAAGGGGCTGATGCTGGCTGCAGAACTTGAGGCGTCGCCGTCCTTTATTATGGGCGATGAAAAGCGGCTTCGGCAGATCGTTTATAACCTCTTGTCTAATGCAGTTAAGTTTACTGATGAGGGTCGGGTCACGCTGCGCGCTGAGGTCGATGCCGAGAGCGATGGCGCCCTCGTCATCAAAGTCGCCGACACTGGATGCGGGATCCCTGAAGATGAGCTGGATCGTATATTCGCACCTTTTCACCAGGTTGATGGAGGCAAGACAAGGCGGCACGGCGGAACCGGGTTGGGCCTTTCAATCTGTCAGAACCTTGCGGCCGCCCTCGGTGGAACAGTTAGCGTCTCCAGCCGTCTTGGCGAGGGGTCGACGTTTGTTCTGCGTCTTCCGCTTAGGCTCGCAGAGGCGGCGGGACGCAGCCTCGTCGGCGCAAGTGGAGACACCTCGTCGGGCCTGACTTTAAGCCGATTGCTGATTGCAAGCGATGATGCAGGGGTCTCTGCCTCATTGCAGATCCCTCTCGCCATGAGGGATGTTGATTTTGAGCTCGTCGATTCAATGGCGGAAGCCGTGAGCGCTATGGCTGGCCGGCCGGTGTCGGGGTTGTTGGTTGTTGCGTCAGTATTAGGGTCTGATCCTGGGGAGGCCATGGAGCGGCTCATGAAGTTTAGGGAGCTCTTAGGTGAGGCAAGGCTGATCGTTTGGTTAGACGAGGCGAGCTTATTAACCGCTCCGATGGTGAGGCTTTGCGGCGCAGATGATGTCCTTGAGGGAGACTTCGACCCTGAAGGAGCCCTTGCATGCGTTCTAAATGAACCTCCTCTCGCTACGGAATATCAAGGAATTGACGTTAGACCGACTGGATCGGCAGGCCCCTGATCCATTTCAGGACTGTCGAATGGTGTGCAGGACTTAATCATGAAGGTTCTCTTCGTCGATGATGACGCCATGAACCGCCGTGTCGTTCGCGACATGTTGCAGGTGGCTGGGGTCGAGCTGGACGAGGCGGCGGACGGGGAGACAGGGGTCTCCATGGTCGGCGCCGGCGAATACTCGCTTGTTCTGATGGACCTCAGAATGCCAGGTATGGATGGGTTGACCGCTATCGGAAAAATCCGGCAGCGGGATGACGAGAAGTCCAAGCTTCCAATCATTGTGGTGACGGCTGACACGTCTCTCGACCTTCGGGCTGAATGTCTCTCAAAAGGGGCGGATGATCTTCTGATGAAGCCCGTCGCCATGAAGGCGTTGTTCAAGACGATGGGCACGCACATGGCTGCTAAGGCCAGAAAGACCGCCTGACGTCGTGGGGGGCCGGTCCGGCCCCTTTCTGAAATTCCGGTGCTTTGAGAGATCTCTCAGCTGCCTCAGGCTTTAACCTTTGGGTTCAGAGCCGTCTTTCTACCCGATTGCTTCCGATGTGGGGCGAGCTCCCGATCGATCTTCCTTTTCTTAGGCGTCTGCCTGCGCGAATTGGCGTCCCATGTGTCTCGACACGGGACAGGATCTCCTTCGTTTCTCCTGTCAGACGAAGGCCATTCGTCTGAGTTAAGGTTCGCGCCAGGCCGACAGGCCAGCCCTCATGTTTTTAAATATCTGTTATATATGACTTTATTTCTGGATCTTTTTGAGAGAGGCGTGGCGCCATTCCTGCTTTGAAGGAGAGGCTCGCCCCGCCGTGGGGTGCGGTCCGGAGGTCAAGGGGATCCCGGATCTTTCAAAAAGGACAGGTCCTATGCGCTCCTCTACTCCTAAATTTGTCGGTCTCGCCACCGTTCTCCTGCTTTCCTGCGCTCCTGCGGCGTTCGCCCAGGCCAAAGTGAACACCGTCAACAACAATCAGCAGAACTGGGCTGAAACCCGTGCGACGATCAACGCCCAGGTGTCGAAAGTCACTGAAGACGTGGCGATGACTTCGGCCTCCATCGGCAACTCCTTCTCCGCGTCGCTCGGCGGCAACTCCACGGTCAACTCCTATCAGTCCAACACCGCGAACGCTCTGGCCAACCTCAATGTTAAGGCCAGCGACACAGTTGGCTCGCTCACCATGACCGCCGCCGCCATCGGCAACTCGGCTTCGGTTGAGATCGACGCTCTCGCCGGCGGCAGCACGAGCGGCAACTCGCTCGTCAACTCCACCCAGCTCACGGGCGCCGCAAACCAGGTCATCAAGTCCGACCTGAACGTTGATGCGTCCAACATCTCGGGCGTCAAGGCTCCCGGATCTGACTCCGTCACCGCCATTTCCGCCACCTCGGCGGCGATCGCCAACTCCCTGTCGGTTAACGTCAAGGGCGACCTCAACGCCAATAACTTCCAGCGCTTCAACGGCGACGTTCGCTCGGTTCTCAATGCGAAGGTCAACGATGTCGTCGGCGACGTGACGCTGACCTCGGCTGCGATCGGCAACTCGGCTTCCTTCGAGACCACCGACTCCAAGACGGTCAACATCAACAACACGCAGTTCATGGCTTACGACCCGACCGCTCTGACCAACCTGCAGATGGGTAAAGTGACCGGCGACGTGAACTCCACGACGGCTGCGATCGCCAACTCGCTCAGCGTTTCGACGCTGCCCGCCACGGCTTCGCTCAACGTGAACACGACGCAAATGAACGGCGCCTACACCGAGGCGACCGCCAACATCCACCTCGGCGACGTGACCGGTTCGGTCTCGGCGACGGCTGCTGCGATCGGAAACTCTGTTTCGATCAACAACCTGCCGAAGCTCTGATTTTAAAAAGGAGCAGATTCGTTCTGTTCCAAAATGAGATCAGGAACGGCCCCGGATCCTCTGGATCCGGGGCCGTTTCCTTTTCGAACAGCAGGCTTGAAAGCTCGTCGGATTATAGATCGGAGCATACTTTAAGTCGTCATACGTACGCGGCTTCTCCTGGGCCCGAGCGCTCTCCTGGTCGCCGCTCGTTCAAGGCTTCATTGAGGCGACACTCGCGGGCTCGGCCCCTGATCTCAGTCTCGTCAGTCATTGGCTCCTATTCGTTCCGGAGCTCTCAGTTTGCATTGCTGAAATAAGGACCAGCGGTATTCGGAGGCGTTCCGACGGCCGACGGCTTTGCCGGACCTCGAGATACTCTGAGGAGAGTTTATGGGGGATCCAACCTTGCCGAGCGGCGCACTCTCAGGCCTGATGGTCAGGCCTTCCAACTTTTGTTCGTGTCGTTTGTTGTCAGACAATGGCGCTCCTCGCACTTCGAGATATATTTCCGGTCGCAGGTCGGTTCCTTTCGGCGGCCGGCTTGTCTCCTCAAGACAGTGTGCTCAAGGGTTCTGACGACCTATCGGATCGTTCCCATCCCTTCATCAGGGCTATTTGCTTCGGACTGTCGTTCCCAGGAGATCCTCCGGAGCGACTTATTCCTAGGGACGTCTTCGGCGTTTTTGTCAGAGATCTTAAATCTCAGCTGGAGTTGAGTGGGTCCCTGGTCGCCGTCAGTGAAGCGATCTTCGTGAGACCTTCGCCTTGTTGGATTTAATGCAAGGCAGGTGCGAGCGACTGCTCCAGGGGTCTGGAGGCGCCCGCGTATAGTGGTCGGATGATGACGTTTTTCCTGACCGAGTCCGCTCCTGAGGTCATCGCAGTCTGAGGGGCCGACGTCACAAGGTGTGATTTTGGTGGAGGCGCACGGAAGATGAGGCGTCTCTGCCTCTGATCCAGGCTCTCGTTCTTTCCTGTTCGCGAATGCGTTTCCTATCGAGGGCGTTCGATGAGGATTAGTGTTGTGATCTAAAATGGTTGGACCGTCATTCACGATGACGCTCTCTGTGCCCATTCGTGTCTGCTCGACTATCGGCATCGATAAGGCGTCGAGATCTGTTTCGATACTGGGACATAGAAGCGGGGACCCGCCCCTGATCCATTTGATCGTCAGATCTCATTCACGAAGTCGCCGCCGGCCCCGTCTGCGCCTTTCCGAAGACGAGGGTCGTTCGCTTAGCTCAGCGATCGGCCGCGAATAGCTACCGGGGCCTTGGCGACAGCGGGTCCGCCCTGGTCTCCGATCGGCGGCGCAAGCGGTCCCGATGACTGGGCCGCCGGAGGCGATACTGCGTTATCCCCGGGCAGCGTCTGTGAAGAGGGTTCTTCAACGATCGCGGCTGCGCGCTCTGTCGGAGCTTTGGTCAGGCATGAGCCTTCCGACAGATTGTAGAGATTGCTCATGAACTCGAAAACCGCGCGCTCGATCATGTTGCGAACGGCTGATTGTGTGGGTTCGATACCGCGAGCGCCGCCGCCGGCGTCGATCAGCGAGTTGCTCATGAAGCCGAAAACGCCCGCTTCGTATTCATAACCCCGGAGTTGCTTACGCAGCGATTTCACCGCGATCACTTCGGTTGATTTAACATCGATCAGTCGGAGGTCGAGACCCACGTCGAAGACATAGCTGCTCTTGCTGAGAGCGGCGGCGGCGTCAGCCGATCCATTTCCTCCAATATAGAGGTTTCCGCCTGACGAGCGGATGTTCGGGTTAAACTCTGTGATTCCGCCGACAAGGTAGAGGTCGGTCCCCTCGATCTGGCCCTGGACATTGTCTCTCAGGCGGGTCGGGGCGTCGCGAACCAGGCCCTTGTTGGCGTAGTCCAGCTCAACCTGAACGACGCCCATGTCGAAACGCTCGACGACCCGCATGCCCGCTTTTGAGACAGCCGTGATCGCCATGAGTGTCGCACCCTGGGTCAGTCGTTTGCCAAGAAAGGAGTCCTGCGCTCCGGTCAGGTCCATGATGTGGCCGATGGCGACGCGGGGGGCCGGGTAGGCTTGCGAGCGGGCGTAGTTGGCGAGGCACTCAAGGGCAGGAGAGTAGTCCGTATCGACCTCTTCGCTCGGGCTTCCCTTGATCGGCGCCACGGGTTCGAGGCTGGATGGGGCGGTCGCGCATCCGCCTGCCAGAAGGGCCATCACGACGGCTGAGACTTTAAGGGTCGACATGAGAGGACTTCCTGAAGTCACGTACTGCGGGCGTATCCAGTCCGAAGGCATTAGCTCGAGTTACTGCGCGGCGCCGATTCGTGCGTCCTGGCGGCCGTTATTGTGCTGAGTGATGAAGATGGTGGAGTTCGCGACAGCGGTGAGCTCTACGCTGTTGCCGACGCTCATGGCGGTCAGAGAGGGACCGCGGAGCATACCTGAACCGGTCGAGACCCCTGAGCTGAATGCGGCGCGGCTTGAGGGCGAAGGATGGTTCGATTCGCCAAGGTCGATGATCCGTCCGTTCACGACCAGCCGGTTGTTGTACTGGTCGCGCTGAGGCGCAGAGTAAGGGGTCTGATAGTCGCCCGGGTTCGACCCATAGGGCTGGCTGCTCCAGGACGGGGCCTGGTCCATCCGCGAAGAGAGGCTCTCCCAGGCGAACGCCGGTGACGCAAGGTTCACAGTCCCAATGAGGGCGATGAAGCCGGCGATCATCGAACGAAGGGCGAAGGGACGTGCCATATTCAAACTCGCTAGAACCTGTCGTTTCAAATCCTGCAACTCTCGGGCCATTTCCTCGCAGGTGAGCCTGAAACTTTTTAAGGTAGGCTCGGCATTATTAACGCGTCGCTCGGTGACCATGCCTTTTCCCAGCAAGTATCGGACCAGATATGCCTAACAAAACTGCCGCTGAGCGATGGTCAGGGCTTCGAGCGTTCTGGCTGCTCGCCGTCGGAGAGGGCGGGTGATCGGCTCCGTTGTCGCCCGGGCTGGCGGTCGTCATTCTCTCGCGGTAACCATTCAGATCAAACGCCTCATGGCGGTCGTTTCGGATCGGGACGGGTCGAGAATATGGTTAAGGCGGCTCAGACTTGCAGTTCTTTATCCTGTTCGCGTCTGCTTTCTGGGCTGCTGGCTGGCCTGTCCTTACTTGCTGTGGGTAGTTGCGAGCCCAAGGATAGCCGGGCGTCCCCTGACGGTCTCTCCTCTAACGATGCGGCTCGCAGTTGTCCGGATGCGGCGCCCGCCCAGATACAGCTCAAAGGTGGGGAATTCACTCTTGGGGCGAAGCCTGAAAATCCGGAGGAAGGGCCGACACGGCGGGTTGTGGTGAAGCCGTTCACCATCGACCGGACTGAGGTCACGAACCGCCAGTTCGCCGAGTTTGTCGATGCGACTGGCTATGTGACCCTTGCCGAGCGAGCCCCTGATCCGGCGCTTTACCCAGGTGTGCCTCCCGAGCTGCTCAAACCCTCCTCTCTCGTCTTCGTCGGCGCCGCCGGCCTCGGTTCCGGCGATCCGGCGGGCTGGTGGCGTGTGGTCGACGGCGCCAGCTGGCGTCACCCTGAAGGCCCAGGTAGCGATCTCGACGGACGCGAGAGACATCCGGTCGTTCAGGTGGCCTTTGAAGATGCTCTGGCTTACGCTCGTTGGCGTGGACGTGACCTTCCCACTGAAGAGGAGTGGGAGTTTGCCGCGCGTGGCGGTCTCGATAACCAAAGGTTCGAATGGGGAGACGCCCCGCCGTCCGCAAATGCCCCGCGGGCGAATACCTGGCAGGGGCTATTTCCCGCAGTTGATCTCGGGTCTGACGGATACAGGGCGCGAACAGCGCCGGTGGGCTGTTATGAGGCTAACGGATACGGTCTGTTCGACATGACAGGAAATGTCTGGGAGTGGACCAGCGGCAAAGTTCCAGGAGCGACGCCGGGCGAGGGGCGGCTGATCAAGGGCGGATCCTTCCTCTGCGCTGATAATTTCTGCCTCCGTTATCGCCCTTCCGCCCGCCAGTCCGGTCCGCCGGACACAGGATCGTCTCATATCGGTTTCCGGACTGTCAGCCGATCCTCGCGCTGATCCGTTCAACATGAACTCGGGGGAACGCTTATGACCCGCCTCGATACGCTTCTGTCTCTCATCGAGTTCTGGAAGGACCGGAATATCGATGGCGTCCTGTCCGTCATGCATGAGGATATCGTCTGGCATTACGCCGCCGCGATCGCTCCGCCTGTCATCGGTCGCGCCAAGGCCAGACGACTTCTGGAAAGTCTTGCACCCGGCATCGGCGAAGTTCGCTGGCGGATATTCGATTACGCCGAACGCGATGAGACCCTGTTTGTCGAGGGGGTCGACGAGTATGTGTCCAGCGAGGGACGTCTGGTCTCTGCGCCCTATGCAGGCGTGGTGCTCTTCAAGGACGGTCTCATCATCGCGCTCCGTGAGTATTTTGACCTGTCCGGCGTCACCCGCATGAAGGAGGGTGATGCTGCGCCGCCGCATGTTCGGGAGCTCATCGCTCGCGACGCTCTGAAAATGGGGGAGATGCTCTGAACCCGGGTCCACGTTTGTCTGGCCTGTCCGAGCCCTGACGTCTGAGACTTTGGCTTCACAGTTCGAGGGCTGAAACGGGTAGTCCCATCAGAGCCCTCCCGGTCAGCTCACAGGTCGATGGAGCTATCATGATGTGGGCGGTCATGGTCTGGGCGTCCAGTGATCGGCGGTTGAGCGGATCATCGAGGAACACGCTTCCGCCGCCCGCCGCGTCCTGAAGCCGTCTGCAGACCAGAGCGGCTGTGCGCACAAGGTGGGTTGCCGACAGACGAAGGCGGGCTTTCTGGTCCGTCGAGATCGGTTCGTCAGAGTTTGCTGAAGACCAGGCGCTTGCGATTTCCTGAAGAAAGAATGCCCGCGCGCTGTGGACGTCCGCATAGGCTTCCGCAAACAGGACCTGCATTGCGCCCCGCTCCGCGAGCGTTCGTCCGCCGGGCAGGCGCTTGGACCGGGCGACAGCGCGAAATTCCTCCAGAGCTTCCAGCGCGTTGCCGGACGCAACAGCGGCGATTCCCATAGCTAACAGACCGAAGATGGGGAATGCGTATAGAGGTCCCGGACAGACCGGCTCGTCCTCCACAAGGGAAACGGAGCGCGCCTGGGGAACGTTCAGCTGATCGACTTCAAAGTCTCCGCTTCCCGTTCCCCTGAGGCCGCTTGTTCTCCATGTGTCGATGAATGTCGCTTCGTTTGCTGGAAAGATCATCAGACGGGTTCGTGGGGGCGATGCGGGATCACCGGCTTGAGATTCCAGAACGCAGCCGGCGCACAGCCATGTCGAATTGCGTCCGGCGCTGTTCCATTTCCAGCGCCCGCTGACCTCGAAGCCTTTGGCCGTGACCCGCGCCCGTCCTGTCGGAGCGTAGGCGCCTGTCATCACCGCATTCGGATCGTCGAAGATGGTCCGGGCCTCATCGGGGAGGAGATAGGCTGCCAGAGATCCGGTGGTCGCCGCGATCATGACGCACCAGGCCGCCGAGGCGTCGGCGCCTGCAAGCGCCTCAAGCGTGGACACAAGCGTCAGGGGGTCAACCTCTTCCCCTCCATAGGCCCGGGGCACACACAGACGGAAGAGTCCCTCTTCCCGAAATCGATCGGCGAGGTCTGCAGGTAATTGTCGCGCCTCGTCCATTCCTGCACGAGCCGCCCGAATCTCCGACAGGAGGCCGTGGGCCCGTTGCGTCGCGCCCGTCATCCCTTAAGTCTCCACAGGCCAGCGAGATTGTTGCGCTGCATGTCGGAGGATCCGCCGACAATGGGCATTCCCAACAGGTCCCGAACATTCCGGTTCATGTCGTAGGCGTCAGAAAGGGCGTAGGCGCCCATCACCTGCTGGCAGGCCAGAGCGATTTCGACACCGACGTCTGCTATGAAGAGTTTGGCCATCGAGGTCTCGATCGCGCACGGGCTGCCGGCTCCAGCCAGCTTCGCCGCATGGTAGAGCATGTGTCGGCAGGCTTCGAGCTTTGTGCGCGCCGTCACTAGTTTATGGCTGACAGCCTGGTGGCCTGCGATCGGCTTTCCAAACTGAACCCGCTCCTGAGCATAGGTCCACGCTTCTTCCACAGCGGCCTGCGCGAAACCGAATGTGCAGGCGGCGACTTCAAGTTTTTCTACATCCAGAGCCCGACCCGCCAGCAGGCTCCAGCCCCTGTTGAGCATTGCTGGGCCGCCGACGATGGCGCTCATAGGGATGCGAACATCATCGAAGTGCACGTCGCACGAAGCGGTGTAGCGAAGATTGGAATGTTCAATGGGTGTCATCGACACGCCCGCTGACTGGGTTGGGATCAGCACAAAAGTGAGCGCGTTGCGCTTGGGCTGATCAGGCGCCGTATTAATCAGGCAGTAGATGTAGTCCGACCAGTCCGCCCCTGTGCACCATCGTTTCGAGCCATTGATGACGATTTCGTCTCCCTCGATGCGGCCGCGAGTGCGGACGCTCGACAGGTCGCCTCCGACGTCCGGTTCCGAGAGGCCGTAGGCAAGAAACATGTCTCCCCTGGCCAGTGCCGGAAGCAGACTTTCCTTCTGCTCGTCTGATCCGTTTTCGGAGATGTTCATGCCGCCATAGAAGGCGCAGTGGATATAGGGTCCGGAGAGAAAAGGCCCAGCCCGGGAGAGTTCTTCGATCACCGCGACCGCCGCTTCGATATCCTGACCGAGGCCGCCATAGGCCTCAGGCACTGTGAGACCGCAGACTCCCATCCTAGTCAGTTCTTTAAACACATCTCGGGGAAAGGTGTGAGCCTTGTCCCACTCCCGTCTCAGATCCCGAGGCGCTTTTTCGTTCACGAACCGTCTCAGCTGTCGCCTCAGCTCAGAGATGTGTGCGGCTTCCGGAAGCGTCGTTTCGATCATCATTCGCCCTTAAAAACGGGGGGGCGCTTGTCGATGAAGGCGTTCACCGCCTCCTTTCGGTCTTCAAGCGTATTGGACAGCATTTCGTAGGCCATGGCGGCGTCGCTGATCTGCGCCGCGAGGGCCCGAAGCGGAATGTTGACGGAGGTCTTGGTCCAGCGCACTGCCCAGCGCGGATTGGCGAGAATGCGGTCCGCGACCTCTGTCACCTTGGCATCCAGATCACTGTGGGGAACGACGTGGTTGACCAGGCCCAGCGATAAGGCGCGGTCAGCTGTCAGGATTTCTCCTGTCATCAGAAGCTCCTTGGCCCGGGCAAACCCGATCAGCTGCGGCCATATGACCGCGCCTCCATCGCCAGCCGTGAGACCCACCTTTACATGGGGGTCGCCGATGACGGCCTTTTGAGAGGCGATCACTACATCGCAGAGAAGGGCGATGGTCGCCCCCAGACCGGCAGCCGCTCCATTGAGACGGCAGATGATCGGCTTCTCCAAGTCGAGCAGCGAGGTGATGATCCGCTTCGCCTCAGGACCGATCGCCCTGAAGGTTGCGGGGTTCTCGATATGAGTCCTGAACCATGCCGCATCGCCGCCCCCGCAAAAGGCCTTTCCTTCCCCTGTCAGAACAATCAGATCGCTGTCGGGATCGTCCTGAGCGTCGAGAAACACTTTTGAGAGCTCATGATGCATCTGTGCGTCGACGGCGTTTACGGGCGTGGGACCGGTGAGGCTGAGGGTCAGGATGCGTCCTGAGCGCGTCGCTTTCAGTCGCTGATAGGCGGAAAACGAAGGAGTCATAAGTTTGTCCTCAGACAGAAGGGGCGGCGATGTCGACGATCCGTCGACCAAAATCCAATCCGGTGAACAGATCGATGAAGGCCCCAGGGGCCGCCTCGAGGCCTGAATACCGGATCTCCCGCACATGAACGTCTCCGGCTTCGATCATCCCCGAGAGTTCGCTCTGCGCTGCGGGAAAGCCGCGCAGATCGTCAAACACCACAAGCCCTTCCATTCTGAGACGTGACGAGATGAAATATCGGGAGTTCATCAGTCCTCGCGCTTCTCCAGGTCGTGCGTTGTAGTCTGCGAGCTGTCCGGAAATGACGATGCGACCTCCAGGTCGCATCAGCGGAATGACCCGATCGATCATTTCCGGTCCGACGTTGTCGAACAGGCAGTCATATCCCTCGGGTCCCGCATGTTTCAGGTCCGCCGTCAGATCGGGACTGAGCGCATAATCAATAACGGCGTCGAGTCTCGCCTCAGAGCGCAGCCATAGGGCTTTTTCAGTTCCCCGAGCGAGGCCCACCACGAGACCAGCTCCCTTGACGCGTGCGATCTGCGCCGCCGTGGCGCCGACGGGACCGGCGGCGGACGTGATCAGAAGGCGGTCGCCGGTCTTCAGTCCCGCCACACGTTGGAGACCGAACCAGGCGGTCATGCCGGGGACGCCCAGAACCCCGATCCAGTAGGATAAAGGAAGGCGGTCATGGGGAATCTTCTGAATGTAACCGCGACCGGAAAAGATACAGTGATCCGCCCAGCCCCCGCCCATGGCCACTAAATCTCCTTCGGAGAACCGAGGGTTCAGGCTTTCAACCACCTGCCCGATGCAGAAGCCGTCGATGGTTTCTCCAACCTTGAGCGGAGGGGCATAGCTGGCTCCGGACGACAGTCGCGACCGCGTGCCCGGGTCGACTGAAAAACACAGAGTTCGTGTCAGAACCTGACCATCCGAAAGGTCGGGAGCGGGGGCTTCCTCAAGACGAAAGGTCTCGACTGTGGGAAGCCCATCGGCCTGCGCGGCAAGGACGATACGTCTGATTACGGATGGGCGAGGGGGCACGTGAGCGTCAACTTTCAACGAGGGGTGGTACGGGCGGGAGTGAGGCAGCGTCTGTCTGCGAAGGATCCGCAGATCCTCTCCATGGCGATCAGCCGGTCTTTTCTCCCGAGATCTGAGGCGAGGTTTCTGACGATCCCTCTCTCGCCCTGTCGATATTGGGAACCATCAGGTGAAGCGTCGTCAGCGCTGTCACATACGCGAAGCCGCAGAGCAGGAGCATGGGAAGGTAGGAGCCCGTCGTATCGAGCACGAAGCCTGTGAATTCGAGCATGGCAAGGCCGCTCAATCCCCCAAACGTTGCTCCAAAACCCGCTACGAGACCGACCATGCGGCTTGGGAAGATATCCGTGATCAGGCCAAATACATTTGTCGAGAAGCATTGATGGGCCGCGAGGACCAGTCCGACGAGCGCAACCGCCGCCCAGGGTTCAGGGGTGATCATGACCAGCGGCGCGGGAAGGGCGAATACTGCAGAGACCGACATCGGGATCTTGCGTGAGACGTTCAGACTGCAGCCCCTTCGCAGAAGCGCGGATGATAGCCAGCCTCCGAACAGAGAGCCGCCTGCGGCCATCATGAATATCGTTGCGATCGGCAGGGCGAACCCGGCCATGTCGAGCCCGTAGCGCCGCGCAAACAGATCCGGGGCCCAGAACAGCATGAATGCGAAGACGAAGTCCGTCATTAGTTTCGCGAGCGCGACCGCCCATGCGCGTCGATCCCGCAGAAGGGCCTTGAGCCCGGCTTTGGGAGCGGACGTCTCTTCGATCGGAACGCTCAGAGGTTCGCTCACCGTCACCGGGGGTTTCGGAAGGAGCAACCAGAAGCCGAGCCAGACAAAGCCCAGCGCGCCGGTGATGATAAAAGCCATCTTCCAGCCCAGCGCGAGGGCTATGGCCGGAACGAGCAGGGGCGTGGCCACAGCGCCGATGTTGGGCGCAGTGTTCATGATGCCAAGCGCGAGCGATCGATCTCTGCCCCTGAACCATGTGGCGACCGTTTTGACTGCCGCGGGCGTGTTGACGGCTTCGGTGACGCCGAGGATGATTCGCACCCCGATAAAGCCGGCGATGGTGGTGACCACAGCGTGGGCCATTCCAGCGAGGCTCCAGGCGGCCACCCCGATCGCGTAGCCGGATCGGAGCCCGACCCTGTCCACGAACCACCCGACCGCCAGAATCGATGCGATGGTGGCGAGTTGGAAGCCTGAGACGATATGGGCGTAATCCTGAGCGCTCCAGCCGAATTCCGTCTCGAGCGCGGGCTTAAGGACGGCGATGGCCTGTCGATCGATGTAGTTGATCATCGCGGCCGTGAAGACCAGAGCGAGAGCCGCCCATCGCATGCGATCGGCCGCCGTATAGGGAGACACGGGTGGGGTCGACATGTCCGGCTCCCTGAGTTCCTTCTCGTTTCACCTTAGAGGCCTCAGCCGGTCGTCACAAGCGTTCGTAAGAGGGGGCGCGGATGTCCTTTGACACGCGGCGAGGGAGGATGAATGCTGAGGTCCGGTCCGAAAAGTTGACGTTCAGGGGAGTGAGAATCATGCGGGTCCTTTCAGCCCTCTCGGCCTTCGTCTGTCTTGCGGCGCTCGCTGGTGCGCCCTTTCAGGCGATCGCCCAATCGCCCGGCGTCGTGAGAGAGGCCTGGGACGTCCGCGGACTTGAGGCCCCGGCTGATTTGATCGTGGATCACTGGGGTGTAGCCCACATCTTCGCCCAAAGCGAGCGGGACGCCTACTTTCTCCAGGGCTATAACGCGGCAAGAGACCGTCTCTGGCAGATCGATCTCTGGCGCAAGCGCGGTCTCGGCCGCCTAGCCGCTTCGTTCGGGCCGGCTTATGTGGAGCAGGATCGGGCGGCCCGTCTATTTCTGTATCGGGGCGATATGGAGCGTGAGTGGGGCTCCTACGCTCCGGAGGCGCGTGCGTCCGTCGAGGCCTTCGTCGCGGGCGTCAACACGTTTGTCGACGAGGTTCGAGCCGGGCGGCGCAATCTGCCGGTCGAGTTCACTCTGACCGACAGCCAGCCGGAAACCTGGACGGCGGAAGATGTGGTGCGTATCCGCAGCCATGCCCTGGTGTCGAATGTCACCTCTGAGGTGGCCCGCGCGCGCGTGGCGTGCGTCGGCGGCCTTGAGGCTGACATGCTGCGCCGCAAGCTGGAGCCGGCCCATCAGAGCGCTATTCCGAAGGGGCTTGATCCCTGCGATGTGCCTGAGGATGTTCTGAGGGATTATTTCCTCGCGACCCAGAACGTTGAGTTTGACGCCCTTGTCCGCCAGCGTCGTGCTGAGACGGCTCCTCTGCTCCAGCTTGCTGAAGCCCTGGAGACCGGTCTGGGTCAGGGATCGAACAACTGGGTGATCTCGCCGGGTCGGACAGAGACCGGGCGCGCCATGCTCGCCAATGATCCTCATCGTGCGCTTGGCGTTCCATCCTTGCGATATGTCGTCGGCCTCAATGCCCCAGGTTTGAACATCATCGGAGCTGGCGAGCCGGCTCTGCCCGGGGTCTCGATCGGTCATAACGACGAAATCGCCTTCGGCATCACGATTTTCGCCATCGATCAGGAGGACCTGTATGTCTACGACCTCAAGCCTGGCGGGGATTCCCACTATCGATATAAGGGTCGCTGGGAGCCCATGCGCGTCCTGCGTGAAGTCATCGAGGTCAAAGGCGAGGCGGCTCGCACTGTGGATCTTTTATTTACGCGGCATGGTCCGGTGCTGAAGACCAACCGGAGTACGGGTCAGGCGTTCGCTCTGAGAACCGTTTGGAATGAGCCGGGTCTGTCCGGCTACTTCGGATCTTCCCGTCTCCTGAAGGCGAGGACATGGGAGGATTTTCGCGCAGCCAGTCAGGCCTGGGGCGCCCCACCGCTCAACCTTGTTTATGCAGACATCAGGGGAAATATCGGCTGGTCGGCATCCGGGCGAACGCCGGTCCGGAGCAACTGGGACGGTCTTATGCCCGTTCCGGGAGATGGGCGTTATGAATGGTCCGGGTTCCACGGGAAAGACGTCCTGCCGTCTGTCTATAATCCTGAGCAGGGATTTTTCGCGACCGCCAACGAGATGAACCTTCCCGCCGGATATCCTGCCGAGCAGAACAAGATCGCATTTGAATGGGTCGATCGTTCGAGAATTGATCGTATTCGGGAGGTTCTGGCTGGAGACGCATCTGTCAGTCTCAGGGAGGCGGCCGCCCTTCAGGGGGATGTCGTCAGTCCACAGGCGAGGCGACTTGTCGCTCTGCTTAAGGGTGTGTCGGCGGGCGATCCTTCCGTGGATCGGGCGCTGGATGCGCTCAGAGCCTGGGACGGCGCGCAGACAGTGGAGAGTCTTCCGGCTGCGATTTATGAAGTCTGGGCGAACAAGCATCTTGGGCGTGCTGTGGTCTCACGGGTTACGCCAGCGCCCGCCCGTGAGATTGTCGGTTCCGGACAACTCGAGGCGGTTCTTTCCTATCTTGAAGCTCCCGATACGCGGCTGGGTCAGGATCCTGTGGGCGCACGGGCTGAGGTGATCGTCGAGAGCCTTCGTTCCGCCCTCATTGAACTGCGTGATCGTCTGGGAGAGGATATGGAAACCTGGAAGTGGGGGCGTCTGCATCGCGCTTTCTTTGAACCGGCTGTCGCTTCGCTGGCTGACCCTCAACTCCGCGAACAGATGACGGTCGGTCCCTTGCAGGTTCCCGGATCGGCTTCAACACCCAGAGCCCAGAGCTATCGGTCCTCTGACTTTCAGGTGACGGCCGGGGCATCTGTCCGCATGGTGATGGATGCAGGTGCGTGGGACAATTCCCTCTTCGTCAACACTCCGGGACAGTCTCTTGATCCGTTCAGCTCCCATTACCGGGACCTCTTCCCCCTCTGGGCTGAGGGCGGGCACGCGCCCCTTCGTTTCTCGCGAGAGGCGGTGGAACGTGACGCTGAGCGGGTGATCAGTTTGTCTCCTGCCTCCTAAGGGATTTGTCTCGGCAGGCCCGCGGCCCCTTGGCGTGTCATGTCTCGCCATTCCCGTTCGAGCGTTTCTCTATGTCGTGGAGCGGCGAGCGCGATCAGGGCGCGCGCTCTGGCCTCGAGATCAAGCCCTCTCGTCTGGGCGTATCCATGCTCCGTGACAATGGTGTCAGTCTCGTGAGCGGGGATCGATATGGTCGGGCAGGAGAGCTTCGAGACGATCCGGGACGCTCCCGCCTCCGTCTCTGATGGGAGCGCGATGATGGAACGCCCACCCTGGGAGATCCGGGATCCGGCCATGAAGTCCGGAGCGCCGCCGATGCTGCTAACGCGAATACCGTCCCGCCACTGAAGATTGGCCTGTCCGAACAGGTCAACCTCGACCGCCGAGTTGACAGCGTGGAAGGCAGGAAGAGTCCCGATCAGCGCGGCGTCATGGGTCACATCCGCAGAGTGAAACGAGACCATATCAGTCGCCTCTAGCCACCGGTAGAAGGCATCGTCCCCCCACGCGATGCCCGCGCGGTGCAGGCTTTCGCCGTGCAGCGCTCCGGCCTCTGCGAGATCTCGATATTCCGGCGTGATCATTCCGGTATGGATAATCAGGTTGCGGTGGTTTCTCAGGGCGGCGATCGCCGCGCCCGGGACCTCTCCAAGCCCGGATTCCACCGTTGCCCCGTCTGGGATCAGGCCCGCGCAAATCGCTCCGATCGTTGCTATTTCAGGCGACCTGGGGCGCTGGGACCGCGATGTCTTCATGGGTCTGTCGCAATCCCAGACGTAGTCGATTGCCGAAGTTGGCAAGGACGCCGATCGTGCGAGCCTCGGCGCGGCTCTATTGATAATGGCGAGGGTCTTTCCGGCCTGCTTCCAGACCAGGGGGCCGAAGTCGGACGAAATCGAGAAGCCGCATCGTCCTTCATGGTCGGGTGGGGACAGCTGAAGGATGGCGAGATCAAAAGAAGCACCCTGCAAACGCCGTGCGATCTGGGAGTAGGGAAGCTCAATGACTCTGGTCCGCCCACTCTCTACCGATCGCCGTAGGCTCGGGCTCGCCATAAAGGTGACCAGGCGCACGAGTGAGCGGGTCGATCCGTAGTCAAACGTGTTGATTCCCGGGAGCAGGCAGGACCAGATCTCCACGCCTTCGAGCGTTTCCCGATAATGCTCGATCGCCTCTGAGAATGCTTCGGGTTCGCCTGTCGCGCCCTGGAGAAAGATACGCATTCCAGGTTTCAGCAGGGAGAGCGCCTCGTCTGGCGCGATCGACTTCATCCAGGATTACGCTGTCGGATCAGTCGCCGGGCCCGTTCTACGATAGGCTGGTCGATCATTCGCCCGTTGAGGGAGAAGACGTCGGATGTCCGCTTCTCCCAGGCCGAGATGATGTCCTCGGCCTCGCTCAGCTCCGTCTCTGTCGGTCCGAAGGCGGCGTTCAGGGGCGGAATTTGGTCTGGGTGAATCGCGAGCGCGCCGGTCATTCCCATCGCGTAAGCGTTCCGTGCGTGCGCACTCCACTCGTCTAGATCCTTATAGTTTCCTATACCGCAGCTCATCCCTATCGCCATGAGTCCGCGCGCTCGGGCGGCGTATGCCGTCATGGCGCATGCAAGATCGAGGCATGCCGGTGTCGGCGCACGCCCGAGAGCAAGTGCGAAATCTTCACCGCCAAGCGCAAGCCCGACCAGCTCATCGCATGCCGCCATCGCACTTGCTGATTCGAGCGCTAGCGGATCTTCGATCACCGCAAGCACGCCGATCTGACCGTTCATGAGCCCGCGATCTCGTTCCCGGCGACGTATCTCCTGTCCCAGCCGCCGGATCTGCTCTGGACCGGACGCCTTGGGGAGCATCACCGCTGCGAGGCCAGATCGAATGGCCTCGTCGAGATCGCCTTCTATCCGATGCGGATCATTGTTGATCCGAACAAGGGTGGACATTCCCTGATGGGAAAGATGGTCGACGGCCGGCCCTACAAGCGCGCGCGCCTCTGATTTCGCCTCCGGCTGGATCGAATCCTCGAGGTCTATGATCACCGCGTCGGCGCCCCGCAGGTGGGCCTTCTCCCATCTCCGCGGCGCATTGGCCGGAACAAAGAGAAGCGATCTCCAGCACGTTCTTAACGACAAGTCGTCACCTCCGCCGTCATTGCTGGACATTGGTCAGGTCCTGCAGCCCAGAGTTCGGCGCCCTGTGACGTGGAGGTCAGGTGAAGGGTGAATGGGGCCTGATCGAAAATCGGCCTGCGGGCGCGAAACTCGAATGTCCGGATCGTCTCACCCGGCTTGGCCGAGATAAAGTGATCCATCAGCAGTGTTGCGAGAAGAGGGCCATGGACGACCAGTCCTGGGTATCCTTCCTCTTTAACAGCGTAGTCTCGGTCATAGTGGATGCGGTGCGAGTTAAATGTCAGTGCGGAGTAACGGAAGAGGAGGGAGGTTTCCGGCTGGACCGTCCGCACCGTCTCTCCGGGCGATTTAGGCTCACCGGGCGGCAGCCGACCCTGTCCGCTCCGGTCGCGGAACACGATGTCGAGTTCTTCGGTCAGCCGACCCTGATCTCCTGCCCGGAGCTCGTTTCGAACAGTCACGAACGCCAGAGGTCCTGTGCGCCCCGTCTTCTCCTCGACGCTGACGAGTGTCGAGGTGCGTGTGATGTCCTCACCGATGCGAATGGGGTGTGAATAAGTCAGTCGGCTGCCTGCCCACATTCTCATCGGGAGGCCGAAATCCGGCAGGAAGTTTCCGTTCCCAGGATGTCCGTCCGGGCCTAGAGCCGATTGCCGCGCATCCGGAAGGAAGCATAGCCAGTGTCCTAGCGGGGGCAGGACGTCCACTGATTCGTCAGGGTCCTGATTCAACATCGCCCGAAGTCGCCGGAACGGTTCCCGCTCCACTCTCTCGGTCCGGATTTCCTGACGACCGATCCACGCATCCGGCTGTATTTTCATCAGAATGACTTCGGCAGGCCCAGCACGTGAGTCGCCACGTGACTGAGGATGAGGTTGGTTGAAATGGGGGCCACCTGATATAGGCGGGTCTCACGAAACTTGCGTTCGATGTCGTAGTCCTCGGCGAAACCGAATCCGCCATGTGTCTGCAGGCAGACATCCGCCGCCATCCATGACGCTTCGGAGGCTGTCATCTTCGCCATGTTGGCCTCCGAGCCGCACGGCTGTCTTGCCTCGAAAAGATCAGCGGCTCGTTCGACCATGAGATTTGCGGCGGTCACCTGGACATGCGCACGTGCGATCGGAAACTGGACACCCTGATTTTCACCTATTGGACGACCGAACACGGAGCGGTCGCGGGCATAGGCCGCCGCACGATCAATGAAGAACCGGCCATCTCCTATACATTCGGCCGCTATGAGTATGCGTTCGGCGTTCATGCCATCGAGGATATACTTGAATCCCTGTCCTTCCTGTCCGATGAGGCTGGACGCTGGAACTTCGAGATTGTCGAAGAACAATTCCGTCGTTGCGTGATTGATCATGGTTCTGACTGGCCGCACGGTCAGGCCGCGGCCTACCGCCTCCCGCATGTCAATCAGCAGCACGCTCATTCCGTCCGTCGCTTTTCCAGCGTCATCCCGCGGGGATGTGCGGCACAGAAGAATCATCAGGTCTGAGTGTTCGGCCCGACTGATCCAGATTTTCTGACCGTTGATGATGTAACGGTCTCCGTGACGCCGGGCGAAAGTCTGGATGCGTGTCGTGTCGGTCCCGCTTCCCGGCTCGGTGACCCCGAACGCCTGGAGCCTCAACTCGCCCGAGGCGACTTTCGGGAGGATCGCATCCTTCTGTTCGGGTGAGCCATGACGCAGAAGAGTTCCCATTGTGTACATCTGGGCGTGGCAGGCGGCTCCATTGGCCCCCGAACGATGAATTTCCTCAAGCACGGCGCAGGCGGCCCCCAACCCCAGGCCGGCTCCGCCATATGCCTCCGGGATCAGGACAGAGAGATATCCCGCTTCAGTCAGAGCCTGTACGAACTCGGTCGGATAGATCCTGTCCCTGTCCAGCCGTCTCCAATAGTCTCCGGGAAACCTTGCGCACAGCCGGCGTACGGCGTGACGTATATCTGAGTGGGACGGTTCCTGGAGCATGACGGCACCTTGAGAGATCGGCGCTCAATCTGCATCAAGCGGGGGCTGGCGTCATCTCGTTTGAGCGATAATGTAGAGGCCTTCATTTCCGGTCCGGGCGATGTCGATCCGGCCATAATCGTTGAGACACTCATATGACCCGCTCTCTTCGCCGAGCCGCCATCGTCAGTCCGCTTCGCACCGCGGTTGGAAAGTTTCAGGGGGGGCTGTCCTCGATGCAGGCGGGCGACCTGGGCGCCGTCGCCCTCAGGGCGCTTGTTGACAGGACCCGGATAGATCCCGAGCGCATTGACGACGTCATCTTTGCTCAGGGCTATGCAAATGGAGAGGCGCCGTGTCTGGCGCGCTGGTCCGCGCTTGCGGCGGATCTCCCGATAACGGTTCCCGGCTATCAGCTTGACCGGCGATGCGGCAGCGGTCTGCAGTCGGTGATTGACGCAGCGATGATGATCCAGACGGGCGCGGCCGACGTCGTCGTGGCTGGAGGCGCGGAAAGCATGAGCAATGTCGAGTACTATACGACCGACATGAGAAGCGGGGCGCGATCCGGTTCGGTGACTATGCACGATCGTCTCACCCGGGGGCGCGTCATGTCTCAGCCGATATCGAGATTCGGGGTGATCTCCGGGATGATCGAGACAGCCGAAAATCTGGCGCGGGACTATCAGATCTCCCGTGAGGCCTGCGACGAATACGCGGCTGCCAGCCATCAGCGGGCGGCTGCAGCCTGGCGCGAAGGAAAATTTGATCAGGAGCTGGTTCCGGTTTCCGTACCTCAGAAAAAGGGTGATCCGATCGTCTTCCGAAAAGATGAGGGAGTTCGAGAAGACGCCACACCCCAATCGCTTGGCGCCCTCAAGGCGATTGAGAAGGGCGGTGTGGTCACAGCCGGAAACGCCAGTCAGCAGAATGATGCGGCCGCCGCGTGTCTCGTGGTGGCTGAGGACAAGCTTGAGGAGCTGGGTCTTGAGCCGATGGGCTGGTTCGTCGGCTGGGCCGCCGCCGGGTGTGAGCCCTCGCGAATGGGAATAGGGCCTGTTCCAGCGGTCGCCCGGCTCTTCCAGCGAACAGGTCTCGGCTGGAGCGATATCGACCTTGTGGAGCTAAATGAGGCTTTCGCACCTCAGGTTCTCGCGGTTCTGAAGGGATGGGGCTGGGATGACAGGGATCGTCTCAATGTGAATGGGTCCGGTATCTCCCTTGGCCATCCGATCGGCGCCACGGGGGGACGAATTCTTGCTAATCTCATGTATGAGATGAAGCGTCGTGAGGTTCGTTACGGTCTCGAGACGATGTGCATCGGCGGCGGACAGGGACTGGCTGCCGTGTTTGAGCGAGCTGCCTGACGCTTCCAGCCTGCCTCCGCGGCTCAGGTTGAGGGAGGGCAAGCCTCTCCCGTCTTGCTATCGTCTGAGGCTGGCGCTTCGGGAGACATGGTCGAGCCTGGCGTCCGGGTACCGGATGAGGGAGCGATGCGTCCGGCTTTTTGAGCAAGAAAGAAGTACTCAAGCGGGCTCACGCCGCTTTCGCGCGCAAGAGCGCTGATAGGGTGCAGCGATGCGCTTGGCGACAGTCCCTTTCGCGCTCCCTCCTCAAGGAAGTGCAACAGGAGGGACCCCTTCCAGTCCGCAGCATCCGTCATGTGAGCGCCGTAATACGTCGGATCGAATCCTTCCACGGGCGAACAGCCCTGTCGCTCTCCCACAAGCAGGTAGTGACGCAGGGGGTCGGAATAGGGCGAGATGTCGTATCGGGACTGGTATCGGAGCGTGTCAAACACCAGCGGGTTCAATCCCCGATGAGCCAGTTCGCGTCTCAGTCGTCTCTGAGCGTCGAGAAGGCGGACAGTCTCAAGGTAGGCTCGAAGAAAGTCCCTTGGCCCTGATCGGGAGCGGCGCTTGGCCGGCGGTTCAAAGGCTGCAGCGGCGGCCAATGCCCCTTCACGCTTTGGTCCGCGCGCCTGAGGGGCGCTCGAGATGCCCGGTTCAGGGCTCCTGTCCAGATCGTAACGATCGTGGGTTCGAGCCCGCTCAGCGGCTTGTCGTCTCTCAAGAGCTTCACGGAGTTTTCCAAGAGATGCGCCCTGATCGAGGAGTCGCTCGCGGATCGTCGCCTCCCCGGCGGCTTTGTGCCGGATGCCTTCATCGCCTCTCTGATTCGCCTCGCCGGTTTCATCGAGCAGCCCGGCGATTGAACGAATGACGTCGCTGTTCGCACAGACAACTTCCGCGACTTCTGCGAGTTCCGTCTCCACAAGGCCCAGGCGGTCTGCGAAGTCCTGTTCAGCGCGGCGAAGTCCCGCCTGGTGTGCGGCTTCTCCCGCCGAAAGGAGCGTGTTCGCTTCGGCGCGGATCTCTGACATGCGGGCCGCTATCGCTGCGAGCTGTGCGACCAGATCCATGGACAAGTCCCCGGCTTCCGCATGCAGAAATCTGATCGCATCCGGCAGTAGACCCGGTTCCGGCAGTCCGCCGGCATCCGCCGGTGTCTGCGTTTCAGGAAAAGAGAGCTGTCCGGATTCAAACGTCTCCTGCGCATGGCTCCAGTGCGCCAGCGCAGCACGCATGACCCCGAGGTGACCCCTCAAACCGTCCAGGGCGAGGCGCGCATCCTCCTCCCGACAGGAAGCGGCGATCAGTTCGAGATTCGCAGCATCCAGACGCGACCGGATTTCGCGACCCGTCTCGGCGGCCTGAGCGAGCTCTGCTTCAAGGGCGGATCGTCCAGCTGAGTCCTTGTCTTCTGCGGTCTCCAGCCTCGCACGAAGAGAGGATAGTTCTTCGGCGAGCGTTTCCTGCTCGCGCTGGCGCTTGTTATTGTCCTCAGTCAGCGCCTGGATCCGTTCGTGGGCCTGTGTTTCCTGCTCTGCGAGCAAGTTGATCAGGTCGTCGGTCTCCGCGGCTTTCGCGCTCAATTCCTGAACCCGAGCCTCGAGCTGCTGCTGCTTTCTAAATGTGCTTTCGATCTGATCGGACTTCAGGACCAGATCAGATTTCAGTCGCGCCGTTTCGGCTTTCTCGGCGTCCAGGTCCTGCAGCACGGCCGCAAGATGGGCGCCCGCGGCCCCCAGATCCGCCTCGTGTGTTGAAATGAGGCGCTTGAGATCATCGATCGTGGCGATGGCTTCGAGCGCTTTCTGTCGTTCCGTCCGAAGATCGGCGTCCAGCCTTGCGCGGTCGAGACCTGCGGCGATCTCCAGCTCCGCACGGGCCTGGCGTTCAGCGCCAAGGGCGGATCGCTCTGCCGCAAGTGTTGACTGGAGCTCATGGACTCGTCGTTCGGCTTCGTCGTTCACGGTCCTCAGCGCTATCTGATGGCGTACAGACAGGTCTTCAGATCGCGCCTTTTCCTCACGCAATTTGATCTCGAAAGCGCTTCGTTCGTCCTGAAGCGACTGCTCCGCCAGGGACTGCGCCGCCGCCAGAGCGAGGTTCAGAGCGCTGAGCCGAGCACACTCGGACCGCAGGCTCTCAAGCATCGCCTCTTTGCGGGCGGCTTCCTGGGCAGAGGCTTCCTGAAACGCTTCCAGACGAGCGCGAAGAGCGTCCCTTGTGCTCTCAGCTTCATTGCGAGCCCTGGTCTCGGTTTGCAGGCGTGCGGTCAGCGTGGCGTTTGCGTGCAGACGCTGGAGTTCAGCCTGTTCGCGACGGGCGACGCTGACGGGGTTAAGCTCCTCAAGGGGCCGGCCTGCGCCGTCTCTCCAGTCAGGGGTCGGGGCGATCAAGAGGCGGATCGCATAGCGTGTGCTGTCGCTGAGGGCGTGAGCAAGGGTCGCATCAGCCGCCAGGCTTGCGGTCGAGTAGGACCTGAGGCCCTGGCTGGCAGCGATGTCGACGATGCGGGCCGCTGGTCTTGAGGCCACTCCTGCGATCCCTGCTTCACCCGGCGGTGTCACACATACCATCATGCAACCTCCTCGCTCACTTACGCGCGAAAGCAGGCGTGCAAGAAACTCATCAGAGGCGAAGTCGCAGAGGTCAGCGCTGAAAAGCGCCGCTCCTGGCATTTGATCCAGAGCTGTTATGATCTGGTTGAGCAGCGGGTCGAAGAATCGAGCCTCCCAATCGGCTGTCGCGAGCCGAACAGTGCGGGTCGCCCCTCCGATTGCGCGGAAGTTCGCACCCAGAACGGGCGCGCCAGCGGAGATTTCGAGAACAGGGCGGTCGCCAAAAGTCGCTGCAGCAAGGCGCGCCAGAGCTTCTCTGGTCTCCTGCGTGTCGGTCTCGCCAGTCGAGGGGCTCGGATGGGGTACGCCAGGAAACCATCCGGCAGACTTATGCCTCAGGAGTCCCGTTCCGCCCCGACCCTCTCGGATTGGCGCATGCAGATAGTAGAAGTCCTTGTTGTAGCGCAGGAGATCAAACACCGCCGCCCGGGCTGGCGCACCATTCGTTCCCATTGAACCGAGGTTGGCGACGACTCCCTCAGGGGCAAGTGCGCTGACTGCCAGACGCAGGTCGGCCGCTCTTGCTTCTGCAGATCGCGATCCGCCGATGACGATGAGATCGAATGGCCCTTCAGAGGAACAGATTTCGGGTCCTGAGAGACGTGGCTTGTCTTTGGTCAGTGCGCTTGGCTCATGACTCTGATCGAGAGCTGCAAACATCCCGGTCCAAATCGTCATGCGCGGATCAAGGCCCATTTTTCGCGCTACGGCCGCTGATAAGGCCAGTGGGGACATTGCGTGGGGCGGCAGGGCCGGGGCGGCGGGGGTCGATATCTGTCCATCCGACGCCGGTCCTTCCGCTTCGAGCAGATGCAGGCGGGCGTCAGGGAAAGCGAGCGCCAGAGCTATGTGAAAGGCTCCGGGGCCGGCCCCGACCTCAAGAATTTTCGTCGGGGGCCGCTTGGCGAATGTCGACCGCAGGACGCTGATGTCCTCTTCTGCCGGAAGGCGGGAGATGGCGTCTGCCTGAGACAGTCCCAGCGCCAGGTAGGTCTCGAGAATTCGTTTCAGAATCCATGTCGAGGGCTGATCAGATGGCTGAGGGGACAGTTCGGACATGCGATTTTCCGCAAGGAGAGCCGTCATGGGTCCGACGGCCCCAAGATCACTAACCCCGCTGCGTGAGGAGGTCGAGAGAACTCGCCTGCGGGGCGGCCCTTCATGAGGCCTTCAGTTCAGCCTTTTGGGCTCAAACTAGGGTTAATGACGAGAGATTCGATGAAAAACTCCATCATACGCATCTGATCGACAGCGGTGTGCCCCCGGTCGGGCCCGACCTGAACCTCGAAAGACTTTCCTTCGGCACGCAGCTGGTTGATCAGCTGAAGAGCGTTCTTGGGGTGAACATTGTCGTCGGCGGTGCCGAAGTAGATCATCAGGCGTCCTCTCAGCGCGTCTGCGAAGCGAAGGGGAGAGGCCTGATTATAGACTGAAGCGTTCTCTTCCGGCAGACCGAGATAGCGTTCCGAATAGGCTGTGTCGTAGAGGCGATAATCGGCTACGGGGGAGTTGCTCACGGCGGCTTGAACAAGGTCCGGATGTTTCATCATGAGGAGGGCCGCGATTGTTCCTCCGTAGGAGACGCCGTATACGCCGACGCGATCCGGGTCGAACCAGTCTCGGGCTCTCAGCGCCTTCAGTCCTGCCGCGAAATCGTCTACCTCCGCCACGCCCAGTTTCTTATAGACGGTGTCGAGAATGCGTCGGCCTCGACCCCCTGCGGTTCGCGCATCCAGTCTCACCACCACGAACCCGAATTCAGTGAGAGGGGTCGGGGTCGTGAATGTTTCGCTCAGGCTGTTAGATCCCGGCCCCCCGTACACATTCAGAAGCACTGGATAGCGCTTCTTCGGATCAAAGTTCGAAGGATACTGAATCAGGCCATAGAGCTCAGTTGAGCCATCCGCGGAAAGAAAGGTGAAGAGCTCTGACGGCTTCAGTTCAAGGCGCTGGTAATCCGCCATGTCGCTGAGCGACAGCGTATCAAGAATGTCTCCCCGGTCATTGAGGAGAACAGATACGGGCGGTTTGTTGTGCGATTGAGAAACCGCCACCACGTAGCGTCCGTTTGGAGATATGAATACCCGGTGGTGCAGCGAGGGATCGGTCAGACGGACATCGCCGGTGCCGTCAAGCCTGACCCTGTGGAGCTGGGCCTTGAGATAGGTGTCGCCTGATCGGGCGGTGTACCAGACATATCCTTTTTTTTCGTCGACCCTGAGCACGTCAATCACGTCAAAGGCGTGTCGCGTCAGGGGCGTGATCAGCTCTCCGTCCAGATGCCTTAAATACAGGTTACGGTGGTCGCTCGCCTCAGAGGCCCAGATAAATCGCAATCCGTCATCGAGGAAGGTCGGCGCCGAGACGGAGGCCCAGGTCTGGGGGCGCGCTTCACGTACGACTGTTCGGCAGACCGCGGTTCGCGGTGAGCAGGCGGCAAGCTCGATTGTCTTCTGCAGTCGATCCGCCCGCCGGACCAATATCTCTCGTCCGTCTGCTGTCCATTGTGCGGCCCAGACGTAATGGCCCAATCCCGCATCTGTCGGCGCCGCACCCGAGCGAACGTCCATCACCGTCGTGGTCTTTTCATCAAGATCGTAGACCAGCAAATCGGCTACGGGATTTTTACCGCCTGCGTGAGGATAGGCTTGGGGGATCGTCCTGTTCAGCGTTTGCGCCTGATCCAGTGTCAGGTTGTAGCTGTCCACCCCTGCTTCATCGTATCTCATCCAAGCCAGTTTGCGACTGTCCGGGGACCACCATACTGGAGAGACGACCCCGAATTCTTCAAGGTAAACGTAGCTTCCCACGCCGTGGCGGATTCGCGCGCTCTCTCCCCCGTCATTCGTGATCCGTACGGGGGCGTCCGGGTCTGTCTTCGACTCGATCCAGAGGTTGTAGTCTTTCGTGTAGGCCCGATGAGAGCCATCGGGTGAGGGCACATCAGCTTCTGTGCCTCGACCGCGAGCGAGGACCAGCTTTTCCGGCGCCAACGGGGAGGGGGTCAGGGCTGGCGTGCGCGCAGGGGACTCATCTCCAATTCGAGACAGGCGGCCACCTGCAATCCGGTATCGCCACCGCGCTCCGGCCGCGCTGAAGTCAAAGCTTCGCGAGTCCTGAGACCAGGTTGGCGAGATGGCTCCGGTCTTGAAGCTCTCCGGAATGAGGGGTGAGAGCCTTTCCCATCTGTCGTACCCGGGCATGGATCCGATGCGTCCCTGAGCTCTGGCGAGGGGCGTCGCCACAAGCGTCAGGCCAATGAGAATGAGAGATCTCAGATGTGATGAGAGCCGTTTCGCCATGGCCTGCACCTGTCTTAGTCATTGTCCCCACCCAGAGGCGCCGCCCTGAACGGAACAAGGGTCACTTATGTCGGAAATCTGACCCGGGTCGAGAGGTTTGCGAGCCTCAGTCTTCACTTGTCTCGATTGTCCAAGTCCTGTGGGCGCCCGCGTATGCTTGACGACGAATCCCTCCGAGGCCTATCGCACCCGGATGACCGAGAATTTGCAACCATCCGAAGATCTGGATCCTCCCCAGGACAGGGAGCGCCGGGGGGCGTTTCTCCTGCTTTTTGCAGCGCTCCTTGCCGTTGGTGCTGGAAACACGATGTTGACCGCGGCTGTCCTCCCTCCTTTGACGCGGGCGCTTGAGCTTCCGGACTGGACCGCCGGGGCCATCTTCTCGCTTTCGGCCGCCGTATGGGTCGTCACCGCTCCCTACTGGGGAAGGCGGTCCAACCAATGGGGTCGACGGCCTGTTGCAGCCGTCGGCATGTTCGGCTTCGCCGCGTCCATGTTTTTTTTCGCCGCGACTTCCATGGCCGCCTTGCTCGGGTGGATTTCCGGTTGGGTGCTTGTCTTTGTTCTTTTGCTGTCGGCTCGGACATTGTTCGGAGTTTTTGGTTCCGCCACGAACCCCGCCGCACAGGCTTACGTCGCCGATCGGACCCGTCGTGAGGAAAGGACCGATGAGCTTGCGACTTTGAACTCCGGTTTTACGTTAGGGCAGATGGCGGGTCCCGCCGCTGCAGCGGTCCTGATCACCGCCGGGGGCGCACTGTCACCGGCTGTCGGCTTTCTGGCTCCAGTGGTCGTCATAACGATCATCGCGGCCATTATCGGGTGGCTTCTTCTGACGCGTCTTCCTGAAAGTCGGGAGGCGAGCTCGGTTCCGACCCCTCATGCAGTGGAAAATCGCGCTCTTTGGCGCAGTCGCGCAATTCTCCCGTATCTCGTTTACGCCGTTGGGCTCTCCCTTGCGACTGGGGTGCTCAGTCAGACATTCCCCTATGCAATTATGGATCGGATGGGGGTGGAGGGCGCCGCTTCAGCCCAGTTCACGGGCCCTGCGATGACCATGGGCGCAATGGCGACCCTGATCTCACAGCTCGTCCTCATACCGCGACTTCGTCTCTCCATTCGCGCACTGATGGTTTACGGCGCGATCATGCTGCTTGCGGCTTCAGCGGTTATGATCTGGGCGGGAAACTTCGCCCTGTTCGCCCTGGGCCAGGTGCTGTTCGGGCTCGGCCAGGGCTTCGCCCGCCCAGGGTTTTCCGCAGGAGCTTCCCTTGCTGCGTCCAAAGAGCAGCAGGGCGATATTGCGGGATTGGTGACCGCCGCTAACGGAATGGGATTTGTGGTGTCCCCGCTTTTCGGTCTTTGGATGTACGAGAATGTATCGGGTTCATCGCCGTTCATTTTTGTGGCTTCCCTCGCCGCTCTTATGGCCGGTTATGCGCTTGTGCGAGCGCGCGTTCGTTCTGCCGATGATGAGAGCAGAGTGGTTTCGGACATTCACAGCGACTAATCGGTTGGCGTCAGCCGTTGGCGGCGATGAGAACCGTTTCCAGCATCTCTGCGGTGGGAAATCCGTCAGCGACCAGCTGTCGATCCTTCTGAAACGCCTGAAGCGCCTTGCGTGTGTTGCGTCCTATGACGCCGTCCACAGGCCCGGGACTGTATCCGAGACGGGTGAGGGCGGCTTGCAGTTCCTTGGCCTGCGCTGAGGTCAGAAGGCGGAGATCTGTGGGCCATGGGCGCACAAGATCCGCTCTGCCGGCGAGCCGGTCGGCGAGCAGTCCGACGGCCAGGGCGTAGCTGTCGGCGTTGTTGTAGCGTTTGATAACCGAGAAATTGTCGAAAAGGAGAAAGGCCGGTCCATAGGAGCCCGCTGGCAGGAAGAGCTCTGCCTTGAGATCCGCGGACGGGGCGAACTCGGTCGCCGCAGCAGGGGCGAGACCCAGCTCGATCCACGTCGACACAGGTCTTTTAACGCCGTCTCCCAGAGAGTAGTCGAAGTTTTCAGGGAGGACCGTTTCGACCGCCCACGGCTCGCCTCGTCTCCAGCCTGATATGCTCAGGTAATGGGCGGCGGAGGCCAGCGCATCCCCTGGATTCGACCAGAGGTCCTTGCGTCCATCCCGATCGAAATCCTGCCCGTGCGCCAGGAACGTCGACGGCATGAACTGCGTTTGACCGACCGCTCCGGCCCAAGAGCCTTTCCTGAACTGTTCCCGTGTCGCAGCGCCTGTCTCGATCAGCGTCATAATCGCGAGAAGTTCGCCCTCATTGAACGCCTTGCGGCGGCCCATCGCGGCCTGGGTCGCAAGCGCTCGCGGGGCGTCGAAATCTCCGATATAGCCTCCATAGCTCGTCTCCATTCCCCAGATGGCCGTGACGACTTCCCGGGGCGCTGCGTAGGTTTGCTCAATGCGCTCGAACAGTCCGAGATTTTCGTCGAGTTTCTTCCGGCCGTTGCTGATCCGCGTCGGAGACGCAGCCGACTTTGCATAATCCCATACGGGTTTGACGAACTCAGCCTGTTCAAAGGCCGCGGTCTGCACCATCTGCTCCAGCGGCGTGAGGCCGCCGAGAACGGAGAGGACCGTCTCTCTCTTTCGGCCCTCCGCCTCGGCTCTCCTGGCGAAGTCTAATCGCCAGGTGTCAAATTCGGGATTGCCGGATGATTCAAACGCCAGAGGCGGCTGTGAGGGAGAGGCGGGCGGCGGGTGAATCACGACGCCCGATGGAGAGGAGCTGGGCTCAGGCAAGCTTTCGCAGGCGGAAAGGGCAAGCGACGATGCCAAGCACAGAAAAAGCACTAAGTTTTTGTAATTATTGGCCAAAATGTGCACCCCAGGAGGGGGCGGGCTGGGGTGTGCGTATCGGCGAGGGTCGGCGGGCATAGCGAGCGTTCCTGAGAGGATCTCCATTAAACGTGGTGTTTACCATGGATATCCTTGCGCCGTCAGGCACTTCAGAACAGGCGAGGACGACGGCCAGCTCAAACGATCCGGTCGTCTTGCCTCGTCTGGGACTTTCCTGCGATTGACATACAGGAGCTGCGCCGGTAGAGCCTGCGCTCCCAATTTTCCGACCAGATGCGGCCTAAACGTCATGAAAGTCAGAAGCTCTCTGAAATCTCTCAAGGGTCGCCATCGCGACTGCAAGGTCGTCCGTCGGAAGGGGCGAACCTATGTGATCAACAAGACCGACCCTCGCTTCAAGGCGAAACAGGGTTAGGCCTTTTATCCTGAGCGGCGGGTTCGTCCGGCGCTCCGATCTTGTACCTTCCGCTTCACTGACGTGAACAGGCGTCTTGCCGAGTTTGAAGCGTCATATGATAGTCGGCGAATGATCAGTCATGTCCTGATAGGAGTGTTGAGCCTGTTTGTCGCTGGCGTCGCTACGCCCGGCGCGGCACAGGAAGCGCTCGACAAGCTTGGAAAAGCTACCGGAGAGGCCGAGGCGGCCGCTTTGGAAGAGGACGTTTGGGATGCCTGGATGTTCTCGGGCAGTCCGACTGTTGATCTTCTCATGCAGCGCGCGGAGATCGCTGAGGCTGGCGAGGATCTGGGCCTCGCCCGCGATATGTATGACCGGGCGATTCTGATCAGGCCGCAGTACGCCGAGGCGTGGAACCGTCGGGCGCTTTTGTTCTTCAAAGATGGTAAGTACGATGAGGCGATAGCCGACCTCGAGGCTGTTCTGCGTCATGAACCCCGGCACTTCGGGGCTTGGATCAGTCTGGCGATGATTTTTGAGTCGTTGGATCAGCCGGATGCGGCGTTGCACGCCTATCGTAAGGCCGTCGAGATCCATCCGTTCGCCTCCGCTGCGAAGGAAGCCGTCAAGCGTCTGATCCCTCGCACTGAAGGACGGTCATTCTAATTGATGTCGGGCTCCGGGGGTGCGGGACGTTCGGTCTCCGTAATTCCTTCAGGTATGCACAGAGATTATTGATCCTTGTCGACGCGTGCGTTGGAGACGTGCGAGGGAGGTCGTACAAGAGGTCTGCGATGCACCAGTGCGGAGAATGAGCGATGGACGACGGCGCCGCTGCGATTGCTCTGACCGAGGCTGCTAAAGACAAGCTGAAACAGGTGGTCGCGAAGATCGAACGCCTTGAAGAGGAAAAGCGAGAGATCGCCGCTCAGATCAAGGATGCGTACGGCGAGGCCAAGTCGATGGGCTATGATACCAAGGCCCTCAGGGCGGTCGTTCGGTTGAGACGCCAGGATCGTCAGGAACGTGAAGAACAGCAGTCCATTCTGGACGTTTATCTATTGGCGCTTGGCGAGATCTGATCTCATCTGACTCTCGCGCATGGCGACCGGGAACATTTATCGGTATCGTTAGCCGATTCCCGGATTATCAGGTCATGCCCCGTCAGATTGACAAGAAAAAGACCCGAAAGGCGCTGCGGAAGCTGAAGCGTGCGGCCGATCTGGCTGCGGGGCCTGACGGACCCGGTCTCAGTGATTGGGAAAAGGAATTTGTCGAAGGCGTTAGCCAGCGCCTTGAGACCTATGGATCCGCATTCCGCGATCCTGGGAAAGGTCGGCTCGATGATGCATTGTCATTGCGTCAAGAAGAGATCGTCAGAGCCATTGATCGCAAAGCGCGAAAGAAGAAGGAGCGCATCAGGCCGAGGGCTGCTGAAGGCGAGGTCGGCGAGGTTTCGAGTGCGGAGATTGTCGAGGCGGTCGACCACAGTTCGCGAGGGGCCTGGGTGAAAGGCAAGATGCGCTCTAAACGTCCAGCCAGGCGTTCTATGGCTGACCCTCGCGGGTCTGAAGCGGAGGCTGAGGCGCTGGCGCCCCCCGATGCTCCAGCGACGCCGGACCAGAGACGCGCTGGTCTTCGTTTGATTGTCGGCGGCGCTGCTCAGGAAAAGTGATCGCTCCTGGCGGCTTCCTGGCCCTGAGGGGTCGATCTTTTCCAACTCCCGCCGTCTTGCCATGGATCCCGCGCCGCAGGAAGCTGGCCTCTGGAGACGCGATCGGGAGGCGGGCGGCCATGTGGAAGGGGCTCTTTCTGGCTTTGAGCGCTTTGGCGGCGTCTGCTGACGCGTTTGCTCAGGGTGCCGATCCCCTCGGCGGGGCTTTCGGTGCGATTGAAGCGGCCATGTCGCCCGTTGAAGCCCTGCAGCAGGCCGAGATGCTTTCATCCAACCTGAACGCATTGGCGGCGCAGCGCCCCGGCGTCGTGGATACCTATGTGCTGTCAGTATCCCTCTGGAACGATCCGGTCTTTGAAAATGAGGCGCGTGAGGCGAGCGTTATCCTGGCCCGTCATTTCGACGCTGGCGACCGAACGCTGGTATTGTCCGCAGGAAAAGGCGGCGGGCCGAGAGCCTATCCTGCTGCAACCCCCAATAATATTCAGGCGGCCCTCGGAAAGATCGGGCGGACCATCAATCCGCTGGAGGATCTTGTCGTTGTGTTCATGACGTCCCATGGCGCGCCGGATGGCGCCATGGCCATCCAGGAGGCGGGTCGCATGGGGGGACGTCTGCGGCCAGAGCATCTGCGCGCCTCGCTTGCCGCGGCAGGCATCCGGACCAAAGTGGTGATCATTTCGGCCTGTTTTTCCGGGCATTTCATTGTGCCTTTCTCAGATCCCAACACGGTGGTTCTGACCGCGGCGGCCGCTGACAAGACCTCGTTCGGATGCGAGCCTTCGAGGGACTGGACTTATTTCGGCGACGCCTTGTTCAACAACGCCCTGCGAGGCGGTTCAGGGCTTGTGAGCGCTTATGATGAATCTCTCGGTCTAATAGCCAAGTGGGAGGCCGATTTACTGGCTCAGTATGAGGCCCTTCCTGCGTCACGAAAGGCCGGCGAGCGTCGGCCTGAGCCCTCTAATCCTCAGAAGCATGTGGGGGAGGCGGTGGCGGATCTGCTCGCAAAGGTTGAACCTTTTGGACGAGCCGTGAGCTGCGCCGGCAATCTTTCGGTCGCTTTTGATCGTGCCCGAGCCGGACGGCCGCTCAAGGGTCTCGCCGATGTCCAGCGTATTCAGGCGGCGCGCTCTGATCTGGAAGCGCGCGCCGTCCAGCTCGCCTCTGCTGTGAACAAGACTCCTCAAGATGTGGCGCGAGCGATTTCCGCCTCGAGCGCAGCATTACTTGTCGTCGCTGGCAAGCAGTCGGAGCAGCTCGCGGCGCATGCCGACAAATGCTTGAGTTTCAATCCGACAGCGGGCTGATCGTCGTCGGTGCGTCCTCCGTATTCTTGGGGAGGCGACAGCCCCTTCAAAGCGACTTGACGATGTCCTCGACCATTTTCTTCGCATCCGCGAGAAGCATCATGGTGTTGTCGCGATAGAAGAGCGGATTTTCCACACCTGCATAGCCGGACGCCAGAGAGCGTTTGATAAAGAACACTGTCTTTGCGTTCCAGACTTTCAGAACCGGCATGCCGTAAATCGGAGAGGCGGGGTTCGTCTCGGCGTCAGGATTGGTGACATCGTTGGCGCCGATGACGAATGCGACGTCGGCCTGGGCGAACGAAGAATTGATGTCCTCCAGTTCATGAACCTCATCGTAGGGAACCTGCGCTTCCGCCAGCAGGACGTTCATATGGCCCGGCATGCGGCCCGCGACCGGATGGATAGCGTATGTGACTTCGACACCTTCGGCCTTCAGTTTCTCTCCCATTTCCTTGAGGGCATGCTGAGCCTGCGCTACCGCCATTCCATATCCTGGAACAATGATAACCTTCGAGGCGTTCTTCATGATGAAGGCCGCATCATCTGCCGATCCGATCTTGACCGGCCGGGCGCCGCCCGAGGCGCCGGCTGCCGCTGCTGCCGTGTCGCCCCCAAATCCGCCAAGGATCACCGAGATGAAGCTGCGGTTCATGGCCTTGCACATGATGTAGGAGAGAATCGCACCTGAGGATCCGACAAGCGAGCCCGTGATGATCAGGGCGTTGTTCTCAAGCGTGAAACCGAGGGCGGCCGCCGCCCACCCCGAATAGGAGTTCAGCATGGAGACGACGACCGGCATGTCGGCGCCTCCTATCGGGATGATGAGCGTCCCGCCGAGCACAAGAGCCAGTCCCGTCAGCGCCAGGAACATCCAGGGTTCCGCTCCGCGTGTCTGAACCATCAAAATGATAAGGAGCAGGATGGCGAGCCCTAAGGCGATGTTCAGGAGATGCCTGCCGGGAAGCAGGATCGGCGCTCCCGACATGTTCCCGTTCAGCTTTGCAAACGCAATGAGAGATCCGGTGAAGGTGATGGCTCCGATCGCGGAGCCCAACGACAATTCAATCAGGGACGCGGTGTGGATGTCTCCCGGAGCGCCGATATTGTAACTCTCGGGCGCATAAAGGGCGGCCGCCGCCACGAGAACTGCGGCAAGACCCACGAGAGAATGAAAGAACGCCACAAGCTGCGGCATAGCGGTCATTGGAATGCGTCTCGCGATCACCGCTCCAATTCCCGCTCCAGCTCCCAGGCCCCCCCCTATGATGCCCAGCGTCAGACCGTCGAGCGGCCACAGCAGCCAAAGGGTCGTCAGGATCGCGATTGTCATGCCGATCATGCCATTGCGCGCGCCAGCTCTTGAGGACTCCGGACTGGACAAGCCGCGGAGCGAAAGAATGAACAGGACACCGGAGGCGAGATAGAGGAGGGCGGCGATATTGGCGTTCATGTCGAGGGTTCCGGCGCCGGAATTTCGTTTCAGGGCTTGGGCGAACGTCGATCAGCTTTTAACGGACGGGCTCTTGGCTGGAGCGCGGTCTTTTTTCTTGTACATGGCGAGCATTCGTGAGGTCACTAGGAAGCCTCCGAAGATGTTGACGGCCGCCAAGAGCACCGCGACGCCGCCAAAGCTCTTTGAGGCAATAAGCTCTGGGGTCAGTTCGGCGTCAGCTCCCGCCGCCGCAGCGACCAACGCCCCTACGATAATCACCGACGAGATAGCGTTGGTGACAGCCATCAGCGGCGTATGCAGCGCTGGCGTCACGCTCCAGACGACATAATAGCCGACAAAAACGGCAAGCACGAAAATCGCCAGTCGGAATATCAGCGGATCCGCAGCGGCCTCGCCGGCGCCTGAGGCGTGCGCCAGCGGGGACAACAACAGGCTCGCTCCAATAAGAACTGCAGAGTGCTTCAGCATGATACCCGACCTCATGTTGCGAATGATGCGCCCAGACCTCGCAATGACCGACCCTCTAACGTTGCGACCATTCCGCTTCTCTTCCGGAGAGCTCAGGAGCCGCCTACGGCCGACCCGCAGGCGAACATCTCCTGGCGGCCCGGCCTCATGCGTCCTTAAGAGAGGGGTGAATGACGGCTCCCTGATGCGTCAAAGCAGCCGCTTTGACGATTTCGTCGTCCCATTTGGGCTGAAACACTCCTCCTTCGCCCGTTAACAGCGGCAGCAGAGCAAGAATGTTTTTAGCGTAAAGCGCAGATGCGTCCGCCGCAACCCGGCTTGGAAGGTTTGTGAAGCCGACAACCTTGACGCCGTCGATCTCGACCACTTCGTCGGGCTTTGAGAGAGGGCAGTTCCCGCCCTGAGCCGATGCAAGATCGACGACTACAGATCCGGGGCGCATGGAGCGAACCATCGCCTCTGTCACCAGCGTCGGCGCGGGTCGACCCGGTATGAGAGCGGTTGTGATCACAATGTCCTGCTTGAGGATATGCGATGCGATCAGTTCCGCCTGCTTGGCCTGATACTCGACTGACATCGGCTTTGCGTAGCCCGCCGCCGTCTCAGCCGCCTTGAATTCTTCATCCTCGACCGCGATGAACTTTGCGCCCAGAGAGGCGACCTGCTCTTTTGACGCCGGTCGGACATCCGTGGCTGAGACCACTCCTCCCAGCCGGCGCGCCGTAGCGATGGCCTGCAGCCCCGCGACCCCGGCTCCCATCACGAACACTTTTGCAGCCGCCACTGTTCCGGCCGCCGTCATCATCATCGGAAGAACTCGGCCATAAAGGGCCGCCCCTTCGATCACCGCTCGATAGCCCGCCAGATTGGCCTGGGACGACAGCGCGTCCATCGACTGGGCTCTGGTGATGCGAGGAATGAACTCCATCGCTACAGCCGTCAGACCGGCCCTGGCGAACGCCAAGGCTGAGGCCCGATCCGCATAGGGTTCCAGCAGGCCGACCAGTCCGGCGCCGGAAGGGCAGGCCTTGAGCTCATCGTCTCCTGGAGCGCGTACCTTCAGGATCAACGCCGCGTCCTTCAGGGTCGACGCCACATCATCTCCGACCTGCGCTCCTGCCGAGGCATAGTCGCCGTCTCTTACGCCTGCGCCGACACCAGCTCCGGCCTCAATCGTCACGGAGTGTCCGAGCGCGACCATTCTCCGGACAGTGTCCGGCGTCGCCGCCACTCTCATATCTCCGACCCTACGTTCTTTGAGAATGGCGATTCGCATCGGATACCTACATAAATGCGGAGCCGAGCCAGATCAGCGCCTGGATGATCAGGCCGACGACGCACAGTCCCACCACTGTGGCGATCCACGCGCCGCCCATATTCATCAGGAGGCCGCCGATGATGCCGAATGCGGCGAAGCCGATCATCGCACCGATCCACGGGACGCCCATGGTCAGAGTGAAGGTCGCATATCCCAGCACGATCATCAGGATCATCGACTGCCACTGTATATTCTTGCCGAAGCCTCGCCACATGGCGCGCCGGGCCTCCATGTCCATGTAGGCGTCCGTATGGGGAGGGGGCGTTTCAATCGGCCCTTTGGGGGCCTCCGCGTGGCTGGCCATGATCAAGGCTCCCTGAGTGGGAAGGATGGAACGAGACCTGAGTTTCCTAGCTGGTGCGGGCGGAGATGAAAAGCGCGCAGAAGGCCGCATTTTGACAAATAGGGCGGTCAGTCAGACGCTTCAGCCTGTTTCTCCCGCCCAGCGGGGTCGAAGGGGGGCGGAATAGCGCCATTCCTGGAGCAGCGTTCGCAAGGCCGCGACAAAGGCCAACGGCTGATCCAGCATGATGTGGTGGCGCGCCTCGGGGATCTCTATAAACGGGACCTGACGATTGAGCAGATCTCGCATGTAATCGGCCACGTCATTGTCCCACAGCACTGATTCGGCTCCTTTGAAGAGAGCGATTCGGCACCGGGTCTCCCGTAACAGGTCCTGAGAGGGGCGACGGACGTCGAAATGACGCCATATGTCCGGATCGAACTTCCAGCTCCAGCCTTCGCCGGACCCGTCGGGCAGCGGGCGGCGGCGAAGACTGTGTCGGGCTATGTAATCCAGAATGTAGTGATTGTCGCACGTCTGCGGGGGCGCCAGCCGGAAACGCGCCAGCGCCGCCTCAAGCGTGGGATAGACCTTGCCGCCTCGCTTGGTCGGCGGACGGTCGACGTGTCTGTCTGGAGGGTTGATGGGCGAGTCGACGATCACCACCCCCTCAAATCTGTCCCCGTACTCGGCTCCTGTCAGGACAGTTACAAACCCTCCGAATGAATGGGCGACGATGATCGGGCGCGTCTCGTTGGCGAACAGCCCGGAGGCTTCGCAGACGGCGAGCTGCTCGCTTGCGAACAGGTCCATCGTGTAACTATTTCGCCAGTCGGAATCGCCCATACCAGAAAAGGTCATGGCCACGACGTGATGGTCTGCAGTCATGTAGGGAGCGACGAAGTCCCACCAGTGGGCGTGGGCCCCATTCCCGTGGACCATCAGGAGGCCGGGCTTCGAGGGATCGCCCCAGCTCCGGTAATGAATGCGAGCCCCCTCGCATGAAGCGTATCCCGTTCGCGCCGGCGTCGCGATCGCCCGATCAAACCACTCGGGGGCAGGGGGCTGCGCCCCCGCATAGCGCGCCAGCGGGCCCTGCTCAGGCGTTTGTTCGGTGGGCTGGGGCCTGACAAGCTTGTCATCGCTATCGGACATTACGAGCATTTCCGGGAATGGCCCCGCTACGGGCCCATTGAACGACCTGGCGCCGCGCTGTCCGCGTCTGCGGTCTGGAGGTTTTCTCCGGAGCCTCGCCCTTGCGTCCATGTCCGGACGCAAGGGCGAGACCCGGGAGAATACAGGCCTCAGTTCTTGCGAGGCTTAAAGGCGATCATCACGTTTCCTGCACCCTGGCCGAAGAGGCCATAGCCCGAATTCATAATGAGCAGACCATTGGTGGCGATGATCGAGGCGTTGTCGACCGAAGCTCCGTTGGCCTTGACCCCGTTCACAGTCGCGAAGTCCTGCGCCGTGTCGAATTGCCAGACCAGCTTTCCGGTCTTCCTCTCGAACATGTAGACGCGTCCGTCGAGACCCCCGGTCACAATGTGATCGCCGATGATTGTCGGCGCTCCTGACAGGCCAAACAGGGAGTTGCAGCGCGGCACAAACTTCTTACGAGCGTCGGTGCAGTCCTGCGTGGCATGGAAGGACCAGTCGATGGATCCGTCATTCAGATCAAGGGCGTAAAGTCCCGGTTTGATAGTCTCGGGGACGGGCTGGCCCGGTATCGAACGGCCTGCATAGCTGATGGGGGCGTAGACATGCGTATCGTCTGCCGCGATTCCCCAGTGAACGCCGCCATTGGGCCCGCCAGTGCCGATGTCGGTTCTCCACACCACTGAGCCGTTATCAGGATCCATCGCCCACACGGTTCCTGACTTCTGCCCTGCCAGAACGAGCTCGCGTCCTGCAGGCGTCGATGCCAGGATCGTCGAGGCTCCGAAGTCCACATCCCGGTAGACCGTCTCTGTGGCCGTAACGCAGTTCTTAGCCTTGGATCCGGGCTGACAGCCCACGACAAAGATATCGTTCGCCGTCGCCTGATGAGCCCACTTCACCGAACCATCGGATAGATCGAACGCCATCAGAGCGTCCGTATTCTTGTGCGCGGGCGGGGATGTCGCTTCACCCGTTCCGACATAAAGGCGATTGCGCTTCAGGTCGATCGACGGTGAATTCCAGATCGGCGCTCCGGACGGACCCCAGATCATCTGTCCGTCGCCTCGGTCGCGGACCGGCTTGGCGTCTTCCATTGTGTGGCCTTCCCACACCCGTTTTCCGGTCAATGCGTCAAGAGCGACGACGCCGCCATGGGTCTTGCAGCAGACGTGGCTGTCGACCGAGCCCATCATGATCTCATACTGGGAGGAGGGCGCGAAAACCTTGTCTCCCACGATAACCGGTGTCGCGGTTGAGACCGAGGCGGGGAAGAGCCCCATGTGCGATTCCCAGATACGCTTGCCTGTCTTCGCATCAATCATATGGATATAAGCGCCGAGGTCGCCGACCACGACCGCCTTGCGGCCGTCAGGAAGAGTTCCAAATCCGGCGCTCGTGCGAAGCGTGCGTTCCGCTTCATAGATCCACTGAATGCATGGCTTCTCGGACGAGATATCGAATGCAAACAGGCGGTTCTTATGTTCGCCGACCGGAAGGAAGATTGTTGATCCCGCAACCGCAGCCTGGGATCTCATGGTGATTGCGTCAGGGAATCCGACCACCCAGGCCACTTCAAGATTGGTCATATCTGCGGCGTCGAGACCTGTCTGAGCGTAGCTCAGCCGGCGAGAGTTCTTCAGATCGAACCCGAAGGTCGACACTGTCGGGGCCGAGGTCAGTTTGGGCGTTCGACGATTGCTCGGGCACATCATGGCCGACACCCAGCTGTCGTCGACCTCTTCAGCCTTCGAGAGATAATCGGCGACGAATGTCACCTGCTCTGACGTCAGGCTTGCCGCCTGAGCAGCCATCCTGCCCGTGATCAACGCATTGACGATCTGGCCCGAATTGAGGCGGGCGAGGCTCTCCAGGGTCGGCGCCTTGGTCAGATCCGGATTGTCGTGGCAGCTCGCGCAGTTGGCTTTGTAAACCGCTTCGCCCGGATGGGGCTGCGGCGCTGCCGCCGCAATCGTCGTCGCGGCCTGCTGGGCGGGAGCGTCGCTAGTCGAGCATCCGGCAAGGGCCAGAGCCGCAGCCATCGCGAAGATCGGCGCAACGCCAAGGCGTTTCGTCACGGGCGTCGGATCTGATCGATTAGGGTTGTCGTGTCGCTGCATCGTCGCTTCTCCTTCGAGTCTTTCCCCCGTCATGACCTGTCGGGGCGCCCGTAACTTCAACGGCATAGTCAACTCTGCCTGACGTATACGTCAACTCATGCCCTTAGGTCAGTTCGCCAGGCTCTCTATCACGTCAAGTTGAGCCGCTCAGTTCTGGGCGGGTCTGAATGCGAGAACCATGTTCCCAGCCTGCTGGCCGAACATTCCATATCCTGAATTGACAAACAGGAGGCCGTTCGAGGCGACAATCGAGGCTCCGTCGATCGCTCCGCCCTGACCCGTTAGTCCGTTGCTGGCCGCATAGGATTTCAGGGTGCTTGTTTTCCAGATCGGTTCGCCCGTCTTTCGGTCCAGAACATAAAGGTCTCCGCTGAGCGTTCCGGACACCAACGTGTCGCCGATAACGGTCGGCGCGCCTGAGAAAGCCGCACCCCGCGCGCACACTCGCGCTTCCGACGGCGACAGTCCGCCGCACTCAGGCGTCGGCGTGAATCTCCATTTGATCTCGCCAGTTTCGGCATCCACTGCATAAACTCCTGCCTTAATGCTGGGATCGAGGGGCGGCTGACCCGGAAGGGGGCGCCCAGGGTTGCTGATCGGCGCATAAATCGTGTCGTCAGCGAACGCTATGCCCCAGTGAATGCCTCCCAGAGGCCCGCCTGTTCCGATGTCTCGCTGAAAGATGACCTTTCCAGTGTCCGGCTCCAGGGCCCAGACGGTGCCGGATTTCTGCCCTGCGAACAGAACCTCCCGTCCTGACGTGAGCTTGCCGAGGATCACCGATGCTCCGAAGTCCACGTCCCGGTAGACTGTTTCGGTTTCGCAATTGAGTTTTTCGGGGCCAGGGCGCGGCCCGCAGCCCGAGAGGAAGATATCCCGGTCGGTCGCCTGATGGCTCCAGACTTCACGTCCAGTGTCCAGATTGATGGCTATGATCGCATTGGTGTTGCGGTGAGTGGGGGCCGAGTTCGCTTCGCCCGTTCCGAAATAGATAAGTCGCCGCTTTTCATCCACAACTGGGGAGTTCCAGATTGGGGCGCCTGATGGACCCCACAGCATCTTCCCGTCTCCGCGGTCTCTGACAGGCTTGGCCTCCGGCATTGTGTCGTAGCGCCACTTCTGCTCGCCCGTCTTTGCGTCAAGGGACAACACATACCCATGATTGGTGCAGCAAAGCTCTTCATTGGCCGCCGCGACGGAGATCTCGTACTGTGCGACAGGGACGATGATCCGATCCCGCATCACAGTCGGCGTCCCGGTCGTCAGGGAAAAGCGGAAGCTTCCGACTCCTTTTGTCCAGACGGCTTTTCCCGTTCTCGCATCCACGGCATGGACGGTCGAATCGAGCCCGGAGAAGACCAGCAGGGGCGTTCCGTCAGCAATCACACCATAGGCTGCGCTTGTTCTGAGGGGCGCCCCGCCGGGCGTTCGGTAAATCCACTGAATGCACGGCTGCCGGGCCGATATATCGATCGCATACATGGCCGAGGCGTCCGCCACGGGCAGGAAAAGGGTGTTTCCTACAATCGCCCCCTGAGATCTCATTGTGGTGGCGTCAGGGATGGCGAGCGACCAGGCCAGCTCGAGATTGGCCAGCTGAGAGCGCGACAGCCCTGCCTGGGCCTCGGTCAGAGACCGGGTGTTCGACCTGTCAAAGCCGAACGTCGAGACTTTCGCGCCGCCTTCGAGGGAAATCTTCCTGCGTTCGGTCGGGCACATCATGGACTGAGCCCACGCGTCGCCCGTCGACGCGTTTCGGCCGATCAGGTAGTTGATGAGGGTCGCGCGCTTGTCGTCGCTCAGAGCCTGTCCCTGAACCTGCATCTTGCCCATTGTGAGCGCGTAATTGATCAACTGGAAGCTCATCTTGCCGAGCGTTTCCTTCGACGGCGAGCGGGTGGCTTCGGCGTTGTCATGGCATGCGGCGCAGTTGGCTTTGTAAATCGCTTCCCCCGGGTGGGGCCCGTTAGCTGACGTCATCGCAACGGGTTCGGCCGGACGGGGCGCCGCCTCATTCGCCGCCAGTTGCGCGGGGGGCGAGCCAAGGGCGACGCTGTCCGGCGATCTGCATGCTGAAACGCCTAAAGTCGTAGCCGCCATTAAAAGCGCACCAAGCGTCGATCGGGTGGTGCGAGCCGCCAGTTTCAAAGCCATCCGTTCAACTCCCCGTGATGCCGCCTTCTTTTGCGGCTGTCCGACGTCTTTTGTCGTGACATCGCCGAACCTGCCCTAAGGAAGCGTCAATGAAAAGCTTTCTCGCATGACCCGCTCTTCTTCTACGCGGCGGACAGGGGTATTTTTCTTGTCATGTCCAAATGGATGATCATCGCAGCTGAACATCGCCTGCCGCGCGGAACGGCCTTCGCCGCCCACCGTGTGCTCGCCGTGGCGGACGGTTATGGCCGATGCGTCCGACAGTTCAACGGACTGGCTTCGAGCCTCGACCCTGACAGCGGAGACTGGCGATGTAAGCCTATCGGATTTCTGCCATCTGACCGGTTGCGCGTTTACGACACGGCGGAGCACCCCTACACCGCCCTGTCCATCCACGGCGCCGTCAAGGGCGTTTCCGGGCTTTTGGATGTCGTTCGAAGGGGCGAGGCTGCGATGATCGCCGACCGCCTAGATGCGTCAGATCTGGCCCTCTATCTCTCGGCCGCGAGAGAGGCGATGAAGCGAATCAACGCTGGCAGTCCGGGCCCGTCAGGCGGAGGGGGGCTGCCCTATCCGTTCCTTGGGCTAGGTCCGAATTCTAATTCCGCCTTCAGCACCTTATTGGCTGCGATGGGGCTGTCTCTTCCGCAAATCGCGCGAGGCGCCTGGCTGGTCCCAGGTCTTGGACGACGGCTTCTTGATGACCTGCATATCAGAGATATCTCCGATTGCGATCTCCCTCGCGCCGAAAGCGGCTTTGAGAAACCGCCTGTGAGCGGGGCGGACATGTTTCCCAGGATCTGACGCTGCGCGCTTTCTTCGAATGCTGAGAGACCGTTCCCTGTGACGCCAGCGGGTCTGAGAGCGCCTTTATTTCGCGGCAGGGGGAAGGGGAACTTCCGGGCTATCCAATTCGCGAGCCCGTTTGAAGCGCTGCTGAGGCGTCTCCTCACGTACCTGCTCCAGCCAGAATACCCCGTCATAAGGCGTGCTGTTTCCCCGAGTGCCTGCGAAATCGATATCTCCGTCCGCATCCATGTCCCGGGCAATGAATTTGTCGAACATCCCGCGGACCCGTCGAGATATATCATGCCTCGTCCAGGGAAGATCCGCCCTTCCGGGGTTGGCGAACCATCCCAGGCGTCCCAGAGACGCGGAAATCGGCATGTTCGAATCTGTCGCGCGATCGCCCCGACTATAGCCTCCTGAGATCACGTCGATATCGCCGTCGCCGTCGATATCGGATGCGGCTATGCCGGTCAGGGCGTCGGGGCCGAAATCCCCTATTGCATGAAATTTCCAGATGTCTCTGATCGAAGCCGGCTGTTCAAGCCAACCCAGGCCTCGGTCAGTCGCAGCGACGATGTCGAGGCGGCCGTCATGGTTGAAGTCGGCATAGTCCAGATTGAATCCTCCGGCGCGGGCCTGGTCGATCCTGATCTCATCGCCTACCAGTCCTCCTCTGCCGTCTGTGTTTTCAAACAGCGTGAGACGGGCGCGTGTTCTCTCGCCAGCGATCACATCGATATCTCCGTCGCTGTCGATATCGATCATCTGGGCGTTTTGCGGGATAACCGCCCTCATCAACTCTTTTTCGCGCCAAGCCGCTCCGTCGAGGGGGTTCCCCCCAGGTTTGAAGACGGACACTGGCGTCAGTTTGTCCCATCCAGCGGGCGGATCCTGAACGCCTTTATTTGCGGCTGTCGCCTCAGGGCGCCCATCGCCGTCGAGATCCCCGAGAAAGACACGAATGAAGGATCCGCGGTTCACCGTGTCTTTCAGAAGGGTCCGTCTCCACGGCGTTTTTCGGGCGTCCCGGCCCGGGTTCTGTAGATAAAGAAGGTGAGCCAGCTCGCTCGCAATCACAATGTCAGGATAGCCGTCGCCGTTCACATCCGCTGCGGCGGCGTCTTCCGGAGCGCCCGCTTCAGATCCTTCCACAAGCGTGACATTAATCCAGCGATCTGGATTGTCGGTTCCGAATGCGATTCGAACGAAGCCGTCTGGCTCCCCGTCGTAGACGACATCCGACTCATGCACGGACACGATGTCCCCAAATCCGTCCAGGTCCAGATCGACCATGATCAGACCGTCGCCTCCCGAGAGTGGGGTTCCGTCGGCGAGACGGTCATCGATGATATGCTCTTTCCAGGTAATAAACCGGCCGTCGCCCGATTTCGCGTCGGAAGGAGCGTCTCCGACGCCCTGGCCCCAGGAGGCGCCTGAGACCAGGGACACTAACCCTGCGATGAGGAGAGCTGGTCTCATCATTGTCACACCCTCAGCACGATAACTCGCTAGTTTCCTCTAGTTCTAAGGCCAGGGATATCTGCGGCAAATGAAAATCTCTGCTGATAGGCCATGGTGAGCCGTCTGGATCTTACGGGGGGTCTGGTCCCCGTGAGGCGGTCTCTGGAAATGTCCCGCACCAGCGCGGAAGGGAGAGCGTCTCGCCTCAGTTTTACTCTGGGGCGGGCGAGGCGGCGGCTCCTCTGACGAGCGGCTCCAGAAACGGCGTCATGTCCTCGGCTATCGCCTCAACGCCCTCAGCGGTCGGATGAAGACCATCGTCCTGCAGAAGTTCAGGTCGGCCCGCAACCCGAGCCAGCATGTTTGGGAAAAGAGGTGCGCCATAAGAGCGGGCGAGCTCAGGATAGATCTCGCTGTAGTCGAAGTCCTGTGAGAGGAGGGCCCCGCGCGGTTCGGATGTCTCGGGCGGCGTCAGCCCGACGAGTGCGGCGGGTATGCCGTCTTCTTGAGCTTTTTCGAGCAGCCGGGCAATGTTCTCCCGGGCCTGACGCGGGTCCAGTCCATTCAGGAAGTCGTTGGCGCCAATTGCGATCACCAGAAGATCCGGGTTCGACGCTGCAACGCTGAATTCATATCGGTTCAGCGCGTCTGCAGTTGTGTCGCCTGACACGCCGGCGTTCACCATGGTCACGGATAGACCAAGCTCCCGTAGCCGTCGTTCCAGAGCCGAGGGCAGCGCCTCGTCCGGCGTAAGCCGATATCCTGCTGTCAGGCTATCGCCCAGCATGATGACCATGGTCGATTGCTGGCCGGTTTGTCCCGAGACGGTCGTCGCGGCGGTATCAGCGGCGGCGGGTCCTGGCGGGGTGTCGCGATCTGGGTCGGCAGGCGCGCATGCGGCGAAAAGGAGGATGACGGTGGCGATCAGCGCGCCTGTCCGGCCTGTCCTTTCATCATGTGGTCTGAACATTACCAGATGGTCCTTCGCTGATGATCACGGATCGGCATCGCCGGGTCTGTCCGGAGTGAGCCGATAAGTCCAATCTATCGTAAAATCGCCTGAAGAGTATCAAGAGCAACAGGTATTCGTCGTTACGAGGTCGATCGTGGAAGCAGCTCTCGAGCTCAATGACGTCCGTCTCACTCTTCCCGCCTCGTCGGGGCCAGTTGAGATTCTCAAGGGGGTCTCCTTCAGGGTCGACCCCGCTGAATGCGTCGCCGTTATTGGACCCTCCGGCTCTGGAAAGTCCTCACTCATTTCTGTCGCCTCCGGCATTGAGGCGGCGACCGGCGGCGAGGTTCGCCTCCTCGGGCGGTCGCTGACGGGGCTTGATGAAGACGCCCTCGCCCGTTTGCGGCGTGGGCGCGTCAGTCTCGTGTTTCAGTCTTTCCATTTGCTGCAGACCATGTCTGCTCTGGATAATGTGCGCATTCCCCTCGAAATCGCCGGACTCGAGGGCGTCGACGAACTCGCCCGTTCAGCCCTCTCTGCGGTCGGCCTTGCGGGGCGATTGGACCACTATCCCGGGCAGTTGTCGGGAGGGGAGAGGCAGAGGGTGGCTGTCGCTCGCGCGCTGGCGAGCCGGCCGAGCCTGGTTTTCGCTGATGAGCCGACGGGAAATCTGGACAGAGCGTCCGGACTGGTGGTCGCTGACATGCTGTTTTCAATCGCACGCGATCGAGGCGCCAGTCTGGTGGTGGTGACCCACGATCTGGACCTTGCGAGGCGTGCGGACCGTGTCATCGAGATGTCCGACGGTCTCATTCGATGAGCCAGCCGCCAGGATCTTCAGCCTCAGCCGGCGTATGGATAAAGATCGCTCTGCGCGAGCTGGCAGGCGGCGTCGGCGGCTTCTGGATTTACTTTGCGTGCCTTGCCCTTGGGGCCTGGGCCATTTCCGCCTCCGGTTCGGTCACGGAGACTTTTTCCCGAGGACTTTCCGAGCAGTCCCGCACCCTTCTCGGGGGTGATGCCCAGCTGGGGTTTTCCCAAAGGGAGGCGAGCCAGGCTGAACTTGAGTGGATGGCGACCCGTGGACGCGTCTCTCAGATGGCCGACGTGGACATGATGGCGCGTCATGGAGATGTCGTGCGTCAGGCCGATGTGCGAGGCGTCGATGGGGCCTATCCCCTTCTTGGGCGGGTCACGCTGAAGCCGGATCTCGAGCTGTCGGAGGTCGTCCGCTCTGCAGGCGGGATTTGGGGTGTGGCGGTCAGCCAGTCCTTTCTCGACGCCTTGGCTCTATCTGTCGGCGATTCCGTAGAATTGGGCGGGAATTCGTTTCAGATCCGCGCCGTGCTTATGTCGCAGCCGGATCGGCTCGGTGTCCCGGGAGCCTTTCAACCGAGTGTCCTTATGGCGATCGAGGCGCTGCGAGAAATAGGTGAGCTTGATCCCGGCCGTCTGTTCCGAACGTCCTATCGTCTTCTTCTTGAACCGTCCTCCGATCGCGACATTGAAGCCGAAATCGAAAGGGACTGGCCCGATGTCGGCATACGATATCGCGGTCCCGACGACGCCGTGGACGGTCTGCGTGATCTTCTGGATATGCTCGACACGTTTATGACCGTCATTGGCATTGCAGCGCTTGTCGCCGGAGGCGTAGGCGTCGCTCAGGCTACCGTCTCCTTCCTTGAATCCCGAGTGGATTCGATAGCAGCTCTCAAGGCCCTCGGGGCGGACGCTGGCCATATCCGGGCCGCCTATGCTTTGCAGCTGGGAGCTTTGGCAATGCTTGGGTCCGGGGTCGGAACGCTGGCTGGCGCCGTTTCACCCTGGATTCTGACAGCTTTGGCGGGCGATAGAATACCCCTTCCATCGAGCCTCGGGGTCTTTCCGTGGCCATTGGCCAAGGGGTTCACTCTTGGCGTGCTCGCTGCGGTCGTCTTCGCCGCTCCCGCACTTGGCCGGGCCCGATCGACTCCGCCAGCCCGGCTGTTCAGGCGCGCAGGGGAGGGGCTGTCCGGACCTGTTCCGACGTCAGAGCTTTCCGTTTCGGCGTCCGCGGCGGCTGTATTGACGCTCCTGGCTGTCCTCGGCTCTGTCAGGCCGCTTGTCACGCTTTCATTGCTGGCAGGCGCTGCGGCCGTCTATCTGATCATGGCTGGAGCGGCGCAGTTGATCCGGAGACTGGCTTTGCGTCTCGCGGACCGATCACGAGGATTTATGCGCCTTGTGCTGGCCAATCTGGGAGGTCCCGGATCGCTTGCTCCCACCCTTGCTCCCGCTCTGGGATTGGGATTGTCGCTTCTGACGCTCGTCGCTGTTGTTCAGACAAATCTGCTCGGTCAGATACGCGACACGGCGCCAGCCAACGCTCCAGCGTTGATCATTCGGCAGATCCCGCACGATGATGTCGCCGCATTTGATGAACTGATGACCGCTCAGGGCATTGATGTCTCGAACGGGCGTGTCTATCAGCGCGCTCCTTTCATCCTGGGGCGCGTGACGACGATCGATGGAGAAACGCTTCGAGAGGAGGCTGTCTCTCCTGAAGAGCGTTGGGTTGTTCGGGGTGAAACCGCCATGAGCTTCATGGCGGCGCCGCCTCAGGATCTTCGACTGAAGGCAGGCGCCTGGTGGAAGGCGGATTATTCGGGGCCTCTGCTGGTCTCCGTTGAGGAGGGCGCGGCCCAAGGGCTGGGTCTGATGGTCGGGGATCAGATCGGTTTCAGGATCTTCGGTCGGGATCTGGAGGCGACGGTCGCCTCTATCCGGAAGGTCGACTGGGGAGGGTTTGGTCCCAATATGGCTTTCATTCTGTCTCCAGGCGTGCTGGAGGCGGCCCGACCTTTTCATACCGCGATCGTCAGACTGGACCCCTCGCGGGAGACGGAGGTCGTGACCGCTATCTCGGATCGATGGCCGGGGGTGCTGGTCTTCCAGCTGAGGCGGACGCTTGAGACGGCGGCGGACCTTTTTGATGAGGTTTCGCTGATCGTCACGGTTCTCGCCAGTGTCGTCACCCTGGCTGGGGTGCTGGTTTTGTTCGGGGCGTTCGCAGCGGCGGCGCGGCGGCGTCGGCAGGACTCCGCCCTGCTTAAGACGTTTGGGGCGTCTCGCGCCGCGATACTTGGTCTTTACGCCCTCGAGTTCGCTCTGGCGGGGAGCGTCGCTGTGATGCTTGGGGCCGGTCTGGGGATCGCGGCTTCTCACCCGATTGTGATAAACGTGTTCGAGGCTCAGTGGCGCTTTGCCTGGGAGCCAGTCCTGCTTGTTTCATCGATTTCCGTGGCTTCTGCGGCTTTGGGAGGTCTTGCGGTGGGTTGGGCGACTTTGTCCCATCGGCCCGCTCACGTCTTGCGCTCAGCCTGAAGGTCGGTATGTTCCTTACCGCAGCGTCGGCCCTTCGCGCTTCATCCCGTTCGTATCGCTCGCCGCCAAACAAATCAGAAGGCGGAAGCGGTAGGTCCTAGAACGGGGACAGGTCATAAGTGTTGGGCGTACGGGGAGGAGTTATGAAGAAGCTTGTTTCTACACTGGTTCTGGGAGTCGCGCTGGCGGGGTGTCAGACCGCGCCGACTGAAGGAGCGTCCACTCAGGCTGCTGCGGCTCCGGCTGCGGCTGCAGCTTATGTCGCCCCCAGGGGGCCTGACGGCAAACATCCGGACCTGAACGGGGTCTGGCAGGTGCTCAACACCGCAAATTACAATATTGAAGCTCATCCGGCGAGCGCGGCGATGCAGCTCCGCCCTGGTCCCTATGTTCCGGTTCCTGACGCCCGTGTGGTGGCTTTGGGCGCCGTCGGAGCTGTTCCGGCCGGCGTAGGCATCGTGCAGGGCGACGGTAAGATCCCTTACACCCCGGAAGCCCTGGCTCTTCGTAATGAAAACAAGGCCGACTGGATCAATCGCGACCCTGAGATCAAGTGCTACCTGCCGGGCGTTCCCAGGGCCAATTACATGCCCTACCCCTTCCAGATCTTCCATTCGGATAAGGCGGTGTTTTTCGCCTATGAATATGCCGGCGCGGTCCGGAACGTCTTCCTGGAAGATCCGGGTGAAGCTCCAATCGATAGCTGGATGGGGCAGTCCTACGGCCGCTGGGAGGGCGACACGTTCGTTGTAGAGGTGACGGGTCTGCTGTCTGATACCTGGCTGGATCGGGCGGGCAACCACCACGGCTCAACGACCAAGGTCGTAGAGCGTTACACGCCTACCAGCCCGAATACGATGAGGTATGAGGCGACAATCGAGGATCCGGAAACCTACACGAAGCCCTGGAAAATCGCTTACAATCTCTACCGTCGCGTCGGAGAGGACGCTCAACTTCAGCAATTCAAGTGCGTCGAGTTCGTCGAAGAGCTGATGTACGGCCACCTTCGGGCGAACCCGCTTCCCGGGCCCGCTCTTGAAAAGAGCAAGCAGCCGCTTGAGTAACAGGCCTACCCCCGCCAGGTCGGTTGTCCGACCTGGCGGTTTCGCTTCTTGCCTCGCGTTTTGACGAAGTCGTGACTGTAACGACTGTGTTTTACGGATCGAAGTGAAGCGGAGCCTCGGCTAGGTTACTCGTCGGATGAGCGTTCTTAACGAGCGATTGTCTGGGCGGGACGAAGACTGAAGTTTGATGAGATGTTCTACTTGATATCGGGAATTCTTGATTATTAAGTAGCAGGAAAAGGCCTTCCTGTTTCCGGGTTCGAGCTCGGGCGGGGAAAGGTCGGCAATCAGCGGCGTCAGAGGGGCACCCCTGGCGAGTGCAGGAGGAAGTCAGATGAACAAGAAAGTGCGTTTCGCCTTGATGGCAGCGGTTCTTCCCCTGGTGGGAGCAGTGGGTGTGGGTTCGGCGGCTTACGCGCACCATGCCTTCGCGGCGGAGTTTGATGCGAACGCTCCGGTGCTTCTCAAGGGCAAGGTGGTGACGGTTGAGTGGGTGAATCCGCACACATGGATCCATATCAATGTTCCGAATACCGACGCCAAGGGTAAAGCTGCTCAGGGGACGACGTTCAACTGGGCTGTTGAGGGCGGCACCCCCAACACCCTTCTGAGGACTGGCATCAATAAGTCGTCCTTGCCTGTCGGCACCGAAATCGTGGTGCGCGGCTATCAGTCCAAGGACGCGCTCTGTGAGACTCATCCAAAGACTAAAGTGAAGACCTGCAAGGCCAACGGACGAGACGTGACGTTCCCCAACGGCTGCAAGCTCTTCGTCGGATCGTCGGGAACCGGCGCTCCGCGTGATGGCTCCGACGCCTCCGAAGGCGGTCAGGCCTCCAAGTGCGCGGCTGGCGCGGCCTGAGGTCTTCGACCTGATCAGGTCCAGCGACTGTGTGACAGGACCGCCGCCTGCAGTGTTGCAGGCGGCGGTTTTTTTTTAACCTCAGGCGCTGTTCAGACGTCTGAGAATTGTGTCGGCGACGGGTCGAAGTATCCGCGCGATGGGGAGAGGAGATTGCTCATCATGATCAAGATCGCGCGAATTGGGGTGATCGTTCGAGCAGCGACTGCTTCGGCTTGTCTGATCAGCGCAACGACAGGGGCTCTTCTTTCGCACGCTCAGGGCGCCCCCACATGGACCGCGCCTCGAACACCCGATGGTCGTCCAGATCTTCAAGGGGTGTGGACCAACACCTCGCTTACCACTCTTGAGCGGAGTTCTCAGTTTAAGGGACCGACCCTGACCCCTGAGGAAGCGGACACTATTGCCCGTCGCATTGCCGAAAGAACCGCGGTCGGAGCTCGACCGACAGATCCGACGACAGGGGCGCCCCCGAAAGGAAGGGATGTTGGCGGCTATAACAATGTCTATATCGACAGCGGTTCCAGAATGGCGGTTGTTAAAGGCGAGATCCGGACCTCCTGGGTGGTCGATCCGCCTGATGGACGTCTCCCGTACACTCCAGAAGGCCGGGCGATATACGAGACAGATCTCATGCGGCGTCGCACGACTTTCGATGGGCCGGAAATCCGTCCTCTCGGAGAAAGATGTGTCGTCGGTTACGGCTCAACTGCCGGACCTCCGATGATGAACGTCCTTTATAACAACAACTATCAGATTGTTCAGACGCCCGAGCACATCGTGATCCTTGTGGAGATGAATCATGACGCGAGAGTGATTCCCATCGGTCGCCCCCATCGCAGCGATGCGATCCGGCCATGGATGGGGGATTCGATCGGATGGTGGGAGGGAGAGACGCTGGTGGTTGAGACGGTGAACATGCATCCCCAGGAAAGTCTTCGCACCAATACGGGCATCACATTCTACATTTCTCCGGACGCCAAGATTATCGAGCGTTTCACGCGTGTGGCTGATGGCGAGATCCTTTACGAGTTCTCTGTCGATGATCCAAAAATCTTCTCCCGAGTCTGGCGTGCGGAGATGGTCATGACCCGCGCCTCGGGGGCGGTGTACGAGTATGCCTGCCATGAAGGGAACTACTCCCTCCCAGGAATTCTCGCCGGTGCGCGGGCTGATGAAAGACGAGGCGTTCAGACTCTGGTCGATAGCGATGGAGAGTGACGGCTCGAAGTGTCGCCCATGCCGCTTGTTCGAGACTGCATTAAGACAACGACGAAATCAGGGAGAATGAAAATGAAGCTAGCGGGTTTTGTTCTGACGGGTTTCGCATTCTCTGTTTTTCTTGGAGCCGCTCAGGCGCAGGCGCCATATGCGCCTCCCCGGACACCTGATGGGCGCCCCGATCTTCAGGGCGTTTGGACCAATGCGAGCCTCACGCCGCTTGAGCGCCCGCGCTCGGTCAAGGGCCCGGTGATCTCTGAAGAACAAGCCTTGCGTGCGGAAGGACAGCGCGCACGGATGATGGCCGCCCAGAACAGCGCCACCAATCCGGCGGAAGGTGCGCCGCGAGCCGGACAGGATGTCGGCGGTTACAACGCGTTCTGGATCGATCCGGGAACGACCTATGGTCTTGTTAAGGGGGAGCGTCGGACCTCGTGGATCGTCGACCCTCAGGATGGGCGGATCCCTTATTCGGATGCCGGACGCAAGACATACGAGACGCGCCTCGCTCGGGTTCGTGGAACATTCGATGGTCCCGAGATCCGTCCGCAGGGCGAACGCTGCATCGTCGGGTTCGGTTCAACCGGAGGCCCGCCGATGGTCAATGTGCTTTATAACAACCACTATCAGATCGTTCAGACGCCCGATCATGTCGTCATCATGGTTGAGATGAACCACGACGCCCGGATCATTCCTATCAATAGCAAACACGCTCCGGACTCGTTTCGGAAATGGCTCGGAGATTCTATCGGTTGGTGGGAGGGCGACACTCTTGTCGTGGAAACGGTGAACTTCCATCCCGATATCGCTCTTCGTCCGAATATGGATCAATCGTTTTTCCTCGGCGACAGGGCCAAGGTTGTTGAGCGATTTACGCGTGTTGCAGACGGGACGATTCATTACGAGTTTCAGGTCGAGGATCCGACGGCCTTCACGCAGCCTTGGCGGGCGGAGATGTCTCTCACGGCAACTCCCGCAAAGATTTACGAGTATGCCTGTCATGAGGGTAACTACTCGCTACCCGGCATCCTCGCGGGAGCTCGTCAGGACGAGCGTCTGGGTCGAAAAACCGTCGTAGCAGGGGATGCAGAATAGAAGTCCCTCCGCCGATTTCAGATGCGGTGATCAAAAAAGCCCCTCCCGATAACCGGGAGGGGCTTCTTTTTAGAGTGAGGAGGGCTCGATCAGCTCAGTCCGATCCACCTGCCTGCCGCTGCAATCGTGACCCATGACAGTATCGAGAACAGCGCCACGAGTTTCACAACCGGCGAGGTCTCGGTCGAGCGGGACGTGAAGATGTCATATCCCAGGAGGCCGACAAGAATGACCGCGGCCGCCCTAACAAACCAGATGTTGATCTGAGTGACGGTCTCGTAATTGTCCCATACATTCCACACGCCGTAGGTGAGTATCCAGCCGACCAGAACCAGACTGGCGAGAGCGGCTGCGCCGATAATTTTCGGCAGCTTGGATCCGAAGGCGAAGAGGATGGCGTAGCCTGCGCAAACTAGATGCACCGTTCCAGGGTTCGCTCCGCTTGCTGCGCCGAAGACGCCGATCGAAGCGAGCCACAGCACAAAGGCTATGACAGCAGCGATCTTGGTCCCGGTGGAGATTGAGCCTTCGGACTTCGCTATGGCGTTGGTGACGCCAAATGAGAAGATCAGGCCCGCGGCGAGACTTACCATTTTTACGAAAAAGGCCGGGCTGGTGTAGAGCTTTTCTGCATTAGACATGCCGATGGCGACGCCCGTCAGAAGAACGCCTCCGACGCCCACCCAAAGCCAAAGACGCAGGTTTTTCTCTACGACCGAAATCGGCTCAGTCGTAAGACCGATACCCAATAGCCTGAAATTGAGAAGAATGACGCAGCCGCCCAGGAGGCCGAGCGTCAACAGATGCACCGCCTCAATCGCTGCGAACATCCAGATCGACGGCTTAATGACAGAGGCTGGCCAGACGCCGGCGAGGTTTTGAACCCAGGGTTCGAGGTTGGGAAAAAGAGTATAGAAGTCCATGATTCAATTCCCCTCTTCCGAAGTTGCGGCGGGCGCGCTTTCGGGAGCATCTTCAGTAGACGGTGCCTGCGCCTCCAGGGGCGCGGTCTCCATCGCTCCATCTTCGAGAATGGCGTCGGCGCGGACAACCCCGGCTGATGTCGAGGCGCACTCCGCGAAAACGTTCACGAATGCTGGCTGAGGCTTGCCGCACTCAAACCAGTTGTAGGCGATGAAGCGTCCAAAGATGATGATGAGAATCCACGATGTCATAGAAATGACAGCAGACATCTTCACGGGCAGGGGAGGATTGGGATTGGCATCCCACTCCTCCTGATTTTTCTGAACCTTGTGGTGGAACCAGAAGATATTGATCGAGGCGATGATGAGGAAGATGAGTTTTGCCCGGAACCACACGTTGTGGTAGTAGTCCATCGGTTTGGCGAGGAACAGGATGAAGCCCGTGATCAGCATGGCCGCGAAACCGACCGCCGTATAGGGAAGAACTTTGTCGTTGATCTTGGAGAACGGGACGTTCTTGAAAGCGACGCCCAGCATTCTCAGGTCGACAATCCAGATGGTCCCAGCGAACAGCATGAGGGTCAGAACGTGCGTTCCCTCAAGTATTGACCAGAGATTGAATGAACCTAGAAACTGCTGACTCCAGGAGGCTCCCTGCTCGGGGTCGAACCCGAGGTCCTCCTGAAGCCATCTGAAAAATTCGTGGAACACGTCTACTAGCCTCCCCTGCGGCGCTGCGGCGATTGTTTAGCCGTCAGCTTCATTCATGTCGTAACGGTAAGCCCCCCGCGAACGCTGGGGCAATGCGACAGGATCGCCCCAAAGTTCAATCGGGTCGAGCTCTTCTTTTCAATACCTTCCCGTCATCGCTGCGGCCCGTTCATCGGTTCCTCGCCGAGAATGTACTCCTGATGACAATCGCGACAGGCGACGTACATCGCGCCGCCGGCGTCAAAAAACGCCTGCTTGTCGCGCGCTTCAGCCGCCTTCATCGCTTCCAGCGAGGCTTTATGAAGCGCGTGCGCGTGATCGGTCCAATGCTCTTCATCGACCCGCCGGCCTGGCAGGAGGAGAAGGTTGGCGGTTTCCGCAACCGTCGCCGCAGAGTTTTCCGCAGCAAGCCAGCCTTCGTCCGTCGTCGGAAAAAGCTCTCTTTCTCCCTTATCGTCGACAACCCAGCCCTGATTGAGCCAGACCCCGTCAGCAGCGTGGTCCAGGACGTGCGCCATGAGTTCCGCCGTCGTAAGCTCGGTGCGGTAGGCGCCTTCGGATCCCGCCGAAGCGACATCTGCTTCCGTCTCGGGTTCTGAAGACGGAGCACATCCGCTGAGAGTGCTTCCGATCAACGCCGCCGCCAGCACTGCGACGTTCATTCGGCCTCTTGTCATGGTGTCTTTCCTATTTTGATCGTCGCATTGATCAGCGAATCCGCGAATTTCGCGCCTCATCACTCCCTCCAGCGACATTTCCTCAATGGAGAGGCTATTCCTCCTGCGGACATCTGCAAGAGCGCTTGTCCTCCGTCACGGCGACTTGACCAGATCGCAGCGTCTGAACAGGCGGGGATCTCCCGGATTTGTTGCTGGACTTCAGCCCGTTTTAACCTCTGCTGCGTGCTCTTCGCGTCTGGAGGGTTCTTGATCCAGGTCAAAGTCCTCCAGGCTGTGAGGTGGCGGGACCAGCCTTCTGGGGGGTACTTTCCCTTCTTCCTCGTTCAACTGGCGAGGGGCTTCGAGATGCACTATCAGAAGGGGGTAATCTTTGTCGTCGACGACCATCAGAGAATTAGGGAGAGACACCATGACGGGGAACCGAATGATCAGGCAGATGCTGACCGGAGGGGCGGCGTTCGTCATCGCGCTGTCGCTTTCCGGTTGCGTGATGACCTCCCCTCAGGCCGGGCTCAATCCTGCCCAGTCCTCCCTTCTCAAAGGCGATCCGGCGGCTCTGGGGTTCGACCCCGCCAAACTTGAGCAGATTACGACCGCACTTGAAGGCGATGTGGCGAGCGGCAAAATTCCCGGGGCCTACCTCCTGATCGGCCGAGACGGACAGGTTGCCTATCAGAAAGGCTTCGGGGTCCAGGGTCCCGGACAAACGGCGCCGATGACAGAGGAGACCATTTTTCGCGTTTTCTCGATGACCAAGCCGATCGTCAGCGTGACGGCGATGACGCTCGTCGAGGAGGGGAAGCTAAGCGTTGATGATCCGGTCTCGAAGTATCTGCCTGAGTTCGCGAATATGCGCGTTCTCCAGGCGGACGGATCCACGCGTCCGTCCTCTTCTCCGATGCTTGTTCGTCATCTGATGAGCCATACCTCAGGACTGATTTATGGCTTTATCGAGCCGGCATCGGCCCTCGGGAAGACGTATGCGGCAGGCGGAGAGAATCGAACGGATCTCTCTCCTCGAGAGTACGCCAAAGTGATTGCTGCGCTGCCGCTTAAGGCCGATCCTGGAGTCGCATGGAATTACTCTCGTTCCACCGATGTCCTTGGCGCGGTCATTGAGGTCGCCAGCGGTCAATCGCTTGACGTCGCAGTACGTGAGCGCGTGACCGGGCCGTTAGGTATGACGGATACGGCGTTCTTTCAGCCGGAGGCCAACCGCGCGCGCTTTGCCGAGTCCAAGACCAAGGATAGTCTTTACTATGATTATGCAGCCGCAACCCCGTTCCTGTCTGGCGGCGGCGGTCTGTCCTCAACGGCTGAAGATTATCTTCGTTTCACTCTGATGCTGGCCGGAGACGGCGAGTACAAGGGCGTGCGTATCCTCAAGCCGGAGACCCTCGCCGCCATGCGGGTGGATCAGACGGACCCAGCTATCCGCGGCAAAGGACTTTTTTTCCCGGGACCGGGAATGGGTTTCGGGTTGGGTTTCAGCCTTGTGCTTGACGACACGCGTCAGCGTCCGGGCAATGGAACTTTTTCCTGGAACGGTATCGCGGGGACAGAGTTCTGGGTGGACCCCAAGAATGATCTGTTCATGATCTTCCTTATCCAGGACCGTGCTCTGCTGGCGGAGTATCAGCGCAAGAACAGGGCATGGATCTATGACGCTCTGAAGAAATAGACCGTCACTCAGATTGATCGTCAGGGCGGGCGCGGGGTCGGATGTCGATTTCGCGCCCGCGGTTTATCTCCGGGTGAGAGAGACGCTCTTGGACTGTCGATAGGACAGGCGATTGGACTCACTTGGCCGTTTCACCTGTCGGGAGTGATTGTTACAAGAGCTTCTGCGAGCCCAATCCATTCAACAGCAAACGCTACGACGCGGCCTCGCGGCCCTGCGTCGGGCTGCACCAGATGTATGGGCCCAGTTAATGGCCCGCTTGCCTTGAAGGATCGTCTTGACAGCATTGAGCATCACTGGTTGGTCCGGAGCGATCACCGTGACCGGGTCTTTCGAGCCTCAGCGGCGGAGGTGCTTGATGTTTGCAAAGAACCCTGCGTCCTAATGGGACCGTGGGATCAGCTCATAGACGTAAATAGTGTCGGCTTCAGGTTCTTCCCCGGCCAAGCACTTGATGCTCTTCTTCTCTCTTTGATTGAGCCAGAAGGCGGCTGCATCAGGGCGTACGGCCATGATGCAGCCGCTGTCGTTCACTTCCCGCCGAGCTGGGCGACAATGAAGTTTTCCGCAGCCTTCAGTCCAGCCTCGGCTGGCCAATGCGTCGTTCCCTGAAAGATTTCGAGGGTCGGCTCGTAGCCTGCCTTTTTCATCGTGGCGATGCCCGCGTCTATTCTCTCACGCTTGACCGTCGGGTCGCCTTCGTTCCAGGCGATGAAGACACTTGATGCCGCGCCGGTTCCCTCTTTGTCGCAGGTCACCGGGACGACGCCGGCGAGAGAAACAATCGCCTTCACGTCTGGTCCGCCGCATGTCCCCGCCATGACGGCGACGCCTCCTCCCTGGCTGAAACCCACGGTGACGACGTTTTGAGGGGACACATTGTAGGTCTTGCTAAGGGAGGCCACGAGAGCGGCAGAGCTTTCCTGAGCAGACTGGCGAGTCGCCGCCGCCTTCTCTCCAGCGAAATCGTACCAGCTGAAGCCGTTTCCCTGAGTGAGTGGAGCATTGTTGAATACGAATGCGGCATTCGGGAGGCGTGCTGCAAGGGCGGCCGCCAGGGGCTTCATGGCTTCGCCCTTCTGGCCGTATCCGTGAAAAAAGATCACCAATTGCGATGGCGATTTACCGGAGGC
>JAGWYJ010000003.1 GCA_018969425.1 Alphaproteobacteria bacterium | reverse complement strand
GGTTTACTGTCGATGGGGGGCGGGTGGGAGATTATGTTAACGATACGGGCCTGAACCCGAAGCACGACCATATTCGTTTCGAGCTGGATGACGGCGGGGTCGTCACGTTCAATGATCCTCGACGGTTCGGATTTGTGGATTTTCTCGCGGACGGGCCGGCGGAGGCTTATTCAGGATTTCACGGCATGGGCCCTGAGCCCTTGTCGGAAGATTTTAACGCTCATTATCTGAAAGTCGTCTTTTCCCGTCGTCGCGGGCCTGTGAAACAGGTTCTTCTAGATCAGAGCGTGATTGCGGGCCTTGGAAACATATATGTCGCTGAAGCGCTTTTTAGGGCTCGGATCAGTCCTCTGCGACCGGCGGCTGAGATAAGTATCGGCGCTCTCGGCCGACTCGTGTCCTCCATCAATGCGGTCATTAGTGAGGCGATCGAAGCGGGGGGGTCGTCCATAAGTGATTTTGCTGACACTGACGGCGTTGCCGGTCGGTTCCAGATGTCCTTCAATGTCTATGGTCGAGAGGGGGATGGGTGTTCCGTTTGCGGACGCCCCATTTACCGGATGATTCAGTCTGGTCGTTCGACATTCTATTGTCGAAGATGCCAAAGGTGAGCCGCTTTGGCCTGCTCCTGGTCTCCAACGGCTTTTAGTCTCTGTTGCTCACCTTTGATTGCGGTTTCAGCGCGGGGTGATCTGGGCCGGCTACTTGAACGGGTTTCGGACTGTCTTTGGAGGACCCGGCGCTTGACGAATTGACGCTCTCTGTTTCCTGTTGTCGCTTGATAGTTGCGTCGTCGCTTGTAGCGGCCGGCGCGTCGCTCCAAGCTGGTGATCAGGTCCGCCTCGATGGCAGGCGACGGCTCGTAAGTTGAGGTTGTGAATTATGGTCTACAACACCCTGCTGGTTGAGACTGCGGGCCCAGTCGGCATCATACAGTTGAACCGCCCGTCGGCGCTCAACGCATTGAATGATGAGCTTGTGACAGAATTGACGGCGGCCTTGAACCGTATGGAGGCGGATGCCGAAATCGGCTGCATTGTGCTCACGGGGTCGCAGAAGGCCTTTGCCGCGGGTGCGGACATCAAGGAAATGCGCGCCCTCTCCTACATTGACGCCTACCAGGGGGATTTCATTACCCGCAACTGGGAAAGAGCCTCAACGGTCCGAAAGCCTATAATCGCTGCGGTTGCGGGATATGCTCTGGGCGGCGGCTGCGAGCTGGCGATGATGTGTGATTTCATAATCGCGGCAGACAATGCTCGTTTCGGGCAGCCGGAGATTACTCTTGGGGTGATGCCGGGTGCGGGCGGGACCCAGCGACTGACGCGGCTTGTGGGGAAGTCCAAGGCGATGGACATGTGCCTCACCGGGCGAATGATGGATGCGTCTGAGGCTGAGAGGGCGGGACTGGTCTCGCGCGTCGTACCTCTCGATAGTCTCCTTGAGGAGGCCAAGTCCGCCGCTCTTAAGATCGCCTCAATGTCGCGTCCCATCGCCATGATGACCAAGGAGAGTGTGAACGCCTCGTATGAGACGCTCCTGCGTCAGGGGATCATGTTCGAACGGAGGCTTTTCCATTCCATGTTCTCCACGGATGACCAAAAGGAAGGGATGGCAGCGTTCGTGGAGAAGAGGCCCCCGCGGTTTTCGGGGCGGTAGCCGTCCTGGGACATTCGGATTTCAGAACCTCAGAATTCCATCTGTTGATGAATTGACCTTGATCTTCGACGCTGGTAAGACGCCGCTCCCTTGATACGTGGCTGTTGTCAGATCGGCGGCCAAGGGTAGTCGCAGCAAGAGAGTCGATCCATGGCCAACACGAAATCCGCCAAGAAGATGGTGCGAAAAATCGCCCGGCGGACCGAGGTCAACAAGTCACGGCGGTCGCGCATCCGGACCTTTACCCGGAAGGTGGAAGAGGCCATCGCAGGAGGCGATAAGTCTGCTGCGGTTTCAGCTCTGAAAGCTGCTGAGCCCGAGATTATGAGAGGCGTTTCCAAGGGCGTTGTTCACAAGAACACCGCATCCAGGAAAGTCTCCCGTCTTGCGGCTCGAGTGAAGAAGCTCGGTTGATCTGGTCCGGTTCTGCCGCCCCGATTTTGTTTTCGAAACCGTGGAAATTCATTCAAGTTTAGCTCGCCCGACAGGTTGGCCGAGGGCGCCCTTTTGGGGTCGCTTTCGGGCCGGTTTAATGCGTTTTTCGGCCTAAAAATCTGATTGCTGTTGACTCGATAGTTAATGGTTTTTTTGCGAAAAAAACCTCATGAAAACAGATGGCAATACCCTTTTTTACAGTTTTTTGACGATTATTTTTCGGTTGGGGTGTCGTCGCCTAGTTGACCCGAGAGAGAGTTAGAAGAAAACTCCCCTCCGTAGCGAGTAACCTCCATTGCAAACGACGATCGGACCGGGGCCCCTCACTGGGGCGCTGAGAGGGCGATTGCGATTTTTTCAAGAAGGCGGCGGCTGGCTATGGGGCTACAAACGAGGGGTAGGATATGAGCACGCGCGGCGCTACGCGATTGTCTTCCGGCGGGGCCGATCTTTCAGGAGCAGGTGCGGTTTTCAGCACCGCTGCGGGCGATCAGGCGGTTCGGAAGGACCTTGGAGTTGGCGAGATCTGGAGGCAGGCTCGAGAAGCTTTGCGGGCCAAGCTCGGGGAGGCCCGGTTTGAGAACTGGCTGGCCAAGCTTGAGCTTGTGGCTGAAGTGGACGGGGAGGTGCTCATAGCGGCTGGCGGCGAACTTGAGCGAGACCGCGTGCGCAGCAATTTCGGTCATCTGGTCCAGCAGGCCTGGAATGACGCTGATCCTTACGGCCGATTGGTAGCGATCGAGGCCCGCGAGCGTATCGCCCAGGATGTCCTGGCTCTCGCCGGCTCGACGACGGCTGAGGAAGACGTGGCCGAGGAGGTCGATCTTTCGTCTGAGGGGGGGCAGCCTTCGGTCGGGACTGAAACCGATCAGACTCTCGACAACTTTCTTGTGGGAGACTCCAACAATATTGCATTCGGCCTCGCTCGGCGGCTGGCCTTGGGCGCCAGCGTCGCTGCGCATGTGGTGACGATTGTCGGGCCGCACGGGGTCGGCAAAACCCATCTTCTGAAGGGCATCGAGGCTGCGCTCGCTTCATCGAGAGGCAAGGGCAGCGTCCTGTACATGAGTTCTGAAGATTTCACGATCGCGTTTGTGGAGGGGGTTCGGAAGAAGGACACCTCTGAACTCAGAGCGAAGGTGCGCAAAGCGAAAGTCGTTCTGCTGGATGACTTTCAGTTTATATGTTCCAAGCCGGGAACTCTTGTAGAGTTTTTCTCGAATCTCAGGGCGGTGGTCGCGGGCGGCGGAGTGGTGGTTCTCGCTTGTGATCAGTCTCCCGCCTCCCTGGAGACCCTTGACGACCGGATGCGCGACGAGATTCAGGGCGGTGTGATCGCTCATATGGATATGCCGGAGCGAAATCTCAGACGAGAGATCGTTCGCGCCAAAGCAGAGGCTGTTCGGTCAGCCGATGAGGCGTTCGTCTTCGAAGATGAATGGGTCGATATGCTGGCCGACCGGCTACCCGCTTCGGGTCGCGCCCTCTATGGCGCCGTTCGAAATGTCTATGTGGGCACTGTGTTGGCGGGCCAGCCCGTCACGCGCGCCGCCGTGGAAAAGGCCATACAGCTCCAGCTGGGCGGGTTCACGACCCGCCCGCCTAAAATCGACACGATCAAGGATGTCACGGCGAAGGCCTATGGCGTTACGAAGCAGGATCTGGAGTCGAGTTGTCGGAAGCGGCAGTTTGCTCAGCCTCGCCAGTATGCGATGTACATGTGCCGAATGCTGACGACCTGCTCCTATCCTCAGATTGGGCGAATGTTCGGTGAGCGGGATCATACGACGGTCTTGTTTGCCTATCGGAAGATCTCCAAGCTTGTCGCGGGCAACACGGCTCTGTCGGCTGAGCTGAGCGAGCTCGAGCAGCGCATTCTCGCGGATCCTAGAAACAGTCGGTGAATTGTTTTTCCGCCTCTTTCGCGCGGATTGGAATTGGATAAACTCTCCATCCGCCAGGGTGGACATGGCGGGACCTGGACAGGCGTTCTGGGTCGGCCAGGCAGCCGCTGTGACGGCGTCATCGGCTGCATGATTACGGGGTGAAGCTGATGAAGCTGACTGTCGAACGGAATGCGCTGATGCGTTCGCTCGCCCATGTGCAGGCTGTTGTCGAGCGTCGGAGCACAATCCCGGTTCTCTCAAACGTTTTGATGGTGGCGGAGGCTGGCCGCCTTCACTTGACGGCGACGGATCTTGATATTGAGGCGACCGACAGCGCCGTTGCGACAGTTGCGGCTTCGGGCCGTACGACAGCTCCTGCGCAGACGCTGTTTGACGTTGTACGCAAGTTGCCTGACGGTTCTGAGGTTGCGCTCGAATTGGTCGAGGGACGCCTGACTATTCGTTCGGGTCGTTCAAAATTTTCCCTGCCGACGCTTCCCGCTGATGATTTCCAGATCATGTCTCGAGAGGCGTCGGCTGTTTCGTTCACCCTCCAATCCGGAGAGTTGAAGCGTATCATCGATAAGACACGTTTCGCTATTTCTACGGAGGAGACACGCTACTACCTGAACGGGATATATCTGCACTACACTTCGTCGTCGGCTGGGGCGGTGCTGCGCGCCGTCGCTACTGATGGTCACAGGCTTGCCCTGGCTGAGACACCAGCGCCCGAGGGATCGTCGGGTCTGCGTGGCGTTATCGTGCCCAGAAAGACTGTTCAGGAAGTCAGGCGTCTCCTTGATGACAGTCCTGATCAAGTTGAGATCGAGATTTCCGACGCCAAGATCGTATTCAAAGTTGGGGATGCGACTTTGGTTTCCAAACTGATCGACGGCTCTTTTCCGGACTACCAACGGGTCATCCCCAAGACTAACAGTCGCATCCTGACCGTCGATAATTCAGAATTCGCAGCCGCGATCGATCGTGTCTCGACCGTCTCAGCTGAGCGTTCTCGTTCCGTGAAGCTGTCTCTGTCCGAGGGCCGTATTGTTCTGGCTGTGACGCATGGCGATTCCGGGCATGGGGTCGAAGAGTGTGAGGCAGACTATAGCGCCGCAGCGATGGAGATAGGCTTCAACGCCCGTTATCTTCTTGATGTCTGTCAGCAGATAGAAAACGATACCGTTCGAATTGAGTTTCAGGACCCCGGCTTGCCAGCACGTGTGCTCGATGCCCTCGATCCGGGTGCGCAATATGTGCTGATGCCGCTCCGGGTCTGATGTCTGAGCATCAAGGGGCCGATCGCAGCACGCAGCCGGGCCTTTCGCGGCTTGGTCTCAGGGATTTCAGAAACTACGCTGAGCTCCAGCTAAAACTTGATGGTCGTCATGTCGTTCTGTTCGGGCCAAACGGCGCGGGGAAGACAAACATACTTGAGGCGGTATCATTTCTTTCTGCGGGCAAGGGGTTGCGGGGAGCGGACAGCGGTGAGGCTGCTCGTCATGGTGCGAGCGGCGGATGGGGGATATCCGCAGACGTCCTCCGCGGGGGGGTGCGGCAGCGCCTTTTCATGGCGCTCGAAGGGGCGGAGACGGGGCGCTTTCGAAAGGTCGTGAAGCTGGATGGTCATCCCGCCTCCCATGGCGACTTTGCCGATTTAGTTCGCGTCATCTGGCTGACCCCTGCGATGGACCGCGTCTTTGGGGGCTCGGCCGGCGATCGCCGACGTTTTTTCGATCGACTTGTTCTTGCTCAGTTTCCTGCTCACGGCGCCGCAGCATCCATCTATGAGCGGTCGATGCGGGAGCGAAACGCTGTTCTGGAACCGGAGAGGCGGGACGAGGGCTGGCTGGAGGCCCTTGAGGGGCGGATGGCTGATGCCGGCGCAGCCATGGCTGAGTTTCGTTGTCGCGCTGCTGTCAGGCTTCAGGCGGCTATTGATTTGCGCGTGGGCGCTGAGTTTCCGAAGGCCGATGTTCAACTGATCGGCGAGTGGGAGGGACTCATCGCCCGCGGAGACCCACGACACAGGGTGGAGGAAGGCATCAGGCAAGCCCTGCGTTCGTCCCGGGTGCGTGATGCGGCGGCCGGACGCACGTTGCGCGGGGTCCATCGGACAGACTGGAAAGTGATCCATCGTCCGACCGGGGCTCCTGCCGAAGAATGCTCGACCGGACAGCAAAAGGCCCTGTTGATTGGGCTTATCCTCGCCAATGCCCGGTCGCTTTTCGAGGGGGACTTCGGACCCGATCCCCTGCTATTAATAGATGAGGGAGCGGCTCATCTTGATTCGCATCGTCGGGCGGCGCTTTACGATGAGCTCGCGGCCTTAGGCGGGCAGGCATGGCTTACCGGAACCGATCGGGAACTTTTTGACGCTTTCGGAACGCGCGCCCAGCGGTTTCTGGTGTCTGAAGGAACCGTCAGGGAGATTTGATCTCTGTGCGGCTGTGACAATCGTCGGGCTACTGGGGTCGAAAAGGTCTATGAATGCTTCAGGTTGATCCAGGCCCCTTTGGACGACTGATCAGCGAATGGCCGGTCGATAGGGGCCGGGTATTCGTCGGAGGACTTGGAAGATGACGATGTCGGGCGAACAGGGCGGACCTGAATCCAGAGCGGCGACCGCTCAGGGGTATGATGCCGACTCCATCAAGGTTCTGAGAGGTCTGGATGCTGTCCGAAAGCGTCCAGGAATGTATATCGGAGACACGGATGACGGCTCCGGCCTCCATCACATGGTCTATGAGGTTGTTGATAACGCTATAGACGAAGCGCTTGCCGGTTATGCCGACTTCGTGACGGTGACCCTTTATCCTGACGGTTCGGCGGAAATCGGGGATAATGGTCGCGGCATCCCCGTTGACATTCATCCAGAGGAAGGCGTTTCCGCCGCTGAAGTGGTGATGACCCAGCTTCATGCCGGCGGGAAATTTCAAAATCAGGATGAGGGCGGATCCTACAAAGTCTCAGGTGGGCTCCATGGTGTTGGCGTCTCGGTCGTTAATGCGTTGTCCGAGACGCTCGATCTGACGATTTTTCGGGGGGGCCGCAAACATCAGATGCGGTTTCGCATGGGCGTCGCCGAGGCTCCTCTCCAGGTTGTCGGCGATGCTCCGCTTCGTCCAGATGGTCGACCGACGACCGGAACCATTGTGCGCTTTCTCCCGTCGTCTGCAACATTCTCTATGACCGAGTTCAATCGCTCCACGCTGGAGCATCGACTTCGGGAGCTCGCCTTTCTGAATTCGGGGGTCAAGATCGTCTTTCGAGACGAGCGAGCGGCCGAGCCGGTCGAAGTCGTCATGCAGTATGACGGCGGTACGGAGGCCTTTGTTCGGCATATTGATCGGCAGCGAGCGGCCATTGTCCCTAAGCCTATTCATGTCGTCGCGAACCGCGACGGCGTAATTGTTGAGGCGGCGCTTCAGTGGAATGACAGCTATCACGAGAACGTTCTGTGTTTCACGAACAACATCCCTCAGCGTGACGGCGGCACTCATCTGGCTGGTTTTCGGGGGGCGCTCACCCGAGTGATCAATAAGTACGCTCTGGAATCCGGCGTTTCGAAAAAGGAGAAGGTCGAGATTTCCGGGGATGACGCGCGCGAGGGGCTGACGTGTGTTTTGTCCGTCAAGGTTCCCGATCCTAAGTTCTCATCTCAGACGAAGGATAAGCTCGTTTCGTCCGAAGTGCGTCCAATCGTCGAGAGCTTGATGACTGATGCTCTCAGTCAGTGGTTTGAGGAAAACCCTGCTCCCGCCCGCGGCGTGATGCAAAAGATTGTGGAAGCCGCCGCGGCTCGAGAGGCGGCCAGAAAGGCGCGCGAGCTTACTCGCAGGAAATCCGCCCTGGATATTACCTCCCTTCCGGGAAAGCTGGCTGATTGTCAGGAAAAGGATCCTGCAAAATCCGAACTGTTCATTGTTGAGGGAGATTCCGCCGGAGGGTCGGCCAAGCAGGGCCGCGACCGTCAGAATCAGGCCGTGCTTCCGCTTCGCGGCAAGATCCTCAATGTTGAGCGGGCCCGGTTCGACAAGATGTTGTCCTCCGATCAGGTCGGAACGCTTATCACAGCGCTCGGCGCCGGCATCGGTCGGGATGATTTCAACATCGAGAAGCTGCGTTACCACCGGATCATCATCATGACCGACGCCGATGTCGACGGCGCCCATATCCGTACGCTTCTGTTGACGTTCTTCTACCGGCAAATGAGGGAGGTCATAGACCGGGGTTATCTCTATATCGCCCAACCGCCCCTCTATAAGGCGGAAAGGGGTAAGTCCGAACGGTATCTGAAGGATGATGCCGAGATGGATGCGTTCCTGATTTCGGAGGGCGTTCGCGGACAGACGCTCATCCTGTCCTCCGGCGAGCAGGTGGCTGGCGAGGATCTCCGCTCCCGCGTGAGGGATGCGGCTGCCTTTGAAAGTCTTCTGTCTCGGGTCGCTCTTCGCGCCCCCAGAGATGTGGTTGAGCAGGCGGCTATCTCCGGCATGCTTAGAGCCGGCGCAGGCGAACAGGAGGCCAACCAGACTGCGGTTCGCCTGAACCGCATAGCCGAGGAAGGGGAGGACGGATGGTCCGGCTCGTTTGACGGGCAGGCCGCCCTCTTTCGAAGGACTGTGAGGGGAGTGGAGGATCGTGCAGTTCTCGACCGGAGCGTTTTGGCCCTGCCGGAAGCCAGGCGCCTCTCCGACCGTGCCGAGGCCTTCGGGGCGTTCTTCGACGGGGTATGTTCTCTCCGGCATGAGAAGGGCGGAGACGCCCCGATTTTTGGTCCCAGTTCTCTCCTTCGCGCTGTGCTGGAGGCCGGCGCACGCGGGGTCAAAATCCAGCGTTATAAGGGGTTGGGAGAAATGAACCCTGGTCAGCTCTGGGAAACGACATTGGACGCCAATGCTCGGACGCTGCTTCAGGTCCGTATCGATCAGGTCAGCGACGCCGATGAAATGTTCTCAAAGCTCATGGGCGACGTGGTGGAGCCGCGACGGGAGTTTATTCAGGACAACGCCCTCGAAGCCGAAGTCGACGCCTAAGCCGCTCTTCCGTAGCGGAGGGCCTGAGGTTGCTGCCTGATGCATAAAAACATCATCTGTCATTGATTTGTCGCAGTTGCTCAGCCGTTCCTTCTCTTTTGATTGACGCATCCGTAAGGCCGAGGGCAACGTAATCCCCTGAGTTATCGACAAGAGGGCGGTTCTTTTCAGAGCGGTCCCTTGAACAATCTGGTGTCAGCAAGATCGAAGGGGTTCCCCGTGAAGACTAATCTTTTCAAGCTCTCCCTCCTGCAGTCGACCCTCCTTGTAACCTTTGCGAGCGCCGCCATGGCGCCTGCAGCTTTCGCTCAGGAAGCGGCCGCTGCGGAGAACGGTGAGACCATCGTCATCACCGGGTCGCGCATCGCCCGCCAGGATTATGTGGCGAACAGCCCGATCGTCACAGTCGACGCTGACGATCTGACGGCGACAGGGGTCACCACCCTCGACACGCTCCTCAACCAGATGCCTCAGTTCGTCCCTGGGATAAACCAGTCATCCAACAACCCTTCAAACGGCGGGCAGGCCAACCTTCAGCTTCGCGGCCTTGGCTCGAACAGGACTCTCGTTCTCATGAACGGTCGACGGGTCGTTCCGTCGAACGCTTCGGGCACGGTTGACGTCAACATTCTGCCCTCGCAGCTGGTCAAGAGCGTTGAGGTTATTACGGGCGGGGCGTCGGCCACCTATGGTTCGGACGCCATCGCGGGTGTTGTGAACTTCATTCTTCGTGACGATTTTAAAGGCTTCGAAGTCAGCTCGGAGTTCGGTCAGACCGAGCGCGGAGACGGCAATTCGGAGTCTGTCTCGTTCGCAGCTGGCGGCAATTTTGAGGATGGCCGCGGTCGCGCCATGCTTATGCTGTCCTACAACCGGCGTGACGACATTTATAACGGTACGCGGCCGTTCTCGTCGATCTCCGGGGCGTCGGGCGCCAGCCCGCTCGGCAACCTCGTGTTCGACACGAATAACCTCCCCACCCTTGCATCAGTTCAGGCGGCTGTCCCGGGCGCCGGCGTCGGCGACACCTTCGGTTTCAACAATAACGATACGCTCTTCTCGTATGTTGGTCGCAAGGATTTTGTCAGCCCGGGCGGTATCGACTTTGACGGTTTTGGCAGGCCCGGGCCGTTGTTCAGCAACGATTTCGCCTACAACACGGGCGCCCTGAACCTTCTTGTCCTGCCGCAGACGCGTTACAACGCGTTCGCTACGGTCGACTACGACATCAATGACAACGCGACTGTTTATGGAAACTTCCTCTTTACGCAGTATGAGTCCTATCAGGAACTGGCCGCCTCGCCAGCCGCCAGCACGACCGGTTTCCGCGTCCCTGTCTCGAACCCGTTCATACCGGCGGAGCTTCGGTCGGTTCTCGCCACTCGTGCAAATCCGCTTGGCAGCTTCCGTTTGGATAAGCGTTTCGTCGCTCTTGGGGCCCGTCGCGGGGGCGAGCTCTATGATGTCTTCCAGATCACGACTGGCGTGAAAGGCGATGTCGGCGTCAGCGACTGGACCTATGACGTCTATGCGTCTCTGGGTCGGGTCGACCGCACGACAACTCAGACAGGAAACGTGTCCCGTTCTGCGGTTCAGAACCTTCTCAACGCGACGAATGGCGGGACGTCGCTCTGCGCCGGCGGTTTTGACTGGTATGGTCAGACCACGCTGTCCAAGGCCTGCAAAGATTACATCGGTCGGACCTCCAAGAATCTGGCGATCAACGAGCAGAGAAACGTTGAAGCGTCTGTTCAGGGCGGGGCATTTGATCTTCCCGCCGGAGAGGTGCGGTTCGCTGCGGGTCTAAGCTATCGTGAGGATTCGTTCACCTTCCTCGCGGACGGTTCCTTATCTGCCGCTCTCTCCGTTCAGCCCTGCATCGCGACGGCCGCTTACGTCGGAACGACGCTGGCTCAAACCGCTTGCGCGGGTGCGGCGTCCTCATCGACGTCGGCCACCGGCAATCCGCCGCTCTCCGGCAACGACATCGCCGGGTTTAACCCGTCTGCGAACCTCGCCGGGACCGTCGATGTCAAAGAAGCCTTCGTTGAGGTGCTTGTCCCCCTCCTCAAGGACCTCCCGGCTGTGCGTGAGCTCAATATGACGCTCGCGGCTCGTCAGTCTGATTACTCAACGGTCGGCAACCTTTCGACCTATAAAGCAGATCTTGACTGGACTGTGGTTGACGGCGTGAGACTTCGCGGCGGCTACCAGCGTGCGATCCGCGCGCCGTCCGTCGGCGAGCTCTTCTCGCCCTCGCTCCTTGGCTTCCCCTCCATCGGCGCGCCTGTTTCGTCTGCTGGGGCCGCTCAGAAGAGCGGCGATCCGTGCGACGTGCGGAGCGGTTACCGCAGCACGTCGGGAACGAACCTCGCAGCAACCACCAATGCGCAGGTTAAGGCGCTGTGCCTTGCTCAGGGTGTGGCGGCGTCCGTCATTGATACTTATACCTACACTAACCAGCAGGTACCAGGTTACTCGGGCGGAAACCCCAATCTCGCGGAAGAGACAGCAACGACCTACTCTGTCGGCGCAGTCTGGCAGTCCCAGTTCTCAAATCCGCTGCTCGAGCGTCTGTCGGCCTCGGTCGACTACTACAACATCGAGCTGCAGGATGGGGTCGGCACTATCTCCGCAAACTTGATGATCCAGCAGTGCTACAACTCGAACGGAACGTCGAACCCGACCTACAGCGCGTCGAACTTCTACTGCACTCTGTTCAGCCGCGATCCGCTCAGCGGAAGCATCATCAATCCTCAGTCCACGAACCAGAACCTCGCCACTACGCGAGTTGAGGGCGTCGACTTCCAGGTTGACTGGGCCTACGACATCGGACCGGGGACGGTTGATTTGTCTTGGGTTGGCACGAAGCTCGAGAATGCTGAGAGCCAGCCTCTGCCTGGTGGCGCTTTCATCAGCAGCGCCTCGACGATCGCTGCCGCGACTGCCTCGGCTTATCCGGAGTGGAAGTGGATGACGTCGGCGAATTACCGGTTTGGCGACTTCCGGGTCGGGGCTCGCTGGCAGCATATCGGCGAGATGGTCAACTACAACAACAAGGCCGATGAGATTCCCGCTATCGGTTACTTCGATCTCATCGGTGCTTGGAACATCACGGATAACGTGACCATTCGAGCCAACATCAACAACGTTCTGGACGAGCAGCCGCCGATTTATAGCCCGTCGGTTCAGGCGAACACGGACCCGTCGACCTATGACGTTCTGGGTCGTCGGTTCACCGTCGGTGCGACGCTCCGCTTCTGATCCTGATCAGAGCTGCGAGTTAGTTAATGAGGAAGGGCGGGCCGTTGGCCCGCCCTTCTTGTTTTTCCTGGGAAATAGGCGGGCAGGCGTGGGATCGCGATCGCGAGTTCCCCTCAATTGACATGGGTCAATAGTGGCGACACATTGGTTGTTTGCGCCGCTGGCTGGGGACGCTGGTGTCGTTACTCAATTAAGAGGGGTCATACATGAAGACGAAGCTTCGCGGGCATCTGCTCGCACGGACGATGCTTGCCGGCGTGAGCGCATTGGGCGCGCCGTTGATGGTTGGAGCTGGGCTGGCCACGTTCGCGCCCGCGGCTCTGGCGCAGGATTATACGACGGTCATTTTTGACGGCCGTATTGTTGATGCCAGCGGCAAGGCAGTTTCGAACTCGGCGGTCACGGTGCGTTCAAATGCGCAGGGGTTTGAGCGCTCCACGACGGCTGACGCGTCGGGCCGCTTCACCTTCTCCGGCCTTCCCAGCGGTTCATACACGGTCACAATTGCGACGGCAGGTCTGCCCACGAAGGTGGATCCGGATGTTCCGCTTAGATTGGGCTCGTCGTCCTACACCTTCTCTCTGCCGCCGGCTCAGCAGGCAGCGGGGGAAGTGGTTGTGGTCACGGGCCAGCGGGTCGCGACCCTCGATTTCAACCGAACCAACAGGGGCGTCGTTGTCGACGTGAGCGATGTCGCGGAACAAATCCCGCTCAATCGCAATATCGCCGATATCGCCCTGCTCGCTCCGGGGACTGCGCCTGGCGATACGTCGTTCGGCTATGGATCGCAGCCGTCTATCTCAGGAACGTCGATTGCGGAAAACGCGTTCATCGTGAATGGCCTCAATATCACGAACCACAGAAACCTCATCGGCGGCAGCCGTGTTCCGTTCGAATTCTACGACACGGTCGAGGTTCGGACCGGCGGTTATCAGGCCGAGTACGGACGAGCGACCGGCGGGGTGATCAACGCGATCACGAAGTCCGGTTCGAATGACTTCCATGCTGGGATCGTTACCCAAACCTCGACAGAGGATTTCTACAGCACGTCACCTGACACCTACACGGCGATCAACAGCTTCGATGAGCGCTTCAATCAGAGCGCGTCGATCTATGCCAGCGGTCCGATTATCAAGGACAAGCTGTTTTTCTACGGCCTTTACGAAGCGCGTCACGTCACCTCATCCGACACTAACCGGTCGGGTCCTACAATCGCCGGTCAGGCGACCGGACAGCGCTTCTCGGTTGAAAACGAATCGCCATTCATGGCGGCGAAGATCGACTGGAACATCGCTGACGGTCACCGTCTCGAGTACACGTACATCAATGTCGAGGACATCGATCAGGTCACGAAGGCTCTGGTCAATCAGTCGGACAATAAGGAAATCGAGGACCGCGGGTCCTACAGTGCGGCCTCCAACAGCAAAAATAACATCGTCAAGTATACCGGCGATTTCACCGACTGGCTGACCGTGTCCGCCATGTGGGGTAAGAACGAGAATGAGGACATCGTCGTTCCGTCCAACAACTCGATTGTTCCGCTGACCGATATCACGAGCGGCATCACCGTCGAGAAAGGACCGCCTTGGTCGATCACGACCCTGAACGACAATTACGATTCGCGCGAAGTGGCCCGGATCGACGCTAACCTGCGTTTCGACTTCCTTGGCGAGCATCACCTGAAGTTCGGTATCGACAACGAGAAGCTTGAATCCACCCAGATTAACAAGCGATCCGGCCCAGGTATTCTTGTACCTACAGGCAAGGCCAGCGTTCTCGACGGGTCGTTCAGCCCGCTTGCCGGTCAGACTATTCCCGCCATATGGACGCGCTACTCAACCTCGACGTCGGGCGGCGGCACCCTTGGCCGTTACCGGATGGATTATTACCTCAATAACGGGGCCTTCGAGAGCCAGCAGCAGGCTTACTACATTCAGGATAGCTGGGATGTTCTCCAGAACCTGACCCTCCAGCTCGGCCTGCGATATGACTCGTTCGAGAACAAGAACGTCAATGGGGAGACCTTCATCTCCATGGACAATCAGTTCGGGCCGCGTCTCGGCTTCGCCTGGGACCCGCTGGATGATGGTCTGACCAAAGTCTACGGCTCGTTCGGCCGCTATTTCCTGCCGGTCGCCACCAACACCAACATTCGTCTCGGCGGGGCTGAGCGCTTCTATCGGGTTCGTTATTCGGTGAGCGCCGTCGACGCCAACGGATATCCCACGCTGGCGGGACTCAACTATCGCGACACCCAGACCTTTGCGAACGGCTCGACACCTAACGGCCTTCAGGCTGTCCAGCGTGACATTGAACCGTTCTATGAGGACGAGTTCACCCTCGGCGCTGAGCGAAGCTTCGGAGACTGGACCTTTGGCGTGAGCGCTACTCATCGTGAGCTCAAGGAAGTCATCGAAGATATCGCGATCGATGCTGCCGTGAATAAGTACTGTCTGGCGCAGAGCCGCGGCGCGACGGATTGCTCAGCGACCGCTTCCTATTCGGGTTTCCACCAGTATGTTCTGGCGAATCCGGGCAGTGATGTGACGGTTCAGCTGACCACGCCTATCCTCGGCGATCCGGCTGGCAAGTTAAGGACTCTGACCCTCAAGGCTGCCGATCTCGGCTATCCTAAGGTTGACCGTACGTATGACGCGGCTGAGTTCACCTTCGAGCGGGCGTTCGACGGAAAGTGGGGCCTGCAGGGGTCCTATACCTGGGCTAACAGCGAGGGTAACTACGAGGGAGCTGTGAAGTCTGACAACGCGCAGGACGACGCAGGGCTCACGCAGGACTTTGACCAGCCGGGTCTGGCTGACGGCGCGAACGGAAAGCTTCCCAACCACCGGGAGCACACGTTGAAGCTCTGGGGCACTTACTCCCCGATCGACAACGTTCTGATCGGAGCCAATGTCCGCATTCAGTCTCCGCGCCAGTTCGGGTGCATTGGAAATCATCCGACGGATGTCTATGCGCAGGCCTATGGCGCTGCGTCCTTCTTCTGCAACAGCAAGCTTACGCCGCGGGGCACGCAGTTGGAGTCAGACTGGACCAAGAATCTTGACCTGTCGCTCGCCTATAACTTCGAGGCGGGTCCCCTCGACATGCAGGCGCGGCTTGATCTCTTCAACGTGTTCAACAGTGAGGCTGTCACTGACCTGAACGAGTTCGGCGAGATCTCGAACGGCATTCCGGGTTCGCTTAACCCGAACTACGGAAAGCCGCTCAGCTATCAGGCGCCTCGTCAACTGCGCGTCGGTCTTTCGGCTCGCTTCTGATTAGGGCTGTAATACGAGTGAGGGGGGCGGCGGGGGTTACCCGCCGCCCTTCGCATGTCGGGGCCTACGGATCAGTCTGGTCTTAGTTGTAAGCGTCGAAAAACGGCGCCAGCCGTCGTTCATATTCCCGCCAGCCGTCAACGGACCGATTGTATAGCGGTTGTCTTACCTGAGACGAGCTAGCTGTCCTGACGGATCGCTTTACCTCATGAAAATTCCGGGTCTGCGGTTCGTCAGACAGGCCCGCATGCGCAAGAATTCGCGGTATCCAGACGTCAGGCTCGGCTACCAGGTTTTCGTAATCAACCGTCAGCAGTCTATCAGGAAATTCCGTAGACCAGTGGGCATGCATTCGGTCCATGAACCGAAAATGCCGCCCCATAGCCTCGAGAGACCAGGACCACTCTATTCCAGTTGCAAATCGCGTCTTGAAGCAGGACCACGCAACCGCGCCGGGGTTTCGCCGCATCCAGATAAAGCGGGCGTTTGGAAGAATATGAGCGATTGGTCCTATCCATTTCGCGTGTGTGAGGGTCTTGTCGACCAGTCTGCCTTCTTTTCCGAAGCGTTCGTTCAAGAGGTGGAGATAGGAATGTCCGATACGCGACCAGGCGTCGCCCCCCCATCGTGGATCCCGATCGAGGGCTGTCAGGGATGAGGGACGAAAGTTCAGAAGGGCCATTGCGGCGTGCCTGAACACGCCCGCCTCGGCACCGTCTGAAACGGCTGAGTGAGCAGCGAAGATCTGCTCTACGAGCGTCGTGCCGGATCGGGGAAGGCCGACGACGAAAATGGGTCTGTCGCTTGAGACAGAGCTTTGAGAAAGCGACTTGAGAAAATTCCGATCAAAGCGAGCGGCTGTTTCCGCGAGCAGCGCATCGTTGTCTGCGTGGCTGAACGGGCGCTCCAGCCCGATCAGTCGAGCTCCTTCCTCATACGTTTTGAAGGCTCTATCTTCGTCGCCGGCATCGTCGAGCGCCTTTCCTAGGGCATAGAGCAGAGTGCCGCGAGCGAGGTTGCCTTCCCGAGCCGCTTTGGGAATGACGGACTGAAGATGCGCCAAGTCTGGGTCGTCGACGGAAAAACGCTTCAGAGACGACAGCGTCAGCCAGCTGTCGGATGCGATGGGATAAAGCCGAATAGCTGTGCGGAGACTCTCAAGAGCTTCGGCGGTCTCTCCGAGCTGAGCTAACGTATTGCCGAGGAAGTGATGAGTCGCTGGATGTGCTGGCCATCTCTGCGTCAGGCTATTCGCCAGGTCTATCGCTTCAGCCATCCGCCCCGTCGCTGCGAGCGTATCTCCCAGCTCAAGGTGACGCTCGCGATCGTCCGGGTCGACCTCGATAAACATGCGGTAGGCGGTCAGCGCTGTCGACACCTCTCCGATTGATTTCGACATGCGGGCGACAGGCCCCCACGTCGGACCCAGGTCGGGCTTGCTGTGTGCAAGCTGTCTCAAGTGTTCTGCGGCCAGGTCCCGATCACGCGCCTCGAATGCCGCGAGTGCGCGGCGGACGTGAATTCGAGGATCCTGGGTCAAGGATAGGTCTCCCATTCCGCGTCTCGAGCGGCGAGCTGTCCTCATTTCGGGAGGGTTATTCGCCTATGGCCTGTAGGGCGGACCCCCGCTCCTGAAGCCATTTCCGAGCGTCCTCCCAATCCGGCATCGTTCTGGAGACCTGCCGCCAGAAACGCGATGAATGGTTCATTTCCCGCAGATGAGCAACCTCGTGGGCGGCTACGTAGTCGAGCGCAAATGGCGGCGCACAGACCAGTCGCCACGAAAAGTTGAGACGCCCTTCAGAGCTGCAGGATCCCCATCGGGATTTCATGTCCTTGATGGCGATCGACCTTGGCGACACGTTCAGGGTTTCTGCGTGAACAGCCACTCTCGCTGCAAAGTCTGTTCTGGCTGCGGTTCTGAAGAAGGCTCGTGTCCTGTCTGAAAATGCGTCTCTCGGGCCAGGAATCAGCAGAACAGGTGTCGGACCTGTCTTATCCAGCCGGACGGTCCGACCAGATTCAGCCTGTTTCAGCCGATGAATGACCCCGCGCAGGGGTATATAGGCGCCTGGCCTGAACTGAACGGGCCTCGGCAGCGAGCCGAGCCGATCCGCAATCCAATCCACCCGCTCCGAGGCGAAGGAAATCGCCTCGAGGGCATGGCGGAGAGCTGGCGCGGTGGCGACAGCTTCCCGGGCATGGGGATCAATTCTTACCGATACGCGCCTCGCCCGCTTGTCAATGTGAACCCTCACGGGGACGGAGGCCCCCGATTTGGCAAGCAGAAACACCCGATTGTGGGATTCCGATACGATCATGCTAATAGGGGTAGCGGCCCACGGGGGTTGAGGCAACACGACACAACAAGGACGGGTGAAAATGAGAAGAGGTATGATTGCTGTCGCAGCCTTGGTGGCGACGGCGGCCTGTTCCGACGGCCGGGATGCCGCGGCTGCGATCGAAGCAATGAAGCTTGCAGATGGGCAGTCCGGAGCGGTGAAATATGCCTCAAAATCGTCCTCGGGAGACAAATTTACCTTTAAAGATGTCGTGTTGTCAGCTGACGGGGGTGGCCTCAGGGTCGATACAATGGTTCTTGACGGCCTAGATCTGACCCCAGAGGGCAAGCCGACTCTATCCGACATCGTCCTGACCGGTCTCTCGCCGGAGACGCTCGTTCCAGGTCTCGAAGTGACATTGAAAGAGGTCGCTCTTCGCGACCTCAACCCGGCGACAGGCGCCTATCTGGCTTCCGTGTTCTCCGAAGGCCAGGGCGCCCCCGCACCGGCGTTTGAAGCCTGGGGGCTAGGGGCTGCGGCTCTCAGCGGTCTTCAGGTAAAGGGCGATCTGGCTCAGCTCGGCGCCGGCGGCGCGGGCGCATTCAGCATGACCCTTGAGCAGCTGTCGTTCGCAGATCTCGACAAGTCAGTGGTGGGTAAGTTTTCGCTGGCGGGATTAAAGGGCGATTTCGACGTACCGGCTGAAGCCGGCGCCGGTTTTCCGGTCAAGGGATCGTTTGATTTTGGAACCGGGGAGATTCGTAATCTGCGAGCGGGGGCGATCGCAAATCAGCTTGTTGCAGGCATTCAATCCGCGATGGATCCAAGCGCCGCGTCCAATCTTGAGCAGGCCATGCTGTCGGCTATGACCAGCCCGATTGATCCTGGGTACGACTCTCTCTCCTGGACGGGCGTCAATATTGATGCCGCCGGGCTTAAACTTACCACTACCAAGCTCGAGCAGTCCGTCGCCCGAAATTCCGACGGCGTCGCCGTGAAGGTGACCGCGCCTCGCGCATCGGTCACTCTTGCGGCTGACGCCGCTCAGGGACAGCTGGGAGCGATGGTTGGCGGGGCGCTCGGGATGATCGGCTATCAATCTCTTGAACTCTATGGCGAGACAGAAACCGCATTCGACCCCAAGACCGATACAACCCGGTTCGCCAAGTACAGCCTGGGACTCAAGGACGGGTTTGATCTCTCTCTGACGGGAGGTTTCAAGGGAGTTCAATCGGCGATGAAGTCGCTGATCTCTGCAGCCGGCGCTGATCCGCTTGCAACGGGCCTTGAGCCTGATCTCAGCGGCCTTGGCGATCTGACGCTCGTTGATCTTGACCTGAAGCTCACTGATAAGTCGCTGGTCAGCCGGCTCCTTAATCTGTCGGGTCTGATGGGAGCGCCAGACCCTGAGTCGCTCCGGTCTGATATTGTGAATCAAGTTACCGCCCTTAAAGCAGATCTGTCGTCTGCAGGAGTTGATGCGGGGCTGGCGGATGAGGTTCTGAGCGCTGTCGCTGAGTTTGTCGCGAAGCCCGGAACGCTGTCCTTAAAACTGGCCCCGAAGGCTCCTCTGAAGTTCGGCGACGTTTCAAGTCCTGATCAGCTCACCAAGGAGGCCCTGGGCCTTTCGGCCAGCCACTCGGCTCAGTAACAGGGCAGGCGCGATAGCAGCGGCGGGCGCTGGGAGTTACGTCTCCAGCGCCTGTAGGCACCTTGCTATGTCCTCCGGGCGCGCGTCCGGGGTGAAGAATGTCTTGAGGCGCCAGGCTTCATCCATAAGATAAATGATGGACGTGTGATTCATCAGATATCCTGATTGGCTGTCAGGGTCGTCCACGCGTTCAAAGCTGGCTGCGAAGCCGGCAGCCGCCGCCTTCAATTCGCTCTGGTCGCCTGTAAGGGCCACAATGTCCGATGGAAACCCGTTACTGGCGATGTACCGGCCAAGCGTTTCAGGGGTGTCGCGGTCCGGGTCGACGGAAATCAGAACCGTCAGGGGGCGAGGCGCTCCCTCCGGCATCATCGACAGAGCCGAGCCGAGCGAATAAAGGGTCTGCGGACATACATCCGGGCAGTATGTGAACCCAAAAAATACCAGAGTTTTCCGGCCCTTGAAGTTGGCTTCTGTGATCCGTTCGCCTGTGTGAGAGGTGAGAGAGATAGGCCCTCCGATTTTGTCCGAGCTTCTGGTTAAGCACGAAGGATCTGCTTTCACCGTCGTCTCAGGAGGGGTGCAGCCCGAGGCGAAAAGGGCGGCTGCAAGTGCTGTGATTGGCATCCAACGCATGCCATTGTGAAAGCATGTGTCCGGTGGGATGGGAAGTGCGGCTGAGTGCTGCGGGAGTCAGGCGATGTCGGATGCGGAGGGGGCCTTAAACCGACTTTCAGGAGCGGATGTTTCCCGGGGTGGGGAAACGCTTCGAAACATGGGTTCCGCGTTTGGGCGCGCCCGTTTGCGGACACTTGTTTCATTGCGGTGGCTGGCGATTGGCGGTCAGCTGGGCGCGGTGCTCCTCGTTCACTTTCTTCTCGGTTTCGAGCTTCCTCTTGCAGCCTGTCTGGCGGCCATTGGGGCTTCCGCCTGGGTCAACGTGGCGCTTATGGCGCTTTTTCCAGCCCAGCACCTTTCCTCGGCCAGCGAAACGGCGGGTCAGCTGGCGTTCGATATCGTGCAGCTTGCCGTTCTGATCGGATTGACCGGAGGGCTTCAGAACCCGTTTTTGCTCATGATACTCGCGCCTGTCACTGTCGGTGCGTCGAGGCTGCTGCCCGCTTACGCAGCCCTGCTCTCTCTTCTGGCTTTGGCGTGTTGTGTCGCGATGTCGGTTCTCGGCCTCGAACTCCCCTGGAGGGAGGGGGAGGGATTTCAGCTGCCGGTTCTCTATCAGGCCGGTCAGCTGGCGGCGATCGGGATAGGGCTTTTGTTTTTTTCCGTGTCCGCCTGGAGGACTGGACGGGACGAGGCCCGTCTTGTGTCCGCTCTTGACGCCGTGCAGGCGGTTCTAGCCCGGGAGCAGCAGCTGTCCGCTCTTGGGGCGCTCGCTGCGGCGACTGCGCATGAACTTGGCACCCCCATGGCGACTATTCATCTTGCTGCGCGGGAGCTTGCGCGAACGGTCAAACCCGACCACCCCGGTCGCGAGGATGTGGACCTTATAATCGATCAGTCCGACCGATGCCGCGCCATCCTGCGACAGATCTCCGCTCGTCGTCAGGCGACAGACGCCGCTATGTCGAGGGCCGCCCTTCCATCATTGATTGAAGAGGCTGCTGAGCCGCATTCTTCGGCGGGGGTCCGCGTGCAGTGCTCCTGTTCTCCCCTGTCAAGCGCCGGGGGCGATCCCAACCGTCCTCCGGTAGTCGTACGCAGGCCGGAGATAATCCACGCCCTCGGCGCCTTCATCGAGAATGCAGTGAGCTTTGCGACGAAGGACGTCACAGTGAATGCCCGCTGGTCGGAGACCGAGGTTCGGGTCTATATCACCGATGATGGTCCTGGTTTCGCTCCATCGGTTCTTGCGAAGCTTGGGGAACCCTATTTTAGCGATCGGAGCGTTGAGCAGCGGGGAGGCGGTCTTGGATTGGGATTTTTTATCGCCTGCACTCTTCTCGAGCGGACCGGCGCGCGTGTGACGCCGTATAACAGGCAGTCTCCGGCGAAGGGGGCTGTGGTTCGAATTGTCTGGCCCCGGGAGGCGATCGAAGCTCCTCCGGGCTGGATTGAGGTCTGATCCTGGCCCATAGCGATGCGGGGCGTATGGGGTGAGACGGTGCAGTGGACATGAACGGAGATAGAGGTGGACGATAATTCGGACTCAGATCCCAGAGTCGCCGGTCTGGAAGACCGGACGCTGATGGTTCTAGACGATGATGCGCCATTTCGGGCGCGGTTGGCACGCGCCATGTCTGCGCGGGGCTTTGACGTTCACTCGGTCGGATCTGTCTCTGAAGCTCGCGATCTTCTGAAAAGGGCGCCTCCGGCATTCGCTGTCGTCGACCTCAGGCTTGAGGACGGCAGCGGGCTTGAGGTGGTGGAACTCCTGCATCAGGAACGCGAGGACAGTCATGCGGTTATTCTGACAGGCTACGGCGCGATCGCGACCGCTGTCGCGGCTGTGAAGGCTGGCGCAATTGATTATCTTCCCAAGCCGGCTGACGTGGAGGACATCGTCAATTCCTTGCTGTCGGCGAGAGAGAATCGGCCCAACCCTCCGGAAAATCCGATGTCTGCCGACCGCGTTCGTTGGGAGCACATTCAGAGGGTTTATGAGCTGTGTAACCATAACGTTTCCGAAACCGCCCGCCGTCTGAATATGCATCGTCGAACACTTCAGAGAATTCTCGCAAAACGAGCGCCTCGCTAGCGCTTATGGTTAAGACTTCAGAGAGCGCTGCGATGTAGCGCGGGCTGGGGAGGCAAACAGGGTCGCTAAAGGTGCGGGATTTGGCTTGGATTGTCAGGATAGGACTTCTGATAGCAGTTTGCGCTGCGGGTCTTCCGAGCGTAGCGGAGGTCAGGGCGATCGGCCGGTTCAAGGACTGGCGCGTCTATACTGAAACTGTCGGTCGCGATCTTGTGTGTTACGCCGCCACCACGGCCTTCGACGCCGCGCCGAAGGATGTTCAGCATGGAGAGGTCAATTTCTTCGTTGCGACTTGGAGATCCGGCGCGGCGCTGAGCCAGCCCAGTCTGAAGGTCGGTTATGATCTTCGTTCCGATATCGCGCCGCAGGCGATCGTAGGTCGTGACAGGTTTCGATTGTTTGCGGTCGGGAAGGAAGCGTTCGCTTCCGATCAGGAAGAGAAGGCTCTGGTGGCGGCTCTCAAGAAGGGCAGCGAGCTCAGAATCGAGGCGGCGTCGACCAAGCCCGTCCGAACGGCTTATCATTTCTCTCTCAAGGGGTCGACGGAGGCGATTGACCGAGCTCGAACCATCTGTCGTTAGTTTTTGATCCTTCCAGACTCCCGGAAGTCCGGCCGAACGTCTGAATATTGTCGGAGAGACTTGAAGAGTGGCTCATTCCCTCGATATCGCGCACGGCCGATCCCTGGCGGAGGACGCGACCAAGCGCCTCAATATTTCTGGATTGGGTCGCCAGGCTCTAAGATCAGCGCTTGTGGCCGCGGGCGTTGATGAGAAAAAGGCCCGCATGCGCGCCAGCCAGATCTGGGGCTGGATCTATCATTACGGTGTGACTGATTTCTCGGCGATGACCGACATCGCCAAGGACCTGCGCCTCGAACTTGCACAGGCGCTCACGATAGAACGACCGCCTATTCTGACCAGTCAAACATCCTCGGACGGCACACAGAAGTGGCTGATCGGAGTTGGCCCCCAGACCGAGGTTGAAAGCGTCTATATCCCCGGTGTCGGCAAGGCTGGAGCCTTGTGCGTCTCCAGTCAGGTCGGATGCACTCTCACATGTTCCTTTTGTCACACAGGCACGCAGAAGCTGGTCCGCAATCTGACTGCAGCCGAGATCGTCAGTCAGCTTCTGGTTGCGCGCGATGAGCTGGGCGAGTGGCCGACTTCGCAAGAGGACCGCCGCCTTACCAACATCGTCTTTATGGGGATGGGAGAGCCGCTCTACAATCTGGATAACGTCGTTGAGGCTCTTGAAACGATTTCCGATGGCGACGGCATCTCGATCTCAAAGCGCCGGATCACGGTTTCTACCGCGGGGGTCGCAACCAAGATTGTCGAACTCGGTCAGAGAACGGGAGCTATGCTCGCGATCAGTCTTCATGCGACCAGGGACGAGCTTCGAAACGAACTGGTTCCGCTTAATAGGAAGTATGATCTCAAGACTTTATTCGAAGCGATTCGAAATTATCCTGACCTTTCGAACTCCAAGCGCGTCACATTTGAGTATGTGATGCTCAAGGGAGTGAACGATTCCCTTGCGGAGGCGCGCGACCTTGTGCGGCTGCTCAAAGGGATCCCTTCAAAGATCAACCTCATACCTTTTAATCCGTGGCCGGGGACCCGGTATGAATGCTCTGACTGGTCCACGATCGAGGCGTTTGCCGAAGTTCTGAATCGCGCCGGTTACGCCAGTCCAATCCGAACGCCTCGGGGGCGGGATATCCTGGCCGCGTGCGGGCAGCTCCGTTCCGAAAGCGTGAAAGAGACAGGCAAGGAGCGACTGGCGCGACGACTTGCAGGTTCCGACCCTCAGGATGCATCGTAATCAGGTGTCATTGATGTCAGATGCGCGGCTGATTAGAGGGACAATGAAGGACGGGGGATCTGCAGCGTCCGTTCGGCGGATCCTCGGTGCGAGCCTTTTTGGAACCGCCATCGAGTTCTACGATTTCTACATTTACGCGACTGCTGCGTCTCTAGTTTTCGGGCCGCTCTTTTTCCCAGCCTCCTCCCCTTCCGCTCAGTTGCTTTCAGCCTATGCGACGTTTGCGATAGCCTTTATCGCGCGACCGGTCGGGGCGGTGTTTTTTGGTCATTTCGGAGATCGACGGGGGCGGAAAACAACGCTTGTCGCATCGCTGCTTCTGATGGGCGTATCGACGACCCTGATCGCCTTTCTGCCAACGTATCAGATGGTAGGATGGCTTGCGCCCGCCTTGCTCTGTCTTCTGCGTTTCGGTCAGGGCCTCGGTCTGGGGGGAGAGTGGGGCGGAGCCGCTCTGTTGGCGGTTGAGAACGCTCCTGAGGGAAAAACTGCGCGCTTTGGAATGTTCCCACAACTTGGCGCCCCCGTCGGCTTTATCGCGGCGAACGGCTTCTTTCTTCTTCTGGGGCTCTGGCTTAGTCCGGAAGACTTTCAGAGTTGGGGCTGGAGGCTGCCCTTTCTTGCAAGTGCGTTGCTGGTCGCCGTCGGGCTTTGGGTGAGGCTCAGTCTTACCGAGACGCCGGCTTTTTCGAAGGCGCTTGAGGCGCAGGCGCCGGCCCTCGTGCCTCTCGGAGATTTGTTGAAGTCTCACTGGCGAGAAGTCCTAGGAGGCACTTTTGCTGTGGTCGCGTGCTTCGTTGTTTATTACGTGGCCACCGCCTTTGCGTTGGGATTTGGAACAACGAATCTCGGATATTCTCGCGAGGCCTTTTTGACGGTTCAGCTGATCGCCATTCTTTTCATGGCGATCGGAATAGTCGCGTCAGGTTATCTTTCGGACGCTCTCAGCGCCCGTCATGTATTGATGGCCGGATGTTGCGCCGCCGTTGGTGCGGGTTTTCTGGCGGCCCCTCTGATGGCGTCTTCCTCTCTCGTTCTCGTCGCGGCGTTTTTGTCACTTGCGCTTCTTATTATGGGATTTGTTTATGGGCCTTTGGGCGCGTGGCTCCCTGGTCTCTTCCCAGCGAGGGTCCGCTATTCCGGCGCCAGCCTCGCTTTCAATGTCGGCGGCGTGCTGGGTGGCGGGCTGACGCCGATCGTCGCGCAAGTTCTGGCGGATGAGGGAGGCCTTGGATGGGTGGGGCTGTATTTCAGCGGGGCCGCAGGCGCCAGCCTCGTTGCACTGGCCCTTTCACGAACGTCCTATCGCAGCCTCGATTGAAGGAGCCGTCATTGATCACCAGCAGGCGGGGTGACCTTCTTTTTGTCATCGGCGTCCTTTTTGCGCCCTTTGCGTATGCAGCGCCCGATGAAGCGGCGGTGCGGGCTTTGATCAAGCAATATGTTGAGGCGTTCAATACCGGCAATGCCCGACGCCTCATTGAAGATGTTTTTGCTGTCTCTGACCTTGATAAGAAGGATAGGGCGATGGCCTGGGACACCAGGTTTGAAGCTCTCAGGCGGGAGGACTTCGGTCGTCTGGATTTGTATGACGTTCGGATCTGCTCCCAAAAACAAGACAGCGCCGTCGTGGAGATGCGGTACTCCTTTCAATACACTTTTGGCGGCGTCATGCCGCCAGGGGATCAGGCGCTAAGATTTTTTGTCACGCAATCGCCGGCAGGACTAAGGGTCACGGTGGAGGCGGTCATTCCGTTTGATGAGGCGATGGCGTGTCAGCTGTGACCGGCTCGGAGCGCGTTTGAGGCGTCATGGATCGAGGCGCGCCAGGTTCGACTGAGCGAGGAGCTGCTCCGCGCCGGCGCGGAGTGGCAGGACGAATGAAGAAGGTAATCTGGGCGACGGGGCGAGGATGTCCTCGCCATTGATGTTGAGTGAGTTTCGCGCTCTTTTTCCTGAAAGTGGTTCGGAGAGTATTCGATATGGGCGGTCGCCGGTCAGAGGTCTTATGTTTTATCGTCAGCCTCGGTCTTGTCCTCGCGGCATGCGCTTCGCTGCCTCCGAAGAGCGCTCAGGAGGAGGACGTCGAGGCGTTCATGCGTGAGTACACCCGGGTCTGGAACACGCATGACAGCGCCCAGATCGCTGCGCGTTTCTACAGACTTGGACCGGATGTCGCCGCACAGACGGTCAGTCTCGAGCGACAGTTCGTCAGGCTAAGGGACCAGGGGTACAGCCATTCGGCGATTTACGAGATCAAAGGATGTCTGATCGATGAGGCCACGGCCTGGGCGGGTATGAGATATTCGCGTCTTCGTAAGGACGGGGTCGCGCTGCCTCCTGAGAGGAGGGCCAGCCAGTATGATCTTAAAAAGTTTTCAGACGGCTGGAGGATTGTCCGGATTGGGGGAGCTGACGCTGAGCGTCCCATCGCGTGCCCCCAGTCACCATAGCCTCTGTCCGGTTATTTGAGCCTCTGACGTCGTCCGGCGTCTTCTGAGCCGTAAGCCCATGTCCGAGCGATTAGAATCTGAGCGGAGGGCGTGCGGGTGTGTTTTTTCGGTCATTGAGAAACGAAAACTCCCGAGTGTCCTGGTTGCGACAGGCGTTTCACTTGTCACCCCCGTTCACTCCTGAGACCATGAGTTTCGCTGGTCTTTTTGTTTCCTCACGCTTCTTTCGGAGTTTCTGAAATGATCGTTTCGTCCGGTCGTAATCGGCGCAATTATTGGGCGCTTGGAGTGTCGGCTGCAGCGCTCGTCAGCGGCGGTCTTGTCAGCGCTCCAGCGGCGCACGCGCTCGTGACGCCTGATTCGACCACGCCAGCCTCCGTCGTCGATACTGCGAACACCCGCCCGTACTGGGTCGGTATCATGATCCGAAATGAAGCCGGGAATTCCGGTGGGACGTGTACGGGGCTTCTGATTAATCCGCGAACCGTTCTGTTTGCGGCTCATTGTGTCGATGGGCTGGCTCCGGGCGCTTATGATGGCGATGCGCCAGGCAATCGGGCGCGCGTCGCGTATACGACGAATCCGACTTTTGGCCGCACAAACCTTCGGTATTGGCTGTTTGGTCAGGATTTCGCCGTTCCCGATGGCGGCGCGCGCGTGGACGGTCAATCTCTGATGATCTGGTATGATCCCCGTTCGAGAAACGGGTCAGCCGCGCTGTCCAACTCTGGAACATTTCTGCCGGCTGACGTGGCGCTGGCGGGCTTCGACACAGCCAGCGAGCTACTGGGCCGGGATGCTCAGTCCGGTATAGGGCTGCTTTTCACGCCCCTTTCCAGCCTCGTTCCAGTGACGATTGGCGGCTATGGAACTTCGGGTAATGGTCAGACCGGGGTCAGGACCGGGGCCGTCGAGGCATCCTACCACCGACGTCTCGGTCAGAACCTCATTGGCTTCCTTGGTGATGAGCGGTCTATCGCCCTCGGCGTTTATCCGTCGGCCACAGCTAATCTTCTTGAGCCTGCAGGCCTCGTTTATCAGGATCTCTATTGGGTGGATTTCGATGATCCCAACCGCGCCGCCCGGCCTTTCTTCAACGGGCCAGGGTCTGATCCTCTGTGCGTGAGCACAAACGTGAACTGCAGACTCGATCATGATGTGTTTCCTGGCGCCGCTGTTGCGGGCGAGGCGATAACTGGAGCAGGGGATTCGGGTTCGCCTCTTGTGACGAATGCTTTTGGTCGCGAGGTGTCTCTGGGGGTGCTCAGCCAGGGGTCGCGGTTTTTCTACGAGTCTCTTGGAAATCCAAACGACAATCTCGTCCGCTTTACGGAATTCTCCAATTACGGAACTATCGGCGGATGGAACCCATTGTTCCTTTTCTGGGACCAGATCGTTGTCAATAATCCCTACAAGTATGTGACGACAACCGCCGGGGACGGGGAGTGGACTGATCCGACCCGATGGGTTCAGGAAGTCGACCCTCTATACTATACGTTGTCCGGATCGTCTCTGGTGAACGCTCTCCCGACGACAGCCGCTCTTGGGGTGTCGGGCGGAGCGCCGAATGTCGGCGCGATTACTCCAAATCCTTCGCCCGCCGCAACATGCGCTTTCACAGGAACGTGCCCACCGACCGGGGGTACGGGCCAGGAGGCGGATGCCGCTTCTCCCCCTCGCAGTCTCGGCTCACCGTCTCTTGTCGATGCGGATAGCGCGGGTCGAATTGATCTGAGCGATCAACGGCCGACGGCGATTGGGTCGGCTCCTGGGTCTGCCCTGGGTCTGGATTTCGGCGATTTTGGGAGTTCGGCATTTTCTGTTGGTGGGGCGTCGACGGGATCCGTTTCCGGTGAGGCGCTTCCCGGCGTTTCTGCTGAAGCGATGTCCACGGCCTTGTGGTCTTCCGGAACATTGCTCCAGGTGAATTCAGGTTCTCTAACCGGACCGGGCACTACGAATTTCGTACCGAACAATACGCTGGGCACCCCCGGCGTTCAGAATTCGACGCGCTGGTTCGAGGTCAATCTCCGAAGCGCCGGCACCACCTTTCTCACCAACTCCACCGTGACCATCGATCGGCTGTCCGTTCGAGGCGCATCTTCAGGGCTGACGATACGATCTGGGGCGCGTCTTAATACGACCATCTCTTCTTTCCTTGATGCGGGGGCGCTCAGGGTCAATGGGGTGTTTTCGCCCCTTCGACTCACCGTCGCTGGCGGATCGCTGACGGGAACAGGGTCGATCCTGACTACAGCCACGAGCGGGGCTGGCCTCCTTGTCAATGGTGGCGTGCTCTCTCCGGGAGATGGTCCGGGAGCGGTTGGAACGCTCTCTGTGACTGGGAACACAGCCTTCACTCTGGCGGGTGTGCTGGGGATCGATATCTCCTCTCTAAGCGCCGCGGATCGCTTAAACGTCACGGGTCAGATGCAGCTTGGCGGCGGCCTCGCGGCGAACTTTCTTGGCAGTTATATTCCCACTTTCGGTTCCAAATGGACTGTGGCGTCGGCATCCGGCGGCGTGGCCGGATCGTTCTCGACCCTCGCTACGAACCTGCAGGGCGTTCTGAGGCCCAAGGCGGTCTTATCCGGCAATGATCTTCAGATTGAAATGATCGCTCTGCCGTTCGCCAGCGTGGCAGGTTACGGGGACGCGGATCAGCGAACGATAGCCCGGACGCTGGATACGATTCGTTCGGCTACAGGAGGGTATACCGCCCTCTCGGGTGTGTTCGATGGTCTTGATCCGATCGCTGTCGCCAATCTTCCGACCGTTATGTCGGCGCTGAGCTCTGTTCCGGCTCAGTCGCAGGTTTCTGCTCTGGGAATGCATATGAACGGAGCCATTGCTTCTCAGCAGCTTTCCGCACGAATGGGAGAATTACGAAACTCCCGGGGTGGCGGCGTATCGGTGTCAGGCGCTCAAGCCATAGGCGTGCAACTGGCTTCAGCCGATCCTAATCAGGCGTTCATGGCTGGCGTTTCCGCCTTGGCGGCTGCCGATCGCGCGGCCTCGGCGCTTGAAGGTCTGGAGTTAAAGCCGGGGTATTCGATGTTTGTCGACGTTCGCAGCCTCGTTGACACCGACGCGATTGTGACCGCCTCCGGAACACGCGCTGATCTCGACGGCGTGGTGTTCACCGCCGGTCTTGATCGAACTTTCAGTAATGGGGGGTTCATCGGAGGGGCGCTGACCTATTCAAATGGAGATGCCGGAACACCTGCGCCCACACAAACAGCCGATGGAGGGGGATTGCAGATCTCCGGTTATGCTGGCCAGCGCTTCGGTCAGGCGTTCGTCGAAGCCTACGCAGGTCTCGGTGCGCTCAGCTTTGATACGCTTCGTCGTGTCGGTCTCGCGAACGGGGTGCAATCTCTCGCTGGCGAAGTCGAAGGAGATCTGCAGACTGCGGGAGGCCGCATCGGCTTTGACGTGTTTGCCGGAGGGCGAGCCACGATCACTCCTTATCTGGGGCTCGATGCTGCAAGGCTCGAGATCGATCGCTATACAGAGCAGGGCGGCAGCGCCGCCCAGACTGTAGGTGAGCGAGTGCTGGAGCGAATGGATCTCAGTGTCGGCGCCACGTATTCCGCTTCGTTCAAAGTTGGAGAGGGTGTCCTTAAGCCGTCCGCAACGGTGGCTATGACCTGGAACGGGGAGAGCGGCGGCTCGAGCGTTATGCGATCGTCATTCGGTCTTTTTCCGACGGCGGCAATGCTGTTTGAAGGACCGCGTCGTGAGGAGAGTTCAGTCAACTACTCGGCCGGGCTGAGCTATGAGACGAAGGATCTCGATCTTGGGCTGGCCTATCATGCCGGAGATGATGGCCTGGTCACGGGTGGGTCGCTCACTGGAAGTCTGAGCTGGCGGTTCTGATTGTCGCCGCTGTGAGGACGGAGGGCGCGCTCAGTTGGTCGACTTAAAAATCCTCGGGCTGGCGTTTGGGCAGGGTGCGTTCCTGTCCAAACCCAGTTCGCGCGCTCTTCCGCGAACTGGGCGGATTTAGGTCATCACCGTTTCAAATCGTGCAGTCGTCCTATTTCTCCAGTGAAGTTCGCCCCGACCAATCGAAAACCAGGCGCCGTCGAGGTTCAGTGTTCCGTTCGCGACCGCTTCCCGGACGAACGGGAATGTCATCAGGTTCTCCAGAGACAGTCCAACTGCGCCATGTTCGATCGCCTCGAGGCGCTCTTTCTCGGGTATGCTTGCGTCTTCAATGACGGTTTTTCTTACCGAAGAAGCGATTTCGACCCAGGGGGCGATAAAGTGTCCGACGGGCTGGTGCGTCGCGGCGGCCAGACATGCCGCCATGCCCCCGCACCCCCCGTGGCCCATGACGAGAATTTGTCTGACCTTCAGTGAAGTCACCGCGAACTCAAGCGCGGCTGATACGCCATGCAGTCCCGGCGTTTCGTCGAAAGGAGGGACCAGAGCTCCCACATTGCGCACGACGAAAAGTTCCCCGGGCGCGGCGTCGAAGATCATGGATGGGTCGGCCCTGCTGTCGGCGCAGGATATGATCATCGTGGCGGGGGTCTGATTATCCTTGAGCGTTCTGAACAGACTGGCGGCTTCAAGGTATCGCCCCTGTCGGAACCGACGATATCCTGCGATGAGGTCCTGAGCGTTGTCCGCGAAACAGGTCATGGGTTACCGGGTTCAGGCTTGATGGGAGAGTTCCCCCTAGAGCACGTTCCGGACAAAAGGAACCCTGAACCCACTTCGTCTGCGGGGTATTGTTGTCCGCCGACGGCGCTTTCCGAATTTGTCTTCCCCTAGGGAATATTGACCTGTGAGTTGAGTTGCCGGACAAGGAACGCACTGTCTCTTCGTGTCGTCCGGTTATGCGTTCGGAGGCCCTTATGGTTAATTCTGAACCTGAAATCGAGCTGGACCCGGTCGTCGGTCAGGATGTTGACAAGCGCCGCGTGGGCCCGAAGCGAAGTGAGGCTTCGACGGCGGCTGTGCTTGACGCAGCGTTCGTAGAGCTGAGCGAGTATGGTTGGAGGGGCTTTTCCGTCGACCGGGTCGCTCGGAACGCGCGCGCTTCGAAGCAGACAATTTACAGGTGGTGGAAGTCGGCGGCGTGTCTTGCGGTTGACTGCACGCTCGGCCGGTTGCCGGACGCCAAGATCGCTTCTTCAGCAGATGTGAAAGATCGCATAGCCGCCCTGATTGAACCGCTCCTTTTATCTGTTCGAACGGGTGATGGCGCCCATGCGTGGAGGGGGGCGGTTTTAGCGGCCGCTGATGATCAGGATGCCGGGGAAATTTTCAGGTCCTGGTTCTCAGAATCGGTCAAGATCCCCCTCAGGCACATCCTCGCAGAGCAGGCTCTAAAGGGTGCGGTGAGGCGGGATTGGGATATTGATCTGGCCACGGAGCTTTTGTTTGGTCCGATATGGCATCGTCTGATCGCGATGCGCGGACCCGTTCCTGAAAGCTATTCTCGTCGGCTTGTGGAAAGCGTTCTGCGCGCGTTGGCCCCGACCTGAAAAAGGCAGGACCGATTCCTTCCGGGATCATTTGCTGGCGAAAAGGGACTGCGCCGTTCCCCTCGACAGCTCAAGGAAAATAGTCTATCCCCTCGCCTAGCTGAATGCGTTTGCAGCGGCGGCTCGGGAAACCGGGCCGCCGCTTCTCATTCCGGGGCGCATTTCTGGTCGGAAGCGGACGGGAGCCGATTTTCGCGTGCGTGCGCAAAGCGAAATTGAGAGACGGGTGCTGGAGATGATCGAGCCGGTCGCTTCCGGGCTTGGTCTCGATATCATTCGAGTTCGCGTCTCTGGGGCTCGCACTCCAGTTCTTCAGATCATGACCGAGCGGCCCGGAGGCGCCGTCAGCGTTGAGGACTGCGCGCGACTTTCTCGTCGGATCTCCCCGTTGTTGGAGGCTCACGATCCTATGCCTGGAGAATACACCCTCGAGGTGTCCTCGCCTGGTATCGACCGCCCTCTTACCCGGACTGGGGATTTTGCCCGCTGGGTCGGCCATGAGGTGCGTGTAGAGATCGCGGTTCCTGTCGATGGTCGCCGGAGATTTCATGGGTTCATAGTGGGTGAAGATGGCGGCCTGGTTGATCTGGACCTCAAGGACGGATCACGAGCCCAGCTGCCTTTCTCGGACTTGACCAAGGCGCATCTGGTCCTGACCGACAGGCTGATCGATGCTGTTCGCTCCGAGGGGCTGATCCCTGCGGATGCCGCAGATGATGATTTTGAGGGCGACTTCGACGATGTCGAGGTCGAGGATGAAGATGGTCTGGACGATGAATCCTCGTTCCGGCCGGATGACAAGGAGTGACACCATGGCCGCCGTCGGCGTTTCAGCGAACCGGCTTGAGATTCTTCAGATCGCGAATGCGGTCGCGCAGGAGAAGTCGATCGATAAGCGCATAGTGCTCGATGCGATGGAGGAGGCCATTCAGAAGGCCGCCCGTTCGCGCTACGGTCTTGAGCACGATATTCGGGCGGAAATCAATCCGGATACAGGGGAAACGCGCCTTTGGCGTGTGCAGACCGTTGTTGAGACGGTTGATAATCCGGTCACGCAGCTCAGCCTAGAAGATGCGAAGGCCATAGCGGCTGACGCTGAAATCGGTAATGAGCTGCGGGATGAACTTCCGCCCTTTGAATTCGGTCGGGTGGCTGCGCAGACCGCCAAGCAGGTTATCACTCAGAAAGTTCGAGACGCTGAGCGCGAGCGCCAATACGCGGACTTTAAGGATCGAGTGGGGGAGATCGTCTCGGGCGTGGTCAAGCGTGTCGAGTACGGCCATGTGATTGTCGATCTCGGTCGTTCAGAGGGCGTCATTCGTCGGAATGACGGTATGCCGCGTGAGGCGTTCAATACGGGCGATCGAGTGCGAGCCTATCTCTATAAGGTTGTTCGTGAAACGAAAGGGCCGCAGATCTTTCTTTCTCGCGCCCATCCTTCGTTCATGATCGCTTTGTTCGCTCAGGAAGTCCCTGAAGTCTATGAAGGGGTCATTGAGATAAAGGCCTGTGCCCGCGATCCTGGTTCGCGTGCGAAAATAGGCGTCTACAGTCACGACAGCTCCATAGATCCGGTCGGCGCGTGCGTGGGTATGCGGGGCGCTCGCGTTCAGGCCGTTGTCAGCGAGCTGGGTGGGGAGAAGATTGATATTATTCCTTGGTCGCCGGACGACGCCACATTCATCGTCAACGCGCTTCAGCCTGCTGAGGTCTCTAAGGTCGTTATCGATGAGGATGAGGGGCGGGTTGAGGTCGTAGTTGAGGAGAGTCAGTTTCCCCTGGCCATCGGGCGTCGAGGGCAGAATGTTCGTCTGGCGTCCCAGCTCACCGGCTGGCAGATTGACCTGACAACAGAGGCGGCTGACAGCGAGCGCCGCCAGAGAGAGTTTCGTGAACGCACCGACCTGTTTGTCCGCGCTCTTGATGCGGATGAGACCCTTGCTCAGTTGCTTGCCTCTGAGGGCTTCGAAACCGTTGAAGAGATCGCTTATGTCGAGATTGACAGTCTCTCGGTGATCGAAGGCTTTGACGAGGAGGTCGCCTCCGAGCTTCAGGAACGAGCGCGCGAGTACCTCGAAAGGCTCGCGGCGGAGCAAGACGCCCGTCGACGGGAGCTTGGAGTTACAGATGAAGTGGCGTTCATGGATGGCGTCACCTCGGCGATGGCCGTCAAGTTTGGAGAGAACGGCGTCAAGACGATTGATGATCTGGCGGGGCTTGTGCCCGATGATCTCGTCGGCTGGAAAGAGCCTGGACCGGATGGAAAGCCTAAGTTTCAGCCTGGATTACTCGCAAAAGGCGAGATGACCAGAGAGGATGCCGAGTTGTTCATCCTTAAGGCTCGAGTGATTGCAGGCTGGGTCGAGCCTAAGGCGCTCGAGGATGCTCTGGCGGCTCGGGCGGCGGCGCTGGATGCCGAGGAGGCGGAGTTGAACGCCAGCGGTCAGGCCGAGGACGTCAGGGCGCGTGGAGAAGGGCTGTTCAATCTGAGGGGCCCGGATGACGCAGGCAACTCTGGATCGTGAAGGGGCCGCATTGAGCGAAGCGTCAGCTGATCTCGAGACTGATGTCGGGCCGCCTCGTGCGGGCGAGGGTGTCGAGAGGCGGTGTATAGTCCGGCAGGATCGGTTCCCGCGGGACGAGATGATTCGTTTCGTTTTGTCGCCAGAAGGGGAGGTCACGCCCGACGTCGCTTGCCGACTTCCGGGACGAGGCGCCTGGGTCTGTGCGAGTTCGTCAGCGGTCGATCTTGCGCAGTCCAAGGGAATTTTCTCAAGGGCTTTTCGGCAGACCGTTCGAACGCCTCCCGGCCTCTCAGCGACGGTCGGCGAGCTGTTGTCGAAACGGGCGTTGGATTTTCTTGGGATGTCTAAAAAGGCAGGGGAGCTTGTGATAGGCTTCGAGCAGGTCCGTGAGGCGATCCGATCAGAGCGGCCTGCTTGTCTGATTGAGGCTTCTGACGGATCTGCCGACGGCCGAGGCAAGCTGCTGGCGTTGCTGAGGGCGGTTCACGGCGGCGACCGGGACGACTCCGTACGGCGTCTGCCTGAACTTGTCGGATGTTTCTCCGGGGCTGAATTGGGCATGGCCTTGGGGCGCGAGCGTGTGATACATGCTTGTCTGAGGGAAGGTCGTCTTTCCCGCGTCTGGATGAGGGAGCTGGGGCGGGTCGCTGGGTTTCGGCCTCTCTGGCCTGTTGACTGGCTCCGCGCTGGTCATTCGAGTGACGACCATCGTCCGGAGACTGAGGACGGGACTGCAAGTTGATGAGATCCAGGCCGGTTGTCTGAGGGGTATCGACCCGAGGACGTCGTCCGTAACCGAAGCACAGTGTGAATGACCGATACTAAAGATTCCGACACCCCAGGCCGCCGTCCTCTTTCGCTGACCCGAAAGGCGGATGCGGGCACCGTGAAACAGAGTTTTTCTCATGGCCGGTCTAAGCAGGTCGTGGTCGAGACGAAAAAGAAGCGGGTAGTTGTCACGCCTGGCCCCGCTCCTAAGGTTGTCCGTCCCGAGCCTGAGAAGGCTGTCGCGCCGACGCCTTTGACGATTGCAGAGGAGGCGGCGCGTAAGTCGGGGCTTTCGGAAGCCGAGCTGAAGGCGCGACAGGCCGCATTGACGCAGAGGCGCAATGAGGAGGAACGGCGTCGGGCTGAGCAGGAAGCCATTGAGGAGGCCAATCGGCGTCGGCAGGAGGAAGCCCGTCGGCTTGCCGAGGAAGAGCGCCGCCGCGCTGAGACACGAGCCGTCGGAGACGTGGACGGAGGCGATGACGAGGCGACGGGGGGGGCTTCGTCGTATCGTCGGGAGGCCTCACGACCAGGGGTGATGCGTCGTCCAGAAGGAGGGGCGGGTCGTCCCAGGGCCGACGGAGCTCCACCGCGCGCCCGCAGCGAAGGTGAAAGGGGGGGGCGCCCCGGAGCGCCCGCAGGCGACCGGGGGCCGAGGCCCGCTCCCGGTTTTGGCGGGGGGATCGCCCGGCCTCGTCCTCTCGCGCCGCTGGACCCCGAGGAATTGTCGCCCCTTGCCGACCTGGGCGGTCGGGTCAAGCGAGTGAAAACTGCGACAGACGAGCCTACGGGAGAGGCGAGGCCGGCCCACAAGCCGAAGGCTGAGCCCAAACGACGTCAGGGTCGCCTCACGATTTCCGCCGCTCTGGGCGATGACGAGGAAAGGCAGCGCTCCTACGCGGCTGTCAAACGAGCGCGCGACCGCGAGCGTGATCGTCGTTTGAGAATGGCTGGCGGTCAGGCTGAGAAGATTACGCGAGAGGTCGTTCTGCCCGAGACTATTTCCGTCGCCGATCTCGCCAATCGTATGAGCGAGCGTGTGGCTGATGTCGTGAAGTTTCTCATGCAGCAGGGGGAACTAGTTCGCGGCACGGACATGCTTGATGCGGACACTGCTCAGCTGATCGTCGAGGAATTCGGCCATACGGTGAAGCGTGTAGCGGAATCGGATGTCGAGATTGGTCTTCAGGGGGACGTCGACGACGACGCAGCTCTCAGGTCGAGGCCGCCTGTGGTCACGATTATGGGTCACGTCGATCATGGAAAAACCTCCCTTCTCGATGCGCTGCGACAGACGGATGTCGTTTCCGGCGAGGCTGGCGGCATAACTCAGCATATCGGCGCCTATCAGGTTACGCTTAAGACCGGGGAGAAAATCACGTTCCTCGACACGCCCGGGCATGCTGCATTCTCATCGATGCGAGCCCGCGGGGCGAATGTCACTGATATCGTGGTCCTGGTGGTGGCCGCCGATGATGGCGTCATGCCACAGACGGCCGAGGCCATTCAGCATGCCAAGGCCGCGGGCGCCCCAATCATTGTTGCCGTCAATAAGATCGACAAGCATGAGGCCGACCCCAATAGGGTGCTGACACAGCTCCTGCAGTATGACGTCCAGGTTGAAGCCATGGGCGGTGAGGTGCAGGCGGTTGAGGTTTCGGCTCTTAAGAAGATCGGACTGGATGACCTTACCAGCGCCATTTCCGTGCTTGCTGAGGTCCTTGAGCTCAAGGCCAATCCGGACAGAGACGCTGATGGTGTCGTTATTGAGGCCAAGCTGGACAGAGGGCGTGGACCGGTCGCAACGGTCCTTGTTCAGCGCGGGACGCTTAAGCGGGGCGATATCGTCGTCGCCGGCGCGCAGTGGGGTCGGGTCAAGGCGCTGACCAATGAGCGGGGGCAGATGCTCGACAAGGCCCCTCCGGCCACACCAGTCGAGATTCTCGGATTTGACGGGCCGGCTGATCCTGGCGATCAGTTCGTCGTGGTTGATAGCGAAAGCCGCGCCCGCGAGATTACTGAGTATCGAAGCCGCACTCGAAAGAAGAACAAGGCGGCTCCTGTCGCCCGGGCGTCTCTGGAGCAGATGCTCTCTCGTCTTAAGGAGGGCGGTGGAGGAGCGGTGGTGAAGGAGGCTTCTTTCATCATCAAGGGAGATGTTCAGGGCTCGGTTGAGGCCATCACTCAGTCTCTGGAGAAACTGTCGACTGAAGAGGTCAGGGCGCGGGTCATTCTCGGTAACGCCGGGGGGATCTCTGAAAGCGATGTTCAGTTAGCGGTGGCCAGCGCTTCTCCCATCATCGCGTTTAACGTCCGGGCCACGAAGCAGGCTCGCGACATGGCTGAACGCGAAGGCGTCGAGATTCGATACTATTCGGTTATTTATGACCTCATCAACGATGTGAAGGACACCCTGTCCGGAATGCTTGCGCCCGAGCGCAGAGAGACCTTCCTCGGATATGCGACGATACTTCAGGTGTTCTCGATTTCGAAGGTCGGGAAAGTGGCGGGTTGTCGGGTGACTGAGGGAGTCGTCCGTCGGGGAGCCGGCGTGCGATTGCTGCGCGACAACGTCGTTATTCACGAGGGCACTTTGTCGACCCTAAAGCGCTTCAAGGATGAGGTTCCTGAGGTGAAGCAGGGCACGGAGTGCGGTATGGCCTTCCAGAACTATCAGGATATTCGTGAAGGCGATCAGATAGAGTGTTTCCAGGTCGAGCTTATCGAGCGTCGCTTGGCGTAGCTCTTTCCCGCCTGTCGACGATGTCGATTAGGGTCGGACACGGGAAGTAGGATTGACATTCGCCGTTGGGGTTGGGCGGCTCAAAGGCGAGGGGGCAGGGACGATGAGGGCTGTTCGTTTCAGATCGACATGGTCGGGTCTGGCGGCCCTCGCGGTCGCCTGTCTTGGGGGGTGCGTCGGCACAGGGGGCGGTGGTGCGTCCGCTGCCTTGCCGCCCTCTGGGCCCCCTGTGATTTCTATTCTCTCATCGCGGCCTGAGCACATATCAGGCGGTGACGCGCTGGTTGAAGTCCAGGTCAATGGCGGCTCTTCCGCTGACGTGCGAGTTCTTCTTAACGGAGAAAAACTCGCCACGGCTCTTGCGCCAACTGGCGAGGGCCGTGCGTTGCGAGGCATCGTGTCAGGACTTCGGCTAGGTCCCAACGTGCTCAAGGCGATTACCCGAGACGGCCGGACTGCTGAGGCGACTCTGATCAATCATCCGATCACCGGGCCGATTCTTTCGGGACCCCACTTGTCTCCGTATGAATGCCGCACAGAAGAATCGGGTCTTGGGCCCGCGACGGACAAGGACTGTTCGGCTCCGGTGCGGTTCGATTATTTCTACCTGCCGGCATCGGTTGATCGCTCCAAGCCTGTCTCACCGCAAATGTTCAAGCCTCTGGATGACCGGAGCGATATCCCGGCGGATGTGGCGATGGTCCAGACGATTGAAGGGCGAAAGACGCCCTACATCGTCCGAGTTGAGAGCGGCGTGATCAATCGCGCAATCTATCGACTGGCTGTTCTGGACGATCCAAGAACACAGGGGTTTTCGGCGTCTGAAGGGTGGAACGGCCGTCTGGCGGTCACATTCGGGGGCGGTGCTGGAACTCAGTACAATCAGGGCGCAAATCAGGTCACTTCCATTCTGTCGGACCTCTATCTATCCCGCGGTTTTGCATTCCTGAACTCGACCGAATTGGTCAATCAGCAGCATGGAAATGCGGTGCTTCAGGGTGAGGCCCTGATGATGCTGAAGGAGCATTTCGTTGAGACCTATGGCGTTCCGAAGTGGACTGTGGGAACCGGCGGATCTGGGGGCGCCATCCAGCAGCTCGTCATAACGCAGATCTATCCCGGCCTCCTCGATGGCCTTCAGCCCTCTCTGTCGTTTCCCGATTCCACGATGAACACCGCAGATTGCGGCCTTCTTCAAAATTTCTGGAGGTCGTCGGTCGGCTCGAAGTGGTCCCAGGAGAAGCGGACCGCGGTTGAGGGGTACACGCCGGGCACATGCGCCGCCTGGGAACGGTCCTTTGTTCCGGTTATGAAGGCGACCAACGCAGCGGGGTGCGCCCTTAAAGACGCCAGCCTTCTTTATGATCCGGTCCGCAATCCGAAGGGAGCGCGGTGCACCATTTCGGATATGAGGGCGAACATCTACGGGCGTGATCCGGCCAATGGCTTCGCACGCAAACCTCAGGACAATGTCGGAATTCAGTACGGCCTCAAGGGGCTGCAGAGAGGTGTTTTGACCGTTGAGGAGTTCCTGGACCTGAATGAGTTCATAGGTGGAAATGACATCGACGGAAATTTCATCCCTCAGAGATCTGTCGGAGATCTTACCGCTCTTCGCGCTGTGTACGCCTCGGGTCTTCTCAATACGTTCGGAGGCGGAATCGCGAATGTGCCAATCATTCATTCCAGGCCCTACACCGACCTGATCGGCGACATTCATGATCGTCATCGCGATCTCACTATTCGCGCTCGGATAGAAAAGGCTTTGGGGCGCTCCGACCACCAGATCATCTGGACCGCTGGTCCCTCGGCACGCGCTGCAGGACGCGGCGTCGACCTGGCAGCTATTTCACTCGACGTGATGACCGAGTGGTTAGACCGAATTGTTTCAGACCCGTCTCCTCTCTCCACGGAGAAGGTTGTCCGCAATAAACCTGCGGCGGCGGTCGACGCTTACTGGACCGAGGATGGCGTCAAGATTGATCAAATAGCTGAGTGGGATGTCCCGTCGGGTTATAACGCCGCCTATCCGCTGCACTCAGAGCCCAGGCTGGAGGCCGGGGCGCCCCTGACCAATGATGTGATGAAGTGCCAGCTGAGGGCCGTCGCCTTCGGCGATTATGGGGTTGAATTCACCGCTGAGCAAAAGCAGCGAATGAACAGGATTTTCCCTGACGGGGTCTGCGACTACTCGAAGCCCAGCGTAGGCTATGGCCCGATTGCCGGCGTCTATATGAAATACTGAGGTTGTTGTTGTCTGGCGCCTTTGGTTCCTCAGTGAGGCTCGGGACCAACAGATCCAACCCTAGTTAGTTTTTGTCCGGATATTCGACTGGGCGACCTATGGCGGGGTCGGCGCCATTAGGTACGATCCCAGTTTGCCGGCCTTCTCCGGTATGATCTTCAGTTGTAGGCTTTCTTATGAAACCACCTTCTCAGAGACAATTGCGAGCGGGCGAACTTATACGTCATGCCCTAACCGATATTTTGGCTCGTGAGGAGTTTTCAGATCCTGATCTGGCGGGGAAGTCGATCACTGTCTCGGAAGTCCGGGTCTCTCCGGATCTGAAGCACGCCACTGTCTTTTGCGCGCCGCTTGGGGGGGGAGACATGGCCACTACAGCTACGGCTCTGAATCGAGCTGCCGGGTTTTTGCGCGGCCGGCTCTCTCAGGAAGTTGATCTTCGTTTCGCCACGATACTCAGGTTTGTTGCTGACGACAGCTATGATGAGGCGAGGCGGATTGATGAGCTCCTGGCCTCTCCGCGGGTCCGTCGCGACCTCGCGACGAGATCCAGGGATGATGGAGATGACTAGGGGAGGCGAGATGGTCGCTCGGACGTTCATGATTGCTGTGACCGGGGGATCGGGTTCGGGCAAAACGACTCTTTCACGGGCCCTGCACCATCGCCTTGGAGAGGGCGCGAGCTCTCTTGTGACCGAGGATAACTATTATCGGCCGAGAGCTGCCCACAGTCCCCCTGTTGTCGGCTGGTCCAATGAGCAGATTGAGCGAACGATCAATTTCGATGATCCGGTCTCGAAGGATATGGAGCTTTTTCGTTCGCATCTGCAAGATCTGCGTGAGGGTAAGCCGGTCCTTCAGCCCGTTTATGATTTTGCCATTCACGACCGCGTGGCGGATGCTGTTCACCGAATAGATCCGCGAGCGGTCGTGATTGTCGAAGGGCTTCATGTACTTTCCGACCCGGGCTACGCGAAATTTTTCGATCTCACGGTATTCGTCGATACAAGTGACGACCTTCGCCTCATTCGGCGGATCCGTCGTGATCGCGCAGAACGCGGGCGCGCTTCTGAGGGAGTGATCCAACAGTATTTGAGGTTTGTTCGCGCCGCGCATCAGCGTTTTACGCAGCCCGCGAAGTATATCTGTGACCTTGTCATCGCCGACGAAGGGGGACCTGCGTTTGCGAATGAGGCTCCTGACCTTGTCGCCGTGGACAGGCTTGTCGCGCCGGTCTGGTCGCGGCTTGTCTCCATGGGAGTCGTAGGCTCTGATCGTCTCTGAGCCCGGTTCCGTCCTTTTCGTCCTGGCTGTCCGTCCAACGGGTCAGGAGGATGGGTGGACCGAGTATGAAATCTCTGTTAGAAATGTCCGATAAGAGTTCCTCGGAGTGATCCGAAAGGGGCCGGTTTCCTCCCAATGTGACGCCCTCAGAGACGGGTGAGTCGCTCCGAGTTTGTTCGGACGAGGTCGTTTAGGGAGGTTTCGATGGTTGAGAGCAAGGCGACAGCCAGACTGTCTGCGAGACCTTCCGACGCCAGTGTGACGAACGCATCGTCCTGGAAGGGGGTTATGGCGATTGTCCGGATGGCGCTCACTGTCGCGTTTGTTACGTTTGTCGGGCTTTCAACATATGAAGCAGCAACCGAATGGCTTGCAGGGGCGTCCGTCGCCGCTGACGATATGCAGCGCGACCTTCTTGATTCAACCCTGAGTTTTGCGGCGATTAATTAAGCCTGCGGCTCCTGGATGTCGGGCACCCCGACGATGTGGAAGCCCGCGTCCACATGGACCACCTCCCCTGTGATCGACCGCCCCAGAGGGGAGAGAAGGTACAGAGCGCAGCCGGCCACGCCCTCCATGGACGTATCCTCCTTGAGCAGCGACCAATCCCGCCCCGTGCTCATCAATTGCTTGCCGCCTCGTATGCCCGCCATTGCAAGTGTCCGCATTGGGCCGGCGGATATTGCATTCACTCTTATCCCTCTCGGACCCAGATCTCTCGCCGCATAGCGTGTTGCCGCTTCGAGGCCGGCCTTTGCAACGCCCATGACGTTGTAGGACGGAACTACGCGCTCTGCTCCAAGGTAGGTTAGCGTCACCATCGCCCCCCCGTCAGTCATCAGGGAGGATGCCCGGCGCGCCGCGTCAACAAACGAGAATACCGAAATGTCCATAGCCCGTCGGAAGCCTTCCCGGGTTGTATTCCCGATGAAGGAGCCCTGAAGCTCGTCCTTGCCCGCAAAAGCGATGGCGTGAACAAGGAAATCGATCGATCCGAATTCAGATTCCAGACGCTCGAACGCGCGGTCCATGTCGGCGTCGCTCGACACGTCGGCGGGTATCATCTTTGACATCCCGATTGATTCGATGAGGGGCCGGACGCGCCGCTCCAGCGCCTCACCCTGGTAGGTGAAGGCGATCTCCGCACCCTGCGCCGCCAGTTGCTGGGCGATGCCCCATGCGATGGATCGGTCATTTGCGACCCCCATCACAAGGCCTTTCTTGCCTTTCATCAGATCGCCCTTCGGGAAGGTCCATTCCGACATGGCTTCAATCCTTGCTGCAAACCGCTCTGACTTCAGAGTGGGTACTGGAAGATCAGGTTGGGGTTTCTGACGGCGTCTTACACTCTGGCGAGAGCTATGGAACCATTGGTCCCGCCGAAGCCAAACGAGTTGGACATCACGAGATCAATCACCGCATCACGCGCTTCGCGGATGATGTTCACTCCGTAAGCTAACGGGTCGAGCGTCTCGATGTTGATCGATGGCGCCACGAAGTTGTTTTTCATCATCAAAAGAGAATAGATCACTTCCTGAACGCCAGCGCCGCCCAGACAGTGACCTGTCATGGACTTGGTGGCGGAAATGAAGGGTTGCTCAGAGGCTTCCTGCCCAAAGACTTCCCGCACCGCTTCAAGTTCTTTCATGTCTCCGGCGGGTGTCGATGTCGCGTGCGGATTGAGGTAGTCCGGCGCTCGTCCGGCCGTCTCAAGGGCGAGTTTCATCGCCCGGGCGGCTCCCTCTCCGGACGGCGCCACCATGTCGAACCCGTCGGAAGTCGCCCCGTATCCGACGATCTCTCCGTAGATGGGAGCGCCGCGCCGTCTTGCATGTTCAAACTCTTCCAGAACGACGATTCCGGCTCCGCCTGCGATCACGAAACCGTCACGATCAGCGTCGTAGGCGCGAGACGCCCTCTGGGGTTCGGAGTTGTAGCGAGACGACATCGCCCCCATTCCATCGAAGAGAGCTGAGAGTGTCCAGTCCAGCTCTTCGCCTCCGCCCGCGAACATGACGTCCTGTTTTCCCCACTGGATCTGTTCTGCAGCCGCGCCCATGCAATGCAGCGATGTGGTGCAGGCCGACGAAATGGAGTAATTAACGCCTAGAATTCTGAATAACGTCGAGAGGGTCGCGGAGGCTGTAGAGGACATGGCCTTCGGAACGGCGAAGGGCCCTATCCTCCGAGGCCCTTTTTCTCGCGCTGCATCTGCTGCGGCGACAATGGCTCTGGTGGACGGGCCGCCCGTTCCGACGATCAGGCCTGTTCGCGGGTTTGAAATGATTTCGTCCTGAAGGCCGGCGTCGACGATCGCCTGCGACATCGCCATATGACAAAAGCCTGCGCCATCTCCCATAAACCGCATGGCCCGCTTCTCGACATGGTCCGCGGGGTCCGACTTGGGTTTCCCATAAACCTGAGACTTGAAGCCCATGTCCGCATAGGTGGGTGCGAAGCTGATGCCCGATCGTCCGGCTTTCAGACTTTCAGTCACATCTTTGATCGAATCGCCGATCGATGAGACAATTCCCATTCCAGTCACGACCACACGTCTGAGGTCCGCCCCTCTGACTTGGCTTATCGGCATGGTCCGCCACTCCCTCGCGCGCCCGATGCGCTGTTGATCCCAAGCTTGTATTATGAGGCGGGTTTGAAAAGGCCCACTTTCAGGTCTTTGGCTTCATAGATCTTTTCGCCGTCAAGGAGGACAACCCCATCGGCAATGCCCATGACAAGGCTAGCGCGGATGGCCCGGCGAATATCGATCTCATACCTCACGAGGCGAGCCTTTGGGGTCACCTGGCCGGTGAACTTCACCTCTCCGACGCCTAACGCTCTTCCCCGACCCGGCGATCCCGTCCATCCCAGCCAAAAACCGATTAACTGCCACATCGCGTCAAGACCAAGACATCCCGGCATCACCGGATCACCCGGGAAATGACATTCAAAAAACCACAAATCCGGCCGGACATCGAGTTCCGCTGAAATGTGGCCGCGCTTGTGAAGGCCTCCATCCATATCGATGTGCGTGATCCGGTCCAGCATCAGCATAGGCGGGGCGGGCAACTGCGCGTTGCCAGGCCCGAAAAGCTCGCCCCGTCCGCTTCGGAGCAAGTCGTCATAATCATAGGAGGATTGCGGCTGGTGCGTCATGTCGGGCTCGCCTCGGTGCGCGGGACAATGCGCTGTTCGACGGCGTTAGCACGTCACGCCCTCAAGGCTCAAGTGATCGGCGGGTTGCAACCCTTTTAACTGAAGGGTTAATCGCCCGCTCCCCCGTCGTGTCTGTCGGATAGTCGCCCGACAGCTGAAGGCTCAGGCTGTTTTGAGGGGCCTCTTGGCCCGAGGCTTCTGGCTCGTCGTTCCTTGAGCTGACCGAGCCTGACGTCGTCCGTCTGGGAGGTTTTAACGGGGGTTAGCCGGCAGGCGGGGCGATCTGAAGATCCTCGGCGCCCCATAGTTGCTGTTTAGGCGCCCACCCCTTCCGGCCTTCCGCCTCGACGCGGCACCAGTCGTCTCCGCACTCGCCTAGGGTCACTACGGCGCCCGCCTGGTAGGTGGCGAGAGCGCCGGCATGAATGTCGGGGTCCCGATACATAGCGCCTCGAGTTGTCGTGATGGCGGTTCGCTCTCCGGCAAGCATTCGACGATGCACCCAGACTTCATCACCCTGAGGGTCCCTGATTTTTCGCCACTCCTGGCTTTCCCGGACGATCACCACGGGAAGGCCCAAGCGCTCATATGTCCAGGACACCGGGTAATCGAGACTGGGCCCTGACCGACCGTTGACCTTGTCGTAGCGAAGGCTTGAGTATCGCGGAACGGGAAGGCCAGAGAACTCGCTGATCCGAGCCGACGATCTCTGAGGGGCGTAGGCCTTGAAATCTGTGGGTCCGAGTTCCCGGGGCGTTTGGGCAACGGCGCGAACCTCGACACTCAAAAGCAACAGTGTCCAGACGACAAATCCCGCAAGTGCCGAATTTTTCATCACTTCCGTCCTTTGAACCCCTTTCCGGGATGCGGCTGTCGATTAAAGGCGCCTCTCTGTGAAAGGACGCTTAAACCGTCGTTCAAACCGGGGATAAATCGGGGTTTTCTCACAGATGGGGCCTACGATTATGCCGTCAGCTAGGGTTGTGCGGCGTTTCCGTCGGTTGGCCAAGACCATGCTGTTTGCTACAGGAACACAGCGGTCGGTTACCTCTCGTCGTTCCGATTAAGGGATTGGAATTCGATTGTCGCCGATAAGAAAAATCGGTTTCAGGGCCTGGCCCTGATCAAGGGTCCTGGGAGCAAATCCCCACGCCTTTCCACTAGGAGCTGTTATGCCCCGAACCAAGGTGAAGGTTATCGTCACGCGTCGTCTTCCAGAGCCTGTGGAGACCCGGATGAGCGAATTGTTCGATGTCGAGTTGAACAGTTCAGATGCGCCTATGTCCTCTGACCAGCTCGCTGAGGCTGCCGGGCGGTGCGACGTGCTCGTGCCGACGGTGACGGATAAGATCGACGGTCGCGTTCTTGCGAGAGCCGGAGACCGTCTGAGATTGATCGCCCAGTTCGGCGCAGGCGTCGACAACATTGATGTTCAGTCAGCCGTGTCCAGGGGCATTACTGTCACCAACACGCCCGGGGTTCTGACTGAGGATACAGCCGACATGGCCATGGCCCTTATTCTGGCCGTGCCCAGACGTATCGTGGACGGGGTGCAGACGATGCAGGCCGGCGCGTTTACCGGCTGGACGCCTACATGGATGCTCGGCCGAAGAATTTATGGCAAACGCCTCGGCATCATCGGGATGGGTCGCATTGGCCAGGCGGTCGCGCGACGGGCCAAAGCGTTCGGTCTTCAGATTCACTATCACAACCGGAAGCCGGTCCGTTCTCAAACGGCCGAAGCTCTTGAGGCGACCTACTGGGACAGTCTCGATCAGATGCTTTCACGGATGGACATCGTGTCGGTCCATTGCCCTCATACCCCTGCCACTTATCATCTTCTCAATTCGCGCCGTCTGAAGCTGATGAAGCGTGACGCCTACATCGTGAACACGGCCCGGGGCGAGGTCATTGACGAAGCCGCCATGGTCCGCGCGCTGGAGGCAGGTGAGCTCGGAGGCGCAGCGCTTGATGTGTTCGAGAACGAGCCTGCTGTAAATCCAAGGCTCAGGGCCCTCTCCAACGTCGTGCTGCTCCCCCATATGAGTTCGGCGACGCTTGAGGGTCGGATTGATATGGGCGAGAAGGTCATTATCAACATCAAGACCTTTATAGACGGGCACAAGCCGCCCGATCGCGTGATCCCCGCGATGCTTTGATAGCTGAACGGCTTTTATCGCAATCAACCGCACGCCGGGCAGTTCGGGTCAGCTCTGAGACCTAAGGTTCTGGCCTCTCCGCTCAGGGCCTCCACTATCCACAGTCGTCCCGCCATGCTGTCGCCGGCATCTGTAAGTTCTTTGATGGTCTCCAAGGCCATTCTTGAAGCGATCACTCCCGCCAGCGGGCCGATGACTCCGACCATGGAGCAAGTCTCCACCGTTTCGGGGATCTCGCTAACGAAACATCGGTAGCAGGGAAGCCGGCTTGGAAACGGAAGGCGCTTGGTCAAGCCCGCCTTGAAGGTCGACATTTGTCCTGTCCACCGTCCTACCGCGCCCGTTATGAGCGTTCGTTCCAGACCGAGGCATGTCTCATTGCTGCAAAATCGCGTCTCGAAGCTGTCTGATCCGTCGATGACGATATCGGCGTTCGACAGCAGGCGTCGTGCATTGTCTGAGGTGAGGCGCTCGGCGATCTCATTAATCCGACAGTCCGGGTTCAACGCTAGAAGCCGCTCCTTGGCGACACTGACTTTCGACGCTCCGATGTCGTTGGTTTGGAACAGGATTTGTCGCTGCAGGTTCGAGCGAGAGACCGTGTCGTCGTCTATCAAGGTCAGCTGACCAATTCCCGCAGCGGCCAGGTACAGAGAGATAGGGCCCCCAAGGGCGCCGAGGCCAATCAATGCGATATGCGAGTTTAGCAGCCTGTTCTGGCCAACGCCTCCGATTTCCTTCAGCATGAGATGTCGAGCGTAGCGCTCGATCTGGTCGGCGGATAATGACATGTGCGACCTTTCGCTGGAAACGGGCCCGTAATCACTCTCTCATCACAGACCCCGTCTAACCCTCTGTATTCAATGTTCAACCGGCCTTTGAGGAGGGAAGGTCGATATGGTTCACTCCAACGCTTATGACAGCCTCATTCATCATATTCTGAGCGGACGGAGGAATATCTTCCTCACCGGTCGGGCTGGCACGGGCAAAACCACTTTGCTCAGGCAGCTCATTCAGTTGGAACGGGATCGCGCAGTTGTATTGGCTCCGACCGGTCTGGCGGCTGTGAATGTAGGCGGGCAGACCATTCACTCCTTTTTCAATTTCCCCCCTCGACTACTCGACGCCTCCGACGCCAAGAAGCTCCGGAATCAACGTGTTGTCCGCTCCATCAAGACCCTTGTGATCGACGAGATCTCGATGGTGCGTGCTGATCTGCTTCAGGCGATTGACGCTGCGCTAAGGCTAAATCGGGGAGACAGGACGCCGTTCGGCGGCGTTCGTATGATCCTTTCTGGAGATCTTCATCAGTTGCCGCCGGTCGTTGGAGCGGATGTGGAGCCGATCCTGACTTCAAGTTACGGCGGCGCCTGGTTCTTCAAGTCTCCAGCCTTTTCCGCCGCCAGCTTTCAAATCGCAGCTCTCAAGCGTGTCTTTCGGCAGGAGGATGAGGGGTTCATCCGCATTCTCAACGGATTAAGAAATGGTCGTCTCAGCGTCTCGGACGAGGCCGTGCTCAAATCCCGTGTGTCGTCCAGGACTCCTGCTGAGGCTTCGGTTACGCATGTCGTGCTGACGCCTAACAACGCGTCTGCTTTTCGGATAAATCAGATTCGACTTGCGGAATTGCCCGGGCCTTCCCGGGGCTATACGGCGACTCTGGACGGCCAGTTTGAGGAGAAGGCGTTTCCGACGGAGGATCTTCTTGAGCTGAAGCCCGGGGCTCGCGTTATGATGATTCGGAATGATCCTTCCGGTCGCTGGGTCAATGGATCTATTGGGACAGTGGCCGCCCTTGGCGAGAGCGATGTGTTTGTCACCCTGTCAGGTGAGACCCACCGTGTCGGGCCTCTAGCATGGGAGAAGTTTCGTTACGATTTTGACGCCGCCAAGCAATCCGTCACACGAACAGTGGTCGGGTCGTTCAAACAGCTACCCTTGCGCCTCGCCTACGCTGTGACGATTCACAAATCTCAGGGAATGACCCTAGACCGTGTTCACGTCGATTTTGACTCTGGCATGTTCGCTCATGGTCAGGCGTACGTTGCGTTTTCCCGATGCCGCACTCTTGAGGGACTGGAATTATCGAGGCCCCTTGTTCCAAGGGACATCATCATTGACCGCTCCGCATTTGGTCTCGGCGCATTCGAAACGCTTCAGGATGGGGATGATTATCTCCTGGCAGATCTCAAGCCGCCGGATCTTTCGCTGAAGGGATAAAAGTCGGGACGCAGAGCGACATCTATCCTGGTGTTGAACACGGCGGAATTTTTCCTATGGTGGAAAGACTGCAATCTGCTGCGCGGGTTTCTGGTGCACGATATCGCGGGCGGAGTGGGGCGAATTGAGGGGTGAGAAGAATGAATCGCTTCGACTTTGTGATCATTGTTTGCGCCGTCGGCGGCATGATCGCTACAGGGTGTGGCGAGGGTCCGGATATCTCCGCCCAGCAGCAGGCGTTGAGATCGCCGGAGCGCATTCAGATGAAAACGGCTGAGCTTCTTTCACCGGAATCGACGTCTCTGGTGTCTGTCTCGGATATTCATCTGCGTAAGTCGGATCGCGGCAAGTCGCTTATAGTCGAGTGGACGGCGACGGCTCCCCAGGGACGGTTCTTGTGTAACGCTGATAAGCGGGTCGATTTTCCTGAGTGCGAGCTGCAGTCGGAATCGACCCCGTCACCTGCCAGTTGAACCGAAGCCGCCGGATCCCCGCGCGGTGTCATCAAGGTTTTGGCAGACGGTCAAGGTCGCTTGCGATACAGCGGCGACAACCATTTGCGCGATCCGATCTCCGCGTGAAATGACGAATTCGTCCTCGCCGTGATTGACGAGGATGACCTTGATCTCCCCCCGGTAATCAGAGTCGATCGTCCCAGGCGCGTTGAGGCACGCAATTCCGTATCGAATGGCCAACCCGGATCTTGAGCGGATCTGGGCCTCGTATCCGTCATCCAGCGCTATCGCCAGACCTGTTTCCACGAGTGTTCGCGTCCCCGGACGAAGGGTTATCGGGGCATCCTGTGGAATGGCTGCACGAAGATCGAGGCCTGCGGATCCCGGGGTCTCATATTCAGGTAACGACAGGCCTTCGAAATGGGGAAGGGTCATGACCCTCACGACAGTCTGTCTAACCATTGAACATGTCTCCTCTGACTGGGATTAGTATCCGCCGGGTGCGACCCGTCCAAGGCCTTCATCCAGCTTAATCCTCAGCCTCTGGTTGTGAAATCGGCTGCAAACCTCAAATCACGGAGCGGACGAACCGCCTTCGTCGTCGCTTCATAGATGGGGTGGTTTTTGTAGGCGCTCAGCGCACTTGCATCGGGAAACTCCCCATAGACCACAATGTCGATATCGTTGGCGATTTGATCCATCTTCTCGTTTTCGCGAACTTCGAAAAACGTCGGTCCCGGAATGGATCCAAGACTGGTCAGTTTCGTCATCACGTCTTTCTTCTGAGACGGATCTCGGACTGTGAAAAACACGATGTGACGGATCATCTAGGCTCACCTGGGGGACGATGCGGAGGTTTCCTCCTATACCGGTTCACCTTCGTCAACCGCGGCCTGGAAGCGCACGTCCGCGCCGGGCCGCCGCCGCCTCTTCAGCGTCAAGATTTCTTTGTTTTCGTCCTGGATCGACGGGACGACACCTTTCCGCCGGACTGAGCCATTGCGTTACCAATCCGATCGGCGAGTTTCTGTGCGACCTCTTCCTTTGTCATCCGCCGCCAGCGTTCGACGGCGCCGGTCTGAAGAAGAGTAATCTCGTTCTCCGCACCTCCCATGACGTCCCCGCTGACATCGTTGGCAACGATCCAGTCGCAACCCTTTCGGGCTAGTTTGGCGGCGGCGTACGCCTCGACATTCTGAGTCTCGGCTGCAAAGCCGATGACAAGGCGCGGCCGGTCTTCGCCGAGGTTTGAGATATGGCGGAGGATGTCCGGGTTTTCCGTCAATTTGAGCGTCAAGCCTGTTCGGTCCGGATTCTTGAGCTTGAGCTTCCCGCTGGCTCTTGTCACGGGCCTCCAGTCCGCGACTGCAGCGACAGATACGAAGATGTCAGCCGGCAATCTCTTCAGGACGGCATCGAGCATTTCATTCGCCGTCTCCACCTGAACAACCGTCATGGACGGCGGAGCGGAGAGCGATGTCGGCCCGGAGATGAGGGACACCTGGGCCCCGCGTTCCGCCAGTGCGGTCGCGATCGCATACCCTTGCTTCCCCGACGAGTGGTTGGACAGGAACCTGACCGCGTCGAGCGGCTCCCGGGTGGGTCCTGCGGTGACAATCGCCCGCAGGCCCTTCAGGGTCTGCTCGGGTCGATTGGATCCCAGCTGACCGAGGATGGCGTCGACAATGTGTTCGGGGTGTGGAAGGCGCCCTGGCCCGAACTCCCCACACGCCATAGCCCCTACATCCGGCTCCAATATCGTCACGCCATCCTCTCTGAGTCGTGCGACGTTTCTCTGGGTTGCCGGATGGAGCCACATTCGGACGTTCATGGCCGGCGCCATGAGGACGGGCTTGTCGGTCGCCAGCAGAGCCGTCGAGGCCAGATCATTGGCGTGACCCCCCGCGGCCTTCGCCATAAGATCAGCGGTTGCGGGACAGACCACCACAAGATCTGCAGCGCGCGATAATTCGATGTGACCCATGTCGCCGTCTTCATTGAGGGCGAACAGGTCCTGGTGGACCGTTTGTCCGGATAGCGCACTGACTGAAAGAGGCGTGACGAACTCAGCGCCGGCTCGGGTCAGGATTGCGCGCGTTTTCACTCCTCTCGCCAGGAGGAGTCTGATGAGGTCCAGCGACTTGTAGGCGGCGATACCGCCCCCGATGATCAAAAGAACGCGCTTGTCCACGGCCTGGACGCTCCGAAAACCCTCTTGAGATTGAATAGCCGGATCCCGTCAATATTACACGGACTGTGACGCCGAGAACTTCCTTAATTCCGAAGCATTGGGTTAACATTCCCGCTCGGCGCGAGAGCGCAGTGACACCGGCGTCGGTTTTCGCCTGTCAGGTTTTGTCCCGTTGGCGCCTCTGTCAGATTGTGCTCGCCTCTTCCCTGCTCGGGCGGAGACAGGACGTGCTTTTCGCAAAGCCAATTACAAGCGCTGACCTGACCAGGCGTCTCGTGGGTTTGTGGCGAGCGACAGCCGTCAGCGGTTCTGCGTCCAACCTGATCGAGGTCACCTTCAATTCCGGCGGCGATTTTTTGCTTCGTACCCGTCTGGACGTGCGGGGCAAGGCTGGGGCTCCCGTCACGCAGGTGGGTCGATTTCGTGTCGAACCTATCGACAAGCGTCAGTTTCGTCTTTTTCTCACCGATGAGTTTGGGGTCCCGATGTCATCGTCGGTCAGATGGTTTCTCGATTCAGATACAATGATGTCCGAAATCGGGCAGACGCTCTTTCGCCGCCTGACCCGCGACAGTTCTTATGTGTGACATCCGAGGGACACGGCGTTGAGTGCGTCAAATTCCGTCATTCGCCGCACGATTGAATCTGTGGGGCAGGTGAGAGAAAACCCAGTTGAACGTTCGCCCATTTGGTGAGAGCCAAGATGTTGGCGGTTCTGCGTCGTGCACAGGCTTATCGAGGCCCAAGGGCGCGACTATCGTTTTCGGACGGCCGGTTCGTTGCTAATCTGCCAGTCGCTGTGAGGAGACCGACGTATGCGAGACTACCTGAAATTCTATATCAACGGCGAGTGGGTCGATCCTGTTACGCCTCGAACTCTCGAGGTCATCAATCCGGCCACCGAGGAAGCTTACGCCCGGATCTCGATCGGGTCGAAAGCGGACGTCGACCGGGCTGTGGAAGCGGCGAAGGCGGCGTTTGTCACCTTCTCTCAGACGTCAAGGGAGTATCGCGTCGAGCTGCTTGACCGTATCGTTGCTGGGATCAAGGCTCGAATGGGAGATATCGGCGCCGCCATATCCGAGGAGATGGGGGCCCCGCTGTGGCTTGCGAATACCGCCCACGCGGGATCGGCGCTCGGTCATTTTGCGACAGCCGCCGCCTATCTTCGGACGTTTGAATTTGAGGAGCTTCGCGGCAAGACACTGATCCGGAAAGAGCCGATTGGGGTGTGCGGTTTCATCACTCCGTGGAATTGGCCGGCCAACCAGATCGCCTGCAAGGTCGCTCCGGCTCTCGCTGCGGGCTGCACTATGGTGCTGAAGCCGTCCGAGATCGCGCCTGTCGATGCATTGATCATAGCTGAAATCCTTCACGAGGCCGGCGTTCCTCCGGGTGTGTTTAATCTTGTGAATGGCGATGGCCCCGGGGTTGGGGCGGCTCTGTCGGCTCATCCCGGTGTTGACATGGTCTCATTCACCGGATCCACCCGCGCCGGCGTCCTTGTCGCGCAGGCTGCTGCGCCGACGGTCAAGCGTGTCGCCCAGGAGCTGGGCGGAAAGTCACCAAACATTATTCTTGAGGATGCTGATTTGGCCAAATCGGTCAGGACGGGCGTTCTCCAGATGATGGGAAACTCCGGTCAGAGCTGTAATGCGCCGTCCCGAATGTTCGTTCCTCGGGCCCGGCAGGACGAGGCCAAGGCCGTCGCCAAGGAAACAGCCGAAGGGGTCAAGGTTCAGGATCCCCGGACAGCAGAAAAGGGCGCGATCGGTCCGGTTTCCTCAGAGGTTCAGTTCAACAAGATCCAGGGTCTGATCCAGAAAGGCATCGAGGAGGGTGCGACTTTGGTCGCGGGCGGTCCCGGTCGTCCGGACGGCCTTAATCGAGGATACTATGTCCGTCCGACGATTTTCGCTGATGTCAGGAACGATATGACGATCGCGGTGGAGGAAATCTTTGGCCCTGTTCTTTGTATCCTTCCCTACGACACCGAGGCCCAGGCGGTGGAGATGGCGAATGACACGCTCTATGGGCTTTCAGGGTACGTCCAATCCGCCTCTCTGGAGCATGCTCAGGCTGTCGCCAGGCAACTTCGGACAGGTATGGTTCACTTGAACGGGGCGGGTTCAGATATCAACGCTCCATTCGGCGGATACAAGCAGTCCGGCAATGGACGAGAGTGGGGCGTAGAGGGTCTCCATGAGTTCCTTGAGACCAAGGCGGTCTTTGGGTACGCTTGAAACGTCACGGGTGCGGCCGGATGAGGCTATATCGCCTCATCCGGCCGCTGACCGCGCAGGTTGCGCGCCGTTTGGCGACTAAGGAGGTCAGCAATGGTCAAATTGCGCACATCCCTTGCTGTTGTTCTTTCGCTCGCCTCTTTTTTGATCTCGGGGTGCGCTTACGGTCCTACGCCTTATCAACCCGGCGAGCGCCAGGGTTATTCGGATGTTCGTCTTGAAGCTAATCGGTTCCGTGTTTCCTTTCGGGGTAATTCGCTGACGGATCGAGAGACAGTGGAGCTCTATTTGCTGGTCCGCGCCGCCGAACTGACTGTTGAGAACGGTTTCGATACGTTTTCAATCGTCGAGCGTGAAACGGATCGTCAAACCCGATTGGCATCTATCTCGACCGGCTTTGATGGACGCTTCAGCTATGTCTACTTTCACCCTCGTTTCGGCTGGGTCGCGGCTCACGATCCTTTCTGGAGTTCGGCCCAGATAGATCAGGTGACGCGTTTTGAAGCCACAGCCGAAATTGTAATGTCGAAAGGCCCAAAGGGTGAGGATATCAATGCATTCGATGCCCGGGATGTTCTTTCCAACCTCACCAGCCGCGTCGTTCGTCCGGCTGAATAAACATTAGGAACGGCCAGCCTAACCGCCTTGGGTTGGAATCTTCGATTTAGTGAACATAAGTATGAACCGGTCTGTCTTTCCGCGGACGGCCGGGTTGAAGACGCTGACATTACGCTTGTCCGCCATCTCTATGTCTTCCGAGCCTTCCAGAAGAAAACCTGCCTGCAGGACTTCTTCTACAACCGTGGAGCGCTCGATACGGTGGAATTTTACACAGTCTGATATGCCGCGACCCTTGAGGGCGTGGTGGTCGGAGATCACCAGGCGGCCTCCCGGTTTCAGCATTCGGAACAAGTTCTCGTTCATTTTGCGTCGGTTGATGTAGCCGATGGGCGTATCGTGATAGACCTGCGCCATAACGATCACGTCATATTCTGCGTCGGCGCTGTCGATCGCATCAAACTCAGTTGTGATGAACCGTATGTTGGGGCGACGGATCCGCCGTTTGAGGTTTTCAGGATCAAGTCCTGGAAGCTGGTCGATCCAGTTCGGCGAGTTGTGCATGTCCACTCGTCCACTGGGGCCTGCAAGGGAGGACAGGATCATCGCCATGTATCCGCTGCCTGATCCGACATCGAGCACGGTCGCACCAGGCGCGATGCGCGCCAACGCGAGGACTGCAAGGGTTTCCCGGTCCTGATCTCTCATTCTGGCGACGGCATCCCTATCCGGCGCGTCCAGAGCAGCTCTCACATCGGCGGGCGGGGTATTTCCGAGGTTCTGAGCCCATGCGGGAAAGATCCCCACGAACAACAGGATGGTTGCGGATACGATCTGGTGTCGGGTCATCTTGTGCCGGCGATCCAGTTGAAGGGCCGAATGTCTGTTCGAGCCCAAAGGCCCGCGACTGTGTACGGATCCTCCCTCAGAAAAGCCTGCGCGCTCAGGAGGTCGTCAGCTTCTATGATGAGAAGGGATCCGACCGGGCGCGATCCATCCTCAGACATCATAGGCCCCGCTGCCCGCACCTTTGTCGCATTTTCATTGATCCAGTTGAGGTGAGCGGGTCGGGTTGTGCGCCGCACCTCCGGCCCCTCCGGTCCATCAAGGCCGTACATGACGAAAAGCGGCATCAGTTTTCCTCCCTGAAGGGTCTGTTGAGCAGGCGATCCATCGCCTGCTCAACGTTCAGGTCTCCCCGAATAAGCAGGTCGACCGTGTCGCAGATAGGCATCTCAACGCCGAGCGATCTCGCCAGGCGCATGACTGCTGGCGCCGTGTGGACGCCTTCCGTCACGCTGATCCGTTCTTCCAGAATGGAGGCGCATGATCGACCCTGGCCAAGCAGCATTCCGAAGCTCATGTTCCTTGAGGTCGAAGACGAGCACGTCAGAACGAGATCCCCAAGACCGCACAGTCCAGCCAAGGTCTCGCTTCGCCCACCCAGGGCGACCCCGAACCGCGTCATTTCTGCGAAGCCGCGAGCAATCAGTGCGGCGTGGGCGGATCGCCCGAGGCTAAGGCCTTCGCAGACCCCGCAAGCGATCGCGAGAACGTTTTTCACCGCCCCGCCCGCTTCTGCGCCCACGAGATCGTCGCTCCAGTACATTCGAAAGTTCGGGCGGCCTATTGAGCGCATCCACATGTCGCCCGTTGATCGACTAGGGCATGCCAGCGTCACTGCCGTCGGCTGGCCGCTTGCAACGTCTCTTGCGAAGGAGGGCCCGGACAGAACCGCGGGAGATGCGTGGGGAATCTCCTCGGAAAGCACCTGCGTCATGAGTTTCAGGCTGTCGATTTCTATTCCTTTGGAACAGAGCGCTACAGGGGTTCCGGGGCGAATAAGGGGCGCAAGAGCGCGAAGCGTTGTTCGCATATGCTGTGCCGGCGGTGCGGCCAAGACGGCGTCACATTCCGCAAGAGCCGCCATTTCCGTGGACGCCCGGAGAGGGGGGAGGGTGACATTCGGTAGAAAGGTCGGATTTCCCCGTCCCGCGGACAGATTATCCGCCACGTCTCTTTCTCTGGCCCAGATCGACACATTGCGGCCTGCGGATAAAGCGCAATAAGCCAGCGCAACCCCCCATGCGCCGCCTCCTGCGACTCCGACCCGCTGGCTTACCGGCGCGGAAGGGTTTATAAGCTTTGAAGATTGCATTGACCGTTCAGCGTTTTGAAGCGAGCGATATGACCGACAGGACTGAACCCCGTGAAAGTATCCTGCAGGCCGCGACCCAGCGCATTCTACACTATGGATATAACAAGACCACGATGAACGAGATCGCCTCGGACTGTTCGATGTCTGCGGGTAACATCTACCGCTTTTTTCCCTCCAAGATCCATATCGCTGAAGCGATGGTCCGCGCCTTCAGCGCGGAGACCCATCAGACCTACGCCGCCATTGTTAGCGACCAAACCCGCTCTCCTGACCAGAAACTTAAAGATTTTTTTCGCTTCAGGCTGGAGAGAACCTTTCGTCTGTTCGAACGACATCCGAAGCTCATGGAGCTGGCGGATTTCATCACCCGCGAGAAGCCGGACACGCTTGCCGAGGAACGGGGCCAGGAGCGGTTGTTCATTGAGGCAATTCTCTCTGAAGGCGTGAGGCGAGGTGACTTCGCCCTCGCTCATCCGCTTTCGATTGCTGCAGATCTTGTGCAGTGCGCCACGCTGAAGTTCCGGTTTCCTCATTTATGGACGACAGAGCTGTTAGACGCGCTGGAGATTGAGCTCGAGAGGGTGCTGGACCTGTTGTTCACGGGGCTGAAGGTGCGCGAACAGCCGTCGCTGCCTCAATTTGCCGCCCTGCGTCAAAAATACTGAACATTTTTCATTTTGTTCATTGAAATCCAGTCAGCAAAGATCTACGTAGGAAGGACGGAAACCAAAAATTGGTCCGTTCTCCCAGTGAGGCCGTCAGAGACCTCAGTTCATAAATCGGAGCTAAAAGATGCCTTTCCTCCCCAAGCTGGCGCTTTATCGCCAGGAGCTGCTGAACCTCTTCATCGCCATTCCGCTTTCGGTCGCGGGTACCGGCGCTCTTCTTTTCCTTTACGAACTTGCCGGAGGTCCCCTCCCGGCATGACTTTTTGAGATCATGTCGGGCCGCGGGGTCCGCCGATTTCAACTTTGAATATTCCCTTTGGTGCCGGTTTTTCGCGGCATCCGCGCGGTGCGAAGTCTCTCCTCCCCTTTTCGCATCTGACGCACACCTAGCGCTGGTCCCCCGGGACCAGCGCTTTTTTTTGCTCGCCATCCGATGATCTTGATCGGCGCTCCCTAAAGGGCCGCCCATTCAATGAGCTGGCTGAGCTGAACGAATATGAACGTGCGATTCCCAAGCTGTTCAGGCTCATTGGCGTGAAATGGCCTCACGAACAGAAAAGGAGTCTGTCCATGGGTTCCATCTCACGAACGATTATTGCAGGCATGCTGTCCGCGGCGCTGGCGGTTCCCGCGTTTGCCGATCCTGCACGCTACTATTTCTCCGGGGGGGCGGAGCGCCATCACAGGGGCGATCGGCATGCGTCGGGTGATTATCGGTATGGCTCAGATTATCGATATGATCGAAACGAGCGTCGCGGCTATCGTGACGACCGATCGCGGGATTACCGATTTGGTCCCGATTTCTCCTATGATCGTGACGAGCGCTATGCGTATCGTGACGGTCGCAGGGATGAACGTTTTTCCAGACATTGGAGAGCTGGAGATCGGTTCGATACCCAAACTCGGTTTGTGGTTGTTCGGGATTATGACCACTATCATCTGACCCCTCCTCGTCGGGGCCATTACTATGCGGAGACTGAGGCCGGAGATCTGCTTCTCATAGCGGCGGCGACTGGTCTTGTGGTCTGGGCCCTCACAAACTGACCACCGGCGGGCGTGCTCGCTGTCAAGCAGGCCACGCCCGTGCGGCTCCCTGACGGTCCGTTCGTTTTCGCTTTTGACGCGTCCCTGGGATCGTCTTGACAATATCGGGGCGCACCCGACACTTCGTCCAAAGATATGACGGGGCGGAGGTGATCAGCATGAGACGTTCATTAGGCTTGGCTTTGTTGACGGCGTTCGCCTGGGGATGCTCTCCCTCAAATGCTCCCGATGATGCGGCCACCCAGATACAGCCAGGTCCTGAGGCCTACCAGCTTCTTCAGGCCCGACTGATCCAGGCCAAGCCGGGAGAGGTCATAGATATCGGCGCCGGAACGTTCGAGTTCACGGACGGTCTTTCTCTTGATGTCGACGGAGTGACCATCAAAGGCGCCGGCCAGGGACAGACCATCCTTTCCTTTGCAGGTCAGGCTGGGTCTGGCGAGGGACTTCTGGTGACTTCGGACGGCGTGACGTTGTCTGATTTCACGATGCAGGATTCCAAGGGGGACGGAATCAAGTCCAAGGGATCAGACGGCATCACCTTTCGTAATCTGACAGTCGAGTGGACGAGGGGGCCGCATCCTGAAAACGGCGCTTACGGCGTTTACCCGGTCGAGTCGAAGAATGTCCTCATCGACGGCGTCACAGTCAGGGGGGCTTCAGACGCAGGCATCTATGTTGGTCAGTCTGACAATATAATCGTGAGAAACAGCGTCGCCGAGTACAACGTCGCCGGCATAGAAATCGAGAACTCATCGCGAGCGGATGTCTACGACAATCTCGCCACCCACAACGCCGGCGGCATTCTGGTGTTCGATCTGCCCAACCTGCCGGTGATGGGGGGGCATTCGACCCGCGTTTTCCGCAATCGCATTGTCGCTAACGATACTCCGAATTTCGCGCCGCCGGGCAATATCGTCGCCAATGTGCCCACCGGCGCAGGCCTCATGCTGATGGCGAACCGGAACGTTCACGTCTTCGAAAACACCTTTGATAAGAACCAGACCGCCCATGTTCTGGTGATCTCCTATTCGTATCCGTTCGAGGATCCGAACTATAATCCTCTGCCCCGCGACTTCGTCATCCGGGATAATTCCTATGGAGAAGGGGGAGGCGACCCGCAGGGTCGGTTCAAGGAGCTTGGTCCGGCACTTGGAGGATCCCTGCCGGATATCGTCTGGGATGGCGTTACATCCTACAAGGATAAATCCGAGGAGGTTCGTATCGTCATACGCGAGCCGGATGATGTTTCCTTCATCAACCTTGGACTTGGCGTGACCCCGCCCGATCTCACCAACCCAAAGCCCTCTAAGGACCGTCCGAAAGACCTTGTCATCGATGAGCCTGCACCGGTAGCGCTGCCTGGCGATGCTGGCTGACAGTCTCGTGCGCCGCCTCTTAGCGTCTTTTGTCCTGGTGTGGATCTCAGGGTGCGCGCCTGCGCACCGCGATGGTCCGCGTCTCGAGACGATACTTGCGGAGAGCCCTGCAGAGAGGTTGTCTGATTACGGATTTTTCTCCGATGAGGCCGGGCGAGAACCTGTGGACGGCGTTCTCGCCTATGATCTGATCAATCCTCTCTTCAGCGATTATGCGTCCAAGCATCGATATGTGTTCATTCCTGCCGGGCAGGCCGCAACCTATCGTCCTGATGAGGTGCTCGACTTTCCCGTAGGATCCGTTTTGATCAAGACGTTTGCATTCGCACCTGATATGCGCGCCCCTGAGGTCGGAGAGCGTTTGGTCGAGACCCGTCTGCTCATCCGGACGAAGGAGGGCTGGAAGGCTTATCCCTATGTTTGGAACGCCGATCAGTCAGAGGCTTTTTATGCGCCCGTGGGGATGCGCACGTCGATTAAGACGGTGATCCCTTCAGGTGACGCTGTTGAATTGCAGTACGCAGTCCCGAACCAGAATCAGTGCAAGACATGCCATCAGGCCGGACAAGCGCTCTCTCCCATTGGTCCCACAGCGCGTAACCTCAACCATGACGGCCCGAGCGGGATCAATCAGATCGTTGACTGGACAACGCGAGGGGTGCTGGCGGGCGCCCCTGCTGCGGAGGCCGTCCCTGCTGCGGCCGATGCAGCTGATACAACCCGCTCAGTTGAGGAGCGCGCCAGAGCTTACCTCGATATCAACTGCTCTCATTGTCACAAAGCTGACGGTGGGGCTTCCAACTCCGGATTGTTTCTTCGCTGGACGGAGGTGGATCCGGTCGGCTGGGGCGTTCGTAAGCACCCGACCGCCGCCGGGCGTGGCGCGGGCCAAAGTCGGTTTGTCATCGAGCCAGGTCGACCGGACGAATCCATTCTCCTGTATCGAATGGAGAGTACCGAGCCTGGGGTTCTGATGCCCGAGCTGGGTCGTTCCGTGGTCGATGAGACGGGGGTGCGACTGGTCCGAGAGTGGATCGCCTCGATGCCTGCGCTCAGCGACTAGATGTGTCGCCGGCCTCTTGTGGGACCGCACCGTTGTCCCGTCTCCTCTTAAATAAAAGAGCCGCGTCTCTCGACGCGGCTCTGTTGTCGGGATCAGACTAAGGAAGAGGCTACTCGGTGTCTTCCTTGTCCTTCTTGGCGGAAACGATTTCTTCGCCCGTCTCCTGATTAACGGCTTTCATGGAGAGACGAACTTTCCCGCGGTCGTCAAATCCAAGAAGTTTGACCTTCACCATATCGCCTTCTTTGACGACGTCGGACGGGCTCTTCACGCGTTCCGCAGCGAGCTGAGACACGTGTACGAGGCCGTCTTTCGCCCCGAAGAAGTTCACAAAGGCTCCAAACTCCATGACCTTCACCACCCGGCCCTCGTAAATCGCACCGATTTCCGGCTCTGCCGTCAGGCCATGAATCCACTTCCTCGCCGCTTCAAGACTTTCCTTTTCAACGGCCGCTATCTTCACCGTGCCGTCATCTTCGATGTTGACCTTCGCTCCCGTCTTTTCGACGATTTCACGAATAACTTTTCCGCCTGTGCCGATCACATCGCGGATCTTGTCGGTCGGAATCTGCATCGTGATCATTCTCGGAGCGTTTCCGGATACTTCTTCACGCGCTCCTGTCAGGGCTTTAGCCATTTCCCCCAGGATATGGAGACGTCCGGACTTAGCCTGATTCAGGGCCGTTTCCATGATGTCGCGCGTGATGCCCGCAATCTTGATGTCCATCTGAAGCGAGGTGACGCCGATTTCCGTTCCCGCCACCTTGAAGTCCATGTCTCCGAGATGATCTTCGTCCCCAAGAATATCCGACAATACCGCGACACCTTCGGGATCCTTTATCAGACCCATCGCGATACCCGACACAGGCCGAGTGATCGGCACGCCAGCGTCCATCATCGCCAGCGACGATCCGCATACCGTCGCCATCGAGGAGGACCCGTTCGATTCAAAGATCTCCGATACGAGCCTCAATGTGTAGGGGAACGTGGACGCGTCTGGGAGAACCGCCTTAAGGGCTCTCCAGGCCAACTTCCCGTGCCCCACTTCGCGGCGACCCGGACTTCCCATTCTCCCCGTCTCTCCGACAGAGAAGGGAGGGAAGTTATAGTGCAGGAGAAATTTCGCCTTGTTGGTGCCTTCCAGCCCGTCGATATACTGCTCGTCCTCAGCCGTGCCGAGCGTCGCCACACACAGAGCCTGCGTCTCGCCTCGGGTGAACAGGGCCGATCCATGGGTTCTTGGAAGAACCGAGACCTCGGCTACGATCTGACGAACCTGGTCCAGCTTTCGGCCATCGATGCGCACGCCCGTGCGGATGATGTCGCCCCGCACAACGCGCGCTTCGGCTTCCTTGAACAGCTCCTTGAACGCCAGAGGCGCGATGCCTGAAGGGTTCGCTTCAGACTGAACGAGGGCTGCAGCCGCCTTTTCGCGCGCCGCGCCGACCGCTTCGTGACGGTCGCCTTTGTCTTTGATCTTGTAGGCTTTGGACAGATCCTTGCCGACCAGCTTTTCAATCGCTGTCAGTTCCGCCGATTGGTCAACCGGTTCAAAGGGCCAGGGATCCTTCGCGGCCTGTTCGGCGAGGGTCAGGATGGCGTCGATGACCTTCTGAAAGGCCTCATGCCCGGCCATCACAGCGCCGAGCATGACGTCCTCGGACAGTTCTTTGGCTTCCGATTCGACCATCATCACCGCGTCGCTTGTACCGGCGATAACCAGATCGAGTTCTGTGTCTTCCATGTCTGCCAGGGTCGGATTGATCACATACTGGCCGTTCCGGTAGCCGACCCGCGCTCCGCCAATCGGGCCTTCGAAGGGCACGCCGGAAAGGGTCAGCGCCGCTGAAGCGGCAACCATTGCGACGATGTCGGGATCATTTTCCTGGTCGTATGACAGAACGGTCGCCACCACCTGGGTCTCGTTCTTAAAACCATCCGCAAAAAGAGGACGGATCGGCCTGTCGATAAGACGCGAGGTCAAGGTTTCCTTGTCTGTCGGACGACCTTCCCGCTTGAAGTAGCCGCCCGGAATGCGGCCGGCAGCGTAGTATTTTTCCTGATAATTCACAGTGAGGGGGAAAAAGTCGACCCCGTCCTTAGCCTTCTTGGCGAACACCACTGTCGCCAGAACCGTCGTGTCGCCGTAGGTCGCGAGAACGGCCCCATCCGCCTGACGGGCCATTCGACCGGTTTCCAGCGTCAGCGGTCTGCCCGCCCAGTCAATAGTGACCTTCTTGATATCGAACATTTCGTTTTGTCTCTTTCATGCATACGAAAACCCGCCGGACCCCGGTGGGCCGGCGGGTGGGGAAGGGTCCGCCTTATCGGCGCAGACCCAGCTCTGTAATGAGGGCGTTGTATCGCCCCACATCTCTGGATTTAACGTAATCCAGCAATCTCCGTCTCTGGGACACCATCTTCAGAAGTCCGCGACGGGAATGATTGTCTTTCTTATGTTCCTTGAAGTGGCCTGTCAGGTAGTTGATCCTGTGAGTGAGGATGGCGACCTGAACTTCCGGCGAGCCCGTGTCACCTTCGGTGCGGGCGAATTTCTTGATCAACTGCGCTTTTTCTTCAGCTGTGATCGACATCGGTTTACTCCGTTTCCTGATTGAAAACCCGGACAGGAATGAACCTGCCCGCGCGAACTTCGCCGAGCGCGGCCGCCTTCCCTCCGTCAAGAGCCAGACAAATGCGGGAGGCGTCCTCCCCGTTCACCGTGCGGGGACGGCGCATCTCCCGAAACGCCTCGACTTGATGGGGCAGAAGAACGATCTCGCGACCCTGCCTGAGTCTGGAAGCGTGATCTCCTCCGACGGCCAGCGCCGGGATGTCGTCCAGCGCGGTCTCAAGGGGAACTAGGCTCGCTTCCAGCGCGGCCTTATCGCTCATTTCCTGCAGCTTGGCCAGTGGTGAAGACCGACTTTCGTCAAACGCGCCCACCCTGATCCTGCGAAGAGCCGCCACATGGCCCTCCGCCCCCAGCGCGGCCGCTAAATCCCGAACGAGCGCCCGGATGTAGAAACCTTTTCCTGACCGGACAAAGATCACGGCAAGATCGCTGGAAGGCGTTTCAAGGACCCGCGCTTCGTGAACCTGCACAGTTCGGGGCTGAAGATCGACGGTCTCACCTTCGCGGGCCAAGTCATAGGCCCTCTCTCCGTTTACCTTAATCGCGGAAAACTGAGGCGGGATCTGCTGGATTTCCCCGACAAAGCTCCGCAAGGCGTCTTCAATGGCCGAAGGGGAGGGGCGAATGTCGGAGGTTCCGACCACCTCTCCCTCTCTGTCCTGGGTTGCGGTGGAAATCCCCCAACGAACGGTGAAAACGTAATCCTTGTCGGCTTCCATGACATAGCCCACTGTCTTGGTCGCCTCTCCGAACGCTATTGGCAGGATGCCTGACGCAAGGGGATCCAGAGTTCCGCCATGTCCGGCCTTCTGAGCGTTGAAAAGTCGACGACATATAGCTACGGCCTGCGTCGAGGTTACGCCTTCGGGCTTATCGAGGATCAACCATCCGGTGACGGCCTCTCCGCGTTTTTTTCTCTGTCTGGACAAACTTCGCCTCCTCGGGCCGCAGAGGTGCGGCCCCCAGAGGAGGCCGCCGGTTTCGCTCCGCGGAGCGCAAGAGGGGGCGGGTTAGTGTGGCCGGGGGCTCCGGTCAAGCTCGCCATGGCTTCGGGAATGCTTCGATCGGGCGGCCTCAAGGCCAATCCGTGATCCGCGCGAGGCCTACTCTCGCCAAACCGTCGTCCTATCGTGCATAGTCCCGCGGCGATCGGCGCCGGGGAGAGTTGATGTTTGAATGGGAGGAGGCTCGGCGGGCTGCCAATCTTTCGACTCAGGGGGTCGACTTCGTTCGGGTTGCGAGAATGTTCGACAATCCTGTCCTCGAACGAGAGGATGATCGGCAGTTTCACGGCGAGAAACGATACATCGCAATAGGATTTGCCGATGGAATGTATCTGGTAGCTGTCTGGGCGCCACGGGGAGTTCGTCGGCGGCTTTTGGCCGCCTGGAGGGCGGATAGAGATGACGAAGAGCATTATCGTGCAGCCGTCCCGGCGGCGACTCGAGCGTATGGAGGACCTTACGCAACCGGACGCGCCGCGACGTCAGAGCCTTGGCGCCGTCTTTTGGCGGGCGGCTCGGGCCGTTTATCCCTCCCGCGCCCGGAGGTTAGTGAGGGTGAGACTGGATCCTGAGGTCGTCGATTGGTTCGGGAGCGGACGCGACGATCCTCACTCGGGCCTCAATGCTGTGTTGCGAGCTTATGTCGAGGGCAGGCGCAGCGGTCGCCTATGACACACGCAGGCCGTCACGACTGTCGCCTTTCCGATGAATCGGCGTGTTTCTGGGACAGTCCGAACGAAGTTCAGATGGGAGCCATCCTATGATTTGTTCTGCAGGTCTGTTCAGGTTTGTCCTTGGAGGATTCCTGGCATTATCGCTTGGAGCGTCCCTGCCGCCGGCGCAAGCTCAGACGGATTACTCGAAGTACAGCTCAGCTGCGATGGAAGGCGAGCTAAAGAGACTCGCCACGTTTGAAACCAAGGTCCTAGTGAAGATGCGTGATGGTGTCGGTCTTTCGACCGACATCTACCGGCCAAAACTGTCGACTGATCCGGCCCCCACGGTCTTCATACGAACGCCGTATAACATGAACACGCTCACAGGGTCCTCCCTGAGGCAGGTGCTGGAAGGGGTAGAGCGCGGTTACGCCGTCGTCCTGCAAAACGAGCGCGGCCGATACTTTTCCGAGGGCGAATTTGAAATCCTGGGACGCCCACGAACGGACGGCTATGACGCTCTGACCTGGATTGCGTCTCAGTCCTGGTCAAACGGCAAGGTCGGAACGCTTGGGTGCTCCTCTACGGCCGAATGGCAGCTTCAGCTTGCCGCCGCCAACCATCCGGCTCACGCTGCGATGGTTCCGATGGCGTCAGGCGCCGGCATAGGTCGCGTCGGGCCCTTTCAGGAACAGGGAAACTGGTATCGAGGCGGCGTTCCGCGAGTTCTGTTCAGCATCTGGCTTTACGGCGTCGACAACCCGCTGCGAGCGGAGATTCCCCGCGATCTTGATCCGGAAACCCGTCAGCGCCTTTCGACCTATAACGACCTCAACGCCCGTAAGCCCGATGTGTCCTGGCCGAAGCAGGTCAGGCACTTGCCATACGCAGACCTTTTGACGTCGCTCGGTGAACCGTCTGGCGTCAATGAGACGCTGATCGCCCGTCTCCCCAATGATCCGGCCTGGTTCGAGGGCGGCCTTTATCATGACAGCGAAGGGTGGGGCGTTCCCGCTCTCTGGTTCAACTCTTGGTATGACGTATCCATCGGTCCCAATATGGCCCTGTTCAATCATGCCCGGGCGTCGGGCGTGGATGCCGAGGTCCGTGCCAACCAGTACGCCGTCATCGGCCCGAACAATCATTGCCAGTTTTTCAATCTCGGGCCCGATTTCCAATCAGGGGATCGATCACTGGGAGACGCGAGTTTCGACACTACGGGCCAGATATGGTCGTTCTTCGATCGTTTCCTGAAAGGACAAAGCGAGGCGTTTCCGGCCGAGACCTCGCCGGTTCGTTATTTTTCCATGGGCGACAACCTCTGGAAAAGCTCCGATCAGTGGCCTCCTCGCGGCGTAAAGGAGCGGCGGCTTTATCTCAGCTCGCGGGGAGCGGCCAATTCTCTTTTTGGAGACGGACGTTTGACCTTTGATCCGCCAAGCGGGGGCCAGGCCTCTGACCAGTTTGTTTATGATCCGATGAACCCTGTTCCTACTGTTGGGGGCGGAGATTGTTGCAATGGGGGGCTCGTGTCGGCAGGCGCATTCGATCAGCGGGCTGTTGAGGCGAGGAACGATGTACTCGTCTATACCTCCGATCCGCTCGAAGAGCCGATTACGATCGCTGGCTTCGTCGACGCCGTGCTCCATGTGTCCTCAAGCGTCAGGGATACTGATTTCACGGTCAAACTGGTTGATGTGGGACCTGACGGAGAGGCGGTCATTCTTGACGATACAATTCTGCGCGCCCGCTTCCGGGAGGGTCTCGATCGAGAGGTTTTCATGAAACCGGGCGAAAGCTACAAGCTTCAGTTTTCGCCGATGACCACCGCCAATGTCTTTGAGGCCGGACATCGAATTCGGGTTGAGATCTCTTCATCGAATTTTCCGAAGTTCGCTCGTAATCTCAACACAGGCGGACGAAATGAGTTCGAGGCTGAAGGACTGATTGCGACTAACTCCGTTCACCATTCCCGCGGACGTGCGTCCTATATTTCCCTACCTGTCATTCCGTAACCTATGTTGATCCGTTTAGTTCAGCGATCGCGCCTGAAGAGAGATGCCTTATGTTCAAGTCCCTGAGCTTCTGGGTCATCCTCGCACTTGTCGCGGGCCTTGTTTTCGGGGCGCTTGCAGCGCCATGGGCGCGAGGTGCTTATAGCGAAATCTTCGCGTCTCTCGAATCGGTGGGAACTCTCTGGTTGAATGCGTTGCGGATGACAGTCATCCCGCTCGTTTTTTCGCTTCTGGTCACGGGTATCGCCTCCGTCGCCGATGCGGCGTCCACAGGTCGACTGGCGGTTCGGTCGCTCCTCGTTTTTTCTGTTTTGCTAATTTCGGCAACGGTCTACGCCATCAGTGTGCTTCCGGCAGTGTTTTCGCTCTGGCCTGTCGATCCCGATGCAGCAAAGGTGTTTATCTCGGGCGCAGGGGGCCGCGCCGTAGAGGCTGCCGAGCCGCCGCATCTGGGCGAGTGGATCGCCGGGCTCGCGCCCTCCAATCCTGTTGCGGCTGCCGCAGAGGGAGCGATTTTGCCTCTTGTTGTGTTCGCCATCTTCTTCGGTTTCGCCGCCACTCGACTTCCGGCGCTGCAGCGAGATCCGATGGTAGCCTTCTTTCGCGCCCTTTCGGACACCATGATAGTGATTGTCCAATGGGTCTTGATAGCGGCCCCTGTTGGGGTTTTCGCATTATCCCTTGGGGTGGGCCTGCGCTCGGGGCTGGAGGCTGCAGGGTTGCTTGTGCAGTATCTGGCCATCGCCTGTCTCGTGACGGCCGGCGTGGCGGTCCTTGCCTGTGTCTTCGCCATTGTTTGGGGACGAATATCAGTAAAAACCTTCCTGAGCGGGGCTGCCCCGGTTCTTGCGGTGGCTTTTTCAACCCAGTCCTCTCTTGCCTCGTTGCCGCTGATGGTGGCTCGATCGAGAGACGCCATGGGATTGTCCCCGCGCGTCGTGAACCTGACGCTCCCGCTGGCGGTCGCGGTGTTCCGGATGACGAGCCCGGTCACCAACCTGGTTGTCGTCTACTTCATGGCGGCAGTTTTCGGACTCGAGTTCACCCCCCAGCAGGTCTTTGCAGGCTCACTTGTCGCTGTAGCTGTGAGCGTGGGTTCTGTCGGGCTTCCCGGACAGATATCCTTCATCGCCAGCGTTGCACCGATTTCTATCGCAATGGGGGTTCCGCTTGAGCTTTTGGGGATTCTGCTCGCCGTTGAGGTGATCCCCGATATCTTTCGTACTGTCGGCAATGTTACCGGAGATATGGCTGCAGCGGCGATCGTCGATAAGAGAGCTCAACAATCCTCTGTTCCGCCTCCGGCGTGATCTGGTCGTGCGGCGCTTAGTCAATATCGGGCGCGGGGGCGCGCATCACTCGCGCTGCGGCCAGAATCTCACTGACGGCTTTCACGACGATCTGGGGCTTCAGGAAGAAGAAAGCGTGGGTCGAGTTTGGGACGACCTCCAGACGACCTTTGCTTGACCAGGTCGCCAGATCGCTCTGAAGCCGTCGCCAGACTGTTTCTTCCGCCGAGAGCGAATCTCCCTCCGGGCTGGGGCCGTCTTCTGAGAGCAGATACGCGTTTCGGGCGTCAAGCGTCGTTCTCGCCAGCGTTTGTTCAGGCGGCTCTCTCGCCAGCACAATCAGCGGCCAGTTCCTGAGATCGCGATACTCTCCCGCCAAAGCGAGAGTTTGCGCTCGCCCCGCCGCCTCCCTGGCATTTGCTACAGCGGATTTGGCGTAAAAGGCCTGCACCGGTCCGAGGATGGCGGGGTCAGCCTGTGCAGGTGACAGTTGCAGGAGGCCGCTCCAGCGAAGGAGCTGGGTCAAAAAGGGATTGGCGATCACAGGGGGTTTACGTGCAACTCCGGCGCTTCGGAGTTCCCTGTCCTGGTCCGGATGGGAGGAGTCGGCCAGGACAAGTCCTGCAACGTCGTCTGGAAAAAGCCCCGCGAAGATAAGTGAGTAAAGCCCTCCTCGGGAGTGGCCGACGAGGATGTAAGGGCCTTGCACTCCCGTTCGTGTCAGCGCTGCGTGCAGGTCTGTTGCGACCTCCTTCGGATGGAACGGGTCCGTCCTCGGATCACTCCAGAGGATCCCTGCGCGGCTGTAGGCGCACGTCCGCGTCATTGCGGCCAGCTGATCGTGGACCGGAGCCCAGGCCAGCGACCCTGTGACGTCTCCGCCTGCCTGAAGGATGATCACGGGGGTTCCGGCGCCTCGGCAGTCCAGCTGGAGCCTTCGTCCATTCTCGATTTCGACCATCTCCCCTTGGGCCGGATAAGCCCTGAAGCGATCTTCCGGCGCCAGGCTCGCACATCCGCCTGGCAAGGCTGCTAAAAGGGCCAGGGCGATCGCCCGGAGGCGCACGTTCACGGGAGGCTCTCTCCAACAGGGCTGCCGCTCAGTTTTCTTTAAGTCTGGAGTTGGGCCTCGGCTCTCTCCCAACCGGTCCGATGTTCAGGCCGGTTGGGAGGCTCGCCGAGCGGGGTCCAAAGGGACCCCGACCTGGACGCCTTCCAGAACCGTACTTACCGAATGCGAACGGTCATCGAACCCATCTCACCCGATATTTCGAAGCTGTCTCCGGATTTTTTGCCCTCCGGGTAGACGGTGCACTGATTTTCGACGCCCATGTCCGGAAGCGACAGGCAGAGCTTGTCTCCATCGGCTTTCCAAGTGCCGCTGAACATGCCGTCTCCGCCGGTGAATTTGCCGTCTGGCGTATAATCTATGTTGAAGGACTGGCCCTGGACCTCCATCGTGATGCCCTTGGATGTCACTTCCTGGATGGTCGACGAGGCAGGAGCCGCCTCCTGAGCGATGACGGGAGACGCCAGCGAAAGCATCAGAATGGGCAGGATGAACGTTTTCATGTGATCCTCTTTGTCAGTGGGTTTCCATTCTTAGCATTTTGATCAAGTAAGTTACAGGGTTTGCGGGCTCTCTTCCTGTGGCTGGGTTGGGGGCTGTCTGAACAGACGGTCAGACGCGAGCCGATGACTGGCGCCGCCGGAAACCGGGGAGAAGGGGCATGACCTTTCGAGTGACGTGTCTCACGCTGTTCCCTGAGGCGTTTCCGGGAACCCTCGGATTATCTATTGTCGGGTCGGCGCTTGAGAGGGGCGCCTTCGCCCTTGAGACAGTCGATATTCGTTCCTTCGGGGTGGGGCGGCGACTAACAGTGGATGACACCCCATCTGGGGGCGGCGCTGGCATGGTGATGCGGGCCGATGTGGCCGCCGCCGCGATCGACAGCGTTTCTCGCGAGGGGAGGCCTGTCATTTATCTTTCTCCCCGGGGGGCGCCCCTCACTCAGGTGCGGGTTCGTCAGTTGGCCGCCGGACCTGGCGCGATTCTTCTTTGCGGTCGGTTCGAGGGTCTGGACGAGCGCGTGATTGAAGCCCGCGGGCTTGAGGAGGTGTCCATCGGAGATTTCGTTCTCGCCGGAGGGGAGGTCGCCGCTCTTGCCCTCGTCGAGGCCTGCGTTCGCCTATTGCCGGGAGTGGCGGGAAACTCCGAGTCTCTGGTCGCAGAAAGTTTTGAAACGGGTCTTCTAGAGCACCCTCACTATACGCGTCCCCAGGTCTGGGAGGGACGGGAAATCCCAGCCGTTCTGGTGTCTGGGGACCATAAAAAGATCGATGAGTGGCGTCGAAATCAGGCTGAGCAGTTGACGAAAGCCAGAAGACCGGATTTATACGCCGCTTCCCGGGTTTCAAGCCCGACAGGTGCGCAAGGTCGTTCGCGCGACGGAAAGATGTAACCGATGGCCGCTAATATCATCGAAACTTTGGACCGTGAGGAAATCGCTCGCGTAATGGCGGGAAAGTCCATTCCTGCGTTCGCCGCGGGGGATACTCTCCGAGTGAACGTTAAGATCTCCGAGGGGGATCGTGAACGAATTCAGGCCTTTGAAGGCGTCTGCATCGCCCGGTCGGGAGGCGGCCTGAACGAGAGCTTCACGGTTCGGAAGCTTTCCTTCGGAGAGGGCGTGGAGCGCGTGTTCCCGCTGAACTCCCCGATGCTTGACTCGATCGAGGTTAAGAGAAAAGGCAAGGTTCGTCGGGCGAAGCTCTACTATCTGCGCGGTCTGACGGGTAAGAGGGCTCGTATTGCTGAGCGGACTACGGGTCGGCGCGACGACGATTCGGCTGAGTAACAGTTCTCAGCCTGATATCTCCGAAACTTTGAATGTTGTCGGGCGCGTGAGAATATTCACGCCAGAACAATTCTGTTTGTTCTGGGAGGCCGAGGGTGGTTCCCAGCAACGGGTCAGACAGTCAACCGGCCTCGCGCGCAGACGTTCTGTACGTTTAACCGTTTGCTCACAAGCTCGTCCGGATTTTTCGCCGATCTGACGGTCAGCCTCAGGTGACCCGCTCAACCATCAGCTTCTTAATCTCTGCGATCGCCTTGGCCGGGTTCAGACCCTTGGGGCAAACCTGAGCGCAGTTCATAATCGTATGGCACCGGTAAAGCTTGAACGGGTCTTCCAGGTCGTCAAGCCGTTCTCCGGTCGCTTCATCCCTGCTGTCGATAATCCAGCGATAGGCTTGAAGCAGCGCTGCGGGGCCAAGAAACTTGTCGCCATTCCACCAATAGCTTGGGCATGCTGTCGAGCAGGATGCGCACATGATGCATTCGTAGAGGCCGTCGAGTTTCTTTCGATCTCCTTCGGACTGTTTCCATTCCTTCTGAGGTTCGGGAGTGGTGGTCTTGAGATAGGGCTGAACATAGCGGTGCTGGGCGTAAAAATTGGTTAGATCCGCCACCAGATCCTTGACGACAGGCATGTGCGGCAGAGGTGAGATCGTTATCGCCCCCTGAAACTCGTCGTGCCCTTTTGTGCACGCAATCGTGTTTCTTCCGCCGATATTCATCGAACAGGATCCGCAAACGCCTTCCCTGCACGATCGTCTGAAGGAAAGCGTCGGATCAATCTCATTCTTGATGTAGATTAGGGCGTCCAAAACCATTGGGCCGCACTGGGTGGTGTCGATTGTGTAGGTGTCCCAGGTTGGGTTTCGTCCGCTCTCCGGATCAAACCGGTAAATCTTGAAGACCTTGAATTTTTTCGCACCGACGGGTTTGGGCCAGATCTTGCCCTTCTTGATTTCGGAATTACGCGGAAGCGTCAGCTCAACCATTGGAAAATCCGTCTCCGGTAGGATCGAAGATCACCTTAGCGGCGATCCGCCAAAATGAAAGCGTCTCAGCGTCGCGGCGTATCCGATGCGCTTCGCAAAGGCGCGTATGAAGGTCATGCGATCATCTCGTCAAACATCAAAGCTCTTACGAGACGCGATGGGGGGGAGCCATGCGAGAGAACTGTGTCGTGATAGTTTTTAAGGGTGAACTCACTCTGCCAACGACGTTTGGCTTCGTCTCTAAGGGCGTGGTGTTCTCTCCAACCGACATAGTAGGTTGAAAGTTGAGTCGAGCTGACACGCGCGCGCGTCCATTTCCCCCTCGCTTCACTTTCTTCCTGCAAGGCCGCACCTGTCATGAACGACATAGCGTCCGCCTCGGACCAGTTGTCCACATGAATGCCATGATCAAGAGCGGCGTTTGCAATAGATCTCAGTCGCCACTTAAGGGTGATCAACCTGCGAAGAGGGTCGCCAGGAGCATCCCTCACTTCCGACATCATATCTTCCGCATAGCAGGCCCAGCCCTCAATAAAGGTTCCGGAACCAAGAACCGCCCTCAGCGTGCTTGGATGGCGGTTGGCATGCCACAGCTGCACGAAATGACCCGGCATGGCTTCGTGAATGGTCAGTTCATCTATCGAGCGCGAGTTATACTCGCGAAGAAACGACTGCGTCCGATCATCCGACCATGACGCCGGAATAGGGGAGACTGCGTAAAAAGTCTCCAGATGCCGGTCCAGCGGTCCCGGAGAGTCGCAGTAGGCTACCGCCACGCCTTGCTGGAATTCCGGCATCTCGATAACGCGAACCGGGGCGTCCGGCAGGGTGATGAGATCTCTTTCCCGCACAAACCGGGTTGTCGTTTCCAGGGTTTCGGCAGCTTTGGAAAACAGGTCTTCGCGTGCGGGGCGGTCTGCATAGGCCAGCTTCAGCGCCGCTCGTATGGCCGCATCTTTCCGGTCCGCTGACGGGGCCGGCCCCAACCTCTCATTCGAATTATTCGCCGCTAATGCGGTTTGAGCAACATCGAACATCTCGCTCCGAACTTCATCGATGTCCTTGATCGCCTGCTGGCGCAGATCAGCTCCCGATATCGTGGCGCTGAGCGCCAGCCGCAGTTTTGTCTCGAACAACCCGGATCCGATCCGAAAGTCTCCAGATGACGCAGGAATGAGCGTGGATCGGACCCATGAGCTGTGGGCCTCGACAGCTGTTTTCGCAGTCGCAGCTGCAGACTCCAGTCGGCTCCTGTCGCTCGGCCCTAAGACCGAAGACTGGGGCTTTATGAGACTGTCGATGATCGAAACGACGCCCGCCATTTGCGCCAGATAAGTTTCGGCATGAATTCTTGGGGTTCTTTCGGGGGTCAGCGACTTCTGAGCCTGTTGCATGAACAGAGGCAGCTTTTCCATTCGACTCGCTGCTGAAAGTAATCGCTCAGGAAGGGGGCCGAAATCGCGCGCCATCAGGCCGTAGAGGGCGTTGCCTGCCGCCTCGCTGTAGCGAAGCGGATCCCATAGCCAGTCCTGAAGGTCGTCATAGGCGAACAATTGTCCTTCTAGATGTTCCGACAGCATAACGGCGTCGACCTGATTGTCGCGCGAAAGGGTGCTGCGATCGATCATCGAAAGGCGCTCACGTAGCGCTCTGATTTCGGTCGATGCAGCCTGTCGACCCGCCTCGCTTACATCCTCCAGATCCGAGTCGAAGGCGTGTTCGCCAAGGGCTGTCGCCGCGGAGGGCCGTTGACGCGTGTAGCTTCGCAGCCAGTCAGACGACAGAGCGCCGAAGTCCTCATCTGAGGCCGCAGCAGCGGATGAGGTCTGACGGCTGCAACTCGTGAGCGCCGAAAGTCCTGCGGCGGCACTCAGAAGAACGGCTTCACGTCTCGACGGGCCTCGCGACATCGTAGTTGTCTCTCGCGGGCCACTTCGACCCGAATTGTCCGGCCGTCAATACACTCTGGCCTTGGGTGCGATGTACTCAATATCGTTCGACATCGTGTAAGCATGAACGGGACGGTAGTCGATCGAGACTGCGCCGGTCTCGCCAACCCAGGCCAATGTGTGCTTCATCCACTCGCCGTCATTGCGATCAGGATAGTCTTCCCGCGCATGGGCGCCCCTGCTTTCCTTGCGGTTCGCGGCAGAGTTCACCGTGGCGGCGGCCTGTACGATGAGGTTGTCATATTCCAGAGTTTCGAGAAGATCCGTGTTCCAGATCATCCCACGGTCAGATACGGAGATATCCGCTGTTCCTGCATGAACCTCGGCGATGCGGCGGACCCCCTCATCGAGCACTTCACCGGTCCTGAAGACCGCACAATTTTCCTGCATCGCCTTCTGCATTGAGAGCCTCAGGCGGGAAGTTGGCGTTGAACCGCTCGCATTTCTGAAGCGATCAAGACGCGCCAGATGCGCTTCGCCAGCACCTCTTGGCAGATCGACCTGCGAGGACTGTCGGTCGAGGACTTCGGCGCAGCGAAGACCGGCCGCCCGTCCAAATACGACAAGGTCGATCAACGAGTTCGACCCAAGACGATTGGCTCCATGAACTGACACGCACGCCGCCTCACCCACCGCCATCAATCCAGGGACGATCGTGTCAGGGTCGCCTCCTGCCTTGGTCAGAACTTCTCCGTGATAGTTGGTGGGAATTCCTCCCATGTTGTAATGCACCGTCGGCAGCACAGGTATCGGCTCGCGCGTCACATCGACGCCGGCGAAGATCTTGGCGCTCTCGGAAATCCCGGGCAGCCGGGCATGGAGAACCTTTGGATCAAGATGGTCGAGATGGAGATGAATGTGATCGCCATTTTTTCCTACGCCGCGTCCTTCCCGGATCTCGATCGTCATAGATCGCGAGACGACGTCTCGTGACGCCAGGTCTTTTGCCGAAGGAGCGTATCGCTCCATGAAACGTTCACCTTTAGAGTTGGTCAGGTAGCCGCCTTCACCGCGCGCTCCTTCCGTGATCAGGCAGCCCGCTCCGTAAATTCCCGTCGGGTGAAACTGGACAAACTCCATGTCCTGCAGCGGAAGGCCGGCGCGAAGAACCATCGCGTTCCCGTCTCCAGTGCATGTATGTGCGGATGTTGCCGAAAAATACGCCCGTCCGTATCCGCCCGTCGCGAGGATGACGCGCCGAGCCCTGAAACGGTGCAACGCCCCATTATCCAGCTGCCATGAAGTCACACCGCGGCAAGCGCCGTCGGCATCCATAATCAGGTCAAGGGCGAAGTGTTCGATGAAGAAGTCAACGTCGTACTTCAGCGACTGCCCATAGAGAGTATGGAGAATCGCGTGGCCTGTTCGGTCTGCAGCCGCACAGGTTCTCTGGATCGGCGCCTCACCAAAGTTTCTTGTCATTCCGCCAAAGGCGCGCTGGTAAATTTTACCGTCTTCCGTTCGAGAGAACGGAACTCCCCAGTGCTCCAGTTCGTAAACGGCGTCCGGCGCATGTCGGACGAGATACTCGATCGCGTCCTGATCACCCAGCCAGTCGGCGCCTTTCACCGTGTCGTACATGTGCCAGCGCCAGTCGTCCTGGCCCATATTGCCAAGGGACGCCGAGATTCCACCCTGAGCCGCCACTGTGTGAGAGCGTGTCGGGAATACCTTTGTAATACAGGCTGTTTTGAGTCCTGCCTGCGCGCACCCCAATGCGGCGCGAAGGCCGGATCCGCCCGCGCCGACCACCACGACATCGTAGGTGTGATCGTTCCAAGAGTAGGCAGTCATCGGCGAAGATCCTCAGGACAAAGTACGATATCGAGCTTCCGGCCTATCCGGACCGTCATGCGCCTATGCGATGGCAAGCTTCAGAACCGCAACCGCGGCGGCGACAAAGACCAATACGGAGATGAAGGTGTTGAGGATCAACAGGGAGAGCTTCGACCCCGTCTTGGCGATGTAATCCTCAATCACGACTTGAAGACCTATGCGCATATGGTGGACGCCCGCGCCGATCGTCACCAGGATAAGACCAGCATTGATGGGCGCCCCGATCCAAGCAACCGCCCCTTCATAGCCGCCTTTGATCGCCCCAATCAGAGAGATCAGGATCCAGGGCGTGAGACACAACAGCGCTATGGCGGATGCTCGTTGGGCGATGAAATGTTCGACCCCTTTTTTTGCAGAGCCGAGGCCGCGGACCTTGCCAAGCGGCGTTCTAATCGAATCACTCATATCAGCCCCCCAATTCCGGAAGCGATATCGGAGCGAGCCCCGCCACGATCCAGATCGCCGCAGCGCCGCCCAGGGCCAGCACGATAATGAGGCCGCCCAGCAGGCTGGCGAGTTTCGGATTGAAGCCATGGCCCGCATCCCAGACCAGATGTCGCGCCCCGCTCATCGCATGGTAAAGAATGCTTGCCGTGAAGCCGAACAGTACGACTGTGCCCGGTATCGAGGAGGCGACCCGCTCAAAAGCGCCGTAGGCTTCGGGGCCCGAGGCTGCCGCGAACAGCCAGGCCACCAGAAGCATCAGTCCCAGATAGTTGGCGACCCCGGTTGCTCGATGAAGGATCGAGCCCAGCATGGTCGTATGCCAACGCCAGACTTGCACATGCGGCGACATGGGTCGCTTGTCAGTCCATCCCGATTGCGCCATTCCGTTTCTTCCCCGAAGGCTCCCGATCAGGTTTCGACACTTATTCCGAAATTTGGTTCTAGACCGGCCCTCACAAGTGTCAACGCGTCAGGGGCGCGGCCTCTTGGCGTCCGTTCAAAACCGCTTCATTTATAGCTTATGAAGATTTCAGTCATTGAAACCGGTCGCCCGCCTGCCGCTCTTGCGGAAGCGTTTCCCGATTATCCGGGGATGTTCGCAGAGCTTCTAGGCGCGGGGCTGGGAGATTTCGAGTTTGCGCCGATCCGGCTTCTCGACGGGGGGGCGCTTCCGGATCCGGCTCTTCTCGAGGGCGCTGTTATCACGGGGTCGCCTTCGGGGGTTTATGATGACCAGCCGTGGATCGGCCCTCTCAAGGCCTTCGTGAGGTCCGCCCATTCTGCGCGGCTTCCTATAGTCGGCGTCTGTTTCGGTCATCAGATCCTCGCAGATGCTCTAGGGGGCGATGTTCGGAAATCTCCGAAGGGTTGGGGGGTGGGAAGGCACACTTATGAGGTGGTTGAGACTCGCGATTGGATGGTCGACGCTAGGGAGACGTTTTCTCTCGTTGCAAGTCATCAGGATCAGGTGATCTCTGCTCCCAAGCGCTCAGTAACGCTCGCTCGATCGGCTCATACGGATCACGCCATGCTGGTCTATGAGGATGCGCCGTTTATGAGCGTTCAGGGACACCCTGAGTTTAGCGACGCATTCGCCTCGTCCCTCTATTCTGTGCGCAGGGGTATCGCGTATCCGGAGGTCGCAGCCGATCATGCGATCCATTCTCTTTCAGCCATACAGGGCGATCACGCGCTGGTGGCGCGGTGGATGGCCCGTTTCCTGTCAATGGCGCGTCGTTGACCCGCCGGATGTTCAAGGCGCTTTTGAAGGGAGCCGGATTGCGGTTTGGGGCGCCTCTGTTTTCATTAGGCGGCCTGCCTCTCCTGCGGCGGCATTCGGGAGAGGCGCATGACAACTGAAGCGCTCTATCACAGGCTTGGGGTGGTTCTGGAGGTGGCTTCAATCAGCGAGCGCACCAACTCCGCGGGACGAACAAAGCGTTTCAGTCGTTGCAGGGTGAGTTGGGATGACAACGGCGAGACGTCTTTTCCAGACTTATCCGAGACTTACTCGGCTGGGGAGAGAACCGCGGTCATTTTCAAGGGGGGCAATTATATCTGCGACCTGAACCTCGCTACGGGACGTCAGTCGGTAATCGGCGACAGGGTTGAGGGTGTGGCCGCCCTGATTCTGCTTATCTCACTGCCCTTGTGCTTTGTCCTGGTTGGCTTCCCTCTTTACTGGAGCGTCATGCTGTACTCCCGGATCACCACCGCCCGGCTAAGGCGGCAGATCGCTGGTTATCTGAGGGAGACGTTCGCGTCCGGCGCTATTCAGCCTCAGCCGGCTCGCGTCGAACCGGTCATGACGTCCGTATGAAGCGCATGGAGGCGACCCAGCCACCAACCTGATATGCGCCGGCCAGAAGCAGAAGCGTGTCCAGCCACGCCCGTGTTCCCCAAAGGGGCCACAAAGGAAATAGAGCCAGGATCGCAATGAGAGCCGAGGCCCCGTCGAGCCATCGATCGCCCAGAAGATAGCCCAGCCCCGAGCGATTTCTCATAACATCCTGCCTGGAAACTGGGAACACCCCGTCCTGCAGTCTCGGCGGACCGAACACTTCTCTGAGACGTTGGAGATCCAGAATGCCTGTCAGGTCTCGAAGATGCTCTGCCGTGGCCTCTCCTTCGTCCACAGCCTGCCAAGATGCGCCGGATCTAATGCTGCGAACAATTACCGATAACAAAATGGCTATAGCGCCCGCCGCCTGGGCGATGCCTGGGAACATGCGGGTTAGCTCCGTTGCGGAATGGCCGCCCAGTAGTCGAAATCCAGAATCACTGACGGGAGGTGACGCCCTTCAGAATCCAATCGCGGAAAATCTCCGCAGGGGTGGTTCTTCGTGGCGACCAACCTCAGTCGCAGCGCGCCAAGACCGTCTCCGAGTTCCGCCTTATCGAGGACTTCCGACCACGCGAACACGGTGTCGCCTGCGAAGAGCGGATTGACGTGTTGTCCTGAATTGATCGCTATGATTTCGCCCGCGTTCCCCAATCCGTTAAAGGCCAGAGATCGGGCGAGAGAAATCGCAACTCCCCCGTAAATGAGCCGACGGCCAAATCGGCTCGAAGCTTGCTCGTGTTGATTGAAATGCACTTTCGCTGTGTTCTGATAGAGCCGGGTGGCGATCTGATGTTCCGCCTCCTCAACGGTGAAGGCGTCGACGTGGTCGATTTTTTCTCCGACTTCATAGTCTTCAAAGCCAAATGGCGATCCCGACAATACGAAATCGAACCCGGAGGCCGAGCATTCGGGGCGTGGCAGGGCTGACGGCTTGACTGCTGATTCAAGATCCGGGACGACGGCCTTCGGGGCCGGGCTCGAGGGGTCTCTCTTGTTGACCATCACCCAGCGCACATAATCCAGAACTTCCTGGTCAGCCTGATTATATCCTGTGGTGCGGACCCAAACGACGCCCGTCTTTCCGTTTGAGTTCTCCTTCACGCCGATGACTTCCGAGACAGCGCGAAGCGTGTCGCCAGGATAGACGGTTCTCAGAAAACGTCCTTCCGCATATCCCAGATTGGCGACGGCATTGAGTGAGATGTCTGGGACCGTTTTCCCGAATACGATATGAAACGCCAACAACGGATCGATCGGCGCGCTTTCGAGGCCGCAGTCCTGTGCAAATGTGTCCGAAGAAAACAGTGCGTAGCGAGATCCCGTCAGCCCGACGTAAAGCGCCGCGTCCGCCTCTGTGACGGTTCGCGGCGTCGGATGTATAAGTTCGTCACCCGGGGCGAAGTCCTCGAAGAAATTGCCTGGATTGGATTTCAGGGTCATGAAACGGCCTCGCGTTGCGCGATGGCTTCTGCGATGGCGACTGTTCGCTTCGCTTGAGCCAGATGTAGAAGCTCTGTCATCTTTCCGTTCACCTTAAGAACCCCTTTGCCTGCATTCAGGGGGTCGTCAAAGGCCGCTATGACTGCCCGAGCATGGTCGACAGCATTGGCTGCGGGCGCAAAGATCGTGTTGCATGGATCTATCTGGCTGGGATGGATCAATGTCTTGCCGTCAAATCCGTAGGCCTTCGCCTGGCGCGCTTCGGCGTCAAAGCCGTTAGAATCAGAGATGTCGTTGAAGACTCCGTCAAAGACGAGAAGATCGTAGGCTCTCGCCGCAATGATCGTCAGCTGAAGAGAGGTCGAGATATTGCTTCGGTCCGGAAGATACTCACCTCTAATGTCTTTGATCAGGTCGTTCGCTCCGATCACGAAGCCCTCGAGTGAAGTGGTTCGCTTCTGGTCAGCGATCGATTGAATGTTCAGGATCGCCAGGGGCGTTTCAATCATCACCCACAGCTTGAGGTTGGCGGGAGCTCCGGCCGCTTTCATGCATCCATCGATTTCCGCAATATCTCTGGAGCTCGTCACTTTTGGAACCAGGATCACATCGGGCTTCGCCTTGACTGCCGCTGACAGATCGTCGCGGCCCCACTCAGTCTCCAGTCCATTGATCCGGATGATCAGTTCCCTGAGACCGAAGCCGCCGTTCGACACGGTCTCGCATACTCGTCGCCGCGCCTCGACCTTGGCTTCCGGGGCTACGGCGTCTTCAAGATCCAGGATCAGCGCGTCAGCCGGGAGAGACTTGGCTTTTTCAAGCGCCCTCTCGTTCGCACCCGGCATGTAAAGGACAGAGCGACGGGGTCGAATGGCGGACATTTCGCAGATTCCTGTAAGGCGGCACTGGGAGACACATGGAGGAGGCGGCTGGGAATATCAAGTCGAACGGCCTCGCCAGGTGGTCTCGCGCGCGCCGCCTGCCCGGCCTCCTGTTGGAGGCCCGGTCCCGGGCTCTCACTCCAAGTCATTTGACGTCGACTCGGACGGGTTGCGGGGCTCTACGAGCCGAACTCTCTTGTGCTCGGTATCAAAAACGCCCCGACCCGGGACATAGTTGATCTCCAGTCGGACGCCGTCTGGATCTTCGAACAGAATCGAGTAGTAGCCCGGCGCCCAGCCGTCTTCCTGGGGCGCTCGAATAATGGGTACCCCCAGGGTTTTGATGAAGTCGTAGGCCTCGCGAACGTCTTCTCTGGAACGAGCTCTGAAGCAGACGTGATGCAGGCCCACTCGCCTCTGAACAAACCGCTCGCCGGCATGTTCCGGAGCAGGGGGGCTGATCAGAACACCCGTTCGACCGCCGACACAGTAGTAACCGGATACGTCATCCATGACTTCAGTGAGGCCCATGAAAGGCAGAAGCTGTCGGTAAAAAAGGCGCGCGCGCTGATACTCCCCAGCAGTGATCTGTATGTGGGCGATACCATTAATCTGCATTTTGGGGGTCGCTCCTAGGCTGTCTCGGCCTGCGATATTCAGTCTTCATGATCGCGGTCTGACGAGCATCGTCAAGGCGATGCGTTAGGACTGGTTGACCGCAGGTCCCGGATTTCGGAATCTCCCGTCCATGAACATGAATGTCAGTCGTGTCGTCGAGGGTTTTGAGCCGGTTGTTCGCGCCTTTGAGCGGAACTTCCAGGACGGTCTGGAACTTGGCGCAGGGTTTGCGGCATGGCTGAATGGCGAGCTTGTGGTCGATGTTCAGGGGGGCTGGGCCGATCGTCAGCAGACCAGACCCTGGGATGGCTCGATCTTGTGTCCGGTCTATTCGACCACCAAGCCGATCTCTGCGCTGGTCGTTGCGCTTATGGTGGAGCGTCGACTTCTTGATTACGATCTCCCTGTGTGTGCGTACTGGCCGGAGTTCGGCGTCGCCGGAAAAGAGCTGCTGACGGTCGCCGATGTCTTGTCTCATCAGGGTGGGCTGGCTGGATTCAGGGAACCTATCGATCCTTCATTGTGGCTCGATCCGATAAGTCTTTCCGAGCGTTTGGCGACGCTTGCTCCGTTCGGTGGGGGCGCCCGAGGTTCGGCTTATCATCCGCTGACCTGGGGATATCTGGCTGGCGAACTGGTTCGGCGCGTTGACGGCCGAACTCTTGGGCGGGTTCTTCGGGAGGATATATGTAGACCGTTGGGTATCGATTTCTGGATCGGCACTCCTGAAGCCGAGCACCATCGTTGTTGTGAAATGGTGAAGCCTAAGGCGCCGGCGCAGTTTGCCGCGCTTACTGATGAGGTTCGCGCGGCCTTTCTCCAGCCATGGTCGGCTCCCAATCGGGGTGCCAGCGAATGGCGAGAGGCTGAGATTCCATCGGCCAACGGGCACGGCACCGCGGCGGCGACCGCGCTGCTATATTCCGCTTTCGCTCAGCGCGGACGGATCGGGTCGGTGCGTCTGTTCTCGGAAGCTGTCTGGACGGAGCTTACTCGCGAACGAGTTTTCGGACCGGACCGGGTCCTTCCTGGGCAGGTTTCGTTCGCCGCGGGGGTAATGAGGAATACATCCGGTCTTTATGGTCCGAACCGCGAGACATTGTGTCATTCGGGGTGGGGAGGGTCGGGGGGCTTGGGGGATCCGGTTACAGGTCTTTCGGCGGCTTATATCATGAACCGACAGGGCGCAGACCTTCTGGAGGACCCGAGAAGACGGCGCTTGATTGATGCGCTTTACGACTGTCTTTAGCCTGAGCTGTTCAGGGCTGCGGCTTAGGCGGCGCCGCCTGACCCAATCTCAGGGACGACAGGGTGAAAAGCGCTACGCCAGCCCAAGTCAGTCCAAACGTAAGGGCATGCGCGGGCGTGAACGGCTCTCCCAAAGCTAGACCGATGATAAACTGCAAAGTGGGCGCAATGTACTGAAGCATTCCTGTTGTCGACAGGCGAAGTCGTCTGGCGCCTTGAGCGAACAGGATGAGAGGAATGGATGTGATTGGTCCGGCTGCGGCCAGCAACAGAATTGTGCTTATCTGACCTGATTTGAAGATCTCTGCGTTAGCTGCAGGCCATAGCATCACGCCGATGGCGGCCATAGGGGCCAGCCACATGATCTCGATCGCAAAACCAATGCGGCTGTCGACGGCCGCATACTTTCTGATCGCCCCGTAGACAGCGAAGCTTGCGCCGAGGGACAATGCCACCCACGGAAACTCTCCAACCGTGATCGCCTGATTCAGGACGCCGAGCGAGGCCAGTATGATTGCGGCGATCTGCAGACGATTAAATCTCTCGCGAAATAGAACTGACGCGATGATGAAGGTAATCAACGGATTTATGAAGTAACCGAGACTTCCCTCAAGAATCCGGCCCTGGGTTACGGCCCAGATATAGATCGCCCAGTTTGCTGCGATGGCGCTCCCTGACGCCAGCAGGGCTATTAACAGCGCCGGCTGACGAATGGCCTGCCACGCTTCCTGCTGTTTGCCCGACGCCAGTATCAGAAACAGGGCGGTCGGCGCCGACCAGAGAATCCTATGCGCTAAGATGATCCATGGAGGGAGGTTGGAGAGCAGGTGAAAATAGAGAGGCAGGAACCCCCAGAGAGTGTAGGCGGACACGGCCGCTGCAAGCCCTGTAAGAGATACCTGATTAGGGGGCATGACTCATTCTCCACCATGAACCGCAGTTGCCGGCGGGGACTTCGCTCAGGCTTCCGCCTCACTTCAGGCGCCTTCCTTTAAAGGCGCCTCGGTTCAGGAGACCTTCGGCGATCTGTACGGCGTTCAGCGCAGCTCCTTTGCGGAGATTGTCTGAGACGATCCAGAGCGACAGCCCGTTCTCCACTGATGGGTCGTTTCGAATTCTGGAAACATATACAGCCCATTCGCCGACACATTCGACCGGGGTCATATAACCTTCGTCTTCGCGCTTATCGACAACCATGACGCCTGGAGCCTCCCTTAGGAGGGCGCGTGCGTCGGAGGCCGATAATGGCCGGCCAAGCTCAAGGTGAACGGCCTCAGAATGTCCGACGAATACCGGAACCCTGACGCAAGTCGCTGCGACCTGCACGGCAGAGCCGAGTATCTTCTGGGTTTCGACGCGGAGCCTCCACTCCTCGCGAGTCGACCCGTCGTCCATGAACTCGTCGACATGAGGAATTACGTTGAACGCGATCTGCTTGGTGAAGACGCGCGGTTCAACCCCCTGATTGACATAGACGCCCTTGGTTTGTGTCCAAAGCTCATCCATCCCCTCGCGTCCGGCGCCGGATGTGGACTGATATGTCGCCACCACAGCGCGTTTGACACCTACGGCTTCATTCAGGGGCTTGAGCGCTACGACGAGCTGGGATGTTGCTCCGCCGGGGCTGGAGATGATGTTTCTAAGTCCATATCCGTTCAGCATCGCCGCGTTCACTTCCGGCACGACAAGCGGAATGTCAGATTCCATTCGAAAGGCCGACGAGGTATCGATAACAACGCATCCCGTACCCGCTATGCGGGGCGCCCATTGGCGCGCGGCCTTTGATCCGGCAGCAACGATGCAAAGATCGACTTCCGACCAGTTTACAGTGTCCGCATCCCGGGTCTTGAGATTTCGATCGCCAAAGCTGACGTCTTTGCCGATCGACTGTCGTGTCGCCACTGCGAGGACGTCGTTCGCGGGGAAATCCCGCTCTTCAAGAACGGTCAGTATCTCGCGTCCGATCGTTCCTGTGGCGCCCAGCACAGCTATTCGAATCATTCGTGACTCCTGTTCGCCATCGCTCCGGCGCGTTCTCATCCTCGCCCCGGGGCTGAGGACTTCATGTCTCTTCGCTCTGAGAGCGACCACAGACGCTGACGGCTATACGCTTCTCTCTGACCTGCCGCAATTTGGAAGGTCTGATCAGCGTTCGCACTTATAGCGGACTGTTTTGGACAGGCTAAAGGCGATCAAGGACAGCGGCGCCCATTTCATGGGTCGAGTGAACGCCACCGAGATCTCGCGTTCGATATCCGTCTTCGAGCGCCCGGTCGACCGCTCGCCAAATTCGGTCGGCCGCATCTGTGCGTCCAAGGCTCCAGCGCATGGCCATTTCGAGCGATAGAATGGCTGCGCAGGGATTGGCGATTCCCTGGCCGGCGATGTCAGGCGCCGATCCGTGGACCGGCTCATATAGCCCTGGAACCCCTGGATCGCCCAGTGCCGCCGAGGGCAGCATGCCGATAGATCCTGTCAGCATCGAGGCTTCATCCGAGAGGATATCTCCGAAGAGGTTGTCCGCGAGGATGACATTCATGTCTTTGGGAGCTTTCACAAGATGCATGGCGCAGGCGTCAGCGTACATGTGGGCCAGAGGCACATCGCTAAAGCTTTCCCCGTGAAGGCTGGTGACCTCTTCTCGCCAGAGAACTCCGGATTCCATGACATTGGCTTTTTCGCATGACAGGACACCTCCGAACTTCGCGCCCTTACCCTTTCGGCCCCGCGCCAGCTCGAAGGCCACGCGCGCGACCCGACGAATTTCGTCGGAGGTGTAGCTCTGGGTGTCGAAGCCTCTTCGTTGTCCGTCCGGAAGGCGTTCGATGCCTCGCGGCTGGCCGAAATACACCCCCGAGGTCAGTTCCCGTACGATGAGGATATCAAGTCCCTCGACCAGCTCAGTCTTGAGGGCCGACGATGAGGCAAGTGCGGGAAAACAGAAGGCGGGCCTCAGATTGGCATAGACGTCGAGGCCCTTTCGAAGCGCGAGTAGGCCCGCCTCCGGACGCTTATCCCTTGGCGCCTTGTCCCATTGAGGGCCCCCGACCGCACCCATGAGAATGGCGTCGGCGCCTTTCGCGCGCTCCAGCGTCTCTGTTGTCAGGGGGGCGCCGTGATGATCAAAGCTGACCCCGCCAATCAATCCTTCTTCGATTCTCAGGTCGGGTGCGACCGCTTCTGCGATCCGACGGGCCTGCTCGATCACTTCGGGGCCTATGCCGTCACCAGGCAGGAGAAGGAGGGTCTGGGAATGATCGGGCCGCGGCATGGTCCTTGAACTCCAGGGGACTGAATGACTTGAACATCCTGACGAGATGAAGTCCTGTCGGATGGGGTTGGTCCCCCTGATGGCTTCACATGTTCATTCCTGCAAGTGCCTCTTTTGCCTCAGCTACTCCAGCCTGTGCGGCGCGTGCATACCATTCCCGGGCCAGCGCGAGGTCCTGCATGGGGGCGCTTTGCTCGTAGATCTGGCCCAGGACGTACATCGCTTGAGGGTGTCCCTGGTTTGCCGCCTTCTCCACCATCCGCAATCCTGAATTCGGCTTCCAAGCATACCCCTCAATCCCCTGCGACATGCGATATCCCACCCAGAGCTGAGCATCGGGGCTGCCCGCCGATGCAGCCGCTTCCGCGTCGTGACGTCCCTCCTCCTGTAGGTATGGATCGTCAGAGGCGAGGCGCTCTTCAGCACGAAAAAACAGAGCGTAGGGATTTCCGCTGTCTGCGAGATCATAGATCCGGCGATCGTCCCCAGAAGCGACAGCCGCCTGGAATGCGGTTTTTTCTGCAGCGCGCTTCTCTGTTTCCGCGAGGATGTGAGCCTGCCGTCTTCTTTCGAGTTCCAGCTTGGCGTCAACGTCGCCAGCATCGGATGCCAGCGACAGATCTTCGTCAGTTTCGGTCATGACGTTTTTAACCGGGTCGGACGGTTGCGAGCACGCAAGAAGCAGGAGACACAGTCCGATAAAACCTGAGAGTCTTCGCGTACTGTCGGCTCTTGCGGGCTCGGTCCCTATACCGTTCGCCATGATGTCTCGGTCTCCAGAGGCTCAAGCGATGCGATTGCTGGTTTACTGGGATGATTGAAGCCACGGGGTTTCCATCATGCGGCGACGTTCGAACGCCTCAATGCTGGATGTGTGCGCTAGACTTTCCCCGATGTCGTCAAGTCCGGCCAGAAGCCCGGCCTTGCGTCCCGGATCGATGTCGAAGCTGTGGGTGACACCGTCGGGTCCTGTTACGGTCTGAGCGTCCAGGTCAATTGTGAAGACGTGATTGGGCCCCCCAGCCTTCATAAGGAGATCGTCGACGATGTCCCTGGGCAAGACAATCGGCAGGAGCCCGTTCTTGAAGCAGTTGTTGTAGAATATGTCGGCGAATGATGGAGCAATCACGCAAGAAAGGCCCTGGTCGAGAAGCGCCCAGGGCGCGTGCTCACGCGAGGAGCCGCAACCGAAATTTTCTTTGGCGATAAGTATTGATGCAGCGCTGTAGGCGGGCCGGTTTAGAACGAATTCGGGGTCGGCGGTTCCATCGGGACGTGTCTTGAGTTCGTAGAATAGACCCCGGGCCAATCCCTCGCGCGAGACGGTTTTCAGGAACTGTTTGGGAATAATCATGTCCGTGTCGACATTGGCGATCGGAAGAGGAGCGGCGGTTCCTGTCAGGCGAGTGAAAGGCTTCATGGGATGGATGGGGTCCGACTGACAAATAGCCGAGGCGATACGCCCGGCAGGCAAAAGAGGATATCGTCAGAGTGCGGACTGCATCAAGTCGCTATGTTCAAGGCGACGGCCTGATCGTGCTCAATGCGTATGAGGCGTCTACTGTGTAGACGTCGGGTCGGGCTGTTGAGTTCCGTTCGGGGGCGTCGAGCCTTTGGTCCGGTCTTTGTTTCGTCGCAATGCTTCCATGCATCCGCCTTGCCTGTCGGCGATGAGGGTGCGGGTCTGATGCGGATCGATCCTCCAAAAGCGGCGCAGTGACGACAGGATAGGAGCGGGACGAATGAGTGCGCCATGCAAAGGGGAATGGTATCCTCAGCTTCATCGAAGGGAGTGGCTGGCGGACCTGATCGTTCACGGGATCGGACTGGTTCTCGGGGCGGTTGGTTGCGCCCTCCTGCTCGCCAATGTGTCATCGGTCGAGTCGCCCCGCATCGCTGTCGGCCTTGCGATATATTCCGTCGGTCTTATGTCGATGCTCTTCTGCTCAACTCTTTACAACGCCAATCGTAATCCGGCGATCGCCCATCTTTTTCAACGCCTCGATCTGGCGGCGATCTTTGTCATGATCGCGGGATCGTATACGCCGTTCATGTTGTCTTCCGTTCATGAGCCTATTGCGTGGGTGGTGCTTGCGGCTGTCTGGGCTGTAGCGTTTCTTGGGGTGGCGCTCAATCTGATCGCCAGATGGAATGCGCCCAGGGTCTACATTGGGCTGTATCTATTATTGGGATGGGCTGTTGTCGTCGTCCTCGACCGGCTCGTGAGGGAGATGTCGCCGGAGGGGGTCTTTTTCCTTGCGGCGGGCGGCGTTCTGTACACCGTCGGGGTGGCGTTTCATGTCTTTAAGCGTTTGCCATTTAACTCGGCGATTTGGCACGGTTTTGTGGTCGCTGGCTCCGCCTGCCACTTTTCGGCGATCTTCATTGATGTCGTCTCAGCCTGAAAGCTCGGACCGTCGGGAGATGAGGTCCAAATGCCGGTATGAGTCGTAACAGATCGGTCGTCCTGTCGGGGAGCCCTGAATGTCTATTCGAATGAAGCTCGCGGTCGCCGTTCCCATCCTCCTGACGGCATGCGCGGGCGCTCCCCCTTTGCCTCAGGAAACCGGGCCCTCAGCCTTTGTCATAGAACGGGACCTCGCGGGGTCGACAGTTGCGCGAGGTGAGTTTTCGGCGATTAACGGGCTGAAGAGGGGCTTCACGGCCTATCTTGACGGGGAGCTCGCCGGCGACACTTTCACCCTCAAGGAGCGGTTTGAGTATGATGACGGCGAGAAAGATCAGAAAACCTGGGTTCTTACCCTAAAGGGAGATGGGCGTTATTCGGGGGTTCGTGAAGATGTCGTCGGTGAGGCGAAGGGCTGGCAGGACGGGCCTGCCTTTCGTCTGTCCTATGATGTCCGGTTGCCAAACGAAAAGGGCGAGCCCGGCATGCAGGTTCACTTCCAGGATGTGATGGTCAAGACGGCTGACGGTGTCGTGCTCAACAGGGCTTCTGTCGGGAAGTGGGGTGTTCGTATCGCTCGCGTCGAGCTTCAGATTCGAAAGCCGTAGGTCGCTGAGCCATGTTGATCCTGAGTGTTGACCGGTTGGCGTTACCGGTCATTCCATTGATAGGATCACGCTTTTCACCCTGGGATAAATCTGACTTTCCCACTTTCGTCCATTGAAGACGCCGTAGTGTCCTACTCCCGCCTGAAGATGATGATGGCGCAGGTGAGGCGGCAGGCGAGATGCGAGTTCGTGCGCTGCTGAGGTTTGTCCCACTGAGCAGATATCGTCGTTCTCACCCTCAATCGTCAGCATGGCGGTCCGACGAATGGCGGATGGATCAACCCTGTCGCCCCGATGGAGCAGTTGACCCGTTGGAAGTCGCATGTCCTGGAACACCCATTCGACGGTTTCCAGGTAGAATTCTTCGGTGAGGTCGAGGACGGCGAAGTACTCGTCATAAAAGGTCTTGATTGTCTCCGCCTCTTCCGACGCCCCCGACATCAGGTGAGAGAAAAGGCTCTGATGCTGGTCGAGGTGACGTTGAGGGTTCATTGACATGAAGGCTGTGAGCTGAATGAACCCCGGATATACTCTTCGACCCCATCCAGGATGAGGGAAGGGAACAGTGGAGATTAGGTTGGTTTTGAACCAATCGATCGGATTGTTCGTGGCGAGGTCGTTCACTGTCGTTGGGTTTATGCGGCAGTCGATGGGGCCAGCCATCAGCGTGAGGCTTTTGGGCTCGCACGGATGATTGTCGGCGGCCATTATCGCGGTTGCGGCGAGGGCCTGGACACAGGGCTGACACACTGCCACCAGGTGAGCGCCGGGGCCGAGATGTTCTAGAAAACGTATGAGATAATCGACGTAGTCTTCAAAGCCGAAGCGCCCGTGCCGGAGCGCTACGTCGCGCGCGTTGAGCCAGTCGGTAATGTAGACATCATGATCCTGAAGCAGGGTTCGTACGGTTCCTCTCAAAAGAGTTGCGAAGTGACCCGACAGGGGCGCCACCACGAGAACCCGCGGTTGCACCGCTTCAATGTCTTTTTTGAAATGCAGAAGATCCCCGAAGGGCAGATGCAGCGCTACTTCTTCGGTTATATTTGCGACCGTGTCGCCAACTTCGACCGAGCGGATCTCAAACGGGGGTCTTCTGTGTGTCAGTCTTGCCCTTCCAGCCATCTCGAGCGTCGCCATGATCTGGCGCTCCAGCGTGGTTCCATTCGATCGCGCAAGAACGTTCTTCATCCCCATCGCAGCGGCTCTGAATGGCGCTGACGCCTGAAGTTGCGCCTCATAAAGGTGATACCACATGTCTTGGCGCGCTCATTTTCCAGGCGGGAGGGATATGCGGCCTTCTTAAAACCGGAAATCCGTTCCGCCTTGTTGCGGTGCAGCATAGGATAGCACACCAAAATTAACGTCCTGAAAAGGGGTAACGGATGGGCGAGACCACTTTGACCATTTCGAGCCGGAACTATTCCTCCTGGTCGCTCAGGGCCTGGCTTCTGTGCCGGCTTGCCGGGCTGGATGTAAAAGTGGTCAGCGTGCCGGTCGATGATCCCGCAAACCGAGCTGAGCTGCTCCTGTTATCCCCGACCGTCCTTGTTCCGCGCCTTAACCACGAAGGGGCGAGCGTATGGGATACCCTGGCGATAGCTGAATATCTGGAAGAGCTCGCTCCCGATGCGGGGCTTCTGCCGACCGAGCGCATTGCCCGTGCGCATTGTCGGTCAGTGAGTGCTGAGATGCATTCGGGATTTTACAATCTTCGTTCGGCCCTCCCTATGAATTTGAGGGCGCGATACCACGGCTTCCGGATCTTTACCGGAGCGCGTTCAGACATTGTTCGCGTGCTCACTATCTGGCGTGAATGTCTGTCCCTCTATGGCGGGCCCTTTCTGTTCGGCCGTCAACCGACAGTCGCTGACGCCATGTATGCGCCGGTTTGCACTCGCTTCCGTACGTATGGCGTGGAGCTGGAGCCCTGGGCGCGAAGCTACGCGGATCTTATCATGTCCTGGTCTCCGATGAGCGAATGGATTTCCGACGCCTTGAATGAGCCTGAGGAGATTGAGGAGCTCGATATGGAGTTCTGAGGTTGCCACTGGTGTCGGTCGGCCCCCATCGACCATCAGCGACGTCCCTGGCGCCAGTTCTGTCCCTGTCGTTTCAGGACATCCACCAGATCGCCGATCGCGATGTTCGCGTCGATCAGATGAAGGCCCCATGCCGGGTCCGGCTTTCCAGCCGCCATCACATCGGTGCCTGGATCGGCCAACCGACGGTCGTTGGGAAGCGGCCGAATCCTCATTTCCAGATAGGTGTGCGAGGGTGACTTAACGCACGCTGTCGACACCAGACCTGGCAAGGCGACGAACGGGGTCTCAACTTTGACACCTTTCGCCCATTCTCTCCCATTGTTGGAAAAATAGATTTTCGGATTTGCGGTTTCGCCTGTTTCAATCGATCCGGGATTTACGCATACGGCTTCGGTCTCTTTGCCATTGCGACCAAACAGAGCGTTTGGTGAAGGCGGAAGGGTCTCACGGAAAGTCGAGAAGCTGATCACGCATCCGAACTGATCATTGCGCGTGCATGTCGGAATAGACTTAAAGGTGCCTCCTACATCGCCTGTCTTCGGTTTCTGGACCGTCGAACCCAGGATAACCGCTGACACGAGTTGGGACTGAACCGGCGTGCTGTCGATCTTGGACGCGATGAGGCGTGTGATCTGGCCTGAGCCCTGAGAGTGGCCAAGTATGACCACGCCACGTCCCTTATTCTCATTAGCCAGATACCATGCCCATGCGTCGTCCACATCGTTATTGGGATCTGCGGGCGTGCCATTAACCGGCACTGCCGGGCCCCCTGACATTCGCGCTCGTAATGCACCTAAGGACACTTGACGGTACATGGGAGCAAAAAGTCGGCATACGGAGCCCAGGCGCGCAAGCTGCGCCTTTACGACGTTCAGCTCTTCCGGTCCCGGTTTGAGATCGCTGTAGGCTGACGCATCGAGAGAGACCGTTGGATACACATAAAAGCAGTCAATCGGCGCAGTCGTGTCTGCGGCGAAGGTCTCCACTTGAGATGAGCCGTCAGCCTGAATTACCGTCGTATCAAGATTAACCTCACAGGCGTTCGGCTGGATTCCCGGCCTGCACAGCCAGTTTTCGCTGCGAGAATAATCTGTCCTCGTCGGGTTCGCCGGTTGCGCCTGCGGAGGGGTTTGGGAGAAGGCGGGAACGACGAAATGAACTGCGAAAATGCCGGCAATCAGGGTTCGCTTCATCTTGGATATCTCCCTTGGACCCTACGATAGATGCAGGTCGCGCCCTACCTGTCCAGAGGCGCGGATTGATCGGTTTGTTCCCGGCATTGGGCGGAGAGGGTCTGTTTCAGGGCCATGGCCGGCAGTGAATCCGGGGGGGCGATCTGCGCTGAAACAGGATTTTTTCGAGTGTTCGTTACGATTGCCGGGAGGGGAGTCTTTTCTTCGCCTGATGTGAACATATCGATCTGATTACCATCGACTGCGCCTCCATAGTCGTCGGCTATCAGATATCCGTCATGGATGAATTCGCGGCCGTTCAGGCGAAATGGCTGTCCGCTTAAGCGATCGACGTACAATACGCTTCCCAGCGGGATGACATCGGGGTCAACAGCGACTGTTCGGAACGGGGTTAGCGGGCGCTCCCGGTCGAGGCAGTCCAGAGGGGAGGTCAATCGTCTGAAGCGTGCACGCCGGGATGCCTGTTTGACACCGTCAGAGAGTTGCCCGAGCCAGCGGTCGCAGTCCGCCTGGGTTGGACCTTTCGAGTCCACATAGGCGTATGACTGGATCTCGCCTGTCGGCGTCTTGATGTGGACGGACCCCTGGAGAACGCCGTGACACCAGTCCTCTCTTTTGAGTTCCGGAGAGATGGCTCGGCCCCGGGTGTCGAGGAGAGCGTGGCTGTCTGGATCGTCAGGATCCGCTGTCGAGACAGTGGGAATGAAATATTGGGTCGACCAGATCGAGAACGGACCGTCATAGCCGTTCGATGTTCTATCAGGCCCCGGAAGAGTGAAATTCGAGACCCTTTCGTCCCAGGACGGCTCGTCGTCGGCCGGTCCCTCCGTCGACGCGGCGATCATCACGCCCCACAGCGCCAGCGCCATGACGTTTCTCAGCGAACGTCCATGCGATGATCGACGCCATCGGATCATGGGATCGTTTGACCTAATCGACAGAGATCTTTCCTGCGATCGCCGCCTGTGCTGCGAGAACAGGGCTCATGAGGTGAGTTCGTCCGCCCCGCCCCTGTCGTCCTTCAAAGTTACGGTTGGATGTTGAGGCGCACCGTTCCTGGGGCGACAGGATATCAGGGTTCATTCCCAGGCACATGGAGCACCCGGGCTCACGCCACTCGAAGCCGGCCTTCAGAAAAAGGGTGTCGAGACCTTCTTCCTCGGCCTGGGCTCTTACCAGGCCGGATCCCGGCACGACCATCGCCCGCACTCCGTTCGCCACGCGCCGCCCTCGGATAACTGCTGCCGCAGCTCTCAGGTCCTCGATCCGGGAGTTTGTGCAGGACCCGATGAATACCCGGTCGATTGGAACGCCGAGCAGCTTCTGCCCAGGCTCAAGTCCCATGTAGTTCAGCGCCCTCACGGCCGCCTCGCGCTTCACAGGGTCCTCGATCTCCTCGGGTCTGGGGACGCAGCCGTTGATCGGAGCCGCCTGTTCAGGGCTCGTTCCCCAGGTGATCGTTGCATGAACGTCAGAGGCGTCAACATCGATCACTCGGTCCCAACGCGCGCCGGGATCTGAGAATAGCGTTTGCCAGACATTCAGCGCCGTTTCCCATTGTCCGCCTTTAGGGGCGGCAGGACGTCCTCTGACGTAGGCGAATGTCTTTTCATCGGGCGCTATCAGCCCCGCACGCGCTCCCCCTTCGATTGAAAGGTTACAGAGCGTCATCCGGCCTTCCATGGACAATGCAGAGATTGCTGATCCCGAGTACTCGACGACATAACCTGCCCCGCCATTTGTTCCTATCAGGGCGATGATATGCAGGGCGAGATCCTTGGCGCCGACGCCCGCGGCCAGTTCTCCATTCACCCGTATCGACATGTTCTTCATCTTCCTCGCCCGCAGGGTCTGCGTGGCGAGAACGTGCTCGACTTCGGAAGTGCCAATACCATGCGCCAGCGCTCCAAAGGCGCCGTGAGTGGATGTGTGGCTGTCCCCGCAGACGATCGTCATTCCGGGTTGAGTGCGTCCCTGCTCAGGACCTACGACGTGAACAATCCCATTATTGAGGTCACCCATGGGAAAAAACCGGATACCGTATTCCGATACATTGCGTTCAAGAGTTTCCAGCTGCTCTCTTGCTTCAGGGTCGCGAACCCCCGCGAGCCCGGCCGCCTGATTCTCTGTCGGCGTGTTATGGTCCGCTACTGCGAGCGTCAGGTCGGGTCTTCGAACGCGTCGTCCGTTCGCCTTGAGGCCCGCAAACGCCTGGGGCGTTGTCACCTCGTGGATCAGATGGAGGTCAATATACAGCAACGCTTCGCCTGAGGCTTTGTCCTCATGGACGAGATGGGCGTCCCAGATTTTGTCGTAAAGCGTGCGTGAGTTCTCGGTCATAGCGTGGTTATGCGATCACACCGGGCAGGCCGCAAGAGTTGTCCATCGCGCTCCCGCCCATTGATACGCTAAGGGGCCGCCGGTCGCTCGACTTTTCGGGCTCACGGGGCTTGTTGGCGGAGAAGGGAGGAGCGACGGTTCGCCCACTCATCCGCCGTCTGCCGCCATTTTTCAACAGGATAAGCCCGAAGCGGGCCGGGCAGAGCGCATGGTCCCTGGTTTTGGGCCCCCAGTCCCTTTGCAAGGGATTGGGAGCGATGGTTGGCGGGGGCGATCAGATGAATGATCTCGGTCCATCCGAGGTGGGTGATGGCGCTGTCAATGGAAGCGACGGCCGCCTCGAATGCGTACCCCTGACCCCATCTGGAGCGTATCACGCCCCAGCCCACTTCTGTCCCAGGCCAGTCATGCGGTCGCCATGGCCCCACGCGACCGACCCATTCCCCGCTCGCTTTTTCGATAACCGAATACATTCCGAACCCCTGGAGAGACCAGGATCCGCGCATGGTCGCGAGGGTCCGCCAGGCGGAAGATGGATCCTGCGGCCCGCCAAGATGGCGCGCAGCCTCCTCGTCCGCCATGAAATCGCACCACGCGCTGAAATGATCCATAGTCGGCTGAACAAGTCTCAGCCGTCTGGTCTCCAGCGACAATGGAAGGCTCTTCATCCCCACACCTGACGAGACAGAATTCGGGCTCCAGGCGTCTTACCTGCGTCACGTGCGTGATGCGCGCGACGCAGGTCCAGCATAAGAAGTCCTCGACCCGGTCCTTAGACGAGGGACGGGTCAAGTTTTCTGCAGGCGTCCAGAAGGCCTCGAACGGCCGAAACAGACTTGGCAAACATCGCCTTCTCGTTCTCGTCCATCGGGAACTCAACGATCCGTTCCACTCCGCCCGCCCCGATTACGCAGGGAACGCCGACATAAAGGTCGCTGATGCCGTACTGACCATCGAGGTTCGCGGCCACCGGAAGAACTCGCTTTTTGTCCTTGAGGTAGGACTTCGCCATCGCCACAGCGCTTTCAGCGGGCGCGTAGAACGCTGAGCCAGTTTCAAGAAGGGCGACGATCTCCCCGCCACCTTTGCGCGTGCGCTCGACCATCGCGTCCAATTCCGACTGTGTGAACATGCCTGCATCAATGCAGGTCGGCAGGGGCAAGCCGCCGACCGTCGAATAACGCACCATCGGCACCATATCGTCACCATGCCCTCCAAGCGTCCAGGCATGAACATCCTCAATCGAGACGCCCGTCTTTTCCGAGAGGAAGTAAGCGAAGCGGGCGCTGTCGAGCACACCGGCCATGCCCACCACGTGGGAGGCCGGCAGGCCTGAGAATTTCTGAAGCGCCCAAACCATGGCGTCGAGGGGGTTGGTGATGCAGATAACGAAGGCGCCAGGGGCATGCTCCCGAATCGCGGCGCCGACGGACTTCATGACTCCAAGGTTGATACCGATCAGATCATCGCGGCTCATCCCCGGCTTGCGAGGCACTCCGGCGGTGACGATGATGACATCGGACCCTGCGATCGCATGGTATTCGTCGAGGGAGGCTCCCGACATGGCAGCGTCCTGACCATAAACTGCGGCGGCTTCAGCGATGTCGAGCCCTTTTCCCTTGGCGATCCCACCCTTCATGTCCACCAGCACGATGTCGCCCAGCTCTTCTCTTGAGCAGATGTGGGCGAGTGTTCCGCCTATCATTCCGGCTCCGATGAGAGCGATTTTTTTGCGGGCCATCGGGGGGTCTCCTGTGGGGGCTGTAAGGGTCGCGGGGGATGTTTCATCCACCGCAGAGGATCGGCTCGAGGGGGGCGTATCGTCAGGCGAACGTTTCGAGGTTCTTGTGTCCCCCGACCGTCCTGATTTGCCAAACAACCACGCGAACATACCAGTCTTCTTAATTTTACGGGGCGTGGGCGTTTCGACCCCTGCCAATGAAACTCCCGTTAGCGCAAGGTCGGGGTCGGGGCAATCCGGCCCGCGCCGACGTTCAAAGGGAGGCCGTCAAGTGGCGGATTTCTCTCGGGAAATGCGATCGAAACGGGCGACTTTGAGGGTCCTCTGTCCGTCATGCGAGGTTGGGGGCGGGCCGAGGAGGGACCGTCTGATCATCAGTCGGCAACGCCGGGCTCGGCTCTGGCCAGGCCCAGATAGTCGGAGGATCGCATTTCATGAAGGCGGCTGGCCGTCCTTTGAAACTCGAACGAGCCGTCTCCGGACGGATAAAGACGGTCAGGTTCCTCGTCTGCTGATATGACAAGCTTGGTCTTGGCCTCATAGAATATGTCAATGAGAGTGACGAAGCGCGCCGCCCAGTCTCGTCTCTCGGGGGACAGCCTGGGCGTCCGGTCGACCAGAACCGTGTGATATCGACGCGAGATGGCGATGTAGTCCGCGGCGCCAAGGGCGGCGGCGCACAGATCCTTGAACGAAAATCTCGCCACGCCCGCCGCCTGAAGGGGAACGCGAATTGTGCGACCCTGGACGTCTAGAGACCCCGGTCCGGCGACCTCGCCCGCGATAAGCCTTTCGAAGGCTTCGTCCATGGCGCGATCTGAGGCGCTTGTGAGGGGCGAGTGGTACACCGGCGCCGCCCTAAGTCGTTCGAGCCTGAAATCGCGTGCGGACTTCAGCTCAACGATATCAAGCTCTGTCTCCAGACGTTCTATGAATGGAATAAAGAGCTGGCGGTTTATGCCGTTCTCGTAAAGGTCTCTGGGGGGGCGATTGGACGTTGCGATGATGACGACTCCGTACTCCACCAGGCGCTCAAAAAGGCGACCCAGGATCATCGCGTCGGCTATCGACGTCACATGGAATTCATCCAGACACAGCAGGTAGGCTTGCCGTGCGATGTTCTTCGCTGCAGGAGCGATGGGATCGTCCCCCGCTCCTCGGACGAACGCCGGGTGGCGTTTCCTGTCTGACGGACCGAATCTTCTCCACTCGAATATAAACGCATGGGTCTCAAGCATCAGATCGTGAAAATGAACCCGGCGCTTGGAATTCGTCTCGATCGACTGGAAGAACATGTCCATCAGTAGAGACTTTCCCCGGCCGACCCCTCCCCAAAGATAAATTCCGCGGACGCTATCCTTTTTTCGGCCGAACAGTTGTTTCGATCGTCGCATCAGGGCGGCGGACAGACCGTCCAGTCTCTGAACAACGTCCTCCTGAGCCGGGTCGGGGGCGACCTGGCCAGCCTTCAAGCGATCCCTGTAGAGGGTGAGCAATCGTGTCATGACAGAGGCTTCTAGGCTGGCCCCGTCGCCCTAGACCAGTGTCTTTTTCCATTCAACGGTCGCTAAATGTCCAACAGGCCGAAATTCGAGGTCCGCGAAGCGCGGGCATGGTTCGACCGCCGGAAAGGCATGGCTATTTCAGATGACAGGTTACGGATTGGACTGCGAGCGCCATTGCCGCGGCGTCTCAGCGTGGTTACCTGTCCATCAGACGCCTGCCTATTGGTTTCCGCGGGGGAGGACGGATGCAGTCCGATGTCTGTCGGAGAGGATCGTGAGACGGGGAGAAGTATGCCGCAGGATCTGGATCTGACACCCGACGCGCGGATCGCGGCCTTTGTGGACGCCCAGCAGCGGGACGGTCACATAGTCGACATACTGATCGAAGAACGCTGCCCAAGCTTCGTGCAGCACTGGACGTGGCCAGTGGTCCGACCCGTCCTTTATCAGATGCTTGGTTACAAGAAGGCGAGGAAGTGGGCTGATGATATTCAGAGACTTCCAACGGGGCATGCCTGCTTCGACTATCTGCATAATGCTCTCGAACTCAATGTCCGTGTGGCGGGTCGTCATCAGGTGCCCTCAAGCGGACGATCTGTCGTGATCGCCAATCATCCGACCGGCCTTGCTGATGGATCAGCTGTTCTGGCTGCTCTCCGGCCTGTCAGAACGGACATCGAGATTCTCGCGAATGCTGACGCGTGCCGGGTCAATCCCAATTTCGCTGATGTGATCATTCCCGTAGAGTGGGTGAATGAGAAGCGCACGCCCGCCAAAACCCGCGAGACGCTCCGTCGGGCGGGTTCGGCTTTCGCCGCCGAAAGGATGCTGGTCGTTTTTCCTTCGGGTCGACTTGCTCATTTTGTCGATGGCCGTCTCGTAGACAAGGAGTGGTTCCCGACAGGGGTTTCACTTGCCCGAAAAAACAAGGCGCCCATCATTCCTCTGCATGTGCGGGCGCGAAACTCCTGGCTCTACTACCGGCTTGTGGATCTTAATAAGGAGCTCAGAGATATCACATTGTTTCATGAGCTGTTGAACAAGCAAGGCGACGAGTTCGAACTGACTTTCGGTCCGCCGATTCCCTGGGAGCGTCTTGCGGGCGATCCGCAGGCAGTGACCGACAGATTGCGCGCCTATGTTGAGGACGTCCTGCCTTACGATCCTGAACGCCCTTTCGAGATGCCTGGGTCATGAGGAAACGAGCGCGATGGGCGGATAGGCGGGAGATTCGCCGTGCGTGAAATTGTCCGTATCTGGGCGGCGCCGGTTCTTCTCGTCCTTGTTGTGGCCGGACTGACCCTGTTGTTTTTGGAGCCTCCTCCGCCCCGAAGCGTGCGTATCGTTTCGGGTGCAGAGGGAGGGTCCTACGCTGTTGCGGCAGATCGTTACGCGGTCGCCTTGCGCGAGCGCGGCGTTTCCGCCGATGTCGAGCGCACAGCCGGTTCTGTGGATAACCTTCGGCGCCTCAAGTCCGGGGGGGCGGATATCGCGCTGGTCCAGACAGGCCTTGCCGGCGATTTCGGCACGCAGGGCGTCAGGTCTCTGGGGGCTGTTTTTCTCGAACCGTTATGGGTGTTCTATTCGGGGCGTCGGACTGTGCGTGAGTTCGACGACTTGCGAGGGCTTAAAGTCGCTATCGGACCTGAAGGCTCAGGGGTTCGTGTTCTGTCGCGCGTTCTATTCGACGATGTGGGTCTCGATGAGGAGGCTTTCGAGGGCGTTCCTCTGGCGGGTCAGGCCGCCGCTTCGGCTCTCATGGCCGGGGATGTGGACGCGGCCGTGGTGATTGCTGCGCCGGACGCTCCATGGATCCGGGACCTTGCGTCGGATCCATCCGTTCGACTGTTGTCCCTAGAGAGGGCGCCGGCATATGTGCGGCGGCACCCCTATCTCGCGTCTGTGACTCTTTTCAGGGGCGTTCTTGATCTTGAGCGGGACGTGCCGTCCAAGGATGTCGTTCTTCTCTCGCCCGTCGCACAGATCGTTGTTCGAGAAAATCTCCATCCGGCGATCCAGGCCCTTCTCATTGAGGCGGCTTTTTCAGCTCACTCCAGCGGATCCATGCTCTCTGAGCCGGGTTTCTTTCCTACCCCGAAGCTCGCAGACATTCCTCTCTCGCAAGAGGCTGATCGCTATTATCGTGATGGTCCCTCCGTTCTTCGGCGTATCTTTCCTTTTGATGTCGCCAATTTTCTTGAACGGGCGTGGGTGTTCATTATTCCTCTGGCGACACTGATTTTCCCTCTGGTGCGCGCCTCTCCGCCTATTTACCGATGGCGGATCCGGAGAAAGATTTATGTCTGGTACAGGCACCTTCGAGATCTCGAGGCGGCTGGCCGATCGGCCGGGACCCTGGAGGAGCGTGAGGAGGTCCTTGAGAGACTCCATGCGCTGCAGGTCGACGCATCCCGAATTCAGGTACCCCTGTCATTTACCGATGATCTCTATCGCCTGAGGGCCCACATTCGGTTTGTGGCTGATCTGGTCGGCCGCGCAGCATCTCGCAGCCGAAGCGGTTTGACCGGTGGTCCGGATGTTCAGACCGATCAAGATCTGTGACATCCTAGTCCGACAGATAATTAACGCGCGTCGTCGTTCAAAGCAGAGTAAGTCTCTGTCCCTCTCGGCAGAGTGAGACACTCCGAAACGGTTCCGCCGCATGACCCTTTATCGAAATGTCGCCTCGCTCATTCTTGCCGCTATGCTGCTTCAGGCGGCATCGGGCATTCTCAGCGTCTCCACTCCTCTTGCTCTGGACGCGATGGGCGCTAGCGCGCTTGGAGTGGGTCTTGTCGCCGCCGTTTTTTCCGGCGGGTTCATGGCTGGCGCCTGGTTCGCCCCTGACGTTGTCCGCTCCGTTGGTCATATCCGGGCCTATTCCGCCGCAGCCGCCGTCTATTCGGCGGGCATCCTTGCGATGGCTCTGGCGTTCGATCCTATCGCGTGGGCTGTTTTTCGCCTCATTCAGGGAGGCGCCTCGGCAGTCATGTTCGCGTCGGTCGAGAGCTGGATGGCCGATTCGACGCCAAGATCCCAACGCGGTTCGGTCATGGGGCTGTACCAGCTGCTCATCAAGGTGGCGATGTCTCTCGGACCGCTGTTGATCGTGGATCACGCAGCGGATGATTTGCGCCCGTTCATCTGGGCGGGTCTGCTGATGGTTCTCGCCCTCGTGCCCTTGTGCGCCACAAGACGAGCGCAGCCTGTTTTGCCCGATCGTGAAGCCTTAAGTCTTGAGGGCGTTTTCCGGATACCTGCGCCAGCTCTCGCTGGAGCGATCGTGGCGGGCGTCGCCAACACGGGCGTGATGAGCCAAATGCCGCTTTACGCCCAGTCCCTTCAGCCGGTGTCGCCCCAGGCGGCTGCCGCAACTCTGTCTATCGCCGCATGGATCGGAGGCACCATCACCCAGTGGCCTGCCGGGTTGTTCTCAGATCGGCTGAGCCGTCAGCTCGTTGTCGTGATTTTGAGCGTTTTGGCCTTTTTGGCTTGTGTCTGTCTTTTCCTTACCAGCGGTCGCGTCAGCTGGTCAGTCACTGTAATGCTCGCAGGACTTTGGGGGGCTGGGGCCCTATCGTTCTATCCTGTCTCCGCAGCTCACGCCACAGACCGGGCTGAGGCCGGGCGTATTGCGCAGATCATGTCTGGGATGTTGTTCGTCTGGGCGGCGGGATCAGTTGTCGGCCCTGTTATAACTGGCGCTGTTGCCGACACCGGTCTCGGGCAATCTGGCGTTTTCGCCGTCGTCGCGGCAGCCTATGTCGTTCTCGGCGGGGTTAATGTGTGGTCTCTCTTGAACGAGCGGGGGCGCCCCGGCGCCCGCTCCCGGTTCACGCCTGTTGACCAGACCAGCGTTGTCGCAGGGGAGATAGCTGAATCGTCCAAGGCGGCCTCCAGGGCGGATTAACCCTCCTTCTAGGGGCTGCGGCGGCGTTGCCTTGCCCTTCTGAGTGCGATAATCGCCCTCCGAGCAGGGCCGACTGGCGGGCCCTCCCTCCAGAGGCGACAGGTCATGAATATTCACGAGCATCAGGCGAAGGCCGTACTGAAGGAATTCGGGGCGCCCGTCGCGTCCGGCGTCGCTGTGTTTTCTCTGGATGAGGCCAAGGCGGCAATCGATAGTCTTCCGGGCCCTTTGTGGGTTGTGAAGTCGCAGATTCACGCGGGCGGACGCGGTAAGGGACGCTTCAAAGAAGCCGAGGCCGGCGAAAAAGGCGGGGTTCGGCTGGGGTTCTCGAAAGAACAGGCGCTGGATCATGTCCAGGCGATGCTGGGACGTACGCTTGTCACGAACCAGACTGGTCCCGGGGGCAAGCAGGTCAACAGGATTTACATCGAGGACGGCGCAGACATTGAGAAGGAGCTTTATCTGTCCCTTCTGGTCGATCGAACGACGGGGAAGGTCGCCTTCGTCGCCTCGACAGAGGGTGGGATGGACATTGAAGAGGTCGCTCATGCGACGCCCGAAAAAATACTCACGATTCAGATAGATACGTCTCTTGGGGTCACGCGCGACGATGGAGAGAGGCTGTCGGACGCACTGAAGCTGTCGGGTGAGGCGCGCGCGGACATGATCAGTCTTAGCGGCGTTCTTTACCGGGCCTTCGTCGAGAAGGACATGTCCATGCTCGAGATCAACCCCTTGATCGTGATGAAGAATGGTCGTCTTCGGGTTCTGGATGCGAAAGTCTCATTCGATGGGAACGCATTGTTCCGTCACCCCGATATTCAGGCTCTTCGCGACAAGACTGAAGAAGATGAGAAGGAGATTGAGGCCGCGAAATGGGATCTGGCCTATATCGCGCTCGATGGAACCATAGGGTGCATGGTGAACGGCGCTGGTCTGGCCATGGCAACGATGGACATTATCAAGCTCTACGGCGAGGAACCGGCGAACTTCTGCGATGTCGGGGGTGGGGCGAATAAGGAAAAGGTTACAGCCGCATTCAAGATCATCATGAAGGATCCGAAGGTCAAAGGTATCCTTGTGAACATCTTCGGCGGCATCATGAAGTGCGACGTTATCGCGGAGGGCGTTTTGGCGGCGGTTCGCGAGACGTCTCTGTCTGTTCCTCTGGTGGTGCGACTCGAGGGGACAAACGTTGAAAAGGGCAAAAAAATCATAGCGGATTCAGGGCTTAATGTCATTCCTGCCAATGACCTTGATGATGCGGCTCAGAAAATCGTCGCCGCCGTGAAGGGTCGCTAAGACCATCAATCGATCTACTGTCGCCGCTTCCGCAATCAGATAAAGATCATCTGTCCGCCGCGTCCGCCTCCATCCAGGAAAACCCCATGTCCATCCTCGTTGATAAGACCACCAAAGTTCTCACTCAGGGCATGACCGGAGCGACCGGAACCTTTCATACCGAGCAGGGGATCGCCTACGGCACCCAGATGGTGGGCGGGGTTACGCCGGGTAAGGGCGGGACAATGTGGCAGGGGACGCTGCCCGACGGATCAAAAGTTGAGCGCCCAATGTTCAACTCCGTCGCCGAGGCGAAGGCTGCGACCGGGGCGAACGCCACAGTTATTTATGTCCCGCCGAAGTTCTGCGCTGCGGCTATCGAAGAAGCGATCGACGCAGAGATTCCTCTGATCGTGACGATCACAGAGGGCGTTCCGGTGCTCGATATGGTTCGCGTCAAGGACAAACTTCTTAAGTCCAGGTCACGCCTTGTGGGCCCTAACTGCCCTGGGGTCATCACGCCTGGCGAGTGCAAGATCGGCATTATGCCGGGTCATATTCACAAGCGCGGGTCGGTCGGGGTTGTGTCCCGGTCGGGCACCCTCACTTATGAGGCGGTTTTCCAGACGACCAATGAGGGCCTTGGGCAATCCTCCTGTGTCGGAATCGGGGGAGATCCGGTGAAGGGAACCGAATTCATTGACGTCCTGGAAATGTTCCTGGCTGATGACGAGACGCAATCGATCATTATGATCGGCGAAATCGGCGGGTCGGCTGAGGAGGACGCCGCACAGTTTCTCAAGGATGAGGCCCGCCGGGGCCGGAAAAAGCCCATGGTCGGCTTCATAGCCGGGCGCACCGCTCCCAAGGGCCGGACGATGGGCCATGCCGGGGCTATCGTATCGGGCGGCAAGGGCGGCGCTGAGGATAAGATTGAGGCGATGCAGTCGGCGGGCATTGTGGTTTCTCCCAGCCCTGCGCGCCTCGGTGCGACGATGACTGAGATTTTGAAGGGACGATGACTTTTTCGGTGCGAAACGATCGTTCGCAAGATGCGTCTTGGTCCAATTGTGATATGAGCGGCTCCGTCTCGATCCCGAGGGGTTGAGTCGGCGATTTCGAAGCGAAGGTCTTTACACGATCCGGAGCGGCTGGGCGGAGCCTTCAGGTGCTCGTCCGACTGATCCGGTCAAAAGGACGGTTATCATGACGATCGAGGCGGGCGCAGGGGAAGCGCGGACAGCGGCCAATGAGGCTCTGCTGGATACGGCGTTTCTGGATGGGGCGAATGCAGCCTACATCGAGCAGCTTTACGCCCAGTATCTTGAAGCCCCATCTTCTGTGGACGAAAGCTGGCGTGTCTTCTTCGGTCAGATATCGGACCCTCCCCAGACTGCTTTGCGGGCTGCGAAAGGCCCTGAGTGGCGCAGAGCTCACTGGCCCAAGCCCTCTCGAAGTGAGCTTGTATCAGCTCTGGACGGAGACTGGGGCGCGGTTGAAGCCGGCCTCAAGACGAAGATCGAGGCGAAGGCCAAGGCGGCCGGCGCTTCGCCGGCAGCGGCCTCTGCCGACATCCACCAGCAGGTGAGGGATTCGATCCGGGCTCTGATGATGATCCGGGCTTATCGAATCCGCGGGCACCTGGCGGCGCACCTCGATCCCCTCTCGCTCGAGCAGCGGGAGGTCCAGCCTGAGCTTGATCCGGCGACTTATGGATTCGGTCCGGGAGACATGGACCGACGCATCTACATCGATCACGTGCTGGGCCTGGAGTATGCGACTCCCCGTCAGATGCTGGATCTCCTGAAGAGGACCTACTGCTCGACGTTCGGCGTTGAGTTCATGCATATTTCCGATCCTGAGGAGAAGGCTTGGATTCAGGAGAGGATCGAAGGAGCCGATAAGGAGATAACGTTTACGCCGGAAGGAAAGAAGGCGATCCTTCAGAAGCTGGCGGAAGCTGAGGCGTTTGAGCGCTTCCTGCACAAGCGCTACCCCGGAACGAAGCGTTTCGGTCTGGACGGCGGCGAGGCCATGGTTCCAGCGCTCGAACAGATTATCAAACGCGGCGGCGCTCTGGGGGTTGACGAAATCATCCTCGGAATGCCGCACAGGGGGCGTCTGAACGTTCTCGCGGCGGTGATGGGAAAGCCCTATCACAAGATTTTCTTTGAGTTTTTAGGCGGAAACACTCAAGGAGCCGACGAGTTTGGCTCAGGGGATGTGAAGTATCATCTCGGAGCTTCGTCAGACCGGACTTTCGACAATCACCGGGTCCATCTTTCCCTCACAGCGAATCCATCTCACCTTGAGATCGTCAATCCAGTCGTGCTCGGCAAGGCTCGCGCCAAGCAGTCATTTGACCTTCAGGAAGATCGCAAGGCCCCTCGCACCAAGGTCATGCCGCTGCTGCTGCACGGGGACGCCGCTTTCGCTGGTCAGGGCGTGGTGGCGGAATGTCTGGCGCTCTCCGGCCTTGCCGGCTACCGGACCGGCGGCACGGTTCATTTCATCGTCAATAATCAGATCGGGTTCACCACGAGTCCAAAATACTCCCGATCGTCTCCATATCCGTCGGATGTGGCGCTGATGGTGCAGGCGCCGATCTTTCATGTGAACGGCGATGATCCTGAGGCCGTGGTTCACGCGGCGAAGGTTGCGACGGAGTATCGTCAGAAATTCTCCAAGGACGTCGTGATCGATATGTTCTGCTATCGGCGATATGGTCATAATGAGGGCGATGACCCTACGATGACTCAGCCGATCATGTACGCGCGGATCCGCGATCTGCCGTCGACCCGGGAGCTGTACGCCCGTCGCTTGGTCGACGCCGGCGTCGTCGACCAGGGCTTTGTCGATCGAATGGTGGCGGATCTCGAAGCGTTCCTTGATCGGGAGTTCGACCAGGCCAAGTCGTATAAGCCTGAGGGCGCCGACTGGCTGGATGGAAAGTGGGCGGGTCTTGGTCTTCCGAAGGATGACGAGCGCCGCGGACATACCGGTGTGCCTGTCGCCAAGCTAAGGGACCTTGGACGACGTCTGACCGATATCCCGCCAGGCTTCGAGGTGCACAAGACTGTCGCCCGCGTGCTGGCTAACCGTCGGACCATGGCGGAGACAGGCGCTGGGATCGACTGGGGAATGGCGGAGCATCTGGCGTTCGCCACTCTGGTTGAAGAAGGTTTCCCTGTTCGTCTTTCAGGTCAGGATTCCTGCCGCGGCACCTTCACCCAGCGCCACAGTCACATGATCCACCAGCTGACTGAGGAGCGCTATACGCCCCTCAACCATGTCAGCGCGACCCAGGCGCCCTATGAGGTGATTGACTCTCTTCTCTCTGAAGAGGCTGTGCTTGGGTATGAGTACGGCTATTCGCTCACGGCCCCTAACACGCTTGTTCTGTGGGAGGCCCAATTCGGAGATTTCGCAAACGGCGCTCAGGTCGTTTTTGACCAGTTCATTTCGTCCGGTGAACGAAAGTGGCTGAGGATGTCCGGTCTCGTGTGTCTCCTGCCCCACGGCTATGAGGGACAGGGTCCTGAGCACTCGTCTGCACGCCTTGAGCGCTTCCTTCAGATGTGCGCTCAGGACAATATTCAGGTCGCGAACTGTACGACCCCGGCGAACTATTTTCATATCCTTCGTCGGCAGATCCATAGGGACTTCCGCAAGCCGCTGATCGTGATGACCCCGAAGTCGTTGCTGCGTCACAAGCGTGCGGTGTCGACCCTCGACGACATGGGTGCGGCCTCGACCTTCCATCGTATCTTGTGGGACGACGCGGAGACCGCTGGCCGGGAAGGGGAGGTTCGTCTCGTTCCTGACTCGGAAATCCGGCGAGTGGTGATGTGCTCCGGAAAAGTATACTATGACCTCTTCGAAGAGCGGGAGAAAAGGGGCGTTCGGGACGTCTACCTGTTGCGCCTCGAGCAGCTCTATCCCTTCCCAGTCGCGCCGCTTCTGAAGGAACTCGCGCGTTTCCCTCAGGCCGATATGGTCTGGTGTCAGGAAGAGCCAAGGAATATGGGGGCCTGGACGTTTGTGGACTGGAACATCGAGAAAACGCTCGAAAGACTTGATGGCGTGAAGTCCAAAAGACCGCGTTATGTCGGTCGGCCTGCGTCCGCTTCGACTGCAGCGGGCACGATGTCTCTGCACAACAAGGAGCTTGCTGCATTTCTTGATGCTGCGTTCGAATGAAAGGTTCCTGCGAAGGCTGGAGGCGGGCCGATCCGTCTCCGGTCTCAACGGAGTTGCTGAATGGCGGATATAGTTGTCCCGGTGCTTGGAGAGAGCGTTCGAGAAGCGACTGTCGGAACGTGGCTGAAGGCGGCCGGACAGTCGGTCGTTCGAGATGAGGCTCTCGTTGAGCTTGAGACCGACAAGGTCTCGGTTGAAGTCGCTGCCGCGGAGGACGGCGTTTTGACTGAAGTGTTGAAACGAACCGGCGAGACGGTGGAAATTGGCGCCATTCTGGGTCGCATAGCGCCTACCGGGGGGGCCTCACTCGCTGTGGCGAATCCCGTTAGGCAGGAAACAACTGGCGATGCGGCTCAGACCGTTTCGCACAAGAACGAGTCTGGAGACACCATGGATATCAAAGTGCCAGTAATGGGTGAAAGCGTGACCGAGGGCACGCTCGCGAACTGGCTGGTGAAGCCCGGCCAGGCTGTTGCGCAGGACGATCCGATCGCTGAGATCGAGACGGACAAAGTTGCGATCGAAGTGCCTGCGCCCGCCGCCGGGGTTGTCTCGGAGTTGATCGTCAAGGCTGGAGAGACGGTCGCAATCGGCACTGTGATTGCCCGCATGACCGCCGGAGGGGCTCCTGCAAAGTCTGTCGCGGCCGCCTCTGCAACCAGCAGCGCGCCTGCATCCGCTCCGCCTCCAAAGGCGGCCGTCAGCGAGAAGGTGGCTCCTTCGGTTCTCCGTGTGGCCACGGAAGCCGGCGTTAACCCGTCGGATATTCCCGGGTCGGGCCGCGGTGGACGAGCCACGAAGGAAGACGCTCTCAAATATGTTGCGGCCGCCGCAGCGGCCCCTGCTGCTCCTGCTGACAGCCGACAGGTCCGCGACCTTGGCCCCCGGGAGGAGCGCGTGAAAATGACCCGGCTCCGCCAGACGATCGCGCGCCGCCTAAAGGACGCTCAGAACACGGCCGCTATGCTGACGACATTCAATGACGTCGACATGTCTGCGGTCATGGACCTCAGGAAGCGTTACAAGGACCTCTTCGAGAAAAAGCACGGTGTCCGTCTGGGCTTCATGAGTTTCTTCACGAAGGCCTGTGTCTCAGCCCTGCGTGAAATTCCAGCGGTGAACGCTGAAATCGACGGAACGGACATCATCTACAAGAATTATTATCACGTCGGTATGGCCGTCGGAACAGAGAAGGGCCTTGTGGTTCCGGTTGTGCGCGACGCTGACATGATGTCTCTGGCGCAGATCGAGGCGGAGATCGGGCGCCTAGGCGCGCTTGCCCGTGACGGAAAGCTTTCCATGGAGGATCTTCAGGGCGGCACGTTCACGATCACCAATGGGGGCGTTTACGGCTCGCTGATGTCCACGCCCATTCTCAATCCGCCCCAATCGGGCGTTCTGGGCATGCACCGCATTGAAGATCGGCCCGTCGTCGTCAATGGGCAGATCGTGGTCCGACCGATGATGTATCTTGCCTTGTCCTATGACCACCGTCTGGTGGATGGGAAGGAGGCGGTGACGTTCCTCGTCCGGGTCAAGGAGGCCCTCGAGGATCCGGAACGGATGCTTCTCGATCTCTAATGAGGAGTTGTTCCTTATCTCGTGGGATAAGGTGATGGTCGTTCAGTGATCCAGGCGGCTTGAGGCGCGGATCGTCGCCATGGGGTTAGGGCCTGATCGGCGGTTGTTAAACCAGTTTGGGACGTGAAGAGAGCAGCGAATGACTGATACCTATGACGTCGTGATCATTGGGGCCGGCCCCGGGGGTTATAACTGCGCCATCCGTTGTGGTCAGCTGGGTCTCAAGACTGCGATTATCGAGAAGCGTTCGACGCTCGGCGGGACCTGTCTGAATGTGGGATGCATACCCTCGAAGGCCATGCTTCACGCGTCAGAATACTATGAGGCCGCCGCCAAGGACTTCGCCGGGCTCGGGATCGAGGTGACTGGCCTCAAAGCCAACATTGATCAGATGCAGAAGCAAAAAGCGGATGCGGTGAGCGGGCTGACCGCTGGCGTCGCGTACCTGATGAAGAAGCATAAGGTGACCGTTTTTAACGGCACCGGTCGTATCGCGGGCGCTGGTCGAGTTATCGTGACGTCCGCCGCCGGAGAGGTTTCTCTTGGCGCACGCAATATCGTCATCGCCACCGGCTCAGAGCCGGCCTCTCTTCCGGGCGTTGAGATTGATGAAGAGCGGGTGGTCTCGTCCACAGGCGCTTTGGCGCTCAAACAGACGCCTAAGCGAATGATCCTGATCGGCGCAGGCGTCATTGGCCTCGAGCTCGGCTCGGTCTGGCGCCGACTTGGGTCGGAAGTGATCGTTGTGGAATATCTAGACCGCATACTTCCGGGCGCTGACGCGGAGCTCGCCAAGCAGGCGCAGCGCGTCTTCGCCAAGCAGGGCATGGATTTCCGCCTTGGCATGAAGGTCACCGGGGTCGAAAAGCTCAAGAGCAAGCTGAAACTTTCCATGGAGCCTTCGGCTGGAGGCGCTGCAGACGTCCTCGACGCCGACGTCGTGCTGGTCGCGATCGGCCGTAGGCCCTGGACCGAGGGCCTCGGTCTGGAAACGGTCGGCATTCAGCCTGACCGACGTGGCGTAATCGCGAACACGCATTTCCGCACATCGGCGCCCGGGGTCTGGGTTGTGGGAGATGTCACAACCGGACCGATGCTGGCTCACAAGGCTGAAGACGAGGGCAGCGCGTGCGCAGAGCTTATCGCGGGCAAGGCGGGCCATGTGGACTATGACATCATCCCAGGGGTGGTCTACACCAAGCCGGAGATCGCGTGGGTCGGCAAGACCGAGGAAGATCTCAAGGCGGCGGGTGTCGCTTACAAGGTTGGCAAATTTCCTTTCTCAGCGAATTCCCGAGCCCGAACCAATCACGAGACGGATGGCTTCGTGAAGATCCTGGCTGATGCTGCGACGGATCGAATTCTTGGCGCCCACATGATGGGGGTCGGAGTTGGCGAGATGATCGGAGAGATGTGCGTGGCGATGGAGTTCGGGGCTTCGTCAGAAGATGTGGCTCGTACGTCCCATGCTCATCCGACTATGACAGAGGCGATACGTCAGGCGGCGATGGGTGTTGAAGGCTGGACCATGCAGATGTGACGGTTCCGGTTTTTGGAACAATTGCATCGTCCAGGCCTAGTCCTTCGTCGTTTGTATGCTTACTCACTCCGGGACACCGTTTTTCTGTGGCGGGTCTTTCGCGAGCAGCCAAACACCGGCCATCGTCATGGTCATGGCGCATACGTGAGCCCATCCAAACGGTTCATTCAGGATGGCCACAGCCGCCCAGGCGGCGACGACGGGCCCTATACCCCCGATAGCGCTCATGGGTCCGGGCCCCAGGCGACTGATGGCTTCTGCAATCATGAAACTTGGGGCGACCGTGCATACCGTCGCAAGAAGAAAGCTGAGGCCTATCCCGTTCCAGGATACCGGTTCCGGGGGGCTAATCATAAGACCCAGCGCGCTTTGAGCCAGAAAGACAATTGAAGCTGCGCTCATTGCAAAGGAGGTGAACAGAAGCGATCCCATCGCAGAGATAACCGGCTTTGATGCGGTGACGTAGACGGCGTAGAGGAACGCGCCTGCGAAGATTAGACCGCCGCCCAACCATGCCTGCGGTCCCAGCCGTCCAATTTCTGAACTGAATAGGATTACGACCCCTCCATAGGCCAGAGCGAGAGCTGTCATATGTCGTCGGGTCACGGGCTGTCGATACGCCAGCCATGCGAGACAGGCGACCATCGTCGGATAGATGTAGAGGATCAGTCGTTCCAGCTGCGCCGATACGTACTTCAGTCCCATAAAGTTCAAATAAGACGATACGTAATAGCTCAGGATGCCGAGCGCAGCAGCGACAGCAAACGTTCGTAATGCCGGTCGGATGGTCAGTCGTCTCCAGGCCAGCGCGCCGACAACCAGGTAGAAGGGTAATGAAAAGAGCATGCGCAGGGTCAAGAGCTGATCGACTCCCACGCCCTGTGCGAAGGCGAGTTTGATCACTACCCCTTTGAGAGAGAATAGAGCGGCGCCTGCGGCCGCCAAACCGACGCCGGTCAGACGTTTTGGAAGCCTAGTCGGGAGTTCGCGGGGCGTAGCCGCCATCCTGACGATCCTTATCTTCGATCCTGGGCCGGATGGGTCCTAGGAATCGCATCACGTCTGGAGCGACGACCCTCTCATTTTGCAAGAGGCGCTCTGGGCATGGCTTTTGAGGTGAGTTCGGCAAGCGCGATCGTCGTACGATCGCCCAGATGTGGGCCGATGATCTGCATGCTGAGTGGAAGACCCTCCCGAGACATCCCGATCGGCGTTGCAGTGGAGGGGAGGTTGGCCACGGTGGCCATCGAAGCCCACACCAGCTGTGCGCCGAACGGGGTTGTCTCGCCATCAATGGTCAACGACCGTGTCCGCCAGTCTGGATTGTCCGTATGGGGGAAGGCAGGAGATCCAAAGGCGGGAGCTATGACAGCGTCAAAGTTCCTGAAGAACTCCGCCCACTGGATTCGCAAGCGCATTTGCGCCCCCAGGTGATCCATCCAAGCATGTGCCGTTATGGGCGGCCGTCCTGTCGGCGACCTCCGGGTCGTGATGGTGTGAAGCATCGCCTGATAGGTTCTCCACGACAGCTGCATGTCGGGAAGATCCGGCGATGACCTCTCGACCTGCGCGCCCTCCGCGTCGAGCTGCATGGCGATTTCCGCTATCGCCCCGGCTATCTGACTGTCGACGGCCGCTGCAGGATGGGAGTCTATGACCAATACCCGGAAGTCCTTGAGCTGCGAATGTCGCGGCTTCGGCAGGTCGATCCGGTTCGCTGCGGAGAATTGGTCCGGCCCAGCAAGCACTCCGAGGGCGCGGTCAAGGTCGCTCGCCGACCGGGCCATTGGTCCGATCACGCTTAGCTCTGGAGGTGCGTCCGGAAGACCCGGAAGACTATGGCCGGCCATCGGAAGAAGGCCGTAGGAAGATTTGTGCCCGAACACGCCGCAGAAGGCCGCTGGCACCCTTATAGAGCCTCCAATGTCCGATCCGAGTTCGAGATGGGCGAAGCCCATGGCGAGGGCGGCGGCGCTGCCGCCTGATGATCCTCCGGGGCTGCGGGTCGTGTCATAGGGATTGTTGGTGACGCCGTAGACGGGATTGGCGGATTGCCAGTCCGCCAGCGCGGGCGGCACATTGGTTTTCCCCAGGATCACGGCCCCTGCCGCTTTCAGCCTCTGTACGGCCAGTGCATCGTCGCTCGCAGCGTGGTGGCGGTGCTCTTCGAACCCCCATGTCGTCGGCCAACCCCGGAGATTGAAGCTTTCCTTCACTGTCATCGGCACGCCGAGCAGAGGCAGGGCCTTTCCTTCGGCGCGGAGTTTGTCGGCATTTCTGGCGTCGCTCCGCGCTCGCTCAAAGTCCCGCACCACAACGCAGTTTATAGAAGCGTCTAGCGTCTCAATTCTGGCGATGGCCGCGTCACAGGCCTCCAGAGCGCTCAACTCGCGCCGATCAAGTCGCTCGAGAAGCTCTCCTGCGGTGAGAAAGGCCAGGTCAGATCCAGCGGACATAATAGAATGCTCACGAAAACCCGCCGCGGAGTGCGGCCTGAAACCTACCGTAGGCGGTCAAACCAAGCCCGTTCAAGTATGAATCCGCGCCACTCCATCGTCCGTCATATCATCAGAATACTGAGGATGATCCTCAGGTCTTGCGACTGGCGCTGGCGAATGCTTCCACGATCTGCGTTGTTCCTGACACGACGAGCAGGTCGCTTCGGTCGATGCGCGTTTCTGGCGTGGCGTAAGTGAAGTCTGCGCCAGGCTTCTTTATCCCGACGACGGTGACGCCGTACTTACTTCTAATACCTGCTTCAGCGAGCGTCTTCCCGATCGCTTCGTCAGGGGCGAGCGTTTTGGCGATTGTGAAGCCTTCATCAAACTCAATGAAGTCGATCATCTTACCCGTCACAAGATGAGCGACACGTTCTCCCATGTCCGCTTCAGGATAGACGATATGATGAGCTCCCGTGCGTTCGAGAATCCGGCCGTGGTTGGTTCCCAGCGCTTTTGCCCAAATGTCCTTCACGCCAAGTTCGCTGAGCGCCAGAACGGTCAGCACGCTCGATTCGACATCTGTCCCTATGCCGACGACGGCGTGGGAATATTCATGAACACCCAGCCGTCTCAGGGTTTCGATAGAGGTTGTGTCAGCTTCAACGACGTGAGTAAGGACCTCTGACCATTTCTGTACGAGGTCCTCGTCACTGTCGATTCCAAGGACGTCGTGTCCCAGCTTCACGAGGGATTCGGCGACGGAACCGCCGAATCTCCCGAGACCTATGACAACGACACTGTCATTTTGCGGATTTTTTCGATTAGCCGACAATGGGGCGTTCCTCCGGCAAGCGATACGGTTGGCGATAGGGCCTCAAAGCGAGAGATGCGGCGAACGTGAAAGCTCCTACGCGTCCCAGCCACATGAGGATGATGAGGACCAGCTGGCCCTCAGCAGGAAGGTCGGCGGTGATGCCGGTGGAGAGGCCGACAGTGGCGAAGGCGGAGACCGCTTCAAAGGCAAGCTGGTCCAGAGGCAGGGTCGACACAGTGACAAGGATCGACACCGCCACAAAGATGATTGCAACCGCCAGCCCCGCCACTGCGAGCGCCTGTCTCTGAGTGTCTGTCGGCACCCTTCGCCAGAAAACCGTCACGTCCTGATCACCCCGTAATTCTGCCCAAATGGCGAGTGCGATTACGACAAAAGTGGTGACTTTGACGCCTCCTGCCGTGCCGGCGCTCCCACCGCCGATGAACATCAGGCCCTCCGTGAGCGCCAGGGTCCCTGATGTCAGAGCTCCGATGTCGACTGTGTTGAAACCCGCTGTTCGGGCGACGACGGAAAAGAACAGAGAGTCTATCAGCTTTTCGCCTGTCGTCGCTGGTCCGAGTGTGGCGGCGTTGCTCCATTCATACGCGGCTACTCCCGCCCATCCGACCAGAAGAAGGACCAATGATCCCCAGAGGGTGATACGTGTATGAATAGACCATTTGGCTGGGGAGCGCGGGGCATTCCGGATGTCGAACATAACCGGAAATCCAATGCCGCCAACAACGACCGCCAGCATGATCGGCGTGAGGATCAGCGGATCTCCACTGAAGCCCACGAGATTATCCGAGTAGGTCGAAAACCCGGCATTGTTGAATGCTGAGATGGAATGGAAGACACCGTTCCAGATCGCGTCCGTCCATGATTGCGCGTGAACGCCGTGCAACGCTAAGGCGATCCAAAGCGCCATCGCCGCCTCGATCGCAAGCGTTGCGATCAGAATAAACTTCACGGCGGGGCGGATGTCGCCAAGATTGAGGTTTCGGGTCTCCGCCTGTGCGAGGAGGCGGGTCGTTAAACGGAGCTTGCGTGAAACCAGAAGGCCCAGAAGGGTTGCGGCTGTCATGACCCCGAAGCCGCCTATCTGGATCAGGGCGAGAATCACCACCTGGCCAAACAGACTCCAGTAGACGGGGGTATCGACGACGATCAGGCCGGTAACGCTTACAGCTGAAGTCGCTGTGAAAAGAGCCGTCATGAACGGCGCCCCGACCCCTTCCGGACGGGCCGCCGGAAGCATGAGAAGCGCGGTCCCCAGCGCCATCACGCCGAGAAAAGCGAGAGGGATCAGCCGCGTAGGATGAGAAATGGATCGTCGCACCGCATTCTCTTGTGTCTGGCCGTTGAGGGAACCTCACCTGTTTAGCCGGTCAAGCGCTCTAAATCGATATGCGGCGGAGTTCTAGGCCCGCGGATGGGCTTCGGCATGGACCGCCTTGATCCGTTCAGCATCAACACCTGTATAGATTTGAGTTGTCGACAGACTGGCATGTCCTAGGAGCGCCTGAATGGATCGAAGGTCGCCGCCATTGGCCAGAAGATGAGTTGCGAACGAGTGACGCAGAGCGTGCGGCGTAGCAGTTTCCGGGAGGCCGAGCTCCGGTCGGAGGCGTTCCATCACTCTCTGAACCAGGCGAGGATTCAGAGGGCCGCCCTGCACCCCGCGAAAAAGGGGTTCGTCAGGCAGCAACGGGAACGGGCAGGAAGCCGCGTACCCATTCAAAGCCTCGCGGACGATCCGAATAAGGGGAATTAGGCGGACCTTTCCGCCCTTACCCCTGATCCTCAGGGTCTCGGGAGCCGGAATGTCTCTTCCCAGAAGCGACAACGCCTCTGAAAGTCGAAGACCTGCTCCATAAAGAAGTCCGAGGATCGCCGCGTCACGATCTTGCACCCATGACGGCGTATTCGGACTTTCATCTCCATGGGACGCTGCGTCCAGGGCCGCCTTGGCGTCCCGAGCTGTCAGCGGTCTTGGAAGACGGACGGGACGTCTGGGAGATTCGAACATCATCGCCTTTGGATTTGGCTTGTCCAGACGACGATCCATAAAGCGAAAAAAGCTTCTCAGGCTGGAAGCTGCCCGAGCCCGGGACGATGCGGCCAAGTGGTCGTGCTGTCTGCGATAGGCGAGCCACGCCACTATATCGTGTCTGGTCATTGCAGCGAGATCGGCAGTCGTCGGCGTCTGTCCGATGTGTTCAGTCATGAACTGGAGAAAATGTGAAATGTCACGGCGATAGGCCTCAACGGTTCTTACAGATGATCGCCTCTCAGCTTCGAGCCATGCGATGAAGGCTTCAAGGGCCTCTGGGGCGGACAGATCACTGGTCATGGGGGGAGGATCCAACAACTGTCTTAAAGTCGTGTTTCGACGCGCGCTGAAGGCCCTTTCGGGATTACGTCTCCTCTATAGGACTTGAACCACTGTCCATACCTTCATCCTATGAGCGTTCAGTGACAGGGGGGGGCTCCGGCGAGGATTATCTTTGACCCCGAGCCGATCGTCTTTTTCAGGCGCCGGGTTGATTGTAGGTCGTTGCCCCTTCACCCTGCCGTTATGGAGCGTCCTGTTCGTATAGTATCGGTCTTGTTTCCGAAGCCTCTTGCAGGGGTTTTCGATTACCTGCTTCCTGAGGGCGTTGAGGCGTCCCCCGGCGCTTTTGTTCGCGCTCCTCTGGGAGGAGGAGAAAGTGTCGGCGTCGTCTGGGGCGTGTCCGAGACAACGCCCCAGCGCCCGTTGAAGCCTATTTCTTCGGTGCTGGAAGCTGCGCCGCTTTTGCCCGAGGTTTCACGGCGGTTTATCGATAGAGCCGCGCGATATGTGTGCGCCCCGTCGGGCGCGTTGCTGGCGATGGCCATGCGCTCTCCGGAAGCGCTCGATCCGCCGCTGATGTCCCGCCGTCTCATCGCTTCAGGGCAGCTTCCCCAGCGTCTCACGCCAGAGCGTGAGCGCGTTCTGGCCTCAGCTCGGAGCCCCATTGAGGCGGGAGAGCTTGCTCGGGCGGCCGGAGTGTCTGCGAGCGTTGTCAAATCGCTCGTGGATGGAGGCGCGCTCAGGGTTGTTCAGCAATCGATAGATTCTCCCTTCGAATACCCCGATCCGGATCGATCCGGTCAGATCCTGACGCAAGATCAGCAATCGGCCGCCGCACATCTGTCTGATCTGGTGCGTGCGCAGCGATTCGCGACAGCGTTGCTTGATGGGGTCACCGGATCCGGAAAGACTGAAGTTTACTTCGAGGCTATCGCAGCGGCGCTTCGTAATGACGCGGCCGCTCAGATTCTTGTTTTATTGCCCGAGATCGCTCTGACGCAGGCTGTAACGACGAGATTTGAGACGAGATTCGGGGCCCGACCCGCGGAATGGCATTCTGCGGCCACAGCCAGCGCGCGACGGCGTGTCTGGCGGGAAGTTGCCTCCGGCAGGGCTCGGATCGTTGTCGGAGCGCGATCCAGTTTGTTTCTGCCGTTCTGTAATCTGCGGTTGATTGTCGTGGATGAAGAGCACGATCCGTCCTACAAGCAAGATGAGGGCGTGTGCTATCATGCACGTGATCTTGCAGTGATGCGCGGGCACGTGGGAGCCTGTCCTGTCGTTCTTGCGTCCGCGACTCCTTCGCTCGAGAGCCTCGCGAATGCCCGCCAGGGGCGATATGCGCACGTCCGGCTGACGGCCCGCCCCGGATCAGCGCGATTGCCGGAGATCCGTCTGGCGGATATGCGCGCCAGACCGCCTGAGAGGGACAAGTGGATCTCTCCTCCGCTTGTCGAGGCGATTGAGCAGACGCTTGAAGCGGGTGAGCAGACGCTTCTGTATCTCAATCGCCGGGGATATGCGCCCTTGGTGATTTGCAAGGCGTGCGGGGAGCGTCTTAAAGCGCCCAACAGCGACAGCTGGCTGACGGAGCATCGACACAGCGGCGCGCTGATCTGTCATTTGACCGGCTTTACGATGCGTAAGCCTTCGCGCTGTCCATCCTGTCAGGCTCCGGGATCTCTCGTCGGCGTCGGTCCGGGCGTTGAGCGATTATCGGATGAGGCGCGACTTCGCTTTCCCAAGGCGAGAATCGAGATCTTCTCGTCGGACACCGTTGGGACCCCGTCCTCTCTGCAAGATCTGATCCGGCGCATGGAGGATCATGAGATTGACATACTGATCGGCACCCAGATCGCGGCTAAGGGACATAATTTTCCTCATCTTACGCTTGTCGGGGTCATTGATGCCGACAGCGGTCTAAAGGGCGGTGATCTTCGCGCGGGGGAACGGACATTTCAGCTGCTCAGTCAGGTTTCGGGGCGCGCGGGTCGCGCCGCCAAGCCCGGTCGAGCCATCATTCAGACCTATGCTCCTGATTCTCCTGCGATCGCATTGCTTGCTGCAGGGGACCGTGAAGGCTTCATGGATCTTGAGATGGAAACCCGTGAGAGTCTGGGTTTCCCTCCCTTCGGTCGATTGGGCGCCGTGATCGTGGCGGGTTCGGATGCTGACGCCGCCCGACAGGCGGCGCTGCTCGTCGGATCGAAGGCGCCTGAGGCGGACGGAGTGGAGGTCTGGGGCCCCGCTCCGGCGCCCATCGCCGTTCTCAGAGGTCGCTACAGGTGGAGATTTCTGGTGCGGTCCGAACGCCACATCGATTTGTCCGCCTATCTCTCAAGCTGGAAGGCCCGGACCCATCTGCCTCGCTCTGTGCGAATGTCTCTGGACGTTGAGCCCTACAGTTTCATGTAGGCGCACGCAGGACAGCCCAGAGACTATCCCGAAGCCTCTCTGTCCGCGACGAGGTTGCGCGAGGCTCGGAAAAAGGCTGAAGCTTGTATTCGGGTTTACAGGCTGCGGGGGGAGGGGTCCGCTCGCAGCCGCACAGGAGACGCTTCATGAATGAGCCGTACCTCAGGCTTCGTCAAATCTGCCTTGTCGCAGGGGACCTGACGCGGGCCACGCAGACGATCGAGGCGGTTTTCGGCGTTCCGGTCTGTTACAGTGATCCGGGCGTGGGGAAATACGGGCTTCACAACGCCCTGTTCGCGATGGGCGGGACATTCCTCGAAGTCGTCTCGCCACTTCCCCAGGCGAAGGATACTGCCGCTGAACGTTATCTGTCCCGTCGGGGAGGCGATGGCGGCTACATGTTTATTGTCGATTGCGACGACCTCGAAGCGCGAAGGGTGCGCTTCCAGGGCCTCGGCCTGCGTATTGTCGAGGATCTCAAGGCGGGAGATGACATCGTGGGATCGGAGGCGATCCATCTCCACCCCCGGGATACAGGCGGGTGTTTGCTTTCAATTGACCGCCATACGGGCGGTGTCGACATGATGGGCGGTTATTTCTGGGCTGGAACGAATTGGCGGCTCAAGGCGGCGGCTCCTGCGGAGCGCGTCTTGTTGGGTGCGGACATGCAATCCTCCGACCCCGAGGGACTCGCACGAAGATGGAGCGATATTCTCGAACGGCCTGTCAGTCGCGTATCGGATGGGATCTGGGAAATGAGGCTGGATCACGGGTTTGCCCGATTCACATCTCTTGAGGACGAACGGGGAGAGGGCCTGTCCTGCGTGTATCTAGGCTGCGCAGATCCTCAAAGCATTTTAAGCGCCGCACGCGCTGAAGGCCTTGTCATGCATGAGGACGGATTTGACCTTGTGGGCGTCAGGTTCAAACTTATTGGGAATCGTGCTGTGTGACGAAGTCACGGTCAGGCCGCCGCCGGCATTCAGAAGGCCAGGATGGCCGTCGTTTTTTCGGTTTCGTTCTCTATTGATAGACTGGTCGGCACGCAGTAGCGAGCGGATACTGTCAAATCGCGAGGGGCGTAAGCCCGACCAGGGTCGCCCGCAAAAACATCTGCGCCGCGGCCTCGGGCTTTTTTCAGATATGAGATGAAGCGGTCGGCCATTTGCTTTTCATAGAACACGTCGCCAGCCAAAACGACGTCGAAGTCCTCGAGTTCGACCCCGAGAAGGTCTCCGCTTCTCCATTCAGCCTGCCTGCGCTGACAGGGTCGGAGGTTGAGCTCGGAGTTGAGTTCTACAGCGGCTTCGCATATTGGATCGATATCGTTCCAGACCACCTTTTCGGCCCCCGCGAGAGCCGCAGACAGCCCCACGATTCCCGAACCGCAGGCCAGATCCAGGACCCGCTTATTCATGACCAGCTGAGGACGATCGATGATAAAGCGCGCCAGACCCACGCCGCCAGCCCACGCAAAGGCCCAGAAAGGCGGGTCCAGACGATTTTTCCGAAGGTCCGCTTCCGTCGCCTCCCAAATTGGGGTCACGTCGTCAGCTTGCCAAAGGACGAGAGGTTCAAGTCCTGAAACCGGAATTGGACGCGTGTGAGTCCGAATGAACTCCAAATTCTCAGCATGTGTTCTTGTGGTCATGCTGTCATCTGCCTTTGCGGCCCCCCCTGTTGCAAGAGTTGTCAGGATCGTTTCAATCCTGTTCCAAGAGACATGATCGAGGATGGTCGTCCATGAAGCGCCCAGCGTTGTTTTCGGGTCCCGGGCTAAAAGCTCTCGTTGTCGGCGGCGTTGCGGCGGCGCTTGTCGGGTGTGCGGGGGGCGGGAGGGTTGCTCCGACCGTTGAAGTGCGCGTTCTGGCGATCAATGATTTCCATGGAAATCTTGAGCCCCCTGCAGGGGGCGTGCGGATCCCTGATCCCGAGCGGTCAGGCGCAAGCATCACCATCCCGAGCGGAGGGGCGGCGCGACTGGCGACGGCGATCGCAGAGCGGTCAGCAGGATCTCAGAATGCGGTTATGGTGGCTGCGGGGGACCTCATCGGGGCCAGTCCACTGTTGTCGAGCATGTTTCAGGATGAGCCGACGATCGAAGCCCTATCGCAAATGGGTCTCGCGCTTTCCGCCGTCGGAAATCATGAGTTCGATGAGGGGCTTGAGGAGCTTCGACGAATGCAGAACGGGGGATGCCACCCCCGAACCGGGTGCCGCGGTCCTGCGACATTCAAGGGAGCTGGGTTTCGTTATCTCGCAGCAAGCACCATCGATGATGCAACTGGTCGGACGGTCTTTCCTGCTCATGCGATCCGGGAGTTCGGCGGGGTGAAGGTTGCGTTCATTGGGCTGGCGTTGAAGGGAACGCCCTCTCTTCTGGCCCCTTCCTCGAGAGCCGGTCTGACGTTTCTAGATGAGGCTGAGTCAGTGAACCGGGAGGTTGCTCAGCTTAAGGCTCAGGGCGTCGAGGCGTTCGTTGTGCTCATTCATGAGGGCGGCTTTAATCCGGCAGGAGACGATAAGTGCGACGGACTTTCCGGCCCCATTACCGAGATTGTTCCAAAGCTCGATAAGTCTGTCGATGTGATCATCAGCGGTCACACTCATCGGTCTTATGTCTGTCGTGTTGACGGTCGTCTTCTGACCAGCGCCGGTCAGTACGGGACCATGTTCACCGACATGTCTCTGACCCTCGATCGTCAAACTCGAGACGTTGTCCGGTCTGAAGCGCAAAATGTCATCGTCCGGTCCGACGTTTTTCCGGAAAATCCCGTCCAAGTAGATCTGATCGGGCTATATAAGCGCCTCGCCGCTCCGCTAATGGAGCGGTCTGTGGGCCGGCTGACAGCGCCCCTCAGTTATGTGCGCGACCCTGCGGGGGAGAGCGATCTGGGATCGGTTATTGCTGACGCCATGCGTGAAGCCGCCACCGGCGCGACGGGGCAGACGTTCGATGTGGCGTTCATGAATCCTGGCGGGATAAGAGGCGATCTTTCGAAGTCCGGCGAGGTGACGTTTGCTGATTTGTTCGCGGTCCAGCCGTTCGGCAACAGCCTGACCGCGATGACGCTTGCGGGATCAGAAATCGAGGCGGTGCTCAGACAGCAATTCCGAACAGAGGGTAACAAGATCCTGCATGTTTCAGAGGGTTTTTCCTATCGGTGGCGCCGGCAGGCCGACGGAACAGGGTCTCTGGTTTCGGGGTCTGTTCTCGTGAATGGCGTCCCACTGGATCCGGCGCGCAACTATCGTGTCGTGACAAATAATTTTGTTGCGTCAGGAGGTGACGGCTTCACGGCTTTTGCTGTCGGTCGCGAGGTGACGCCCGTAGGAGGCGATGTTGAGGCGCTCGAGAGCTATCTGGGAGCGCATTCTCCGGTGTCGGCTCCAGCGCGCGGCCGGGTCGTTCTCGAGGGCGGCGACGATGTCCGTTAGAATGCTCTGGTCTCTGATGCGAGCATTTTGCGTTTGTTTGGCGGCTGTTGGGTGCTTTCAGCCGGAGGCGCTTTCACAGTCGATATGGCCGGTTCAGGACAAGACCGCCTGGGGGCTTTTCATTGTAGATGTTGAGACTACAGGTCTTGATCCCGCCGTTCATGACATGATCGATCTCGGCGTGATTTATTCCGATCTTGATGGACGTGAACTTGATCGCTTCTTCATCAGGATCATGCCGGATCACCCGGAGAGGCTCGACCCGGGCGCTGCGAGGGTAAACGGCTTCTCTGTGGAGCGATGGAAGGAGTTGGGAGCTGTCGAGGAGGCGGAGGCTGTTCGCCGGTTCCTCGACTTCCATTCGGAGGTCGTCAGCCGACATCACGGCGCCCGCGGCCTGCCCCGTACATGGCTGTTTACGGCTTATAACGCCTGGTTTGACCGAAGCTTTCTGGACGCCCTTCTCCTAGGGAGCGGGTCATCTGTTCGGGACCTCTTCAGTTACTTTCAACTCGACCTTCCGTCTCTCGCATGGGGGGCTGGAGCGCCTCAGCTTCTGAATCGTGATGTCGCCGGAGCTCTTGGTCTTGATGATGAGACGCGGGTTCCCTCCGATCATACAGGCCTCAGCGGCGCTGAATGGAATCTCGCAGTTTATCGGGCCGCTATGGCGCGAAGTCCTTCCGCGGCGGTTCTTAAATAGAGCCTGTCTGATGGGCGTCTTATCGTCGTTCGACCACCTTGATGGTGTCCGTGGAGTTATCGGAGTGGTAGGGGTATCCGGCCGTTACGACGAAGCGTTGAACCCCGGAGGCGGCTTCGTGCCGAGTGACCGCATCGAGAATGTCGTCGAATGACCGCGGTTCTTCGGGTTCGATATCTGCGGACACACCCCATATAAGTGACAGCCTTCGGGCCGTCGGCAGGCTCGGGGTCAGGGCGTGTATCGGCTGACCAGGGCGCGTGGCGGATACTCTTTGGGCGGATGCCCCCGATCGGGTGAAGACCACCAGCGGGCAGTTCAGGTCGTCGGCGAGGCGCGAGGCGGCTCTGGCGCATGCGTCCGCGGTCGAGGCGGCCGGCGCCTGTTGATGCGCCGCGGCCGAGGTGTCTTCGCGATCGCATTCGATCGCGCGGATGATCCGGTCCATAATCGCGACGGCCGCTGAAGGGTGACGGCCGACGGCGCTCTCCGCTGAGAGCATGACGGCGTCCGCTCCCTGATAGACTGCGGTCGCTACGTCATTGGCTTCCGCACGTGTCGGCACAGGGGCTTCAATCATGGATTCGAGCATGTGTGTGGCGACAATCACCGGCTTTCCCGCCGCTCGCGACGCCCTGACGATCCGTCGCTGAGCAATCGGGACCTGTTCGGGCGACAGTTCAACCCCGAGATCTCCGCGAGCGACCATGACGGCGTCTGCGTGTCTCACGATTGATTCGAGATCATCGAGAGCTGCCGGCTTCTCGATTTTTGCGATCAGCGGAATCCGCTCCCCAAAGACCTCTCTGGCGAGACTGAGGTCGGTGGATCTCTGGACAAAGGATAAAGCGAGATAATCGATCCCTTGCTCGATGGCGAACCGGCCGTCGGCGATATCCTTTTCCGTTAATGCAGGAATGGGGATCGGACGGGTTGGGGCCGCCACGCCTTTACGGCTGGACAGACGGCCTGGAGCCAGAGGTCTGCAGATTCGAGTGTCGCCGTCTGCGCGTACGACGATCAGCGTGATTTTGCCGTCATCGATCAGAAGGCGGTCGCCAAGCTGGAGCGAAGATACGAGCTCTGGATGGGGTATGGGGACGGTGTCCGGTTCGGCGCTTGACGCTGCGATAACAAGCCGAAGCTCGCTGCTCATACGGGCGTCGATTGTCCCGCCAAGGAGGTCGCCAAGTCTCAATTTGGGGCCCTGCAGGTCCGCAAGAAGTGCGAGGGGGCGGCCTGCGGCCCGTTCAGCTTCCCGCGCTGCTGCGATACGATTTCTGTGCTGGGCGTGGTCGCCGTGTGAGAAATTGATCCGGAAGACGTCGACGCCGGCGCGGCAGAGTTCCTCCATGCGATGCGCTCCGTCACTCGCCGGACCCAGGGTGGCGATGATCTTGGTGCGGCGGCGGACGAGATCTGAAGACATGAAGCGGGGCCCCGGAATATGCGCCAGGCGCATCGCTCAGCACTATCCCTCCTGAAGATGATAGCCCGGTTAATCGCATGCAGTATTGCCGGCGCTCTATCGGACCGAATGCCTCCCTCCCATTGCTCGAGACCAGCCTTCCGCCTCGCCTGACGGCTGTCGTTCGGAGGGATTGGGCGATGCGGGTGAAGGTCCGTTAAGGGCTTCGCGGTTATCGGGCTTTGTCAGGTCTGCGGACATTGCACGGGCTTGAAATGTGCGCTTTATACAGACCGTTACGATACCCAAGGGAGGAGTCGTCATATGATCAGAATGGTTTCCGGGGTTTTGTTGGCTGGCGTCTCGGCTCTCGTCTTGAGCGCTTGTTCGCCTGAAGGCGAGACGACGACATCTCTTACGGGTGCGACGGTCGATAACTTCATGCTTGTCGATCATGACGGCCTTGCACACACCCTCAAGTACAATCGGAAGGCCGCGGCGATCGTGCTGGTGACGCAGGTCAATGGCGATGAAACGTCCCGCGCGGCGGCCAAAGCTCTGGCGGCGCTTCAGACGACCTATCCGACCGTTGAATTCAAGATGATCAACTCCAGCCTTGCCGATGATCGCGATTCGATCCGCGCCGAAGCGCTTGGCCAAGGCTTTGCGACGCCTGTGCTCGATGATGAGTTTCAGCTCATAGGGGAAAGCCTTGGCCTTTCGAGGGCGGGGGAGGCGATCGTCATCGACCCCAAGACCTGGAAAGTCGTTTATCACGGACCGGTGGACGCCTCTGCGGCGGCCCGAAAGTCTGACGGATATCTCTCCGAGGCTCTTGCCGCGATCAGCGCCGGTCAGGCGATTACCGTTGCTGAGGTGCCGATCAAGGCGGCGGTGATTGAGTTTCCTGACCGCGCTCGTCGCGCCGAATTTGCGAAGATCTCTTACGTCGACGAGGTGGCGCCCATTCTTCTGGACAAGTGTGTCGACTGCCATCAGCCGGGCGGCATTGGTCCTTTCCAGATGACGAGCTATGAGGTGATTAAGGGCTTTGCCCCTATGATACGTGAGGCTATTCGCGTGGATCGAATGCCTCCCTACGACGTCGATCGTCACGTCAATCTTTTCCAGAATGACGAGAACCTTACGGAGGCTGAGACCAAGACGCTCGTTCACTGGATCGAGGCGGGCGCTCCGAGGGGGGAGGGCGAAGATCCGCTGCTCAAGGGGGTCACCGAGCGGCCTGAATGGCCGCTTGGCAAGCCAGATCTCGTGGTGGAGATCCCGTCGTATGAAATCCCGGCCAGCGGAGTGGTTGACTATCAGGTCCCCGTCGTTGCGAGCCCCCTCAAGGAGGGAAAGTGGCTTGCGGCCACGACGTTCAAGGCGGGTGAGCGTCAGGGCGTCCACCATATTCTGGCCGGTTGGGTTCCGAAAATGCCTGAGAAGGGCAAGGGCGGGTTTGACTGGGATATCTCGATGGGGGGGTATGCGGTCGGTTCAGAATCGAACCTCGCGCCTGAGGGATGGGGAACCTATGTTCCCGCTGGCGGGGCCTTCAATTTCCAGATGCATTACACCCCGTTCGGCAAAGCCGTAACGGATGCGAGCAAGATCGGTTTCTATTTTCTCGATAAAGCGCCCGAGCTGGTGAAGCGCCAGATCGTGATCGCCGACCCGACGATCACCATCAAGCCCAATACGTCTCGCCACCATGAGCGGGCCTATGTTCAGTTCCCGGCAGCCGTCCAGATCTATGCGTCCCAGCCGCATGCTCACTATCGCGGGTACGCCTCGAAGCTCACGGCTGTTCTTCCTGACGGAACTGAGAAGGTGCTTCTCAACATGCCGAAATACGACTTCAACTGGCAGAGAGAGTACATCTACAAGGATCTCATCGAACTGCCTGCGGAAACCAAGCTTGTTGCGGATTACTGGTACGACAACTCGGACCTGAACCCCGCTAATCCGGATCCGAACAAGGAAGTCGTTTGGGGCGACCAATCATTTGAAGAGATGCTATTCACGAGCGTTCAGTTCCGCTGGGTCGACGAGACCGCCGGTAAGCCCCGTGATGATCTTCAGACGATTCTGAAACAGCGTCAGATGTTCACCATCATCGACGACAACCTCAACAGCAAGATCGAGGAAGCCGAACTCAAGGGTCCCATGATGGAACCGCTAAAGGCTTATTTCGCTCAGCTTGACGGCGACAAGGACGGGGGACTTACGCCTGTCGAATTCGCCGCTGGAATGTCGGTGGTCGAAAAGGCTCGGGCCAAGGCCAAAGCCGCCCGCGGCGGGGTGACCGGATAGGGCGACTTCCCCTCCGTTTCTGAGGATGAAACTTCAGCGCCGGTCGGATTTGATTCCGGCCGGCGTTTTGTTTTTCGCCTTGCGGGTTCCGGCCCTGACCGGGGCGCGACGAAACGCCCGTACGGGTGGGCGAAATTCGGATCCGGGGCGTGTTGTCACACGAGGGTCAGCATGCTATCGCCTGCGCCATCGACTGACGGCAGACTGCGGCCAGCCGTCATTAAGTCGTTGTCTTCAGGTATTTTTTCTGGGTCCCTGAGATCGACGCGGCGGTTCGGGGCAAGCGAGCAAACTTTTGGCGGGTTCATCCACCACTTCCATCGACGAAGCGGCTCACCGCTATGCGGCCGCGCTGTTTGATCTGGCGCTGCAAGCGGGGTCTCTGGACCCGGTTGACGCAGACCTTAAGGCGATCGCCGCGACAATCCGGGGTAATCCGGACCTGGCCAGAGCTCTCAGCTCCCCCTTGTACAAGGCTGAAGAAAAGGCGGGCGTACTTGGCGCGCTGGCAGAGAAGCTCGGGCTGTCTGATCTTACGCGCCGATTTATCGGCGTGACTGCTATGAACCGCAGGAGCGGGGATCTGGGTTCGATCGCGGCCGCCTTCGCAGAGCGTCTTGCGCGTCATCGCGGAGAGGTGCGTGTTGTGGCCCGGGTGGCTGTTAAGGCGACGCCGGAGCAGGCCCGTGAGATCGAGGGCGTTGTGTCCGCGTCTCTTGGGCGCTCGGTGAGTATTGATGTTGAGGTCGACCCCGCGCTCCTCGGCGGGCTTCAGCTGCAGATTGGGTCACGTCTGATTGACGCGTCCCTTCGTAATAAATTGAACGCACTCACGAATCTAATGAAGGGGGCCTAGCCCGATGGATATCCGAGCCGCTGAGATTTCCGACATCCTCAAGGCGCAGATCAAGTCATTCGGCGCTGAAGCCGAGGTGTCCGACGTTGGGCAGGTGCTCTCGGTCGGAGACGGCATCGCGCGCGTCTATGGCCTCGACAGCGTGCAGGCCGGAGAGATGGTTCAGTTCCAGTCCGGTGTGAAGGGCATGGCCCTCAACCTGGAGCGAGATAATGTCGGCGTCGTGATTTTCGGCGACGATCGCGGCATCCGCGAAGGCGACACCGTGAAGCGGACCGAGGAAATTGTGGCCGCGCCCGTCGGCAAGGGTCTTCTGGGGCGCGTCGTCAATGCGCTTGGCGAGCCGATCGATGGGAAGGGGCCGCTGGTCGGAGTGTCTGAGCGGCGTCGGGTTGATGTGAAGGCTCCGGGGATTCTCCCGAGGAAGTCTGTGCATGAGCCGATGTCGACCGGCATCAAGGCTATCGATTGTCTGGTTCCGATCGGACGTGGGCAGCGGGAGCTGATCATTGGCGACAGGCAGACTGGCAAGACTGCCGTCGCGATCGACGCGATTCTCAATCAGAAGGCGATCAATGCGCGGGGCACTGAGAGCGAGAAGCTTTATTGCATCTACGTTGTCATTGGTCAGAAGCGCTCGACCGTCGCCCAGGTTGTGAAATCTCTCGAGGAGCGCGGAGCGCTTGAGTATACTATCGTCGTGGCTGCGACCGCTTCGGAGCCTGCGCCGTTGCAGTACCTCGCCCCTTTCACGGGGTGCGTGATGGGCGAATGGTTCCGCGATAACGGAATGCATGCTCTGATCATTTACGACGATCTGTCGAAGCAGGCTGTCGCCTATCGTCAGATGTCGCTCCTGCTTCGGCGTCCGCCGGGTCGAGAGGCCTATCCCGGTGACGTTTTCTATCTTCACTCCCGTCTTCTGGAGCGAGCGGCGAAGCTCAATGCCGATCACGGGTCCGGATCGCTCACGGCGCTTCCGGTCATCGAAACGCAGGCCAATGACGTTTCGGCCTACATTCCGACCAACGTGATCTCGATCACCGATGGTCAGATCTTCCTCGAAACGGATCTTTTCTATCAGGGTATTCGCCCGGCTGTGAACGTCGGTCTCTCGGTGTCCAGGGTCGGCGGTTCGGCTCAGGTGAAGGCGACGAAGCAAGTGGCCGGAACGATGAAGTCAGAATTGTCCCAATATCGCGAGATGGCGGCCTTCGCGAAGTTCGGTTCGGATCTTGACGCCGCAACGCAGCGACAGCTGGCCCGGGGCTCACGACTCACCCAGCTTCTCAAGCAACCGCAGTATTCTCCTCTCTCGATGGAAGAGCAGGTTGTCGTCGTTTACGCCGGAACGCGCGGCTTCCTTGATAAGGTCGCAGTCGATCAGGTGCAGCGCTACGAGGCCGAGCTTCTGCGTTTCCTGCATTCTGACCATGCTTCCCTGCTGGCGGACATTCGCACTGCAAAGGATATCTCGAAGGCTGGTGCGGGTGGCGTGAAGATCGAGGACTCGATTAAGTCGGCTCTCGAATCTTTCTCGAAGACTTTCGCCTAAGTGGTTGCCCGGACCCCGGTTCAAGGCTGACAGGATCAGAGACGCCACATGCCCAGCTTGAAGGATCTTCGCCTCCGCATAGCGAGCGTGAAGTCCACTCAGAAAATCACCAAAGCCATGCAGATGGTGGCGGCTGCAAAGCTCAAGCGCGCTCAGGAAGCCGCTGAAGCGGCGCGACCCTATGCTCAGCGAATGGCTTCCGTGATCGCTAACCTGGCGAAGGGCGCATCGGCGGCCGGCGGTCCCAGGCTTATCGCGGGCACCGGGCGTGACGATGTTCATCTGCTTGTGGTCATGACCTCGGAGCGGGGCCTTTGCGGAGGTTTCAACACCAATATCGTCAAGCTGGCGAGGTCCGAGATCCGCAGGCTCCGCGATGCCGGCAAAACAGTCAAGCTTCTGACTATAGGCAAGAAAGGGGCTGATGCCCTCAAGCGGCAATACGGTCCTATGATCGTCGGTCATATCGACCTTAGAGGCGAGAGAGTGATGAATGGCGACGTTGCGGCCCGGATCGCCGGAGCTGTCACTGACCGTTTCGAAGCCGGAGAGTTCGACGTTGCAACATTAGTGTTCGCCCGCTTTAAAAACGTGCTCACGCAGGTTCCGACAGCGCTTCAGCTGATTCCCGCCAAGGCCCCGGATGACGCTCCGACGGTTGATCTGGGAGGGGCCCGTTACATCTATGAGCCTTCCGAGGCTGCGCTTCTTGAGACCTTGTTGCCTCGCTATCTCTCCACCCAGCTTCTGTCGGCGCTCCTGGAGACGCAGGCAGGTTTTTCGGGTGCTCAGATGACTGCGATGGATAACGCCACACGAAACGCCGGTGACATGATCCGGACACTCAACCTTCGATACAATCGTGCGCGCCAGGCGCAGATCACCAAGGAGCTGATTGAGATTATCTCTGGGGCGGAAGCGCTCTAGGCGACACATCCAGGCGTCGCCGTCTGGACGATCTGCGTCCGCTCCGGTCTCAGTAGTGAGGCGATGCGGGTGCGACAGGGACTTGAATGAGACTGATTGGAACCTGACGTTGTCTTCGTCACAACGTCACTGATGCAGACGACCTACACAAGAGGCCAGTGATGAGCAGCAAAACCAACACCGCCCTGAAGGGCCGCGTCAGCCAGGTCATTGGGGCCGTCGTCGACGTTGAGTTCGATGGCGCGTTGCCGAACATTCTGAACGCACTGGAGACGGAGAATAACGGGACGCGGCTCGTTCTCGAGGTGGCTCAGCATCTCGGTGAGAACTCGGTTCGCACCATCGCCATGGACTCGACGGAGGGTCTCACGCGTGGACACGAGGTTCGCGACACGGGGGCTGGGATTTCCGTTCCGGTTGGAGAAGCGACCCTCGGTCGGATCATGAACGTGATCGGCGAGCCGATTGATGAGGCGGGACCCATCACCTCGGATGTCGTGCGAGGCATTCACCAGCCCGCTCCGGATTTCGTAGATCAGAAGCCGGTGCCCGAGATTCTGCCCACAGGCATCAAGGTTGTCGATCTTCTCTGCCCCTACGCCAAGGGAGGCAAGATCGGTCTCTTCGGAGGAGCAGGGGTGGGCAAGACAGTGCTCATCCAGGAGCTCATCAACAACATCGCTATCGCCTACGGCGGATACTCCGTGTTCGCCGGCGTGGGCGAGCGAACCCGTGAAGGAAATGACCTTTATTGGGAGATGATCGAATCGGAAGTGAACGAGAAGGGCGGCGGCGGCAAGTCGCGTTGCGCGCTCGTGTTTGGCCAGATGAATGAGCCGCCGGGAGCCCGAGCACGGGTCGCCCTGACCGGTCTGACGATCGCCGAACATTTCCGTGAGCAGGGTAAGGATATTCTGTTCTTCGTCGACAATATCTTCCGCTTCACTCAGGCTGGTTCCGAAATGTCGGCTCTTCTTGGCCGAATTCCTTCGGCGGTGGGTTATCAGCCCACCCTGGCGACCGATATGGGCGCTCTTCAGGAGCGCATCACCTCCACCACCAAGGGATCCATCACGTCGGTTCAGGCGATTTACGTTCCGGCTGACGACCTTACGGACCCGGCTCCGGCGACGTCCTTTGCTCACCTCGACGCCCAGACCGTTCTGAACCGAGCGATCTCCGAGAAGGGCATTTATCCGGCTGTGGATCCGCTCGACTCGTCTTCGCGCATTCTGGATCCGCTGATCGTGGGTGAGGATCACTACAACGTGGCTCGCGGCGTTCAGGAGATCCTGCAGAAGTACAAGGGCCTTCAGGATATCATCGCCATTCTCGGGATGGACGAACTGTCTGAAGAGGACAAGCTGGTGGTGGCGCGCGCCCGTAAGATCGAACGCTTCCTTTCGCAGCCGTTCTTCGTGGCTCAGCAGTTCACCAACCTTCCCGGAGCGTTCGTCGAGGTGAAGGATACGGTGCAGGGCTTCAAGGAGATCCTGGAAGGTAAGCACGACGATATCCCCGAGCAGGCATTCCTGATGTGCGGGAAAATCGACGATGTGATCGCAAAGGCGCAGAAGATGGCTGCGGAAGCCGCTTAAGCGCTCGTCTGAAGAGGTTATCCGATGGCTGAAACCCTTCGATTCGCACTCGTATCTCCGGAGCGCGAGCTTTATTCGGGGGAGGTCGAGCAAGTCGACGCTCCAGGTGTTGAGGGCGAGTTTGGCGTTCTTCCGCGTCATGCGCCCTTTATGACCACTCTCAAGTCGGGAGTGGTTCGGATACGAGAGGCTGCAGGCGTGACAGCGGTGTTCGTTCGGGGCGGCTTCGCCGACGTGACCCCGGACGGCCTGACAATCCTTGCTGAGGAAGCCGTCCGGCTTGCCGATGTCGATGTCAGCCAGCTGGAGCAGCAGATCAGTGATCTGCGCGCTGACGCCAATGATCCGGGTGACGACGCGAGAAAAGGCCGGGCTGCCGAGCGGCTGAAATATCTGGAAGCTCTCAGGGCGGCCCTGTCCGCCTGATCTGTTCTGGCGATTTACTCTTTTGAGATGATGACTGGGTCCCAGGCGAAGCTATGGACCCTTTGCGCCTCTTGTTTGACTCCTCAGGGTTCGTGACGTTTGATGGGAGACGCATGAGGCGGCTCGCATAACAGGAGCGGAGGATGACCAAACTTGTTGCCGAGCGTATGGCGGCTACGCTTGAGGGAGACTTTGTTGTCTTCCTGATTGGAATGCGGATCAATCGGCCCTTGAAATTCTGGAAATGGGGTCCTGTGGCCACTGCTATGCCCCGCATGCTGACTGAGCTCGGCAAGTCTCCCGAACTGGGCCTCCTGCACGCTCGGACCTTTTTTGGCTTTCCGAACATCTTTGTCATTCAGTACTGGCGAAGTTTCGAGGCGCTTCACGCCTATGCGACTGACAAAACCCTGGCGCATCTCCCTGCATGGAAAGCCTTTAATCGCGCGATCGCTTCAAACGGTGATGTCGGGATCTGGCACGAGACCTATCTGATCAAAGATGGTCAGCATGAGAGCATTTACAACAATATGCCCAGGTGGGGACTCGCGATGGCTGGCGAGCTGGCGCCGGCGCAAGGGCGTCGTCGATCTGCCAAAGGTCGACTTGGGCGCTCTGAAGGTGATGACGATCCTTCGAAAGACAGCGCTCATTCCTGAATGTAGCGTTTGATCGGGCGCTTCAGATTGGCTGAGTCCACCTTTCGAAGCGCTTTGCGACTTCCTGGTAGACCGGCTGTTTGAACGGAATGACAAGTGAGGGCGCCTCGCTCAAGTCGGCCCATTTCCACGCGTCAAATTCGGGTGTGTGAGTGTCCAGCCGGATGTCGCTGTCCGCCCCGTGAAATCGGAACGCAAACCATTTCTGCCGTTGACCGCTATAGGGCCCTGACAGTCTTGCTTTGAGGGCCGGCGGGAAGTCGTAAAACAACCAGGGCTCGAGCTCTTCGAGCAGCTCGACGTGATGCCTGCCAACCCCGGTCTCCTCAGCAAGCTCTCGTATCGCCGCTGCAGCTGCGTCCTCACCCCTATCAATTCCCCCCTGCGGCATTTGCCATGCGAACCGGGTGTCTTCTTTCCGCACAGTCGCTCGACGTCCAAGAAGAACATGGCCCCGCCTGGAGAACAGAGCGAGTCCGACATTTGGACGGTAGGCTGACGGATCTTTGACCGGCGAGAGCGGGGAATACGGGGTCGTCATGGTCGAGATTGTCCCGCGGCGGGAGGCGGAGTGGTTTTAACCCCCGCGAAAGATGAAGCGGGGGCCAACTGGTAACCCTTCGCCTTCAGCTCGGCGGTCCAGAGGCGGAATTGCTCGATCGTCACGGGATAGGCGAAGCCCATACCCAGAGCCTTGCCTTTCTGAACGGCCAAGGCTTCGAGCTGAAGGAGCTCGCGGTCGATCGCGTCTGCCGAGGGTTCAGCATCTAGAATGCGGTCAGCCGCGTAGACCTGTGTCTTGGATGCCGCGGCGGCATCCGGAAGGGCCGAGCGGGTCGCGGCCCCGTCGTGAACAAAGACAAGGCCTCTTGCCGCCACAGCCGAGAGGACCGGCATGAGCGCCCGCCTGTCTGTAACGAATTTCGCCCCTTGATAGTTGGTCACTCCGAAATAGCCTGTCGTCCTCCCAAGAAGGACGTTGAGACGGCGGGTGTTTTCCTGAGCCGTCGCGGTGGTCAGAAGCGTCTGCGGCCCCGGGTCTACGTTCGGATAGTCGTAAGGCTCCATAGGAAGTTCAATCAGGGTTTCGTGTCCGGCTTCCCGAGCCTTGTCTATCCACACCTGCAGATCGTCAGCATAGGGAACAAAGGACAGAGTGACTTCAGGGGGGAGGTCGTTGATGGCCGCCAGCGTGTGGCTCGCTTTCAGGCCCAGGCCTCCGACAATCAGCGAAACGCGAGGCTGTCCGTTCGGCACGAACGCTCTCGCATAGGCCTGAGCGGGCGTTGCGCCATCGCTTGCAATCCGAGGCAGGTCGCCGAAGCTCGTTCGCTCGAACAGGCCCGGAAGCGGAGCTTTGGGGAGCGATCGGGGGATTACGACGGAGGCCGAAAGGTCCGTCGTTCCATTCGTCGTTCCCTCGGCGAGAGGGTCTGCGTTGGCCGCCGCCTCTAGCAGAGGGGCGATTTCCCCGTCGCCGAAGTAAACCGCCGTCGATGGGATTGAAGGGTCATCGGCCTGTCCGCCTGGCGCGGGTTTCGGCTTCTGTCCCGCCGGAAACAGCGCCAGTTCAATTCTAGGGCTCGCGCTCTCAGGATTTCCAAAGGCGGCGGTTGCGCCCAGGATAAGCAAGGTCACTCCTGCAAAGACGCCAAGGCTCATCACGAGATGATTAAGGCCGGTTCGAACGGCTGAATACTCGGCGGCTTTGGGCGCAGCCATTCCTGATCCCACTTTCCACGCGCTTCTGCTGATGCTTTCAACAGTGCGAATGTAGTCTTAAGAACTCGGTAACGCTCGCCTCACCCGTGACCCTCAAGGGCGGACGGTGCGCGCCTTCACTGGGACTACTTCGCCTTTTGAGGCTTATCTGTCCCGGGACGCGCAGGGGTTACGACCGCCTGGCCTGTGCGGATCAGTTCAAGCGCCTTTTCCAGTTGGTAGTCTTTGCCCGCATATCCGGCCGGCGGCATATCCGCCGGAACATGGGGCGCCACGCGCTTTAAACCCTGATCATTTTCGAGGGCGTTGGGGAGAGCGGCTTCGTTGTAGCGCGCCGCCCGCTGGCGGAGATCCTCAAGATCCTTGTCCGAAAGACGGGTCGAAGCCACCTCAATATCGGGTTCGATCCCTGAACCCTGAATCGCTTTGCCCGAAGGCGTGTAATAGCGCGATGTCGTCAGGCGCATCGCCCCCTTTTCTGGCCCGAGGGGTATCACCGTCTGAACCGACCCCTTGCCGAAGGTTGTCGTTCCAAGGACTTTAGCTCTCCCACGATCCTGCAGCGCCCCGGCAACGATCTCTGCTGCGGAAGCCGTGCCGTTGTTGACCAGAATGACGACCGGAATATTTGGGAATCTCTCACCCCGGCGGGCGTTGTAACGTTCAATGTCCTCCGGTCGGCGTCCGCGAGTTGAGACGACCTCTCCCCCGTTGAGAAAACGAGAGGAGACTTCGATGGCCTGATCGAGCAACCCCCCGGGATTGTCCCGAAGGTCCAGAACCAGTCCCTTCATTCCTCCTTTGACATCCCGTCTGACGCCAGCAATCGCCGCATCAAGACCATCGGCGGTCCGCTCATTGAAACTGGATATCCGGATATATCCGACGTCGCCTTCGGCACGATGCTTCACATTCTCGGGACGAATGTTCTCCCGGGTCATGGTGACGTCGAACGGCTCCACTCCCTCGCGAACGATCGTGATGGTGATCGGCGTTCCGACCGCTCCGCGCATCTGCTTCACGGCATCGTTAAGGGTCATTCCCACAATCGTCGTGCCGTCGATCGCGGTCAGGTAATCGCCTGATTTCACACCCGCTCGAGCGGCCGGCGTTCCGTCCATTGGAGCCACGACCTTAACGAAGCCGTCCTGCGAGCTGACCTCCAGGCCCAGGCCCCCATACTCGCCGCTTGTCTGAACCTGCATGTCCCGAAACTCGTCGGGATTGAGATAGGACGAATGAGGGTCCAAGGACGACAGCATCCCGTCGATAGAGGCCTCGATCGCTTCTTTCTGGTCAATCTCCGTGACGTAGTCGGCCTCGACGCGCGCGAGGATCTCCGCGAACAATTCCAGCTGCTTGAAGGTTTCCGCCCTGCTTTCCGCCTGTCCCGACGTCACGGCGAATGCGGACACCCCCAGAGCGCCGCCGAGCAGGCCTGCGCCGAGAACCGGAATCAGCAACCAACTGCGCATATCCCCACGCTCCTTACCCTACTTGCGAGACCGCGCCCGCCCGGCGCACCCGCCTGCACTTCGTCCTCTCGCGGCTCAACTTTCACGGACCCGCGGGATCGTCTCAACTTCCCCTGGACAACCATCTTTCCGGATCGATCGGTTGCCCGTTTCTACGCACCTCAAAATAAAGCTCCGGCGGCGGGGATGCCCGATCCGCCATCCGACCGACCGGCTCTCCGGCCATCACTTGTTTTCCAGCTTCGGCATAAAGCGCGTCAAGTCCAGAGATTACCACAAGCACGCCGCCGCCGACATCGAGAATCATCATCTGTCCATAACTTCTGAACAGTCCGGCGAACTGGATGCGCCCGTTCATGGGAGATACAATTTGCGCTCCGGAGCGTGTCGCGTAGATGAGACCCGGACTCGGTCCCTGGTCAGTCGCCTGGTTGAACCGTCGCGTGAGGCGCCCGGAGGCTGGCGGCGTCGGTTTGGCGCCGACCTTTCCCGGTTGGGACGCCGCGGGCGTCGCGGCCCTGGGGGAGGGGGCGTCTTTGGGAGATGCGCGTTCAACCGGCTTTAGGCTCGGCCCTTTTGGAGCAGAACGAGACAGAGCTGTTAGGAGGTCACGGAGCGTCGCCGCCTCTGACGCGAGGCGCCTCGTCTCGGCTTTCAGGGCGGCTGTTTCGGCGTTTAGCGAGACCTGTCGCCGTCGCCGCTCCTCCGCGAGCGCAGCGATCTCTTCGCGCCGGGCAGCCAGGCCTGCCTCCTGACGGGCGAGCTTCGCCTGTTCCTGCCGAAGGTTCTCGATCCGGGCCGTCCGGGATTGGATCTGCTCAGACAGCTTCTGGGCTCGTCCTGTTAGCCGGGGCGATACATCGCTCATGAGGATGGCCGCTCTGACGGCTGCTGTCGCATCCGTGGGATGGGCGGCAAGAGCTGCGGGTCTGCGGGTCTCAAGGTTCATGAGGCCGGCGAGAAGGTCCTCGAGCGCGGATTGGTTCGTCAGAAGACGGGATTTTGCGGTTGCAACCTCCTCTCTCAGCGCCTCGATGCGCCTCTCGGTGTCCGCAGCCTCTTCTTCTCTTCTAAGACTGTCGGCGGCGGCGGCGATAAGGTCAGTCTCGATCTCCGAGGACTGTCGTGAGGTCTCCCGCGCTTCCGTTTCGAGCAATTTCAGTCGGGCGGTCGCCCTATCCCGGGCATCCTCCGCTTTTCTGAGGTCTTCGAGAGTGTAGGTTTGAAGAGCTGTCCCCTGGGAGCGCGCAGACTGAGCCTGCGCCAGCCCTCCGATCAGGGCGAGGCTTAGCGTTAGGATGATCCGTCTCCTGAACATGGATACGAAACCCTCGGAGGCGAACAGCGGACTGCCGATCGTTCGGTTACTCGCGATGATAGGGTGATCCGGCTTCAATCGACAGTGCTCTGTAGATCTGTTCGGCGAGCATCACCCGAACCAGTTTGTGAGGCCAGGTTTGAGGGCCGAAGCCCAGTCTGAACCTCGCTCGCGCCATCACCGCCGCCGCCAGCCCGTCGGCTCCACCGATGACGAAATCAACGTCATGACCCTCATCGCGCCAGCGACTCAGGCGGCGCGAGAGATCTTTCGACGGCCAGGGATCGCCATGTTCGTCGAGGCAAACGCAAATCGCGTCCGAAAGCCGCGTCAGGAGACGTCCGCCCTCCCGGTCAGATCCGCCTCCCGGCTCAATCTCTATTTCCTCCAGCCCCTTGATTCCAAGAGACTGGCCGACCTTGCGAGCGCGCGCCAGATAGTCGTCCAGGAGGGTCCTTTCAGGACCCTCCTTGAGTCTGCCGACACAAAGAAGACGGATTTTCAAGAGACGTCAGTTTGAGACTGGCGAAGCTGGGGCCGCATGGCCCGAGGCGTCGGAGGACCAGATGCGCTCCAGATTGTAGAACTCCCGAACCTCGGGTCTGAAGATGTGCACAATGACGTCGCCAGCATCAATCAGCACCCAGTCGGCGTTCGGCAGCCCCTCGACCCGCACCTTCTTTAATCCCGCCTCCCGAAGCTTTCGTTCGACATGGTCCGCGAGCGCCGTCACGTGACGCTGAGAACGGCCCGATGCGATGATCATGGCGTCGGCTATCGCGGATTTTCCCCGGAGATCGATCTCGAGGATATTCTCCGCCTTGTCGTCCTCCAGTTGAGTGGCGATCTGATGAGACAGAAGCTCGGGGGCGTGAGAGCCTTCAGCGGCGCTATGAGCGGTTAAGGCGGGGCCGGTTTTCGACGGTCGAAGGGCGGGCAGGGTCTGATCCTCTTAATAACTTGGGCTTCCCTTTTATCATGGAGACTGCGTTCGGGCGAGGGGGGGAGGGAAAGGCTCTGACAGGGGGATCTTGTGTCGATCGTCAGCGGCGCTCCCGGACGCCGTGAGAGGGCGTTATCCTCAGGCGTGTCGAGGATGCAGGGTTCAATGGCGCCGATAGGTAAATCCAGGCCGGCGGTCGTCGAAGACTGAGCGAGCCTGCCTGTTCTTGAGCAAGTCGTGCCCCGGAAAACTCCCGCGCCAGTCGCGATAAACCCGCTTTGGGGCTGGCGCCGGGTCTCGATACGATGGCGATCGGGACCTGGCTGGCGATCGCCTTCCAAGCTTTCCACCTGTGAAATGAAATCGCGTTGTCAGCTCCCATGATCCAGATGAACCGGGCTCCGGGCGCACGGCGTTTCAGATGCGCCAGCAGATCGCGGGTGCAGGTAACCCCAAGCGCCCCCTCGATAGCGGCGATCCGGGTTCGTGGACCGGACAGAGCCTCCCGCGCCGCCCGAACCCGATCGGGATAGGCGGAGGCGTTCGGCTTGAAAGGATGGTCGGACGCGGGCGTCACCCAGATCCAGTCGAGGCGGAGCCGCTTGCGCGCGATTTCTACAACGTGCTGGTGGCCTTCATGAGGCGGATCAAATGCTCCCCCGACGAGACCGATGGTCAGTCCTCGGTAGGGACCTGGGAGACGGACGGGCTTTCCGGCTAATCGCTTCGCCATGTCACCACAGCAGGCCTATCGCCCGGATCCCTGTAACGGATCTTGGGGCTCCTGTCCGTTTCACAGCGGCCTGACCTGCCCGTGGCCCCGAACAACGTATTTGAATACCGTCAGCTGCTCTGCGCCGATCGGGCCGCGTGCGTGGATGCGGCCCGTTGCGATCCCGATTTCCGCACCCATGCCGAACTCTCCCCCATCCGAGAACTGGGTCGAGGCGTTGTGAAGCACGACCGCGCTGTCAACCTCTGCAAGAAACCGTTCGGCCGCCTGATCGTCGCTGGTGATGATGCAATCCGTGTGCTGAGAGCCGTAGGTGGCGATATGGGTCATCGCGCCGTCGAGATCGTCGACGACCGCTATCGACAAGACGGGTCCAAGATACTCGGTTCGCCAGTCTTCTTCCGTCGCCGCCTTCATCGGACACAGTGATCGGGCCCGGCCATCTCCTCGCAGCTCACAGCCCGCCGCAATCAGAGCCTCGGCTATTTTCGGGAGATAGTCCGGGGCGACCCGCGCATCGATCAGGAGGGTCTCTGTCGAAGAGCACACCCCCGGTCGTCGAAGCTTCGCGTTGAGGATAATGGCGGTCGCCATGTCGAGGTCGGCGCCTGAATGAACATAAGTGTGGCACAAACCTTCCAGATGCCCGATCACCGGAACCCGCGCCTCGGCCTGAACGCGCGCGACCAGGCCTTTCCCGCCTCTCGGCACAACAACGTCGAGGGCGCCGTTCAAGCCGGAAAGCAGGTGGCCTACAGCCGCTCGATCGGTGGTCTCCACCAGTTGCACGGCGTCCTCGGGGAGACCCGCCTGTCGGAGACCTGATCTCAGCGCGTCCGCAATAGCCATTGAGGAGTGCGCGCTTTCCGATCCGCCGCGAAGTATGACGGCGTTTCCAGATCGCACGCAAAGCGAGCCTGCGTCCGCTGTGACGTTGGGCCGACTTTCGTAGATAATTCCGATGACGCCGATAGGTCCGCGCACGCGGGAGATCTCAAGGCCGTTGGGCCGCTTCCAGCTTTCCAGGACTGTTCCAATCGGGTCGGGGAGCGCAGCGACAGTCCTCACCCCGTCGGCCATCGCGCGAATGCGGGCAGGGGTGAGTTCGAGACGATCAAGCATGGAGGGCGCGATGCCTTTGGATCGGCCTGCCGCCATATCCAGCGCATTGGCTTCCAGGATCGCCTCAGAGGCCGCGAGGATCGCTTCCGCCATAAGCTCGAGCGCTCGTGTGCGTCTCTCCGGGCCCGCATGCGAGACGAGACGAGAGGCCTCGCGGGCTCGAACCCCCATGGCGATCATCGCGCCGAAAAGGCCAGCATCGCTTGTAATCTGGGGTGCGGCGAGGGTCATCGAAGGAGTTCCGAAAGCTCGGGAGGTCTAGCAGCACTTGCTTAGCTTCGAAAGCGGTAAGATGGCGTCTTGTCAGGCGCCGCGGTCCTGACGTTCACTCAGAGCGAGGTCGTCTACGTGGATGATCGCCGGCCGTCCGCGGAAGCCGAGGATGGCTTCGATGTCTGCCGAGTTGCGGCCGATCAGTCGCAGCGCGTCGTCAGAAGAATAGGCTGAAATTCCCCGACCGATGATCCGGCCATCAGGGTCCAAGATGTCGACTGCATCGCCTCTGTCAAATCGCCCGGATACCGTACACAGGCCCGCTGGCAGCAGGCTCTTCCCTGCAAGGAGGGCGCGAGCGGCGCCGGCGTCCACGCTCAGCGATCCGGCTGGTTTGAGCGCTCCTGCGAGCCACTGGCGTCGAGCTGTCTCCGGCGTCACTTCCGGCATAAACCAGGTTGTCCTTGCGCCTTCCGCTATAGCGGAGACCGGGCCGCGGCCATCGATGGTCGCCTGATCGCCAAGGGAGATGGCTGTGGCGCAGCCTGCTGTCATGGCGATGCGCGCCGCCTCCAACTTGGTGGCCATTCCTCCCGAGCCTACGCCCGCTGTCCTGTTGGCGCCGCCCGCCATTGCGACGATCTCCGGAGTGAGGCGTCGGACCTCGGGGATGTGGCGTGCGTTCGGGTCGCTTCTCGGATCGGCCTCGTAGAGGCCGTCTATGTCTGAGAGGAGTACAAGGACGTCCGCGCCGAGCATCTGGGCGACCCGGGCGGCGAGACGGTCATTGTCGCCATAGCGGATTTCGTCGGTCGCCACGGTGTCGTTCTCATTGACGATCGGGATGGCGCCACGCTCCAGAAGAGTTTCGAGCGTCGCGCGCGCATTAAGCCAACGCCGCCGACGTTCAGTGTCATCGAAGGTCAGAAGCGCCTGAGCGACAGGGATGTCGTGCGACCGAAATGCGTCATCCCATGCGCGCATCAGCATGGGTTGACCGGCTGCAGCGGCCGCCTGTTTCTCCTCCAGCCGTGATTTGCCGGACTTCAGGCCGAGGAGCTTTCGGCCGAGCGCAACGGCCCCGGAGGAAACGATCACCACAGATTTGCCGGCGAGCCGCTGGCGTGCGGCGTCGCTCGCGAGCGCAGAGAAGCGAGCCCCATGAGGGCTTCCGGTCAAAGGATCGATCAGCAGCGAGGACCCGACCTTGATGACGATTCGTCGGGCGCTCGAAATCGGCGTCGTCACGGCTTCCAGCCTTCCGCTTTTTCTTCTGGAGTCATCTCGGCCTCAATCTGCGCTGCCCGCTCTGAGCGGCGCTGTTCATCGATGATCTGGTAAAGCCTAGCCAAGGCTTCCGGAACCCCCTTGCCTGTAGCTCCGGACAGACGCAACGGGGTTGAGCGGCAAGCCTTCTTCAGGGCCGCGGCCTTCTCGGAAATCTCTTCCTTGCTCAAAGCGTCGATTTTGTTGAGCGCGACAATCTCCGGTTTGTCGGCGAGCCCGCCGCCATAGGCCTTCAGCTCGCGACGGACCACGCGATAGGCTTCGGCGACATCATCCTGCGTGCCATCCACAAGGTGAATGAGAACAGCGCACCGTTCGACATGGCCCAGAAAGCGGGTGCCTACTCCGGCCCCCTCGGCTGCGCCTTCGATCAGGCCTGGAATGTCAGCGAGCACGAAAGATGCGCCGACCCCAAGCGATACGACGCCCAGGTTTGGATGAAGGGTGGTGAAGGGATAGTCGGCGATCTTGGGTTTGGCTGCGCTGGAGGCCGCCAAAAAGGTCGACTTACCCGCATTCGGCAAGCCGAGCAGACCTGCATCGGCGATAAGTTTCAGCCGCAGCCATACCCAGCGCTCTTCGCCGTCGAGGCCCGGGTTGAAGCGTCTCGGCGCCTGATTGGTTGAAGATTTAAAACGCGTGTTTCCCCAGCCGCCCGTTCCGCCTCGCGCCAGAAGAACCCGATCCCCAAGCTTATCCAGGTCGGCGATGAGGGTTTCCTGATCTTCTTCAAAGACCTGCGTGCCTACGGGCACTTTCAGGATCAGTTCGGGGGCGTCGGCGCCCGTTCGGTTCTTGCCCATTCCGTGCCCGCCGCGCTCGGCGCGAAAGTGCTGCTGATAGCGATAATCAATCAGCGTGTTGAGGCCGTCGACCGCCTCCACATAGACATCGCCTCCCCGACCGCCGTCCCCCCCGTCCGGGCCGCCGAAGGGGATGAATTTCTCACGGCGAAACGAAACGCAGCCGTCCCCGCCATGGCCTGAACGACAATAGACCTTGCACTGATCCAGGAATTTCATGGTGTCGGCTCTGTTGGTTGGTTCCGCCCGAAATTCGCGCGGGCCCCGAATGGTCTTCCCTCAAACGCCTCTGCGGTGTCCAGCAGGATTGTAAGACGCGTCTCTTATCCAGGTTGCGGAAGGCCCCGGCTCCAAACCGGCCGCAACTCCACCGAAGATGTTCGGATCCGGGCTCGATGCCCCGAAAACACGAAAGGGGCGGCGCGAGCCTCCCCTTTTGTCTTCAACCTGTCTTCCGCAGGACCTGAGGTCTCTCCGCTTCGAAGGCGGAGGCCAGCCCCTGACACGTCGGCGAATTACTCGGCCGCGAGCGGCTTGGCTGCCGGAACAACCTCAACAAACTTTTTGCCCTTCGCCCGCTCGCGGAACGCGACTTTTCCATCTTTCAGGGCGAAAAGGGTATGATCCCGTCCGATGCCGACGTTGGGACCCGCACAGAACTGGGTTCCTCTCTGCCGGACAATGATGTTTCCTGCGAGTACGGCTTCGCCCCCGAAGCGCTTGACGCCAAGGCGCTGGGCGTTTGAGTCACGACCGTTGCGGGTAGAGCCGCCAGCTTTCTTATGGGCCATGAAAGAGCTCCTTCAGAGTCTCAGATGTCTTTGCCGGCAGCTTGCCGACCCGAAACGTTAACCCGCCAAAGATCCGGCTTCTGCGACCAGCTGATCTTTCGGGACCCGGCCCTTGAAGATCTTTTCGTCCAGGGCAGCGAATTGCTCGTCCGTGATCGCCGCCAACTGAGCGAAAGTCGTGAAACCTTCTTCATTCAGCTTCGTGGCCATCACTTTTCCAACGCCTGCGAGCTTGGTCAGATTGTCCCCGCCCTCGGCGGCCTTCGGAGCCGGGGTCGCCTTCTTTTCAGTCGCGACCTTCCCGCCTTTGGCCAGAATTTCTGTAATCTTTACAACCGTCTCATGCTGGCGGTGACCCTTCTTGCGTCGATAGGTGTTCCGCTGCTTCTTCTTAAAGATGATAATCTTGGCTCCGCGGCGCTGTTCGACGACTTCGCCGACGACCTGCGCTCCGCCGATCACCGGCGAGCCCATTTCCACCGTATTTCCATCGCTGATCATGAGAACTTCGCCGAACACCAGCGTCTCGCCAGCTTCTCCCGCAAGTTTCTCCACGACGATCAGGTCGTCCTGGGCGACCCGGTACTGCTTTCCGCCCGTTTTGATGACCGCGAACATAATTTATCTCTGCCCTTGTCGAGACGCATGACCGGAGCCATCCGGAGGCGTTTCCTCGATATATATCGGCCGCTCACAGTCGCCTGTGAGCGGGGAGGGCGCATATAGACGCCTCATGGGCGTGATGTCAAACGTGAAGGGGTCGTTTTTCCTCGATCGCCGCGCAAAATCAACGCCGTTCCCGCCGAGCTCGGATGCCGCCCCAAACCGTGTTCTTCATGTGTTTCCAAACTTCGAATCCAAAGAGGCCTTACAGGAACAGCTTGCCATCCTTACCGGGCTTGATGTAGGTCCGGGCTCCCGGAGAGGTGCCAGAGTGGTCGATCGGGGCGGTCTCGAAAACCGTTGTGCGTGCAAGCGTACCGTGGGTTCGAATCCCACCTTCTCCGCCATCTTTCCTTTGCAGCGTCTGGTGCCTTCCCCTGAGAGGGCCCTTTTTCCATTTCTGCAGATGTCTCGGATCGGTTTTGCCGGTCCATGTCAGGCGTCAGCTGCGTGACCGCGTTTCTTGAAAATCCGGCGTCTCCAGAGCAGCAACCTCCGCTTTTTCCGGGGTTCTCGGGTCGGGAGCCCTCTGGCTCTATCCTCCGTCGGCCGATGGTATCGGTGCTGTTTCGCATACGTTGCAGGCCTTAGGTCCCGTTGAGGCTGTCCAGGGCATGGCGTTCGCCGGTGCGTCTGCGGGGTCTCTTATGTCGTTTGAGTGACGCACGGTCTGCCCGGTCATTCTATCCTGAGGGTTAGGCGTTCAGATGGGGCGGCACGTCGGACCGTTTGGGACTTGACGTTGGTTCGAGGATGAGGCGCTTTAAGGCGATTAGCGCTCGGACGGATTTTTCGGCAGCTCCTGAACAGTCAGTTGCTCGCGAACCTGACGTTTCAGAACATTGCCTACGGTCCTCGGCGGCCAGATCGTCGTCGGGTGGAGCTGATACCTTTCCGGTGCATAGAGCAGGGCAGGACGCATGCTTAGTCGGGTCTCGTTAACGGCGCTTTCGGCGATGATTGTGCTGGTCGGTTGCTCTCAGGAGGCGGCGTTAGAGGATGCAGAGGGTTCTGCTGGCGTGGGCGGTGCCCAGACCGACACAGCTCTGGGAAATCCGGATGAGGGTTCTGACGAAGGGGAAGCCGACCCTGGACCTCCGCGAACCGAGAAGGAGATGTACGGATATCAGTACGAAATCATGCCTTACCCTCCCCCCTTGGGCCCAAACGGTGAAACGCGCACTTTCGATTCGGATTCGACTAGCGCTCACGGGTTCACTGGAGCGGTGACCTTTTCAGCGCTGCCAATTCCTGAGACCTGGGACTCTCCCACTCATCCTGTGCGCATGCAGGGTGCTAACGGTCTGTCTTATGACCTGCGAATGGTCGAGGATGGCGGTGTCGCCGCCATCGATACAATCGACTGGTCGGAGATTATGCAAAGACCCATTGGGATGGCCGATTTCCTGAGAGCGCCGGCAGAGTCGCCAGATACAGATATTCCGGCAGAGCCTGGTACGCTGGTTTTTGTCTTTGAAGTGATTAAGCCCGGCGCACCTGACGAGGTCTCTGACGCCCCCGGATGTGCGACTGTCCGCTATATCGCAGTTACTGCTCCATCGGATGAAGACTATCTCACCCTTGCCTCATTCAGTCCCGGACCCTGGCCGCCAGCCGACAGCGCGAGGAACTGCGGAATATTCAACTACGCGCCCGCACAGCCGTCCCCCTGAGGTAAGCGACTCTCTGTCCGAGACGATTGATCACATGCTGGCGGCGAATTCTCCAGGCGACAGCGCCCAGGCGTTGCCGGGCTTCCTCCACGTTTTTCAGAAGGGTCTGGAGAGCTTTAAGCATCAGCGTTTGCTGAGCCTGGGTGCGCTTATGCGGGTCGCGACGGGCCCTGGACATGTCTCCCTTCTTCGAGAGTAGAGCAGACAGAATCCCCCAGGCGTCAGTCAGTCCGGGGTTCGCCGCGAGCGCCCTCTGAAGGGCAGGGATCGCCCCGTCGATCAGGCCGAGCGCCCACATCGAGAGGGCGGCTTCAAGGTCGACCTCCGGGGAGGGGGGATGTTGGCGTATCAGAGGCTCCAGCACGCCCAGAGCCTTTTGTGGAAAGCCCTGGAGGCGAAGCGAAGCGGCGAGCAAAACGATCGCGTTTCGGTTTCCCGGATCACTGCGCAGTATCTCAACGGCTTGAGCCTGCGAAACCGAGGGGTCTGAAGGGAGATGCCTGCGGGCGTTTTCCAACGCCGCTTGCAGCTCCGAAAGCCGGATGTTCGCCTTGTCGGTCATTGACCCAGTCCGCTCATGACTCGCCTCAAGTCCGGCCTGATCGCTTGCTTCCCGTCAAGCCGCTCCCTGCCGAGCTCCAAGTTCCCGTGCGGTCGCCGTCGCCTCGAGCCAGGGTTGCGCATGACTAATTGACAGGCGGCGCAGCCACTCAATTGCGGTTTCTGGCGTCAAAGCGGAAGGTTGGACGATCCCATGAGAAACTCGTCGACGGCGCGGGCACATTGCCGCCCTTCCCGTATCGCCCAGACTACGAGGGATTGACCACGCCTCATATCTCCGCATGCGAAAATCCGTTCAGAGGAGGTACGGTAATCTCTCGTATCGGCGGCGACGTTTCCGCGCCCGTCTAGGCGTGCGCCGGACTGGGCGATCAAACCTGGGACGGTCGGACCGGTGAACCCCATCGCCAGAAGAACCAGGTCGGCCTTCATCTCGAATTCGCTGCCTGGGACTTCCTGCATCTCCATCGCGCCGCCCTGTGAGCGTTTCCACTCCACTCGGGCGCATACAAGTGCGCGAACCTTTCCGTTCTCGCCAACCGCCCGCTTAGTGACCACGGCCCAATCCCGATCACATCCTTCCTCATGGGAAGATGATGTTCGAAGTCTCAGGGGCCAATCGGGCCAGGACAGCGCTTTGTTTTCAGAGGAGGGGGGCTTGGGCATGATCTCAAGCTGCGTAACCGACGCTGCGCCGTGGCGATTTGACGTGCCGATGCAATCCGATCCTGTGTCTCCGCCACCGATGACGATCACATGCTTTCCATCTGCCCGCAGGGTTCCCGCTGGCGCAGCAGCCCTCTCGTCATCGCCTGCAACCCTCCGGTTCTGCTGTGTCAGAAAATCCATTGCGAAGTGGACGCCGTCGAGTTCGCGGCCCGGAATTGCGAGGTCCCGCGGGGTCTCCGCGCCCCCACACATGACGATCACCTGATAATCATCGAGTATGCGCTGAACGCTTACGTCCACGCCGACATGCATCCGCGTGCGAAAAATGACGCCCTCGGCCTCCATCTGGCTGACCCTGCGATCAATCAGATGCTTTTCCATCTTGAAGTCAGGAATGCCGTATCGGAGCAATCCCCCGATCCGGTCGCTCTTCTCAAACACCGTCGGCGCGTGACCGGCTCGCGCCAGTTGCTGCGCGCACGCCAGACCCGCAGGACCTGAACCGATCACTGCGATCCGCTTGCCTGTTCCGCGCGGCGACATCTGCGGCTGAATCCATCCCTCGTCCCAGCCGCGGTCCACGATCTCGCATTCGATTGTTTTGATCGATACGGGATTGTCGGTAATGTTGAGAACGCATGCGGCCTCACAGGGCGCCGGGCAGATGCGGCCCGTAAATTCCGGAAAGTTGTTGGTTGAGTGGAGATTGTCCAGGGCCTGGCGCCAGTGATCCCGGTAAACCAGGTTGTTCCAGTCGGGGATCTGATTGTTGACGGGACATCCATTGTGACAAAACGGAATGCCGCAATCCATGCACCGCGCCGCCTGCTCCCGCAGTTCGGTTTCAGGGAGCCGGTGCAGGAACTCCTTGTAGGTTGAAAGCCGCTCATTCGGCTTCTCGTAAGACCGCTCCTTCTTAGGGTATTCAAGAAATCCGGTTGGTTTTCCCATGTTCGGGTCTCCTGATCCTATTGCGCCGCGACCGATGCGCGACGTGCCGCCCGCATGTCGACAAGCGCACGACGATAATCGTTCGGCATCACTTTCACAAAGCGGCTCATCTCCTGATCCCAGTTCTCGAGCAATGCGGCCGCCTTCCGGCTTCCGGTATGCAGGAGGTGGCGCTCAAGCAGAATTTTCACACGTTCGCCATCGTGCGCGAGCATGTCGCCCATTCCGTTATCATCCACCGATACGGCTCTGTGGGCTGGCGCCTCACCTTCAGCCTCTTCAGAGTTCTTAACAACAGGCTCAAGGGACACCATCGCCATGTTGCAGCGGGTTCTGAAGTCGCCGGTCGGATCGTAAACATAGGCGATCCCTCCCGACATGCCGGCTGCGAAGTTGCGACCTGTCGTCCCGAGGACCAGCACGACGCCGCCGGTCATGTACTCGCAGCCGTGATCGCCAACGCCTTCGACGACCGCTACGGCGCCTGAGTTTCTGACTGCGAACCGCTCTCCCGCCACCCCTTCGAAATAGGCTTCTCCGGCGATGGCTCCATAAAGGACGGTGTTGCCGACAATGATATTGAGCCCGGGGTCGCGGCTCGCATTCTCGGGCTGACGGACGATCACCCGCCCTCCCGAAAGTCCCTTTCCGACATAGTCATTGGCGTCGCCCCTCAACTCGAGAGTGACGCCGCGTGCGAGGAAGGCGCCGAAGCTCTGGCCGGCCGCACCTGTAAGCTGAATGCCGATCGTTTCGTCGGGCAGGCCCTGATGACCTTTGCGGCGCGCGATCTCACCCGAAAGCATCGCGCCCACGGTTCGGTTGACGTTCCTGACCGTTCCGGTGATCCGCACGGGCTTCGTCGTCTTTCCGAGAGCCGGCTTACACTGCTTGATGAAGGTATGATCGAGGGCATTCTCAAGGCCATGATTCTGGCTCTCGCTGACCCGGATCGCTACGCCTTCGCCAGCCGGGGCCTGATAGAGTATCCTTGAGAGGTCCACCCCCTTCGCTTTCCAGTGGTCCACCGCCCGACGCATATCCAGCAGGTCAACCCGCCCAATCATGTCGTCAAGTCTGCGAACGCCGAGACGCGACATCAGAAGTCGCAGTTCTTCAGCCACGAAGAAGAAGTAGTTGATCACGTGTTCAGGCGTGCCGGTGAAGCGGGCTCTCAGCACGGGGTTCTGAGTGGCCACCCCCACCGGGCAGGTGTTCAGATGACATTTCCTCATCATCACGCAGCCAGAGGCGATGAGGGGCGCTGTCGCGAACCCGAATTCGTCCGCTCCCAGCAATGCTCCGATCGCCACATCCCGACCGGTTCTGAGACCGCCGTCGACCTGAACCGCGATGCGGCCCCTCAGGGCGTTCAGGACAAGGGTCTGCTGCGTCTCCGCAAGGCCGATCTCCCATGGCGATCCTGCGTGCGTGAGGGAGGTGAGCGGAGAGGCTCCCGTCCCGCCTTCGTAGCCGGAAATGGTGACATGATCCGCTCGCGCTTTTGAGACGCCGGCGGCTACGGTGCCGACGCCGACCTCAGAGACCAGTTTTACCGATATCCTTGCTCCGGGGTTTACGTTCTTGAGATCGTGGATCAGCTGCGCGAGATCCTCGATTGAATATATGTCGTGGTGAGGGGGCGGGGAGATGAGACCGACGCCCGGGGTCGAATGGCGCACCCGGGCGATGTTCTGATCAACCTTATGACCCGGGAGCTGGCCGCCCTCTCCCGGCTTGGCGCCCTGCGCCATCTTGATCTGAATGTCGTCGGCATTGACCAGATACTCTGCGGTCACGCCGAAGCGACCTGACGCCACCTGCTTGATGGCTGAACGCATCGAATCGCCGTTCGGAAGGGGGGTGAACCGATCGGCCTCCTCTCCACCTTCTCCGGTGTTCGATCGGCCGCCAATCCGGTTCATGGCGATTGCAAGGTTCGTGTGAGCCTCGCGACTGATCGATCCAAAGCTCATCGCGCCGGTTGCGAAGCGTTTGACGATCTCTTCAGCCGGTTCGACCTCGTCAAGGGGTAGAGGATTATCCGCCCAGCGGAATTCCATGAGTCCCCGAATGGTCAGCAGCCGCCGGCTTTGTTCGTTCATTGCAGCGGCGAAGGCTTCGTATTCGGAAGGGATGTTCCCTCGAACGGCGTGCTGAAGCTTTGAGACCGTCTCAGGTGTCCAGGCGTGATCTTCACCTCGGAGGCGGAACGCATAGTCGCCTCCCACGTCCAGCATGTCGCGGTAGACGGCGCTGTCGCTGAAGGCGAGTCGATGGCGGCGCACCGTCTCCTCAGCGATTTCGCTGAGGCCGGCTCCCTCAATCGTTGTCGCCGTTCCTGTAAAGAACTCGTCGATCAGGCCGGATGAGAGGCCTACAGCGTCGAAGATCTGCGCGCCGCAATAAGACTGGTACGTAGAGATGCCCATCTTGGACATCACCTTCAGCAATCCCTTGCCGATGGCCTTGATGTAATTTTTCTGCACTTCCTTGGCGCCAAGGCTTAGACCCTGGGACGTTCGGATCTGCTCGAGAGTTTCGAAGGCCATGTACGGGTTCACAGCCTCTGCGCCATAGCCCGCAAGCGTGCAGAAGTGATGGACTTCGCGGGCCTCTCCTGTCTCGACGACCAGCCCCGTCTGCATTCTGAGGCCCTGCTTTACCAGCTTCTGATGCACGGCTGAGAGCGCGAGCAAGGCTGGGACCGGAATTCGGTTTGCCGATACGGCGCGATCAGAAAGAATAAGGATATTGATGTCCTGAAGAACGTGCTCGGTAGCTTCGTTGCGGATGCGGTCCAGAGCCGCCTTGAGGCCTGCCGGCCCTTCCGAAGCGTCCCACGTGATGTCTATGGTCGCTGTACGGAATGCGCCGTCGACCAACTCGCGAATTGAGCGGATTTTTTCGAGATCTGCGTTGGTCAGAATCGGCTGGGAAACCTCTAGGCGCTTGTGCGTGCCTGCAGCAAGCCCGAGGAGGTTGGGTCGAGGACCGATCATGGACACAAGGGACATCACCAGTTCTTCGCGGATCGGATCGATCGGGGGATTGGTGACCTGGGCGAAGTTCTGCTTGAAGTAATTGTAGAGAAGCTTCGGCTTCTGGGACAGAACGGCGATCGGGGTGTCGGCGCCCATTGATCCGATGGGGTCATCCCCTTCGCGTCCCATGGGCTCAAGGAAGAGGGCCAGATCTTCCTGCGTATAGCCGAAGGCCTGCTGCTGATCGAGCAGGGCGGCATCAGAGCTCAATGGCTGCTGGACGGGTTCTTCGGGTGTCGGCAGTTCGTCGAGCTTAAACTGCGTTTCATGGAGCCAGTCTGCGTAAGGGTGCTGGGCGGCGAACCGGGTCTTGATTTCCTCATCCTCGATGATCCGGCCCTCTTCGAGGTCGATGAGCAGCATCTTGCCAGGCTGCAGACGCCACTTTCGCTTGATGTGGCCGTCCGCGATCGGGAGTACGCCGGATTCCGAGGCCAGAATGACGTGGTCATCGTCGGTTACGATGTAGCGCGCCGGACGAAGACCATTGCGGTCCAGAGTGGCGCCGATCTGGCGCCCGTCCGTGAATGCGATGGCGGCCGGACCGTCCCACGGCTCCATCAGCGCCGCATGATATTCGTAAAAGGCGCGTCGCCTCGGGTCCATCTGAGGGTTGCCCGCCCAGGCCTCGGGGATGAGCATCATCATCGCGTGGGCGAGCGGATATCCGCCTGCCACCAGCAGTTCGAGGGCGTTGTCGAGGCATGCTGTGTCGCTCTGGCCATGGGGGATCAGCGGCCACATCTTGTCTAGATCAGCGCCAAGAAGCGGGCTCTCCATCGATCGTCGACGGGCGTACATCCAGTTCACGTTGCCGCGGACGGTGTTGATTTCCCCGTTATGGGCGATGAACCGATAGGGATGGGCGAGCTTCCAGGAGGGAAAGGTGTTGGTGGAGAAGCGCTGGTGAACCAGGGCGAGAGCCGATTCGCAGAGGGGGTCGGTCAGATCCTTGTAAAACTCGCCCACCTGATGAGCCAGAAGCAGGCCTTTGTAGACGATGGTCCGGGTCGACAGGGACGGCATGTAGAATTCGGCGAGGCCGGGCAGATTTTTCTTCTTCGTCATCTCAAGGAGCGGGTTCTGCGTCTCCTTACGGATGGCCAGAAGCTTTCGCTCGAACGCGTCCTGGGACATGTCTGCTGAGCCTTTGGCGATCACCGCCTGGCGAATCACAGGCATGCCCGCCAGAACAGCTTCCCCAAGACCCTGGGGATCGACGGGCACGTCTCTCCAGCCGAGCAGCCGCTGCTTGGATTTTGTCAGGTAGTTCTCAAATTGCTTCATCGCCGCATCCCTGGATGCGGCGTCACGCGGAAGGAAGCACATGGCGACTGCGTAGGAACCGGGGGCGGGGAGTTCGACCCCGGTCTCGTTCGCCCAATGTCTGAACAACGCGTCGGGGATCTGGATCAGCACGCCCGCTCCGTCCCCGAGCATAGGATCAGCTCCTACTGCGCCTCGGTGATCCAGGTTGATCAGGATCTGAAGCCCCTGAGCGACGATCGCGTTGGACTTTCGGCCCTTCACATTGGCGATGAACCCGACGCCGCACGAGTCGTGCTCGTTCCGCGGGTCATACAGGCCCTGAGCCTGAGGGGGGGCGATGGTCATCCGTTTCCATCCGTTCATTCGACAGGTGATCTGCGCGCGTAGCAGGAAGAGGGCCCTTCGTCCAAGAGCCAACTTGTCCCCACGCGCCGGGGAAAACTGCAAAGGAGGTTGAGAGGATCTACTCCATGCCCTTGTCGTGGGCATGATCGCCTAGCGTCGGGCCTGATTTGGGGCGATGTGTTTCGACCGAAGGCGATTTCATGGTCGAACTCACCCCCCCCTCTTGGGGGTGACGGCGACCTTTCATCTCATTCCGTCCCCGGACCCTCCCGGTCAGTCCGTCAGCGCGGCTAGCACCGCGTCCGCCACACCCCGAGCCTTCAGTCTCATTTCCTCGTCGGTCGCGTCCTGAATCGGGTGGTCCACGAGAACGAAACGAGCGTCCGTCATCCCCAGCGCGTCGCGCTGAACAATAGCCGCCTCATGGAATTCGCTGGATGCGATGGTCACCGATGGAAGCCCCTGGATCTCAAACCATACCGTGTCGTGCATACTGCACGTCGTGCATGAGCCTCAGTCCGCAAGAGCCTCGATCACCGCCGAACATTCATCGCGGATCCTGCCCCTAAGTTCGTCTGGGCACGGTTTGGCGAAGGTGGGCTTCTGGTAGCGCCGCACTTCCACGTCTGGCGCTCGCTCAGCCAGAATGGCGGCGAGCTCATCCAGAAGCACATCGCCCCTCGGCTTTCGAATATCGAGAAGCCCAATCACTCCTGAGATCCGGCCTGTCCTCGGCGTGATTCGCCGTTCAATGGGGACACGTTCGTCCGTGGGATCGAGAATGGTCAGCATTCGGTCCTCCGCAAGCGCGACTTCGGCAGTTTACAGGGTTTCGATCCGTCTGGAAACCGCGGTCGAACCCATGGCCCCCGTCACCCATCCGTGAAAGGCGGCCGAAAACTTGCCGGCGGTTGAACCCGCCACACAGAGATGAATGTTTGACGGGCTGGCGAATTTTGAAACCGTCTCGTCAAGCTGGGCGGGTGAAAGACGCGCCGCGGCCGCAGCTGAAAGGCCAGCGCCGGACCGGTCGTCGGCGAGCATCTCCCGAAGCGGTCGCCGGGTCACCTCCTGAATGCGCGCCCTCAGGCGCTCCTTGGAATAATCCCCCTGACTGGTCAGGGTCGCCACGTGCTCCGGACAGACGACCAGAAGCGCGTCCGTGTGCATTCTCCGCATCTTTGGAAGAAAGACGCCTTCAAGACCCAGGCCCAGGGATCCTGCGATCTGGTCCGGGGCCCGTGATTCCTGGTCGACGATCTGGACCGGACCGCTGGTCATGGCGAATGCGGTCACAACGGATTCGTCCGGCTTGAAGCCTCTTTCAACATGAAGGGGCGACCAGGGCGAGCGCTCCTCCCATTCGGCAAAGCACATGGTGATTTTCATGGGGTTTCCGAGGGTGGAGCGGTCAACTCCTCCGGGGCGGGCGCCTCCCACATTGCGGATAATCAGCCTGAGGGCGCGTCCTATCGTGGCGTTGGCCCGGTTGTCTGGGCCCAGTGCGCTGAGTTGCATGTTCATGCCAAGCCGATGGCGCACAGGGCCGTTGACCACCAGAACCGGAGAAGCGCCCATCGTGGTCGCCGTCACCCCATGCATATTGAAGGCGTCCGTACAGACTGCTTCGAGGGCGGCGATGATCACAGGAAGATAGTCCGGGCGACACCCGGCCATGACAGCGTTGATAGCAATCTTCTCAACTGTCGCTGGCGCCATGTTCGGGGGTACGATTGCGACGACCTCCTGGGAGTTGCGCCCGGCGCCTCTAAGCATCTTAAGTACGCGCTCGGGAGTAGGGGGTACGAGCGGAAGGCCGTCGCTGAAACCCTGATCAAACATGAATTCGCTGATGTCGTCGGACTGTCCGATGTTAATCTTCCGGGCCCTCAAGGGGCTGTCTTCGGCTTCGGCCTGCAAACGGTCGCTTATGGCAGGGTCGAGATGCTTTGAGCCGCACCCTGGACGCCAGTCAGGGTAGGCCGACCAGTCGATGTCTGGCTGCCTATCGGCTTCGGCAGGCTGAAGGTGCGCCTCCATCAATCGCCATTCCTCTTTAACGAAGCCCTCGAAGCGCTCGAGGACGACGCCGTTTGCATCCAGCAGAAAGGCTGCCGGGACGATTTCGAAGTCCCAGGCCATCGACGTCCGGCACTCGGCGTCGGAGAGCACGGGGACCGAGAGATTGTGGCGCTCCCTGAAGGCAAGCCCCCCGTCTGAGTCCTGGCTG
>JAGWYJ010000018.1 GCA_018969425.1 Alphaproteobacteria bacterium | reverse complement strand
TGCCGCTGGGGGCTCCCCTCATCGTCTCCGGGGAAGTGATCGCGATGAACTCTACCCGCGCGGGCGCCCGCCTCACCAGCCTGATCAGAGTTTCGGAGCGGATCTCGGGGGAGGTGGTGACCGAGAGCCGCGTGGATACAATTTTCCGTGGTGTCGAGACCGATGCGCCTCCTGCTTCCCCCGGGGATCGCGCACCTATCCGGATCGGAGAGGCCAGGGAAACGGTTCTGCCGGTTCCCAGAGGATTTCCGCACGTCTACACTGAGTGCGCATCGATCTGGAATCCCATTCATACAGAGCGACGGGCAGCGCTGGCTGCGGGGCTTCCTGACATTATCGTTCACGGCACGGCCCTTTGGGCTTTTGCTTTCCTCTCGCTTGATCGTCCCAAAACGCGTCTTACCCGGCTTGCCGGTCGTTTTTCCGCCATGGCGATTCCCGGACACAGCGTTTGTCTCCGGCATTGGGATGCGCAGCCTGAGGGTTTCGCTTTTGAGCTTCTGAATGCTGCGGGTGAGCGCGCCGTCAGCTCTGGGCTCGCGTTCTTCGAACAAGAGGACTTCTGATGATGGAGCTGCTCTACGCCTACCAGGAATGGCCCTATCGCGAGACATTCCGGATTTCACGGAGTTCACGAGCCAACTCATCGCTGTTCCTGGCGATCGTTCGGGATGGTGATTTTATCGGTCGGGGCGAGTGCAGCTATCTTGAGCAATACGGTCATACCCGAGAGGACGTCCTCGCAGGTCTCGAGGCGGCGCGGGACATTCTCTCAGACAGTCCGTCCCGGGAGGATATTGCGAACCTCATTCCGAATTCCTCCGTTCGGAACGCGATTGACTGCGCCATGTGGGACCTCGAGTGTCGCAAGGCTGGTCAAACTGTTTGGGAGCGGTCGGGTGTCGCGCGGCAGGAGTCCATCGAGGTCGACCTCACCATCAGCGTCAACCCGATACCCAAGATGTGCGCGGACGCCCGTGATGCAGCCGAGCGGGGCTATCGCATTCTCAAGCTCAAAGCGGACAAGGATCAGGTTGTCGAGCGAGTGAGCGCAATCGCCGAGGCGGTCCCGGGAGCGAAGTTCATCGTGGATGCGAATGAGGCCTGGGACCTTCACTCTCTGGAGAGATCTGCAGATGCGCTTCATTCGCTTGGGGTCGTCCTGATCGAGCAGCCGCTGCACCATAAGAGGGACGAAGCGCTGGCGGGTTATCGCGGGCCGATACCGGTGTGCGCCGATGAAAGCTGTCGCGGGATTGAGGATCTGGACACACTGGCTGAACGCTACCAGGCCATCAATATCAAGCTCGACAAGGCGGGCGGGCTTACTCCCGGCCTGGAGCTTGCCCGTGCGGCGAAGGCCCGTGGAATGGGGCTGATGATCGGATGCAGCGGGCCGACATCCCTCGGTGTTGCGCCGGCGTACGTCATCGCAACAATGGCTGATTTTGTGGATCTCGATGGTCCGGCCCTGATGATCGACGATCGCGCGGGCGCCATGCGTTATGCGGATGGACGTCTTTTCTGTTTCGGCTCTGAGCTCTGGGGCGGGTAGATCACGAGATGACCACGCGGATCACCGTGATCGCTACCGGAGGGACTGTCGCGATGACGTCCGGTCCTTCCGGGCTTCGACCGTCCCAGACCGCTGGCGACCTTGTGGCGGGACTTGCTGACGCTCTCACGGATATCTCGGTGACGCTTCTGGACGCGATGGCGACGCCAAGCGCCAATCTTGGTTTTGAGCACCTGGAGACGCTTGCGGGTCTCGTGGAACAGGAGACGCGACGAGGGGCTCGGGGCGTTGTGATTGTGCAGGGAACCGATACTCTTGAAGAGACGGCCTTCGCGCTTGAGCTTATGATTGAAGGCCGTCACAGCGTCTGCCTGACGGGCGCCATGCGGGGAGCGAGCGCGCCAGGGGCCGATGGTCCCGCCAATCTGGCGGCTGCGATCCGGGCCGCCGCGTCTCTGCCTCCCTCGACGGGGGTGTGCGTCGTTATCAATGATGCAGTTCATGCCGCCCGGTATGTCGCCAAAACGCATACGACTGCGACAGATGCGTTCAGTTCGCATGACAACGGGCTGCTCGGGCGCGTTCATGAGGGGCGGTTGCGTCTGAGCGTCGATACGCTGCCCTCCTTCGGCTCTCTCGGACGGGGTGGGGAGGGGCCATGGCCGCGAGTCGCTCTTCTTCGAATTTCGATGGATGACGACGACGGCCTGATCCGTCATGTCGCCGCCGGAGGTTACGAAGGATGCGTGATCGAGGCTATGGGGGCCGGCCATGTTCCTGCTCGGCTCGTCCCTGCCCTGGGGGATCTGTGCCTGCGCATGCCCGTTGTTCTCTCATCCAGGGTAGGGGCGGGGCGTATCTGTGAGCGCACCTATGGGTATCCCGGCTCTGAGACGGACCTTCTCGGCAGAGGCCTGATCAGCGCAGGGGCGCTGTCGGGACTGAAGGCTCGCGTCCTGCTCACCTTGTGTCTTCGTTCAGGGCGACGGGATCTTTTCGAACGGATCTCTTCGTTGATCTGACCTTCAGCTGGTTGCTTCTTCCTGTCGTGGTCGCCACGGAGGCTGCCGCTCAGTTGACCGCCTTCAGGGCGCGTCCGTTGATGGTCACATCGAAAATCTTGTTGGTCGGCCACAGACCCGGAACGAGAGACCGGTTCCATTCGTCCCATTCGGCCTGAAGACGCGCCGCCTCATCGGGGTGCTTATCAATAAGGTCGTGCAGTTCCTCTGGGTCGTTCTGGAGATCAAAAAGCATCCGAACCATGACGCCGTCAGCGTCGGCATTTCCCATGAGCTTCCATTTCGGATCGCGTATGGCGTAGGACGGCCAGGACTTCCAGTACAGGCGATCATGGCCGTGAGCGGTCCCGGACTTTTCAAGGCGCGGGGCAAGATCCTCTCCGTCGCCCCTGGCGTTTTTCACCCCGGCTGCCGCGCGCGCTGTGGCGGCGATATCCAGCAGACTGACAAGACCGCCTCGAACCTGACCGGCCGAAATCCGGTCAGGCCAGTTCATGATGAACGGAACCCGTATCCCGCCTTCGAGAAGGTGGCGTTTCCAGCCGGAGAGAGGACGGTTGGAGCATGCTCCGTTGATATAGTCGGGACAGCCATTGTCGGACGTGAAGATCACAAGCGTGTTTTTCGAGACGCCCGCGTCGTTCAGCGCCTGTCTGATTGCCCCGACCCCCCGGTCAAGTTCATTGACCATGGCCCTGTAGATGCGCTGGTTCGGATCCTGAATGTCCGACACGCGGGCGAGATGGTCTCTGGTCGCCTGAAGCGGAACGTGAGGCGTGCTGTAGGTGACGACCAGAAGGAACGGATCATCCTTTGCGGAGCGGATGAATTTCACGGCCCGGCTGGTGAATTCGTCGGTAGCGTGATGAGGCGGGGGGATAGGCTGGTCCTGCTCGAGGAAGGCTGTCGCGTCACTGGCGGCGTAGGTTTTCCAGTACTGGTCGTTCTCGCCGGGCGGGGGCCAGGAGACGATGTCCGGATCATCGGTGGTCGCGAATAGCGCCTGTCCTCCGCGAAATCCGTAAAATTCATCGAAGCCCATCCTGTTTGGATGGCGCTCGGGAGAGAGACCCAGATGCCATTTCCCGATCAGGGCTGTTCGATAGCCCGCGTCCTTGAGGTCCTGCGCCAGAGTTCTTTGAGACGTGTCGATGCCGAAACGTTTCTGAGTCTCGCCTTCGAGCTGATACTCAAATCCGAAGCGTTGCTGATAGCGTCCTGTCATGAGCGCAGCCCGTGACGGACTGCACACAGCTGCCGTCGCGTACGCTGAGGTCAGCACCACTCCTTCCCGTGCGAGGGCGTCAATTTCAGGCGTTCTGAAGCTCGAGCCGTAAATCGAGAGGTCCGCAGACCCAAGATCGTCCGCCACAATGATCACCACATTAGGTCGGCCTTCGACCAGCGGTTCCGGGGTCTCAGAACCTGGACCGGTCATGGCGCATGAGGCGAGAACGGGGAGAAGGAGAAACGAGATCAGGGCAGAACGGTTTATAGGCATGTCTGATCCCTCCTGCGCGACGGTCCTGCGAGCAACCTCGTGACTCGTCCTCGTTTCCTGTTTTTCATTCCAGCGTAGAGATGTTACTCTTCCGCAACAAGTGATGACCTCGTGAACGGGGCTTGCGGGTCGAAAGGCTCAGGGAGGCGAAGATGGCTCGATGGTTCAAGGCGCTTCTGGCGCTGACCGTCCTGGCGGCGCTGGGGGCGTGCCAGGCGTCTGAGCCTGCGCCGCGCAGCTTCGATGGACGGCCGAACATAATTTTCCTTCTTGCCGACGACCTCGGCTATGCGGATCTCGGAGTTCAGGGGTGGCGGGAAGCCCCCACTCCCAATATCGACCGGCTGGCCCGCAGCGGCGCCAGGATGACGGACTTTTACGCTGCTCACTCCTCCTGCGCACCCAGCCGGGTGGGGTTGTTGACGGGTCGTTATCAGCATCGCATCGGATTTGAGAATAATCCGGGTCCGGTTCAGAAGACGGATCCGTCATTCGGCGTTCCCGCCTCCACGCCCATGATTTCCGAGCGTCTCAAAGCAGCCGGTTACGCCACCGGCGCCGTCGGCAAGTGGCATATCGGTTATCAGGGAGACATGCGTCCTACGGGCAAGGGGTTCGATGAGTTCTACGGTTTTCTGGATGGCGCTATGGCCTACACAGCCGATGCGCCGAACGGACTGAAGCTCCTCATCCGAGGTACCCAGCCTGCGCCTATGGCCGCTCACACCACTGAGGCCTTTGCTGATGAAGCGGTTCGCTTCATCCGGTCGCATCGAGATCAGCCGTTCTTTCTGCATGTGGCCTTCAATGCGCCCCACGCGCCAATGCAGTCGACGGCGGCCTATCTGGAACGGTTCATGTCAGAGCCTGACCCCCGGCGGCGGGCATATCTTGCCATGATGGCGGCTCTCGATGATGCTGTCGGACGGATAGTTCAGGAGGTTGAGGCGAACGGTCTGGCCGAGACGACTCTCATCGTTTTCACGTCGGACAACGGGGCGCCGACCTGGCAGACGACCTCCTCAAATCTTCCTCTGAACGGCGTCAAGGGACTGGTTCTCGAGGGTGGGATTCGGGTTCCGACCCTGTTTCGCTGGACCGGTCGAATTCCTGCAGGCCTTGTCCTTTCTCAGCCCGGTATAGGGATGGACATCACTGCGACAGCCCTTGCCGCAGCAGGCCTTGGGACTGTTCCTGATCTTGACGGCCGCAACCTCCTTCCCGTCCTTCGGGGCGGTGGGGGCGCAATTGAGGAGCGGGCCCTGTTCTGGCGCAATGGGACTCAGGGGGCGGTCAGGAAGGGCCGCTGGAAGGCGATCCTCGCTGGAGACGACTGGCTGTTGTTCGATCTTGCTTCAGATTCGGGAGAGCGACGCGATCTCGCCCAGTCGGAACCCGAACGGCTCGCTGGTCTCCGGGCTGACTATCAGGCGTGGTCATCGTCTATGAGTCCGGCCCGATGGGAGTGGGACCTCAGACGCCTGGATGACGGTCTCACCCGAGAAGCCGGCATCCCGCAACTCATCCGTGACTACGTCGCCGGCAAGCCTGTCGATCCGCGCCCCATCCTCTACGGAGGCGGACCCGAGTAGGGCGCCAGTCTCGAGGATATTTGACAGATCCGATGGCTGATCCCTCATCGATCATGATCAGGACGTGTGAACATGTCTGTCCGGATCATAACGCTGGCCCATGATCCCGAATGGATGAGACCCGCCGCCTCCGCAAGGCTGAGGACGTCCCTGGCGCGCATATGATCGGGGTCTCCGAGAGCTTCGGTGACGAACAATCTTCCTCCCGGCTGCAGAATGCGCGCCGCCTCTCTCATCGCTGAGGCCGGTTCGCCCGTTTCGCCCAGAACTGTCGCCATGAACGCGATGTCGAAGACGCCGTCCTTGAAGGGAAGACGTCCCGCATCCCCGACTGTGGCTGCGATGTTGGCGCACCCGGCCTTGCGAAGTCGCTCAAGGGCCAGGGAGATCATGGCCTCCTGCGCATCGAGGATAACCAGCCCGCCGTCCGGGACTGCGCGCGAGGCGGCCGGCGAGAAGTATCCCGGACCGCAGCCGATCTCCAGTATGCGTCCGTCTCTCGGGGCGTTGAACCGTCGGATAAGGCTCTCCGGAGACAGAAAAAGACGACGAAGCGGTGAGACAAGCCAGGAGGCGTATCTGGCAGGGTAAACGCCCCGTCCTGCGACGCGCCGCCAGGGTGAGGGTTCGGGGATCCCCATGGCTCCGTCCAGACCGTGCTTCAGGCGTCCCTGTCCGGGAGGTTGGCGTAGGCTATTCCCCCGTCCACGGCGATGGTGTCCCCGACTACATAGTCCCCGGCCCGGGAGGCGAGATAGATCGCCGCTCCAGCCATGTCTTCATCGCGGCCGATCCGTTTCATCGGCGTGCGCGCGGCGACCGCCTCGGACTGATCCCGGGCGGCCCGGTTCATTTCGGAGGCGAAGGGTCCCGGTGCGATCCCCGTCATGATGATCCGGTCACGGACGAGGCGTGCAGCCATTCGTCGTGTCAGATAGATCAGTGAAGACTTTGAGGCATGATAGGAATAGGTCTCCAGTGGGTTCAGCGTGATGCCGTCGATGGAGCAGATGTTGATCACCTTGGCCGGCCGCTCGTCGCTTGCTGCTTTCGCCAGAGCGGCGTGAAGGGCCTGGGTCAGAAAGAAGGGTGATTTGACATTCAGATTCATCACCTTGTCCCAGCCGGATTCCGGAAAAGTCTCGAAATCAGCCGCCCACGCCGCACCCGCGTTGTTGACGAGAATGTCCAGCTTTCCTTCACGCGCGTAGATTTCGTCTGCGAGCTGGCGACATCCCGCCACCGTGGAGATGTCCTGGGGCAGGGACAGACATGCGCCATAAGCGGATAATTCCGCCGCAGTTTCGTCGCATGCATCCGCTTTGCGAGAGGATATGTAGACCTTGGCCCCTGACTCGACAAAGCCGCGGGCTATCATCTTGCCGATCCCTCTTGAGCCGCCGGTGACAAGGGCTATGCGGCCTTCCAGCGAGAACAGGTTTTCAATCATGGCGGTCAGCTCCGCTGAGGGGATGTGCGTGCAGTTTTGGTTGAGAGGCGGTGCGATCAGAACCCGTGAAGCGAGGCGTACCGATCGCGATGATAGCTGTCCGATCCATAGAGCGCCTCGAGGACCCGAGCCCGCTTGAGGTAAAGGCCGCTATCATGAACGTCGGTCATCCCGATGCCGCCATGCATCTGAACCGCCTCGTTCGAGACCAGATGGATCGTCTCGCCGGCCCGCGCCTTGGCGAGTGAGGCGAGCTCTGCGATGTCGCCCTCTCCCGAATCCAGCGCCTCGAGGGCCGCCGCAACACTCGACCGTGTCAGTTCGAGCTCTGTGAACATGATCGCCGCTCGGTGCTGCAGCGCCTGGAAGGAGCCGATCAGCTGGCCGAATTGCTTGCGGACTTTCAGGTAGTCAGCGGTCATTTCGAACGCCGCGTCGCTCGCTCCGAGCATTTCGGCTGAAAGACCGATGCGCGCACGATCGAGGATGTCCTCAAGAAGCGTCAGACCCTCGTCGGCTGTGCCCAGCACCGCATCTGCCGAAACGCTCACTGAGGTGAAGGCGATGTTGGCTGCGGGATGAGCGTCGAGCGTTTTGAGAGGAGTGCGCGACACGCCAGGGGCGTCCGCCGGCACCAGGAACAGGCTCACTCCATGCGTGTCTCCCGGCTTGCCGGAGGTGCGGGCGGAGACAATCAGAAGGTTCGCTCCGGCGCCGTCGATGACGTAGCGTTTCTCTCCTGACAGTTCGTATCCTGAGCCCGTGCGGCGCGCTGTGAGGGCGGTTCCGGCCGGGTCGTGATGAGGCCCTTCATCGACAGCCAGGGCCGTGAGAAGTTCGCCCTGAGCGATTTGAGGCAGGTAATCTGATTTATGCTGATCGCTTCCGCCGAGGATCAGAGCGGACGCTCCGATGAGGGCGGTCGACAGCAGCGGTGTCGCCGCGATCGTGCGTCCCTGAGCCTCCAGGACCTGGCCCAGTCCGACATATCCGAAACCTGAGCCGCCGTAGACCTCGGGGATGAGAACCCCGGCGAAGCCGAGATCCGCCATGTCTCGCCAGGCGTGCCGGTCAAATCCTTCCGGGCCGCCTGAGGCGCGAAGCGCCCTCAGCTGCGAAACCGGCAGTTTTTCCTTCGCGAAAGCGAGCGCGCTGTCTCGCAGCATCTGCTGTTCTTCCGTCAGCACGAAGGCCATTTTTTGCTCCTCACCGGTGGCATGGCGCTGGTCACCCACAGGCTATTAGCGCTCTGTTTGAGGATGGATCAAGGACTTCCTTCCTCGCCTGACGGCGGGGGATTTCTTGATAGCGGGAATCGGTTCAGAGGGCCGTCACGCTGAGCTGAGGTCCGGGCGATGTGGCAGGCGGGTGCGTCAGGACAAGGCTCGGTGCGACTGGCTGCGAGGTGTCGGAAGGCCTTGGCGCGGAGGGGCCGGCGGTCCAACATGTCGTGTCGCCTGGTGGGGATGACGTCCAGACGAAGGAGCGTAGAGTGATGAGCGAGACCTCGATTAAGGAAGCTGTCCGACTGCTGGAGCTTCAGAGACGGGCTCATGTGCGCGACGGGGCCCCTGATGCGCGCCTGAGGCGGGATCGCCTGGCTCGCCTTGCAGGTCTTCTGAAAACTCATGGGGAACGTTTCGCGTCGGCCATCTCATCGGATTTCGGGCGCCGTTCGCACGTCGAGACGACGCTGCTCGAGGTGGGGGTTACGCTCTCCTCGATTCGTCATACGAGAGCCCGTCTTGCTGGGTGGATGGCCCCTTCGCGTCGAGATGTGGAGCCGACTTTCTGGCCGGGTTCGGCCTTTGTGCGTCGCGAGCCTCTCGGCGTCGTAGGGGTCCTTTCCCCCTGGAATTATCCCTTGCAGCTCGTGTTCTCGCCGCTCGTCGACATTTTTGCCGGCGGCAACCGAGCCCTGATCAAGCCTTCTGAACATACGCCGGCGTTTTCAGCACTCCTCGAACAGGTCGTTCGGGACGTTTTCACTGAAGAGGAGGCGGGGGTCATCACCGGAGGGCCCGAGGTCGCGGAGGCCTTCTCGCGGCTGCCTTTCGATCATCTCCTGTTCACAGGGTCGACGGCGGTGGGACGGAAAGTGGCCCAGGCGGCGGCTGAGGGTCTGGTTCCCGTCACGCTGGAGCTTGGCGGCAAGTCGCCGGCGCTGGTCTGTCCGTCGGCCGACATCGCCAAGGCGGCTGTCTCGATCGCTTACGGAAAATTCGTCAACGCCGGCCAGACCTGTATCGCTCCCGATTATGTTCTGGCGCCTCGCACAAGGGTCGAGGAAGTGGCCCGGGCTGTTCTTGCCGAGGCGGAGAGAGCCTATCCCGGGCTCGGAGAGGATTACACCTCGTTGATTCATGATCGATCCTACGATCGCCTTCAGGGGGCGCTTGAGGAAGCTGAGAACGCGGGCGCGCAGGTGTTTCGCCACTCCTCGCCCTCTGATCGCTCAAAACGGGTCTTCGCTCCGACGATCGTCGTCGGCGCCCCGGATTCGTGCCGGCTCATGCAGGAGGAGATCTTCGGGCCCATTCTCCCTATCGCGGCTTATGACAGTCTTCACGAAGCTGTCTCACGGGTGCGGGGCGGTGATCATCCTCTAGCTCTCTATGTTTTTTCGCAGGATGAGGCGGAGGTCGATTCGGTTCTGGGCGGCACCCAATCCGGAGGCGTAACGATCAACGGAACTCTGATGCACATTGCCCAGGACACTCTGCCGTTCGGGGGTGTCGGGGCGAGCGGGATGGGGGCCTATCATGGTCGCGCCGGATTCGACCGCTTCACCCATGCGCGTGCCGTCTTCCGAACGGGTTTTTTCAACCCGTCGGCGCTCATTTCGCCGCCCTACGGCGCAACCGCCCGGCGCCTCGCCCGGTTTCTCACCCGCTAGTCGGGTGATCCGACGACGGGCGAACCCTGGCGGTTACTGGTGGTCTCGCAGGCCCAGCACTCGCTTGGCGACGACGTTCAGGTTGACCTCTGACGTGCCCCCTTCGATCGAATTGCCCTTGGCTCGCAGCATGGCGCGGGTCGACATGATTTCGGATTTCCGGAAGCCCTCTCCCTCCCATCCCAGTCCCTGGCAGCCCATCGCCTCGACCTGGAGTTCGGTCCGGGTCTGATTGAGTTTGGCGGCCGCGTATTTGACGATCGAGGTCGCGGGCCCGACGTCCGCCCCGGCTTTAGCCTGTTCGGCGCTTCTGCGAATCGTCAGTGAGAAGGCCTGCTCATACATCATCTGACGTGTAATGCGGGAACGCAGGTCGGCGTCAGCCAGAACTCCGTTCTTCAGACCGACATAGGTGCGCGCGATCTCGCCAAGGGACGCACCTGCGTCGGCTCCGCCGAAGCCGCTCGCGGAGATATTCATACGTTCGTACTGGAGAAGCCTTTTGGCGATATCCCAACCCTTGCCCGGAACGCCAACGAGCTGATTCTTCGGCACCTTCACATCGGTGAAGAAAGTCTCGCAGAAGGGAGACGAGCCGGAGATCAGCAGGATGGGGCGGGTCTCTACGCCGGGGCTGGTCATATCGAACAGCACGAAGGAGATGCCTTCATGTTTCTTCGTCGTGTCGGTTCTCACAAGGCAGAAGATCCAGTCGGCGTGATTGGCGTACGACGTCCAGATCTTTGATCCATTGATCAGCCAGTGATCGCCCTTGTCCTCGCAGCGCGTCTGCAGCCCTGCAAGGTCTGAGCCCGCTCCCGGTTCGGAATAACCCTGGCACCATCGGATCTCCCCGCGCACGATCTTCGGAAGGTGCTCACGCTTCTGCTCTTCGCTTGCGTACTCCAGGAGAACCGGACCCAGCATCCAGATCCCGAAAGAGGAGAGCGCTTCGCGAGCGCCGATCGACCGGAGCTCCTGAGCGAGGACGCCCGCCTCGGCCTTGGACAGGCCGCCTCCGCCATACTCCCGAGGCCAGGTCGGCGCTGTCCATCCGCGTTCAGCCATACGGTCGAGCCAAAGCTTCGCGTCGGGGTTCTTGTAGACCTGCTTGCGACCGCCCCAGATGATTTCCTCTTCGGGCATAGGGGTACGCATCGAGGCCGGGCAGTTTTCTTCGAGCCAGGCGCGTGTTTCCTTCCGGAAGGTTTCAAGGTCGGCCATGAACGGTCTCCTTCTGCGTCGGGCGTTCCCGGGGCTTCGATCTCGACCGCTAGCCGTGGGGACGGGGTATGGTCAAGACCGCCCTCGGGGATCAGCCGGTATGGATGCCGAGCAAATTGACCGCGTGGACCAGCACCAGAAACGCGCAAGTCCCGGACAGGAGCACCAGAAACCGCCACGAAATCCATCTCGCCCTCAGGCTGTCCGGTCGCGGTCGGCCGGCTTTCCACGCGGAAAAGACCAGCAATCCGCCCAGAAAGGCGAGCGCCGAAAGGGTGGCGATCCAGTCCGTCGACATGGGGAATATCCTTCGTCCTTGTGTCTGGATCCAGAGGGAGCCGTACAATCTTCTCTGACGGGAGGCCGCTTCTTCGCAAGCCCACCCCGCGCGGGACTTGAAGGTTCCTCCGTTCGGCGGCAGACCATCCGGCATGGATTTTTCCTCCGACACCTCCGCACCTGCCCATCCGGCGATCGTGAACGGCCTTCTGGAGGCTAATCATGGCGCCGCCCCGAGCTATGGGGCCGACCGTTGGTCGTCTGACGCCCGGGAAGCGCTCCGGGACGTTTTTGAAACCGATCTTGAGGTCTGGATGACCTCGTCAGGCACCGCCGCCAACGCGCTTGGCCTGTCATGTCTCTGCCCTTCGACGTCCCTCATTCTCTGTCATGAGGAGGCTCATATCGAACGGGACGAACGGGGTGCCCCTGAGTTTTTCACCGGCGGCGGACGATTGTCCCTTCTTCCAGGCGCTCATGGGCGGATCGGAGAGGCGACCCTCGAAGCTCGTCTTCGGCTTAATCGACCCGAGTTTGTTCACGAGACACCTGCCGCTGTCCTGTCGATCTCCAATCTCACGGAATGCGGCACGCTCTATCGACCTCATGAGGTTCGAGCCCTTGCAGACCTGGCTCACAAGGCGGGGCTGCGGGTGCATCTGGATGGCGCGCGTTTCGCGAACGCTCTTGTGACTGCCGACTGCACCCCGGCGGACCTGACCTGGCGAGCCGGAGTGGACGTGATGAGCTTCGGAGCCGGCAAGAACGGCGCCACAGGCTGCGAGGCGATCCTTCTTTTCGGCGAGGCGCGCTCTCTCAAGGGAGACCTTCTGACGCGTGCTAAACGGTCAGGACACATGCCTCCGAAAATGCGGTTCTTTGCAGGTCAGATGCTGGCTTATCTGCGTGACGGTCTCTGGCTGGATCTTGCCCGTCGGGCCAACGTTTCAGCGCTGTCTCTGTCGGGCGCTCTTCTCGAGATCCCGGGGGCCGAACTGGCCCATTCGGTCGATGGCAATGAGGTTTTCGTTCGTCTTCCCCACGCGGCGGTTGACTGTCTGTCCGCCGCCGGGGCGCGTTTTTATCCATGGCCTGACGGCGCATTCCGGTTTGTCTGTTCATGGGCGACCCGCCCCGACGAAATCGAGGCTGTAAGGGCTATCGCCAGCGCCCTTCGCGAGGCCGACTGAGAGATCTCAGACGGTTCGGCGCGACCTTCGAGGTCGATCCCATTTCTCGCTAATCCCTTAATGGCGCGCTGGAATTTCAGGGACCGATTTAGCCAATAATCGACCTTGGTCGGGTAAGACGCGATCATGAGGGTCGGTCCATCCCACCAAGGGCGGACCGCCTCGCGGAGAGACTACGCCTTTCGGAGCTTCGCAGTGACTGCACCCTGGCTGAAGACGATGTTGTTCGGCGCTGAGAGTCTTCCTGACCTCCATGCCGACCGTATCTGGTTGGCGAGGGAGGGGCTTGCGAGGCGTCTTTCGCCTGCTGTGGCGGTGTTTACCGGTCTTTCCGCCATTGCGCTCCTCGCCGTTCTTCCTCTTGAAACGTCCGTTCTTCCCATAACTGCGTGGAGTCTTGCCGGCGCCGGGCTCGCGCTCTCAAGGCGTTTCACAGGGCGCGCGGGGGCTCCGGCAGTCGAAGGCCGAAACACGCCGGGCGGAGCCGTCCTTGGCGGCGCCCTGGCCGCAGGTATCCTCTGGGGCGCTCTGTTCGCCCTTCTGCTGACCGGAGCGAACGCCTCCGAAGGTCTGCTCCTGGGAGTTCTTGCGGCGGGAATGTTCGTCATGGGGGCGGCTATGTATCCGGCCTCCTCACGCGCCCAGTTCGCCTATGCGATCGGTCCGATGTTCGGGATCGGTCTCGCTGCTGCGGGTTCTCAGGACGGTGTCGGGCCGGGGCCGATCCTCGCGGCGATCGCCGTCGCCGTGCTTGTTCAGCGTCTTGGCGCAATGGCGTCGGATCTGTTGATCCGGAGAGAATTGGCCGCTCAGGCCTTGGAGGAGGCATCCGACACGATCGGCGTGGTGCTTCACGATATTGAGCCTGGAATGTCTGACTGGCTGTGGCAGGTGTCCGAGGATGGCTTGCTGACCCATGTCAGCGAGCGGTTCGCAGAAGCTGCCGAGCTTCCGAAGCAAGACCTTGAGGGGGAGCTTTTTCTCTCTCTGTTTTCGGCAACTTCCGTGGCCCGTCTGAAGCCTCTGCTCGCGAAAGGACAGGCCTTCCGCGATCTCCCAATGGAGGTCATTGCGGGCGGCCGGACGCGCTGGTGGCTCGTCAGCGGCCGTCCAGAGTCGACCGGACGGTTTCGCGGCGTGTGCTCGGATCTCTCCGCCTCGGAGGAGCGCGGGGTGCGGGTGGCTCATATCACCGGAATCGATGCGCTGACCGGACTGCCCAATCGGGTGAGTCTCATGAAGCGCCTTGAAGAGGCGCGGGCGTCAGATAGCTCCTTCGCGCTGTTCTGTGTCGATATCGACGGATTCAAGGCCATCAACGATTCGCTCGGCCATGCGCTTGGTGATGAATTCCTGAAGATTGCGGCTGACAGGATCGCTGACGCGGTCGATGGTCGCGGTTTTCTCGCCCGCACGGGCGCCGATGAGTTCGCCGTCATTGTCGCGGGGCTTTCCGACGAGGAGGCTGGAGACGCCTCTGAACTGATAGTCGATGCGCTTCTTGCGCCGGTGTTCGTCGGCGGACGTTCGATCCTGGCCGGCGGAAGCGTCGGCTTCGCCATCGGGCCGCGTCATGGAGACAACCCGGACGATCTCATGAAGAACGCCGAGCTCGCTCTCAGTCGCGCCAAGCAGGACGGCAAGGGTTGCGCCCGGATGTTCGAGGATGGAATGGCCGCCTATGCGCGTCGGCGTGCGGATCTGGCTGCAGAACTTCGTACAGCGCTTCGCGATGAGGCGATGGAGGTCTACTTCCAGCCTCTGGTGAATCCGCACACAGGCCATATCAACAGTTATGAGGCCCTGATGCGCTGGAACCGCCCGGGGAAGGGGCCTGTCTCTCCCGGAGAGTTCATCGAGTGCGCCGAGGAAACGGGAGTGATCGTTCCGCTGGGCGAGTGGGTGATCCGACGGGCTGTTATGGAAGCGGCGCAATGGCGGGATGAGGTTGGCGTTGCGGTCAATCTTTCCCCCACTCAGATGAAGGATCCGGCGCTTCTTACAACAATCGTTTCTGCGCTTGCGAGCGCCGGACTGGAGCCGTCCCGACTTGAGGTGGAGATTACCGAAAGCGTCCTTATGCAGGAGACAGAGCAGACCTTCCGCACTCTCCATGCGATCAAGGGGCTGGGAATCAAGATCGCTCTAGACGACTTCGGAACGGGTTTCTCGTCCCTTTCCTATCTTCGGGCTTTCCCGTTCGATAAGCTCAAGATCGACAGGTCGTTCGTTCTGGACATCGAGACGAGCCGCGAGGCGAAAGCCGTGATCCGCGCCGTCGTCACGATGGCGAGAGACCTTGGTATGCGTGTGACTGCAGAGGGCGTGGAGGACCTGTCTCAGGTTCAGATCCTTTCCGAACTGGGGTGCGATGATCTTCAGGGCTATTATTACGCACGGCCGGCCCCTGGCTCCGGCATTCCCAAACGCGTGACCCCTCATCCTCGAGACGCCGACAGGAATGAGACCCCGCTCCCCAGGGCCTTGGCCAGCCAGACCGGGTGACGTCTGTCAGCGGCCGCGGTATTCTATTCGTCTGCCGTTCGGGAGAACCTTGTTGCAGGGCTTCTGCGCCCTGTCGGCGACGTAACGGCATTCCAGACGCGATCCGTCGGGAAACCACTCGACGCCGGCGCCTTCGCGCAGGCCCCCGACGAACGTTCCTTCGTATCGACGTCCGTCCGAGGATGTGACTGTCGCCGGACCGTTCAGGACGCCGTTTTTCCAGACGCCGTCAAACGTCGCCGTCGCCCCGCGATCGACCGCCCGACCTTCGGGCTGATGGTTCCGGAATTCACCGGTGACCGTTCGACCGTCCGGGAAGGTCATGACCCCCGATCCGATCTGTTCGCCGGCCGCATAGCGCCCCTTGAAGCTCCGTCCGTCGGAGAATTCGGCTTCTCCTTCGCCGTCTCTGAGGTCGTTGCGAAAGGGACCCTCATAGGAATAGGACCCATCGGCGTATTTCAGCTTACCGAGGCCTGAGCGCAGATCGGCCGCCCACTCCCCGTCATAGGTCCACGATCTGTCGCCAGCGACATAGGTTCCGCGTCCGACCCGGCGATCCGCTTTCCATTCCCCGACATATTCGGCCCCATCCGGATAGCGCAGGGATCCTGTTCCCTCTCTGAGCCCCTGCCTGAAGTCGCCTTCATAAACCGAGCGGTCCACATAGACGAGGCGACCCTGTCCGTGCCTGACGCCGGCTTCGAAGTCTCCGGTATAGGTCTGACCTGACGGAAGAGTTTCGGTACCTCGCCCCTGCAGGGATCCGTTTCTGAAGACGCCCTCCAGCTTTTGTCCGGTTGGGCACGAATAGACCCCCTTGCCGTTGCGGCGACCCGCGGAGAACGATCCGCGATAAACGCAGCCGTTCGCATTGATCTCTTCTCCAGGCCCTTCGCGCGTGAACTGGAGTTCGTAGTCCTTGAGGTCGAGGACGCCGCCTTTTTCAGCGCAGACGCAGGACAGGGGAGCTGCGCTTGCTGTTCCGCCTGCAGTCACGACGCCGAAGTTCCGGTCAGGACTGACAAACTCGCCCCCGGAACGACAGGTGAAGGTGGGCTTTCGAAGCTGCGAGAGACCTGAACTTGCCGACCCATTAAAGAACCGCAGCTGAACGCCTGAGCCAAAGCATCCGGGCGCTTCCGCAGCGCTCCATTCCAGGCGGGATCCGTCGGCCCACCGCATGGAGGATGACCAGGTGGACGCTTCCTGGGCCAGGAGCGGAGCCGGAGACAGGGCCAGGACAGAGAGAGCCGCGGCTAGAAAGGCAGGGGAGGCGCGCATGGTGCGAATTGGTCCTTCGATCATTCGGGGTCGCCCCCGGCTAGGCCGGCGACGAAGCAGGCCCAGACTAACCCCGATTGTGGCGAGGCTGAGGCCCGCGTCCGGCGAGGTTGAGGCCTCCCTGAGCTCCAGGAAGGGGTTATTCAAAAAAGGCGCCTTCCGGGCTAGCCGGAGGCCCTCTGTGATTGCATAGCTCGTTCATGGCCCGTTCGTCCCTTCCCCAGACGTCTAAGACGTCGCGCAAGGTGCAGACATCTCCTTCGGGAGACGCAAACCTTTGGGTTCCCCACAGGCCGGAGCGGACCTGGACCAAATTTGACGGCGGGAGGCGCTTTCGCGTGGCCTCGGATTATGAGCCGGCCGGCGATCAGCCTCAGGCGATCGCTGATCTGGTGTCCGGGGTTGAGGCGACCGAGATGGATCAGGTTCTGCTCGGGGTAACCGGGTCCGGAAAGACGTTCACGATGGCGAAGGTGATCGAGGCGGTCCAGCGCCCGGCTCTGATTCTGGCCCACAATAAGACGCTGGCTGCGCAGCTTTACGGAGAGTTCCGCAGCTTCTTTCCCGAGAATGCGGTCGAGTACTTTGTCTCGTATTATGATTACTACATGCCTGAGGCCTATGTGCCCCGGACCGATACCTACATTGAGAAAGAAAGCTCCATCAACGAAGCTATAGATCGTATGCGTCATTCCGCGACCCGGGCGATTCTGGAGCGGGATGACGTGATCATTGTCGCATCCGTTTCGTGCATTTACGGCATCGGTTCTGTCGAGACCTATTCCGCGATGACGTTCGAGCTCAGGGAAGGCGATGTCCGCAGTCCGAGGGATGTCGCGGCCGATCTGACTGCGCTTCACTACAAACGGAATGATCAGTCCTTCGGGCGCGGGACGTTCCGGGTCAAGGGAGATGTGCTCGACATCTGGCCCACCCATCAGGAGGACAGGGCGTGGCGCATTTCGTTCTTCGGCGAGGATGTCGAGACGATCAGCGAGTTCGACCCGCTAACCGGCAAGGCCTCCCAGCGGCTCGGTCGAATAAAGGTTTACGCCAACTCTCACTACGTCACGCCCCGGCCGACCCTCAATCAGGCCGTGCAGCTCATCAAAGAGGAGCTGCGGGGCCGACTGAACGATCTCATTTCGCAGGGAAAGCTTCTGGAGGCCCAGAGGCTTGAGCAGCGCACCGAGTTCGACATGGAGATGATGCTCGCCACGGGATCGTGCGCCGGGATCGAGAACTATTCCCGATATCTCACGGGTCGACGCCCCGGCGAGCCGCCGCCGACGCTGTTTGAATATCTCCCCGATAACGCATTGCTCTTTGTTGACGAGAGCCACCAGACGGTTCCTCAGCTCGGAGCGATGTATCGGGGCGATTACAGCCGCAAGCATACTCTGTCGGAGTACGGCTTCCGCCTTCCTTCCTGCCTCGACAACCGGCCCCTCAAGTTCGAGGAATGGGAGAAGATGCGCCCGCAGACCATTCATGTCTCGGCGACTCCCGGGCCCTGGGAGCTCACCCAGACGGGCGGTGTCTTCACGGAGCAGATCATTCGGCCTACGGCTCTCGTAGATCCTCCAGTCGAGATCCGTCCTGTTTTCAGGGACGGAGCCAACCAGGTTGATGATGTGATCGCTGAGGCCAAGGCGACAGCCGCCCAGGGCTATCGCTCCCTGATCACCACGCTGACCAAGAAGATGGCGGAGCAGCTCACCGAGCATATGCATGAGCAGGGCGTGAGGGTCCGCTACATGCATTCAGACGTCGATACGATTGAGCGTATTGAGATCATTCGCGATCTGAGGCTTGGAGTGTTCGACGTTCTGATTGGAATCAACCTTTTGCGGGAGGGGCTGGACATCCCCGAGTGCGCATTTGTCGGCATTCTTGACGCTGACAAGGAAGGCTTCCTTCGGTCGGAAACGTCCCTCATCCAGACGATTGGGAGAGCGGCCCGAAATTCTCAGGCCAGGGTCGTCCTCTATGCTGATCAGATCACCGGTTCAATGGAACGGGCGATGGCGGAGACCGCCCGGCGGCGCGAGAGACAGCTGGCCCATAATGCGCTTCATGGACTCACCCCAACCACTGTCATGTCCGGCGTGAAGGACGTGCTCGAGGGGGTGGTCTCAGAAGCCGAAAAAATAAGGCAGGGGACGACGCCTAAAGGTCGCGATGCGGGCCGACGGTCAAGGGATGAGGCCCGGGGCGTCGCGGACGTTCCGGCGGCGGGTCATAATCTGAAGGCGGCTATCGCCGCCCTTGAGCGGGACATGCGGGAGGCGGCCGCTAATCTTGAGTTCGAGACCGCCGCAAGGCTTCGCGATGAAGCCCGGCGACTGCGTGAGCTCGATCTTGGACTGTCAGATGCGGTTGCGTCCTGAGGTGTCGGGTCTGCGATGGGGAAGAGGGGATGACGGGATCTCAGGCTGACGACGATCTCGACGATATGGTCCGTCGCCTTGAGGCGAGCGGAGACTATCGCGTTCTTCGGCGTTTTTCTCCCCGACGGCGATTTCGGGAGGATGACGGATCGGTTCTGCGAACCGCGATGATGCTGGACCTTGAGACAACCGGTCTCAATCCTTCCGAGGATGAGATCATCGAGATCGGCATTTGTCCTTTCACCTATTCGCCTGACGGCCGGATATTCGAGGTTCATCCGTCGTTTCACCGTCTGCGCGAGCCGTCTGTTTCCATCCCGCCGGAGATAACGCGATTGACGGGTCTGGACGACGCCGCCGTCTCCGGACATCGTCTCGATCCCTCGGAGGTCGCCGCCTTCCTCGAGCCGGCTGACCTCATCGTCGCTCATAATGCGTCATTCGACAGGGTTTTCCTTGAGCGTTTCTGTTCGGCCGCGTCGGCAAAGCCCTGGGCGTGTTCCATGTCGCAGGCGCCCTGGGCGGATGAGGGTTTTGAAGGGGTTCGCCTGTCGGTCATCGCAGCTGGTTTCGGTCTGTTTCACGACGCGCACCGCGCCTTAAACGATTGCGAGCTTGCGATTGAGATCCTGGCTCGGCCTTTGCCGAAGAGTGGGCGTCCTGCTTTCGCATTCGTGCTTGAAGCCGCCCGCAAGGCGACAGTCCGCGTATTTGCTGACGGGGCGCCCTTTGGCCTCAAGGACCGCCTTAAGTCGAGAGGGTATCGATGGAGCGGGGATGGGGGTCGCCGTCCTCGTGTGTGGTACCGGGATGTTGAGGAAGATGAAGTCTCTGCGGAGACCGCCTGGCTTGTGGAGGCCGGATGTCCGCGTCGTCCAGGACCCGAAGTGCGGCGCATCACAGCCTTTGATCGTTACTCCGATCGCGTCTGAGGGGAGGTGTGACTTGCCTTGTCGTCGATGGATGGGTCTCATGACTGGCTTTCGTCGCCGCGCTGTTGGGGTCCTGAGCCTCCTCGTCGGCGTCATGGTTCTCGCGGACACCGCTGGAGCTGAGCCGAAGATTACGCGTGTTCTGCGGGCTCCCTACATTCCCGATGGTTACGAGCTGAGGTTGACGCAGGATTGTACAATTCGTTCGGCTGGGCGCCCGGCGAGCCCGGGAGCGATTCTGGATTGTGCGCCAGGTCTGGGGTGGCGTCTTCACGCCTCGAATGGAAAGCTGCTGTATCCGAAATCAGGTTATCTGCGGGAGGACGCCCGCTGGGTTTTTCTCTCAGAGACGCGCGCTCTGTTTCGCGGAGCATATCTGGATATTGTCGATCTGCCTTCCGGTTTCCGGCGCCCGCTTCCGTACAGGGACATGGAGGATCTCTCCAAGGTCGGCGGACTGGGGTTCCGGGTGATCGTCTGGAGATCCGACGAGACGGCAGATGGATCGGTTCCGGCGTTTGTTCTTGGGGAAGATGGAGAGATCGGTCCCTCTGTTCCCGGGTCAGACATGCGGCTTCTGACGATCCATCCATCTTATAATTGTCGGATGGAAGGGGTTCTGGCTGCGATTGGCGTCGAGCGGCTTCCAAACTCCCTATGGTCATCGCTGGTTCGCCGCGCCTCTGCTGACGGCGCTGAGCGCTCGTGTCAGAGTACGGTCGATGATCGTCTCGCTGGCCGTGATGCGGACGGCCTCTGGCGCGCCCTCAGTCCCGCCAGCCTGGCCCCTTTGAGCGAGGAGCGATTTTCTGACAGCGGGGCGGCTTTGGGCGCATCCGTCCGTCCGTTGCAATAAGGGCGTCAGAGCCTGATCCCGCCCTTGTTTCCGGTTGTTGGGGCGAGGGCGTCGTGAGGGCGCCCGGGAGCCCCGGTCGAGATCCCTCGACGCTTCCATGTGACTGGGATGCGATAGCCGCATATCCGAGCTGAAGGGATTGCAGCGTATGGCTCCTCTTCGAACGCCTTGTCTCGCAGGTGATCGAACAGGAAAGCCGGCGCGGAAGGTTTTGCGCATCGTGTCTCCGCCCGGGAGCAGTCAGCCTGGCTCAGGAGCTTACGGTGACTGCGTCGTTCCTGAGGGGGCCGTCTTTATGCCTGCGGGGGACGCCGGGGCCTATCTTTGAACAAGCGTCGAGGCCCGGTTGCAGACCTTCAGGTGTAATGGTCCGGAACCGTTTCGAAGGGCGATAGCGTTCTGTAGTCGCAGCACAGCTCCTCGTCTGCCGCGATGTCGCGAACGGCGTAGAATTCCCAGTCCAGTTCGGCTGAGGAGGCGATGTTGGGATTGAACGAGTGGTTCATATACCACCCGATGGACATGCGGTGAAAATCCGACGGGCACGTGAACCCGCCTTCGACGATCACGCAGTGGACATCGCATGCGGCTCTCAGATCCGGATCCGCGTTCGCTTCTTCGTTGGAGATGAACCGTTCGTCCTCCTTCTGCCAAAGCCGGACATGTTCGCCCTTCGCGATGGGGCGGGTGGTGAAGATGCCGCAACCGGATTTGGGCGAGGGCCTGAGAACGAGCATGACGGACTTCGACTCCATTGGACGAATCATCTCCCGGAGATCACCCGGGCGAGGGCGCGTTTGTCCGCTCTCCTGCGGCGGGGTGCAAGACATGAGCGCGATTCCGCCGGACAGAGGTCGCCCTCTCTCAGAACCGCCCGGAGACCCGGATTGCATAAGAGCGGGTGCCGTAGCCCCCCGTTGCGCGGCGGGTCTCAACGCGGGACAGGTTCGCAGCCGTTGTTCTGTCCGGCGTGAAGAAGGCCCGCTCCCGGATGTCGACCGGCCTCAGGATTTCGGAGACGGAGAAACGGATTACCCACCCCGGGATGACGGTTGTCTCGGCGAACAGGTCGACATTCGCGTCCGCCCACTGCGTCGTTCGGACTTCCTTCAGCCTATAAAGCCGAATCTCGTCGGCGCGTTCATAAAGGGCCCCGAAGAGAAGCTTGTATTCCGGGAGCGGCTGTCTCAGGTCGATTGAATACGACCATTCAGGCTCTCCTGAAAACCGCCTGGATTCGCCTGTCACCGGATCATCCACCCGCGTATCCTGTGCGAGACCGGTCACGCGCAGTTCGCCCTTCTTCAGGCCTATCGCATCAAGAGGAGCGGTCGCATCGATCCTGATTCCGGTTCGCGCGCCATCGCCCAGATTTCCCGGGCCGTCGAACTGGCCGGCGATGGGTATCTGATCCTGAACCGACTCTACGGCATCGTGAAAGACCGAGAGGGTGAGGACGCCCTTGGCGCCGAAGCGTCTTTCCCAGTCTATGCGCGCTTTCCAGGTCTGTTCGGGTTCGAGGTTGGGGTTTCCGAGGTCTACCGTTCCGTCGAACAGGGATACGGCGCTTGCGAACTCCGTGAAGTCGAGCTGCGCGACGTCGCGCTCAAGGAGGGCCCGGAACTGGTCTGGTCCGCCCGGATCCCAGGTCGCGTTGATCCTGGGCTTCACATAAGTGAAGTCACGTTCCTGACGGGCGTCTCCAGACTGCGTGATGCGTGACGCCTCCACGGTGAGCGATGTTTCCACTTTCAGCTCGGAGGTGACGTTCCAGAAATCCGACACATAGATTTCTCCGCGCAGCTCCTCAATGCGGGTGTCCGCCACCGGAATATTGGCCGGGACCGGGCCTGAGCCCGTATCGACGGAAATATCCAGATTGCTGTCGAGATAATTGAACGCCGCTTCGCCACCGAATTCGAGCGTATGCTCCTCTTCCGGACGCCATGAGAAGACGCCCCGGCCAAGGGTCTCGCCGCTCTCTGCGGCTCGGCCAATCAGGGTTCGCCGCAGCGCGCCTGTCGACTGGCGGGTCGTGTAGACTTCGTCTGATCCTGTTGTCTTCCGGCTGGAGAGCCCAATCAGCTTGAATGAGGAGCCCGGCCCGAGTTTCCTCTCCCAGTCGACGCCCAGCTCTCCGGACCACACATCCTGGCCGCGCACGTCGCTGTCGTCAGTCCGGATGAGAGCGCCGGATGGGGAGAAAGTTCTGGAAAAGGTATGGCGACCGTCCCGGGACGGGGTCGCCTGAATGTTGAAATTCAGGCTGTCGCGTTCCGAAGGTTTGTAGGCGCCTCGGGCGCTGAGTTTGTATTCGAAATATCGTCCCTGCAGGAACTCGTCGCCCTGTTCGATCAGGGCTCCGGAGGCGGTTTTCAGGTCCTTTTCGAAATCAATCCGTCCGCGACGGGAGGGCTGAGCCTGAAGCGACAGGCTGATCTGGCCTGGGCCGGCCCGAAAGGCGCTGGTCGCGACGATCAGCGGATTGAGGCTGCCTGACGGATCCAGCTGACTGACCTGAGCGGTGAGGGTGTTGGTCGCGCCGCTGTCCCGAGGGCGAAGGCGAACGTCCGCCAGCAGCGTCTGGCCCCGGAGATCGGCGCCGCCCGAGCCGCCGGAATAGATGTCTATCCGCAGGACGTCCCGGGCCGAGATCCTGGAGAGCTGCTCAGCCAGTGGGGTCTTCGAACTGGGTCGTTCGCCGTTGATGAGGACGTTTCCTGCGGCGCCGGCGAAACCGCGCCTGTCCTCGCCGTTCTCAAGAGTGAAGCCCGGTATGCGCCGCACCATATCTTCCGCGGTGATCGGGTTGAACGCCGTGAAGAAGTCAGCTGGGAACGTCTTCGCAGAGGGGTTGGCCTGTGCGGATGCTGAGGGCGTCTGGGCCGCTGCCGCAACGGACATGCATAGCGCCGCCACGATCGGGCCAACCGTTCTGTGAAGGCGCAGTCTCTGAGCGGGTCGTTGATGCATGGCTTCGGGATCCTGTCTGTCTCCGCGGGTCGAACATCCGGCGTTCGGGTCCGGGTTTGCGACCGGCGATTTGTTAGACCGTAGTCTAGAATTGATCTGGATCAAGCCCTACCGGGGATGAGGGCGGGTTGCTGCGCCCTCAAGAAGCACCTCGGACACTTCAACAAGTAAGGCGGCGAGCGCAGCGTCGCCTGCCCGATGAAGCCAGTGCAGGATCGCTCCGCTGAGAAGACTGTCGAGGGCTAGCGCCACTGTTTCAGGAGGAAAGCGCGTCGAAAGCTCGCCGCGTTTCTGACCTCGCGAAATGATCTCGGTCAGCAGATCGAAGGCCTCTTTTCGGATGACGGGCGACAGCCCTGGCGCGTCGAGAGACATGGGGACTCTGCGGATTTCTCCGAAGATCTCCTTGTGCATGGGCTGGTTTCTTTCGACCCCGTGGCCCATGTTGCTGAAGAGCCGCTTCAGGAGGTCGATTGTGGGGGTCGTTCCATCTGCGAGGCCCTCGGCCAGAAGGTTCCGGTAGACGGTGAGGCTGCCGGCCATGATCGCATCGAGAATAAGCTGCTTGGAGCCGAACTGATTGAACACCGTCGCGCGTGAGACGTGGGCGCGTGCCGCGATGTCGTTCATCGAGGTGGCGTGAAGCCCCTGAGCCGAAAACAGATCCCGGGCTGCGTCGAGAATGGCCAGGCGCGATGCGTCTCCTGACGGACCCGATGATCGTCGGGAGGGCGATGGCGGCAGGGGCGGCCTCATGACGCCGCCTCCATTGCAGGGGGCCGAGAAGCGGCGAGCTCCAGGACATCCCGGTAGGAGCGCGCCAGCGTCAGACGGGGACCGTAACCCTTCCTGATCAGCAGGCGATGGGTCTGCTCCAGTCTGTAGCAGGGCAGATACATGAACAGATGGTGCTCTGCATGAAAATGCACCCAGTAAGGAGCGATCAGCAGACGCTCCAGAGGATTGGCGAGCGTCGTGCGGGCATGGGTGAAGGGATCTGCGTCGCCCTGAACCACGGCATGTTCGGCGATATTGCGGATACGGGTGACCAGCGGCAGCCAGGTCGCCATCGGGACGATCCAAAGCGCGGGCCAGACCCACCAAAGGCCAGCTGCGGACAGAACGACAATAGCCGCTCCGTTCACGATCCAGAATCGCAGGCCAGGCCGGTCAGCCACGCGGGGAGGCTTGAGGGTCTCGCCGCGGATCCGGGCGCCCATCCTCTGGAGAGCCGGACGAATGCGTTGCTTGAAAAAAGTCTGTCCGGTCAGATCCCTGATCGCCTTGCGCGCCAGAGATCGTCTCGTTGTTGGAAAGGGAGCCGAGAGGGATCGGTCGGGATCCTCCTCCTGCTCAGTATATTTGTGGTGTGCGAGATGATAGGGGCGATATCGCCTGAGGCTTCCTCCGACGGGCCCCCCGCACAGCCATTCCGCCATCCAGTCATTGAACCTGCGGTTGGGGTGAAGCCCTCCATGGGCCGCCTCATGTTCGAGAATGCCGAGGCCCAGCTGTCTCGCCCCGATCAGAACCACGGCCAGACCATAGGTCAGGACGTTCGGCCACAGGACGAACAGGCCGCCTGCGCCGATGATCACCGCCCAGGCGCCGAGAACAAGCGCGGGGCCGCGCCAGAATGAGGGGGCGGACAAGCGACTCCACTCTTCCGGCGTGAAGATTGTCTTCGGGTCTATGCGAGCGACAGCTGCCATAGAATGGTTCTACATTAATTCCATGCGCGAGCGAAGGGATCCTTCGCCGGCATGCCTGGAAATCGTTCGCGGGAGGCTATGGGCGTCGGGCCGGAACATCGCTATCTCCGTCGATCAGGTCCGGTACGTTTCCCGGACAGGCGGAGAGGTCGATGACAGCGAGCGGTTTGAGAGAGTTTCTGGCTGATCCCGCAGGCGACGGGCGGCCAGCGGATCCGTCTCTGGCCAAACTGATCGAGGCGATCTCGGATTCGTGTCGGACGATCAGCTATCTCGTGTCACGGGGCGCCCTTGCCGACGTTCTGGGCGCCGCAGGGACAGGCAATATTCAGGGTGAGGAGCAAAAGAAGCTCGATGTCCTCGCGAACGAGGAAATGGTCGCCATGGCCAGAGCTTCCGGCGTCGTCGCTGCAGCCGCGTCCGAGGAAGAAGAGCATGCCGTGCTTCTTTCCCCTGCGGCGCCCTATCTGCTCCTCTTTGATCCGCTCGACGGATCCAGCAATGTGGATGTGAATGTCTCAATCGGGACGATCTTCTCCATACTCCCGTCCCCGGGCGAGGTGACGAAGGCGAATACCGACGCGGTCTTTCTCCAGCCCGGGAGGCGACAGATCGCGGCCGGGTACGCCCTCTACGGGCCCCAGAGTCTGCTCGTCCTGTCCCTCGGGTCGGGCGTTGTGACATTCACTCTTGATCCGCCGACGGGGCAGTGGATCCGCACTGCGGGTCCGGCGCGCGTGCCGGAGGCGACCCGGGAGTTCGCCATCAACATGTCGAACATGCGCCACTGGGACCAACCTGTTCGGGACTATGTCGCCGAGTGCCTCGCAGGAAGCACGGGGGTACGGGGGAAGGATTTCAACATGCGTTGGATCGCTTCCATGGTGGCGGATGTGCATCGCATTCTCTGCAGGGGCGGGGTTTTTCTCTATCCCTGGGATCGGAGGGAGCCTGGAAAGCCCGGAAAACTCCGGCTGATGTACGAGGGCAATCCGATGAGCTTTCTCCTCGAGCAGGCGGGCGGCCGGGCTTTCGACGGTTGCGGGGATATTCTCGACGCTGTTCCCACGGGCCTTCATCAGAGAACGTCTGTCATGCTGGGGGCAAGGGAAGAGGTCGATCGGCTCCAGGCGTTGCATCGCTCTCAGGCGGCTCCACGATCGTGACGGGCGTCGGGAACGTTAACCCTGTCGGTCGTCGGTCGGTCAGGGTCGCCTGTTTTTGGGGCGTTTTCCGGTGAGTCTGTCACTCTTCTGACACACGACAGGGTAAACTCGTCTCTTCCCGAGCGAAAACCGCTTATTCTGTTTGAACCTCGTCTGAGGCCCGCCCATTGTTCTTCGCATCTGCGATGGTGCAGGCGCTCTTGGACGAGCGCGCAAACGAACCAGGGGATGGTTTCATGAGAGTTACAACGAGACTTGCGGCGCTCGCCGGGGTGGCCTTGTCGGCTGTCTCCGCGGCTCAGGCCCAGCAGGCCGCGCAGCCGGCCCCCAAGGGCGATGTGGTGGTTGTCACCGGGACCCGCGTTGGAGACCGGTCGGTTCTCGACACGGCGGTGGCCGTGGACGTTCTGTCCGCCGAGGCGCTTGAGAAAGTCGGCGTTGCGGAAATCAACCAGGCGCTCGCGATCAGCCTGCCGTCGTTCAACTTCCCCCGCCCGGCGCTGGCCGATGGAACGGATACGATCCGTCCGGCGGCTCTGCGGGGCCTCGCTCCCGACCAGACCCTCGTTCTCGTCAACTCTAAGCGTCGTCACGCGGCTTCTCTCGTGAACGTCAACGGCACGATCGGCCGCGGCGCATCGTCGGTCGACCTCAACACCGTGCCGACCGGCGCGGTTCAGGCGATTGAAGTTCTGCGCGACGGCGCATCGGCCCAGTACGGCTCCGACGCCATCGCCGGCGTCATCAACGTCCGTCTTCGCGAAGCCAGCGATGGCGGCGCGGTGACGACGTCCTACGGCTGGCGTCAGTCGACCTATGAGGTTCCCGTGACCGCTCCGGTGGCGGGCCTCCCGATCACCGTCGGCGCCACCAAGTCGCGCGATGTGGAGGACGGCGAGGTTCTGACCGTTTCCGGCTGGAAGGGTCTTGCTCTTGGCGAAGGCGGCTTCCTGACCATTTCTGGCGAGTACAAAACCCAGCAGCACACCGAGCGCAGCGGTTTCGATACCCGTCAGAACTATCCGAAGACTTCGACGGGCGCATTCGATCCCAAGGAAGCCACCTTCAATCGCTATAATGCGTGGACGGGCGAGCCTGAGCTTGACCAGTACACCGTGTTCGCCAATGGCGGATACGACCTGAAAAACGGCGCCGAGCTTTACGGCTGGGCGAGCTTCCAGAACCGCGAATCCGTGACGGCGGGCTTCTTCCGTCGCGCCCTCGACGATCGCAATACGATTTCAATCTATCCGGACGGCTTCCTGCCGAAGATCAACCCGACGGTGACCGACGCGTCTCTGGCGGGCGGTTCGCGCTGGACGGCTGGCGAGTGGGATATGGACGCCTCGATCGTCTGGGGCTCCAACAAGATGGATTTCACCATCATCGACACGCTGAACCGTTCGCTTGGCGCAGCCTCCAAGAAGTCGTTTGACGCCGGCGGGTTCCAGCTTGACCAGGTCGTCGCCAACCTCTCCGGCGTGCGCGGCTATGATGTGGGTCTTGCCTCCCCGCTGAACGTTGCGGCTGGCGTCGAGGCCCGCCAGGAAACCTACCAGATCTTCGCCGGCGAGCCGGACAGCTACCGCAATGGCGGCGTTCTGCTGCCGAGCGGAGCGCCTACGGCCTCCGGATCTCAGGTGTTCCCGGGTTTCCGTCCGGCGAACGCGCTTGAGGAAAGCCGAACCGCGGTCGGCGTTTATGTCGACCTTGAAGCCAATGTGACGGCAAACCTCCTCGTTTCGGGTGCGGTGCGAGCAGAATCCTATTCGGATTTCGGCGAGACCGTGACCGGCAAACTCGCCGGCCGCTATGACTTCTCGGACGCTTTCGCGCTCCGGGCGTCGGTTCAGAACGGCTTCCGGGCGCCTTCGCTCCAGCAGCAGTTCTTCGAGACGACCTCGACCAACTTCATCGGCGGCATTCCGTTCGACATCACCACTTTCCCGGCGACGGACCCAATCGCGATCGCTCTCGGCGCTAAGCCGCTTGAGGCTGAAGATTCGGTCAACTACTCGTTCGGCGCTGTTATCCAGGCCGGCGCGTTCAACGTCACGATCGACGCTTACCGCATCGATGTGAATGATCGTATCGTCCTGTCTGAGAACCTCACCCAGGCGAACGTTCGGGCCTTCCTCGCCACGAAAGGCTTCATCGGGGCTGGCGGCGGCCGCTTCTTCATCAACGGCGTCGACACTGAAACTCAGGGCGTTGATATCGTCGCCAACTACAGCACCGGCGAGACCGATCTTGGCAAGTTCGACTTCACCTTCGGCGCCAACTTCTCGCAAACGGACGTGACGGCGATCCCGGCCATCCCCGTCCTGACGGCCCTGAGCCCCGCTCCGGAACTCTTCGGGCGGGTCAACGTTAAGACGTTCGAAGAAGGAACTCCTGCGGATAAGTTCACGGGATCCGTCGACTGGTCCATGGGTCCGTTCGCGGCCACGGTTCGCGCCGTGCGTTACGGCGAAGTGCTGGTCCCGAACGCCAATGCGGCGCTCGACGTCACGCTCTCGCCGAGGACGATCCTGGATCTCGAAGGTCGCTGGTCTGTCAACGATATGGTTACGGTGTCCCTCGGCGCCGACAACCTGTTCGATGAGTATCCGGATGCGTTCCCCGCTTCCCTCAATTCGACCGGCAATACGCCGTTCTCGACGTATTCGCCTTTCGGGTACTCGGGTCGGTTCGTGTACGGGAAGGTCAACTTCGCATTCTAAGATCAACCCAGAGGCTCTCGGGGATTTTCCGAGAGCCCTGGCAAAAGGTACCGAGCGCGCGCAGCCTGCTGCGCGCGCTCTCTTTTTTGCCGATTTGATTCAGCTTCTTGTCGTGACCTGCATTCGCAGACAGTCTGACCGACGCCGCCTGTTCAGCGACCGTTCAGATGGAATCCGATGATCTTGGGAAATATGCTCAGGGAGTGAAAGATGAGGCATCCGATTGCAGTCTCCATGCTGGGTCTGGCCCTATTGGGCGCCTGCCAGATTCCCGAAAGCGATAAGCCACCGTCTCCGCCGGATCCGCGTCAGGGCGCTGAGGTTTCCCGGATCTGCTTTGCAAGCCAGATTCGGAGCTGGGAGAGCCTCGACAGAGACTCGGTGATCGTGGAAGCGGGACGCGACAAGAAGTACAGGCTTGAGCTGATCGGCGCCTGCCAGCCTGACGACGCGTTCACCTCCATAGGATTGATTTCCCGGGGCGGCGGTTCCTGCCTGACGCGAGGGGACAGTCTGGTGACGGACACGCGATACACGGGAGGACCGTGTTCGATCATCAAGATCTATGAGTGGAACCCGGATGCGGCCAAGCCGGTCGCCAAGGACGGTTCGGCGCCCAAGACGTGATGTCTCAGGAGTAGGGCCGTTCCGGCCACCAGGGGAAGAAGGCCGGCATGTCGCTCGACACCTTGTCAGGATAGCTCGGTCGGCGTTTTTCGAGGAATGATGTGACCCCTTCGCGAGCGTCCGCCTGCTGGCCTCGCGCGAAGATCCCCCGACTGTCGATTTTGTGGGCCTCCATCGGGTGGTCCGCGCCAAGCATTCTCCAGAGCATCTGTCGGGACAGCGCGACCGAGACCGGGGCTGTGTTATCAGCGATTTCGCGCGCCAGGGCTCGGGCGGTCGGCAGGAGCTCGTCGGGGCTTACCACACGCGAAACGAGGCCGCGCGAGAGCGCTTCAGCGGCGTCGAACACCCGACCGGTGAAACACCATTCGGCCGCAGTGGAAATACCGACGATTCTGGGAAGAAACCAGCTCGAGCAGGCTTCAGGGACGACCCCGCGCCGGGTGAACACGAAACCAAAGCGGGCCGCATCGGAGGCGATTCGGATGTCCATCGGAAGCTGCATCGTCGCCCCCACGCCGACGGCCGGACCGTTCACTGCGGCGATCACAGGCTTGAGGCATTCGAAAATGCGAAGCGAGACCTTACCGCCGCCGTCCCGAATGCGCGGATCTGATCCGTCGGGCTGGGATCCGGTCTGTTCGCCGGTCGCGGACTTGCTGAAATTGAAGGTCTCTGCGCCTCCGGAGAGGTCTGCTCCTGCGCAGAATCCGCGTCCGGCGCCGGTGACGATAACGCATCGCACCTCATCGTCCGCGTCGATTCGGTCAAAGGCCTCGATCAGTTCATCCTGCATGGTCTGCGTAAAAGCGTTCAGACGATCGGGGCGGTTCAACGTGATCTGCGCGACGCCGGCTTCGACGGTATAGATGATATGCTCGAACGATCTCGACATGGCCTGCTCCGGTCCGGGTCCCGAGGAAGGCTTCAGGCTAGCGTTTTTTTTCGGATCGTAGGAAGCCGTCTTCCGTCTCATCAGAGGGATTTTGGGCGTTAAAGGCGAAAGTCCCTGTCACAGGGCCCGGAAGACGGCTGTCAGCTCTTCGTTGTCGAGGCGCGCGCCGATCTCGTCACGGGCCTTTCGGCTGCGTTTCGAGCGACCGGTTTCGTCCTCCAGCAGATCGGCCAGACGCGCAGCAAAGGCGTCCGTATCCTCGACCCTATCCGCCAGGTCGTCCAGGGCCTGTCCAAACCCTTCCAGGGCTACAGGATAGGTGATGCAGGGCATACCCAGGCGAAGGTACTCTGCGACCTTGATGCTGACTCCGCTGGCGATCCGGGTCGGCGCAAGTCCAACTGAGGCGGGACCGCCGATCGAGGCCAGGTCTCCGACCCGGCCGAGCGCCCGTACGCCTGGTCGGGCATGATCCTCCGGGGTCAGAACTGAGCAGGTCGAGCCTGCTATCCAGAGCTGGGCATCGGGGCTTCGGGCCAGAACCCGAGGCCAGATGTCGTCAAGGAGATGACGCAGCGCGTCTGTATTGCCCGCGTGACGCGTTCCCAGAAAGACGGCCCGCGCAGGACCGTCATCGGTCCGAACATCCGGATAGTCCGGCACGTCCGGTCTCATCCAGACGCCTCTGGCGCCGGGTGTCATGGGAGCAAGCGTCGCCAGCTCATTTGCGGAGGCATAGATCTGCAGCTCGGCCGGCCGAACCCAGGCGGCCTCCTCCTCCAGCGAGATATCGGCGTGGTCCGGAACTTCTCCGCGCGACCTGAAGGCCTGGGCCCGCAGGGAGAACAGATCATGCAGGAAAACAGACTTCACGGCTCGCGTCTTCATCAGCTTCAGAGTAGGGGCGAGGTTGGAATACTCCGCAACGACCAGCGCGCACGCATGGCGATCCGAAGCCGAGGCGGTCGCCGAGGCTTCGGTCGGGTCGAGAGGCGCTGACAGGAGGCTTCGTATCGCGACGTGTCCTCCTGTCCGTCTTCGCGCTTCGCGGATCAGCCGGATAATGAACCGTCCCCATACCGTCGGAGAGAGTGAGATGTAGGTCCCGGCGATCCGCACGCTTTGCGGACATACGACATCTTCAATTTCCGCCTCAACCTGAGGGTGGATGCGCATGAAAGGCCGGTTGCCGAAGGATCTGCGCGGAGCGAACACGATGCGGACAGACAGGCCGCCGCGTCTCATGGTTTTGAGAAGAACCAGGAGGTAGGCGGTGTTGCCGGCGTTCATGTCATCGAGCTGGCGAGCGACGATCATGTTCGCCCATCTCCGGTTCGCTGAGGGGGCATTGACAGGATGCGTTCCGCTCGCCTCCTGAGGCTGCTTCTGTCTGACGGTCATGTCGGCGATAATCCCCGCAAGAGATGTTCCACGGCCTCGGCGCATGTCTTCCCCTGTGGTCCGGACCATGCAAGACCATGGCCGCGACGCCGCTTGCCCCACCGATCTATCCTTGATGCAGGGTTTCTGAACACCGAAATGATCAAACAGGGTTGGACGCAGGTCAGCGAGGAGACACGAGACCGGGGCGCAGACGCCGTCCCTGAGGTCGATGGCGGTCGGTCCGAGCGAGCCGGAGACCAAAGGCGCCGACTCGGCGCAATCGGCGGCTGGGCTGTTCTTCTCGTGATGCTCTTTATCGCCTTATTGGGGAACCTTGCTGCGACAGGACGCGCCTTCGCCACGCATAAGATCGTCACCGCCGAGGGCCGATCGGCGCTTGATATTCTGTCTCGTCCCATGCCCCGAGGCGCTTCTGCGGATGCATATGAGGCGTATTCCGAGCTTGTTCTGGCGGCCGATCCTCTGGCTACAGACCTTGCCGCCCTGGCGAGCGAGCAGGTTCTTGAGCGTGATAGCGCCCGTCCCTTCGTCTGGGCCCGCCTGGCTTACAGTCTCTCTCAGTCGGCGACAGCAGGCGGCGAGCCCTTGCCAGATCGCGCGGTCGAGGCTCTGGGCCGGTCCATGGAGCTGTGTCCTGTCTGCAGCCCGGATCTTGTCCGATGGCGGTTCAGTTTTGTTCTGGCTCACTGGTCCGATATTCCGGACAGTCTCAGACGGCAGGCCTTTCGCGACTCCGAGCTTCTTCGGCGAAGCGGGGAGGATGCTGAGTTCTTCGCCGATCTGAGGGCGATGGCCCGGCGCGAGGGCATCCCGTTCGACGCCTATCGCGAAGATGCGGCTCGCGCGTCCGCCGGGCGCCGGCAAGTGTCTGATCCGCCTCAGGCTGTCGCTCCCGGTTAGGCGCCATAGCCGGAAACGTCACGACGAATCGAAGGACTGTTCGGGAAGAGCGAGAGGATCATGGAGGTCACGCAGGGAAAGTCGAATGGTGCGGCGGATGACCCTTCCGGATCTGCACGGCGAGCGGTCCAGGGATGTGATGTGCTGGTGGCCATTCCTGTTCTGAACGAGGCGTCTCATATCGAGACATGCCTTCGTGATCTTCTGACTGGCGATGATCGTCTGGCCGATGCTCTGTTCGTTGTGGCTGACGGCGGCAGCGATGACGGCACGCCCGACATCGTGCGCGCGATGATGAACGTTCATGCCAATCTGCGTCTTGTGGAGAATCCCGCTCGGTTACAGTCCGCTGCGGTCAATCTCGTCGCCCGTCGGTTTTCCGAAAATCGACGTGTTCTGATCCGCTGTGATGCGCATGCTCTATATCCGCCCGGCTATGTGACGGATGTCGCTGATAGTCTCGTCAGGAATGGAGTGGAATCCCTCGTCACGCCCATGGATGCGATTGGTCGGACATGTTTCCAGAGGGCGAATGCGCTCATCGTCGACACGCCTCTCGGATCCGGCGGTTCGGCCCATCGCGGGGGACGGCGATCGGGCTTTGTCGATACGGGTCATCATGCTGGTTTTGATCTTGCTTCGTTTCTCCAGGTCGGCGGATATGATGAGACCTTTTCGCATAATGAGGATGCGGAGTTTGACCGTCGGCTGCGAGCCGCGTCCGGACGCATCTTTCTCGATGCGGAGATCCGCCTTCAGTACCTTCCCCGTTCGAGCGCCAGGGCGCTTGCGCGTCAGTACTACAATTACGGCCGAGGGCGTGCGCGCACTCTTCTGAAACACAGGGATGTCCCGCGCGCCCGCCAGATGATCCCGCCTGCCGTCCTTCTTGTCTGCTGTCTCAGTCTGGCGATTTCACCGCTATGGCCGTGGAGCCTTGCGGCTCCGGCGTTTTATCTCTTCGCACTCTTGTGCGCCTCGATCTGGGGCGCGCTGAAGCTGGGTTCGCCGTGCGGATTGTTCGCCGGGCCCGCCTCCGGGATCATGCATATGGCCTGGGCGGCGGGCTTTTTCCGTCAGGCGGCGCTTCTGGGGGCGCGACCTGGGCGGTCTCGCGTCGCTGCGGCCCCACCGGTTTTTCGCTGACAGAACTGGTGACTCATCGGCGCTCTTGCCTTGCGGGCCTGACCTGGCGTTCTCTGCGGCTGCGAACCTGCGACAGGGGGTCAGTCTGAGCGCTCCGCCTCTTTCCCGTCTTGATGTCCCGGCCGAAGAGGCCGACCGGATCCGTGCTGCGGTTCGCTCGGCGGATTTGACACTGCTTGGGGCCCGCCAGGTGCTCGCCGGGCACGAGCACGTGGAGGGTCTGATCGCTCTTTTCGCCGACCGGGGTGTTTCCGACCCCATTTATGATTTGCCGCGACCCTTCACTATCCCTGTCATACAGGGCTGGGTGGATGAGGCCCGCGCGCGCAGGGAAGCCGGCGAGGCATTGCTGGCTGTCAGTCTTGATGAGGCGGGCCAGGTGGCGGGCTATTCCTATTTCACGATCTGGCCTGAGCTGTCTGCGGCTGAAATTGCGGGAGCGCGAAGGGCCGATCTTCAGAACAGCGGCGAGGGGGGGCGAGGAGCTGCGCGAAGCTTTGGGTGGATGTTTGAGCATCTCGGGGTGCGTCTGATCGGTCTCACGGCGTCGCTGGATAACATACGGTCCGCGCGGGTGATTGAGGCCGCCGGCTTTTCCCCCATGGGCGAGCGAAGCAGCATTCGGCCCGACGGTTCTGAGCGTCGGTCGCGTTACTGGGAGATGACCCGGGAGAGCTGGCGCGAGCGCGCCGGCCGGTCAGAAGAACGTTGATTTACGTTCGCTGATCTTTGACGAGGCTCTGCGAAAGAGCATGTCCACCAGCTCTTCGGCGGTCTTTCCCCTGACATCGACCGATGTCGCCAGATTGTTGTCGCGCAGAACGCGCCGGATCTCGTTTGGCTTCAGTCCGGAGAACACCGAGTAGAACTTCGACTTCGATCCGGATGCGGCGAGCAGATATGGGTTCGCGAGGTCCGCTTTGTGTTCGTCTTCGAACACCACTTCTCCCCCCAGGGCGCGCGTCAGGCGCGCCGCCAGCTTCGGGTTTGACCGCACTTCCGCGCGGAGCTCGTCAAAGAAGCGGTCGAGATACTCCGCGGGGGTCAGTCTCGTATCTTCTGCCATGTCGCGCCTGTTCTCTGGCCAAGAAAGTCGGTGAAGCGTTCTGCAAGCCGTCGGACGTCCGTCCGGACACCGCCATACTTTCCCTTGAACGTGTTGTAGCTGTCGGGGGCCGCCCGGTCCATCGCGTTGAGGACGTGCACCGACTCTGGAATCACGGGTCCGAACCAGCGATCTTTCAGATAGATATCGCGCAGATCCGCAACAATCTGACGCGAATAGCGCGTGTCCCGGAAACGGGTGATCAGGATAAAGTTTCGGGACGGCAGGTCGGGCGCGATGAAGCGCCCGACCCACTCTGAAAACTGTTTGGTTCCCCATGTCGAAACGCTATCGGCGATGGTCGGCGTCAGGAACACGTCGGCTATCGACAGGCCGGCGCGCGCAAGAGGCGACAGGTGAGGGGGGCAATCCAGAAGAATGACGTCGTAGAGGGGCAGAAGCGGTTCGAATGCGATCCGAAAATGTTTCGCCAGCGCTTCGGACAAGGTCGTAGGCGTTCCGGATCTCCCGTACCACTCCTCTTCCAGGGTCAGTTCCGACATGCGCAGCTTCGGATGCGACGGCAGAATAGAAATCCATCCCCTGCGTTCGTCCTGCTCTTCGGCGATGCGGAGCTCTTCCAGAGTCACTGCATTGGGCATGATGAACGGCGACGCGGATGGGGGAGATCCCGCCATGAACTGGGCGAGAAGGTGGTGGCCTCCCTTTCCCTGTTCCGAGGCTTCCTGAACGCCTTCTTCCGTCAGGAGCATCTGGCTTGAGTTGGCCTGAGGATCGAGATCGATCACAAGAACATGCATCCCGTAGAAATAGGCGAGGCCGTCGGCCAGCATGACGGTCGTTGTCGACTTTCCCACGCCTCCTTTCAGGTTGGCGATCGCTGCGGTGATGGCTGTCATGGGTCGACTCCGCTGCGGGGTGGGCCCGGAACCGCAGGAAAACCGGCTTCGGGCCCCGATGATGGCAACGTTCGGACGGGAGATCCAGCCATGGTGCGGCTGCCTGCACGCTGCGGGACGTCAGATCCTGCGGCGAGTCCCAAAAGAAAGACATAAAGCCACCCGATCACCGGCGTCTCGAGGGAAGAGGAGGTCACCCCCCACAAGAGAATCGCAGAGCCCGTCGCCAGAGCTGTTCGTGACGCGCTGCGGGCGAAGCGAGGGGATGCCTGGTTCCCAGTGATCGGCCGGTGAACGAACACAAGTCCCGCCGTCATCATGATCGCGCCTGTTATTCCCCACTGGACAAGGTAGTGGATGACGGCATTCCGCGCACCGCCGGGAGCCGCGAGAAGCGATGCATTGCTGAGGGTTGCCGACCTATCCGCGATTTCTCTTATGGCTCCGGGGCCATGACCAGTGATCAGCGCTTCCGGGACGGTCCGCACATAGACGCTCCAGCGTTCACCTGAACGGGCGACAAGGCTGAAAGGTTCTGTTCCAAAGGTCTTCGCATCAACGAATGGCGCCACGAGGCCTGCAAGGCCAAGAAGCCCCGCGAGGGTCAGACCCTGAACTCGTCTTCGATCGTTGTCCTGTTCCGTCGGTCGCAAGCACACGATCAGACAAATTCCCGCCAGCGCCGTAAGCGCTCCCTGTGCGGATGCGCACAGAAAAAGTCCTGTCGCCGAGACGCCAGCGAGAAGAAGCGCTCCAACGCCGCGGTGAATGAGCTCCTCGGTCCAGATTACGGGGGCAAGGTCGATCCTCGGCGCCCGTCCATGGATCTGAACGAGGCGTCCGGCCGCCATGATCAGGAACACCGTGAAGAGAAGAGGAATGTCGGCTGGAGAGGGCAGCGCCTCCAGTAGTGAGGCCCCCAGACGCAGTGGCCCGTTCGAGGCGAGAACAAGGAGAGCGCAGCAGAACAGGAATGAGGTCCAGATAACCGCGTCGACCGCAAAGTCGGCGTCAGCGGGTCGGCGGCCTGCGAGCGCGCCGATCAGCCAGAGTCCGCCGCCCGCCAGACTCGCGGTCGCCGCCGGCGCAGCCGCCTCTCCGTGGATGATGATCAGAAGGGTCGCCGCCACCGTCGCAAGGACGGCGGCGAGGGTCAGTCCCGGAGTGATGAAGGAGGGACCTGCGAGCGCCGCTGCGAGCAGTGTCAGGGCGAGACAGCCGCCTGATATTGAAAGACTGACGAGTGGGGAGGTTGCGCCTCCCAGGAGCTCTGCCGCCAGAAGCAGAACCGCCACGCCAAGAACCGGACCGGCGATTCGCCGCCTCAGGCGAGAGGACTCCTTTGCCTTCACCGGGCGCATTCTGCAGCCGTGAGCATGGACGCCGTCCGCGCCGATCGCGTCGCCGGATTGAGCGCCTCTTCAATCAGGGTCCGAAGCTCGCCCTCCGGCTGAATGAATGCGGTGTCGGGCAGCGACAGCAGTCGCTCTCGCCGCGCGGCGATCTCTGTGCGCGATTCAATCATCCGCCCGATGAGTTGGGGAAGGGATCGGGAGAGATCCTCCGGGAGGGTGAAGCCGGCCCCGACCCTGTCGATCCATTCCGCGGTCCGCGTACCCTTCGGCGCTATGGGCGGAACACCGTAATATCCGCCTTCGTACAGGCGGTTAGGAAGAAGCCAGAGCGAATTGAAGCCTGCTTCCATGAAATCTCCCGCCCAGACAACGTCGAGATCGGCGTAGATCCGTCTCAGATCTTCCGGCGCCTTGTAACGGCCGTGAAACATCAAGCCTGGCGTCTCAGCGACGCGCTCATGAAAATCAGGGATCTCCGTCAGCGCGGGCGTGCCGTGGAGATCGACGCGGATCGCCTCCCCAAACTCACGGACGAGAGATCTCATCAAATCGAGGCTGCGTGCGCAGCGGAGCACACCGACCCAGCCGATGCGAAGGGGCCCGGTGCGTCCGGGCTCTTGTCCCGGGCGAGGGCCATAGGCGGATCCTGGCGCCATCCGGTTCTCGATCAGGACCGCTGGACACAGGTTCCCGTAACGCGGCTCGAAATGGCGAAGGATGAAGGCGTCCGATGAGACAACAAGGCGCCGACACTTCCTCAGGAGCGATCCCTCAACACGTCTCATCGCTGATCCGATCATGTCGGAGCGCGTCAGAAGGCGGTGAACGTCCAGGCATTCGTACACCACCGGTGTGGATAATCCGGTCCACGACTTCGCAAGAAAGGCTGTCGCAAGCATGTCGAGATTGCGCGCATAGATGACGTCTGAACTCGCCAGAAGCGCCCTCTGAGAGGCTGCGATGCGAGCCCCTGAGGCTATGCGGGTCAGTCTCTGAAGGTAGTCGGCGTCGAAGGTTCGTCCAAGGTCGATGTCTGCGTCATCCTCGCGCGTGGCATCGCTCCGGCGCATCATGAACCTCATCACCTCGAGGCCGTCCCGTCGGAACCCCTCAACGCGCCGGCGCACTGCGGCGTCGCCTGCATCATGTCCGAAAAAGGCGATACGCATCATCACCTGCGGATCTGCAAAAGCCACGCCCTGTTTCAGGAGGCGTTTAGGGATTCGTGACGGGTTATGCCTGCCCCCGGGGCCTGCTGTAACCGTCTTTCTCTTTCGGGTTGAAGGCTTTTTTCTTTTCCGAGCGTTTGACGCAGAATGACCTGTTCGCCATGCTGGACCGGTATCATCTCCGAGGGTAAGGGGGCGAAAGCCGCTCTCGGGGGGCGGTCCTCGCCGGCCAGCGACGTCAAAGGGTGATCGGGTGACCATCGGTCTGTCTCGTCTTCGGGAAGCGGCCGCCGACGCCATCCGGTCCCTTCTTGAGGATTTCGGAGCGTGGGTGGACGAGCTGGCCCGTCGCATGGCGCGTCCCCCTCCAGAGCGCCGTCCGGTCTGGACGCCGGGTCGGACCGCCTCCATTCCTGAGGGACGAAGGGTTTACGCCGTCGGCGATATCCATGGACGGGCTGATCTCCTGTTCCGGTTGCTCAAGGTCATTGATGAGGATGTCAGCCAGGGCGGATTTTCAGGAAAGCCGGTTCTGGTCTTTCTTGGAGACTACGTCGATAGGGGATTTCAATCGCGAGATGTGCTGGATGTGCTCATGGCGCGCGACATGGGCCGCTATGAGACCTATTTTCTGAAGGGAAACCATGAGGCGGCTATGCTGCAGTTTCTCGAGGATGCCCGGGTCGGTCCCAGATGGGCGGAGTTCGGAGGGGTCGAAACATTGGTGTCGTACGGAGTGCGGCCTCCGCGTAACCGGACGAGTCCTGAGGAGTGGGAGAGAGTGCGCGAGGAGCTGGCGGCTCTCGCTCCACCCGCCCATCTGGAGTTTCTGAGAGGTCTTCACCTGAGCGTGAGGATAGGGGATTATCTGTTCGTTCATGCCGGCGTGAAGCCGGGTATTTCGCTGGAGGCGCAGACCGAACGGGACCTTCTGTGGATCCGAAACGAGTTTCTCGAAGACCGGCAACCCCTCGAGGCTGTCATCGTTCACGGGCATACGCCTGCTGCAAGGCCCTATCGGGATTCCCGTCGCATCGGTATCGACACGGGGGCTTATCTCAGCGGCCGTCTGACGGCTGTGCGCTTTCAGGGAGAGAGTGTGGAGTTTTTCATGACAGGATCACGCGTTGAGACAGGGCCGGCGGCCCAGGGACAGTCCGGGGGACGAGGATGATCAGTATCAGAAAAGCCGTTCTGGCGTTCGCCAGCGTAGTCGGTTTGTGGGCCTGCGCGTCCCCCGCTCCTGCCGATCCGGCGCCAAGAGCCCCCGAACAGGTTTCCGCCGCACCTCAGACCGGGTCGCTCGGTCAGGCGATCGCAACCCCGACAGCCCCGGCGGGTCTTGCCGAATATCGTCTCGACAGCGGCGATCAGCTCAGGATCACCGTCTTCGGCGAGCCTGAGCTTTCGGGCAACTTCATCGTCGACGGGCAGGGTGTGATCTCGATGTCGCTGATCGGCGAGGTCACGGCCAAGGATCTGACCCTGCGCGAGCTCCAGCGCCTGATCGAGGTCAAGCTGAAGAATGGCTTCGTTCGCGAGCCGCAGGTCAGCGCCGAGGTGATGAATTACCGCCCGTACTATATCCTCGGCGAAATCAACAAACCTGGGGAATATCCCTATATTTCAGGTCTTACTGTCATGAACGCGATCGCCAGCGCGGGGGATTTCACCTATCGCGCCGACAAGCGGCGTATCTTTATCAAGAGCACGAACAGTCCCGATGAGCGGGAAGTGACGCTGACACCTTCGACGCTCGTCAAGCCTGGGGATACGATCCGCATTCGGGAGCGCTTTTTCTGACGCGCCGTATCATCTCCTGAAGAGCGAATCCCTTTGACGCAGCCGTTCCTGCGAGGTCATTGCGACGTTCATATTCCAGCGACGGGTTTCGGGACGGTTTGGGATGGGGCGGCGTTTCGAAGCGGTTTGGCCGGCCTGGGCGCGATCCGTGTCGGTTTTCCCTGTATTGGGCGGGGTTTTTGCGGTTCTTGGGGGCAGCCTGTGTCCCGCGGTGGCACAGGCCGCTCCGGTCCTTGAGAGATGCCCGGATAACACGGTTGTGTCGGCGACTGACGCCTGCGCCGCCGTAGAACGGGACGGAGCGTCGAAAATCGGGGTGAGGCCGCAGGCTGGAGCTGAGGAAATTCTTCGGGAGGTCATGGCTGAGGCGACGAGCCGCGCGGAGGGCCGCAGCTTCAAGGTTGCGCCCCCGCCCAGACGCCTCACCCGGGCGGAGGGGGCGGGGACTTGACGCGCCGCAATCGCTGACCGCGGCAACTGTGATCACGGAAGGGTGGGGCGGCCCGGAACTTGCTGCTTCGAGCGTTAAATATGATTGGTCGTCATGCTAAGCCGGGTCGTCACAGCCCGGACGGACAGGGGTGAAGGTTCATGAAATCCGTTGTTTCTTCTCTGGCGCTGGCGTTGGCCCTCGCCGGGTTCGCGGCGGCTCCGGCCATCGCTCAAAAGGCCCCTGGTCAGTTCGACCGCAATCGTTATGTTTCCGCGGCAGAGCGCCCTCAACCCGAGTTTGATCCGCTTCCGCTTCGGGCGGGAGCTTTCGAGATACGGTCGCGTCTGGGGCTCGCCGTCCGATCCAACGACAATATCTATGCGGAGGCGTCCAACGCGACCGATGATGTGATCATCGGGGCGACCCCTGAGCTTGAGCTCAAGAGCACATGGTCGGTTCATGAAATTTCCGCCGGCGTCCGCGCGGATCATCGCGAGTATCTGGATCAGGGCGAAGAGTCCTCGACCGACTTCACGGGCTTCCTGCGCGGTCGGCTTGATGTGACCCGCGAGTTCTGGGTGGGCGGGTCGATTGACGGCGGGCGCATCACCGAGCAGCGCTATGAGCCGGCTGCGCGAACAGGAGCGGGACTGACTGAGTACGATCGTGCAGACACCGCCCTGCTGGCTGCCTTTCGTCGGGATCGTTTTCAGGTTGAGGGACGCGTGGGTTCCGCGTCCAGCGATTTCAACACCGCCCAGAATTTCCGGGATGTGACCGAGACCTATGCCGCGGGACGGGCTTCCTACGCGATCTCCCCTGATGTCGCCGTTTATGTCCAGGGACGAGTGGCGGATCAGGACTATGACTTCGTCGGGACGTCTCTCAATCCCAGTCGCGACGGTCGCCGCACAACGGGTCAGATTGGTCTCAACTTTGAACTGGCCGCCCCGTTCCGAGGGGATATTGCGGTTGGGTACGTAAAGGATGAGAAGGACGCACTCTCGCGTCCCGACACGGACGGTATGTCGGTCGACGGTCGCCTTGAATGGTTTCCGACAGAGCTGACGACCGTGACGTTTACAGGCCAGCGCGACATTTTCGACCCGGGTCTGGTCAATTCGAGCACCGCCTACAATACGGCGTTCGGCGTGCGGATCGATCATGAGCTTCGACGCAATGTCCTGCTGTTCGGGGAGGCGCGCTCCCGCAGCATTGATTTCCAGGATATCGATCGTACCGATGATCAGGGTGAATTCGGGATCGGACTGGGCTATAAACTCAACCGTCGCGCTCGCCTCGATCTGTCCTACATGATGAGGACGCAGGATTCGAGCGGCGCTCAGTCGGAAAGAGACTTCGATCAGAACATTCTCAGCGCCGCTCTCGTGATCTATCCTTAAGGGATCGTCGCCGGGCTTTGGTGTTGTGGGTCCTGGCCCGACCATCCCTGCCGAGGATCGGAGATTGTCGACGTGAACATGCCCTACTCACCGGACGGCGCTTCGGTTTATCCGGCGGGGGGACTCGCCCCCTCGGCTTCCCTGGGCGGTCTTGACCTGCAGGGGGTCATCCGGGCGATCCGTCGTCGCCTCAATCTGATGGCGGGCGTATTTCTGTGCGTCTTCGCCCTCGCGACGCTGTTCACGCTGACCCTGCAACCGCGTTACACCGCGACTTCCAGCGTGATCGTCAACACGCAAAGCTCCCAGGTCATCGACATCGGAGCAGTGATGCAGGGCCTCGCGCCCAACAGCGCTGTGATCGACACCGAGGCGGAGATCCTCAAGAGCCGGTCTCTTCTGTCAAAAGTTGTCAAGCGGCTGGACCTTGTTGAGAATCCCGAATTCAACCCGGCTCGGGTTCCGCCTTCCGGGCTGGATCAGTTCAAGAGCGGTCTCAAATCTTTCATCAAGTCGGCTCTGCCCGGAGGAGCTGCCGATGACGCGTCGACCAAGTCATTGAGCGAAGAGGAAATCCTGAAGGCGGAACAGGCTGAACTTGATGGCGTCATCGCATCCGTACAGGGGGCGATCACGATCAATCGGCTGGGGCCGACCTATATTATTGAAATCAACGCGACGAGCTCGACCCCAGACATGGCGGCTTTGCTCGCCAATACCGTGGCGGACGTTTATCTCGACAATCAGCTTGAGATGAAGTTCGACGCGACCCGTCGGGCCAAGTCGTGGCTGGATGATCGAGTGGCCGCCTTGCGCGACGAGGTACGCGAGGCGGAGAGCAAGGTTGAGGCTCATCGCGCGCGTACGGGTCTTCTGTCAGCAGAAGGCTCAACTCTCACTGAGCAAGCCATTCGGGATCTCAATGCGCAGCTGACCGTCCAGCAGGCCGATCTGGCCGAAAAGCGTGCCAGACTTCAGAATGTTCAGAATCAGCTCGCAGCTGGAGGCGGAGTTGATACGATTTCCGAGGCCCTGGCATCGGGAAACATCAGCGCCCTCCGTGTGCAGCAGGCTGAGATCCTCCGCCGGAAGGCGGATCTGAGAGCGCGCTATCTGGACGGTCATCCCGATGTGATCCGCGTGCTCAGCGAGGAGCGTGACGTTGAGCGCCAGATCAGCGCGGAACTGCAAAGGATCGTGTCGGCCCTTGAACAGGATGTGCTGGTTTCCCGCGAGCGGGTGAATGCGCTCCAGGCGCGTCTGAATTCGCAGAAGGGCGAGCTTGCGGTCAATAATCGCGCGAGCGTCGTGCTCAACGAACTTCAGCGTGATGCTGACGCCAGCCGAGCGCTTTATGAGGAGTTCCTCAATCGCTTCAAGGAGACCAGCGAGCTTGACGGCATCACGGAGGCGGATGCTCTCATCAACGCTTATGCGGCGACCCCCACAGGGCCGAGCTTTCCCAACACGACGCTCAATCTTGCTCTGGGTTTCATTCTCGGGGCCGCACTCGCGGGTCTGGCCGGGCTGATTGTCGAGCTGATGGACAGCTTCTTTTCATCTCCGGAGGACGTTGAGCATTATACCGGCGCCCCCTACCTTGTTTCTGTTCCGTTGCTGGCGCCTTCCGGGACCTTCGCGAAGGCGCGGATCAAGCCTGCGGATTATCTCCTCGAAAAGCCTCATTCGGGCTTTGCGGAAGCTTTCCGAAACCTCAGGGCCTCCATCCTTTTTTCGGATGTCGATCGTCCTGCGAAGACGGTCGCAATCGTCTCCTCGTTGCCGGATGAGGGCAAGACGAGCATGACTTTTTGTCTTGGCCGCATGGCTGCGATGTCGGGGACTAAAACGATCGTGATCGATGGAGACATCCGTCGACGCCAGCTTACCGAGGTGTCCGGCGTTCCCGCTGAGGCCGGTCTTCTCGAGTATCTTTTCGGAGAGAGCCGGCTGTCGGATGTGATTGTGACGGACGAGACGACGGGACTACATATTCTCCCGCTCGCTGAACGCAAGCACACGCCGAGAGATGTCTTCGGCAGCCGAGCGTTTGATGCGCTGATGACGATGCTCAAGCAGACCTATGATCTCATCATTATCGACACAGGGCCTGTTCTGCTTATGGCTGAGACCCGTGTTGTGACGCGAAAGGTTGATCAGGTTGTCGTCGCCGCTCGCTGGCGCAAGACGAACCGGGCGACGCTCCGGGAAACGCTAAAGATCCTGCGCGAGTTCAAGGCTAATGTGGCGGGCGTAGCGCTTACCTTTGTGGATCTGCGCCGGCGAGGCCAGTACGCCTATACCGCTGCCGACTACAAATCCTACCGGAAATACTACACGGACGACTAAGCTCGCCTCATCTAGCGGCGTGTCAGCCTGTCGAACGCCTGATCGAGGTCGGCGATCAGGTCATCCGGGTCCTCGAGACCGATGCTGAAACGCAGAAGCGGGCCTTCGAGGCGGGTCGACCCCGCGGCGGTTCTCTTCAGCTGCGGGTCGCAGTGAATGACCAGGCTTTCGAATCCTCCCCATGAGAATCCGAGGCCGAACAGTTTCAGCTCGTCGAGAAACTGAGACGTCTGTCCGACCAGGTCGGGTCTCAAACAGCAGCCGAAGAGGCCGGCGGCTCCTTTAAAGTCCCGCTTCCACAAGTCGTGATAGACGTCTGTTTCGAGGGCTGGGTACAGCAGTTTTGCAACCTCAGCCCGCGTCTGAAGCCATCGAGCCACCTTGAGGCCTGATGAGCTGTGCCTTTCGAGGCGCAAGGGCAGGGTCCTCAATCCCCGCAGGATCAGATAAGCGTCGTCCGGAGACACGCTGAGGCCAAGATCGCTGGCGGCATCCCTGAGCTTTGCAGCGAGGCGATCATCGCGCGTGAACAGCGCACCGCCAAGCGTGTCAGCCGACCCGCTGACATACTTGCTCGTCGACTGCACAGACACATCGACACCGAGGTCGATCGGTTTGAGAAAAACGCCTGCACTCCAGGTGTTGTCGATGACCGAGATGACGCCCATCCTGCGGCAGACGGCTGCGATCGCGGGCACATCGGCGATTTCGAAAGTGAGCGAACCGGGACTTTCGAGAAAGATCAGCCGTGTGTTGGCGCGGATGCGCGTCTCAATCCCGCCGCCGATGGTCGGGTTGAAGTATTCGACCTCGCAGCCCCATCTTCGAAGAAACCGATCGCAGAAACGTCTTGTCGGTCCATACACGTTGTCGCTCACCAGCACATGATCGCCTGGTTCGGCGAACGCCGTGAAGGGCAGAGTGCATGCCAGAAGACCAGAGCTGACGACTGCGCAGCAGGGTGCGTTCTCCAGTTCTGACAGCCCCTCCTTCAGAGCCTTATGGGTGGCTGTGCCGTGACGTCCGTAGGTCCATGCGTCCGGGGCGTACAAGTCGTCTGCGGACGCCACCAGGACCGTGGACGCACGCTGCAGGACCGGGTTTACGCCTCCATGAGTGAGGGCCTCGTCCCGTGCGGCGTGCGACAGACGCGTCGCCAGGTGATCAGGCTTCTCCGCCATGTCTCAGAGCGACGCCACCGGCGCGCCACTGGCCGGATCGCCCCATTCGCACCAGGAGCCGTCATAGACTGCCGCCGTCTCACAGCCGCAGATCGCCTCGGCCAGGGCGAGCACGGCGGCTGTGACGCCTGAACCGCAGGTGTTCACAATCGGGCGGCTGAGGTCGGCGCCGCAGGAAGCGAACTGAGCACGCAGCTCCTCGACGGGAAGGAAACGACCGTCCGGGGCCAGCAGGCGGGTATAGGGCAGGTTGAGGGCGCCCGGCATGTGACCCTTGCGAAGTCCCGGCCGCGGCTCATCCGCGGCTCCTGTGAAACGAGGAGCGGATCTCGCATCTATGACCTGCGCTGAGCCGGTCTCGAGAGCTTTCTGGACCTGTTCCAGATTCCGGATCAGATCAGAGCGCGTGCGCACTGTGAAATGACGATCCGACTGCGGGGGGGGGGGAAGATCTTCAATGTCCCCGCCGACCGCCTTCCAGGCCTCAAAACCTCCGTCCAGAACCGCCACGTCGTCATGTCCCATCGTTCGGAACATCCACCAGGCTCTCGCGGACGCCATATAGCTGTTCTGGTCGTAACATATGATCCGATGTCCATCGCCCAGCCCCAGGCGTCTCGCCCGGGATGCGAACTTTTCAGGGGAGGGAAGCATGTGGGGAAACGGGCTCGACGTATCCGCGATATCGTCGATGTCGAAGAAGCGGGCGCCGGGAATGTGATGAGCTGCGTAAGCCTCGCCGCCGGTCTGCGCTTCGCCAGGTCTGAAGGTTGTGATGTAGGTGGCGTCCAGAACCCGAACATCAGGGGCGCTCAGATGCGACTTGAGCCACTCAGCCGATACGAGCGGGCTTTCGGGAGTCAGGCGGGCGACCATGGCCTTTTCATCCTTCCGGGGGAGTGAGTCGGGCTGGCGACCCGGCAGGGTTCACCTAGCCAAACCCTGGCCCAAGACGCAAGGAGAGACCGGGACCTTCGCCTGCTGGTTGAAGTTTGGGCGGGTTGACGCTCCGATTTCGCGCGCCTCGGGAAACACATTGAGCGATGACCGCCGGTGTCTCAAAATGATCCAAGTTAGTGTCGACTCAGAGCGGACCCTGGTTCATTCGTCCACATAATTACCGTGGTGAGCTGAGGGTTTTTCCAGAGCCGATGGAAGGGGGAGGCTTACGTCGCTGGCATGGTAGTTGCTGCTTGTCTGCGCGAGCTTCGGGCGAGAAAGGCTATCGCATGAAGAACGGTCAAGGCGTCGAGGCTGAAAGGATCGCCTCTACGTCCGGATTGAGTCTTGAGGCCGCATTGTCTTCGCCCGTTTATTCGAGCATTGCGAAGCGGACCCTGGATCTCGGTCTGGCGTCTCTGGCTTTCGTCTTTCTCCTGCCTCTTCTGGCTTTCATTTGCCTCGCGATCCGATTGAGCGGACCCGGGCCTGTGATCTTCACTCAGAAGCGCTGCGGAGCGAACGGGCGTTTTTTCAACTGTTACAAGTTTCGGACGATGCGGCCCGACGCTGCTGCGCGGCTTGAGGCTCTGCTTTCGTCGGATCAGGCCGCAGCGGCGGAGTGGGCGCTCTACCAGAAGCTCAGGTCGGATCCTCGGATCACTCCGATCGGTCGTTTTCTGCGGCGTACGAGCCTCGACGAGCTCCCTCAGCTGATTAACATTCTCCGGGGTGAGATGTCGATTATCGGACCCCGGCCGATCACTTCGGGCGAGATTTTCCGATATGGAGCGGATTTCGGTTACTATACCTCGGTTCGTCCCGGTGTTCTCGGGCTATGGCAGGTCAATGGCCGTAATTCGCTCACCTATGACCAGCGCGTCCGGATGGATGTCGAATATGTTCGCACCTGGTCGATGGGGAAGGATCTCCGGATCCTCGTGAAGGCCGTTCCCGCCGTTATGTTCGGCTCCGACGCCTATTAGAGCGCCGGTCAGGTTGGAACGCTCTGCAGACAGGACTGCCTTGCGGGCTTGCCTCAGGGACGGTTTCGTCCCGATAGTTGTAAATTCCCGGCAGTTTGTTGACCCGATCTTAAAGGGGTTGGGGGACCTTTCGAAGGTCCGGGGATTGAGGTCCGCCTCCGTTCATTCCGAGCGCTCAGCAGGAGGTTCCTTTCGTGCAAACGCAAAAACTCTCCTCCCTATCGGCCAAGGCCGCTGTCGAACGCGCCCGCGTCTCCGGCCCGGCGCCCGAGGTTCTTCTGGGCCTTCCTGGACGCGCAGATATGACTGCGAGCGAGGCCCGGTGGCCCGCCTGGAAAGTCACGGTTTTCGTAACCGTCTTCTGCTGCGCCTTCTGGGGCGGCGTCGCTTATGCGGTGACGACCATCGCCGGCTGAGCGCCCGTCCGCCGCGCCCCGTGATCTCTCCCGAATGCGGCTCAGGTTGGTCTGCTTCGGCCCGCGGCGTAGCCGTCAGCTGAGCCAGTCGGGAACCGGCAAGCCTTTTTCGGTCAGGAAGGCCCGATTGTAGAGCTTGGAAACGTACCGGGATCCATAATCGCACAGGATGGTGACAATCGTCGTCCCGGGCCCGAGCGTCCGGGCGAGAGCCATGGCGCCTGCGACATTGATCCCCGACGAACCGCCGAGACACATGCCTTCGTTTTTCGTCAGGTCGAACATGACGCTGAGGGCTTCCTGGTCGCTGATCCGGAAGGCGTCGTCTATTATCACCCCCTCAAGATTGGCCGTGATGCGAGATTGACCAATGCCTTCCATGATTGAGGATCCTTCGGACTTCAGCTCTCCGGTGACAGCCCACGAATAGAGCGCCGCTCCATGAGGGTCCGCAAGGCCGATCCTGATGGCGGGATTGCGCTCCTTGAGCGCAAGGGAGACGCCTCCCAGTGTTCCGCCTGACCCGACGGCGCAGACAAAACCGTCGATTCTGCCGTCTGTCTGACGCCAGATTTCCGGACCGGTCGTTTCGTAATGCGCCTGACGATTGGCGACGTTGTCGAACTGATTGGCCCAAATCGCCCCGCCAGGTTCGGATACCGCCAGCTCTTCCGCGAGCCGGCGAGAATACTTCACGTAATGATTAGGATTGGCGTAGGGAACCGCATCGACCTCAACCAGACGCGCGCCCAGACTACGGATGGCGTCCTTTTTCTCCTGAGACTGGGTTCTCGGCATCACGATCAGGGTGCGGTAGCCCAGCGCGTTGCCAACCACTGCGAGGCCGATGCCCGTGTTGCCCGCAGTTCCCTCCACAATCAGGCCGCCAGGTCTGAGCGCACCGCGCTTTTCGGCGTCCCGGATAATTCCGAGGGCGGCTCTGTCCTTGACGGATTGTCCCGGATTGAGGAACTCCGCCTTGCCCAGAATGGTCGCCCCGGTCGCTTCGGAGGCGGCTTTCAGGCGGATCAGAGGCGTATTCCCTATGGCGTCAATGACCGAGTTCAGGACCATGTAGAGGCGTCGCTCCTTGTCTTGCTTCCCTGCATACGGGAAGTCTCCCCCTTTCATCAATCGCATAGCGGGCTGATCCGTCCGGGTTGACGGTGCGTAGGCTGTGTTCGTCAAGGTTGCAAAGCGGGCCTGTCATGACCCTCCACGATAACGCCTATGCGGCGTTCATGCTGGATTACGCTGCAGGGGCGCTGCCGCCGGCGGAGCGTCTGGCGGCTGACCTCCATGCGACCCTGTCGGCTGAAGGGCGTCGCTCCTTGTCTGTTCTTGAGGCCATCGGGGGCCGGATGCTGGAGGCGCAGGACCCGGTTGAGGTGGCCTCCCGGGGTGCGGCTTCTCTGGAAGATGTCCCGGGGCGGTCTGCGGCGTCCTCGGTTTGTCCAGGAGAGGTTCAGGGCCTAAAAAATCGTTTGTTGAGTTCGGATCTGACATCCTTGTCCTGGAAGCGTGGATGGTTCGGGGTAGGGTCTCTGCCGGTCGGGCTTCCGAACGCCCGGCTGCTGAGGCTTGACCCGAGGCAGAGGGCCCCGCAGCATGGTCATCATCGTCGGGACGTCACCGTTGTGATTCAGGGGTCGTTTGCAGATGAGTTCGGCGTTTATGAGCGAGGGGACCTGGCGTTCGCAGAGCCCGGAATGAAACATGAGCCGAGAGCAGTCGGACATACGCCCTGCATCTGTCTGATTGCGACAGAGCGCTGGTCGGGCTGGACGTCCGCTCTCCAACCCTTTCTTCCGGCCGGTCTCTATTCAAGCCCGGGAGCAGTCGGCCGATGAGGTCGCTTGTCCGAACCTGCGTTGTGATGCTTACAATCGTTGGAACGCTGTCGGTTGCGGCCATAGATCCGGCCCTGGCGGTCACGCAGGGTCCCAGCGCGTCTGCGTCCGCCTCGCTCGCCGGCGGGGGGGTCGGTCGCTGGAAACCTGCAGACGGCTCGAGGCTCGAGTTTGACGTTCTTCGGAACGGCCAACCCTTCGGACGGCACGTGGTGTCGTTTCGCCGAAAGGGCGACACCTTGAGCGTTGAGACGGATATTGATCTCAAGGTGATGATCGGACCGCTGACGGTCTACCATTATGTTCATGATGCGACTGAGACGTGGATCGGCGGATCCCTTGAGCGCGTTGAAGCCAGGACGAAAAAGGACGGCCGTTGGCGGCAATTGGCGGTCAAAGCGGTACAGGGCGGTCTTGATGTTGCGGGGGCCGCCTTCCGCGGCGTTCTGGACAAGCCTCTGATTCCTTCGACGCATTGGAATATCGACCAGATGAGCCAGGCGGCTATGCTGTCGACCGAGACTGGCGAGATGCTCAGGATGACCGTGGTCGACAGGGGGCTTGAGACCGTCCGGATTGGAACGGGGGAGATCCAGGCCCGTCGCTATCTGATGAAGTCCGATCTGGATGCCGAATTCTGGTATGACGCCCGGGGCCGCTGGGTGAAGTGCGCCTTTACTGCAGAGGGCTCGCGCGTGGAATATGTTCTGCGCGAGCTTCCAGCCTGATGGCCAGACGTCCCGCATCTCCCTCTCACGGTTGCGCATGGGTCACCGGCGCAAGCTCAGGGATAGGCTATGAGCTCGTCGGAGAGCTGGTTCGAAGGGGCTGGCGGGTCGCCGCCAGCGCCCGCAGCGAGGCGGCTCTTGCGAGGCTTGCGGAGGCCTTTCCGGGACGGGTCGTCGCTGCGCCCTGCGATGTGGGGATCGCCTCCGAGGTCGAGGCGGCCGCCAGTCTTGCGCGCTCCGCCTTTGGGCCGATCGGTCTCGCCATCTCGAACGCCGGCGTCTATCTGCCGTTTGAGGGGCCGTCCTTTTCCATTGAGCTGTTTGAACGTACGGTTCGGGCGAACCTCCTTGGGGCCTCACATGTCACGGGCGCGGTGCTTCCTGATTTCTGTTCCCGTCAGGAAGGTCATATCCACTTCGTTTCATCGGCGACGGGGTTCGGCGGAATGCCGACGGCCTCAGCGTATGGCGCGACCAAGGCGGCGCTGATCAACATGGCCGAGTGTCTGAAGATTGAAGTTGAGCGCTATCGTGTGGGCGTTTCGGTCTCGACCCCCGGATTTGTCGAAACTCCGGCGCAGGACCACAATGCGTTTCCGAAGCCGTTCATGATTCAGCCGTCGGAGGCCGCCCGGCGGATCGCTGATGCGGTGATGCGAGGCGGTTTTGAGACCAGTTTCCCGCGGCGCTTCACCTGGCCGCTCAAGGCGATCTATGCGCTCCCCAAGTTCGTCTATCTGCCTCTCGTGCGCGCCCAGACCGGCTGGAACCGACCTCCTGACAGCCGCTAGCCGTGCGCAGGCGTCGCTCCCGGAGACGATATCCGGGAGAAAGTCTCAAAGACAATCAGGTGTCGCTGGGCGATGGCGTCAGGATCGGGACCGTAGCCGCCGCCCAGAACCGCGGCCAGCGGCAGGCTATTTCGGGCGCACGTTTCGAGGACCAGATTTTCGCGCTTTCTGAGCCCCTGATCGCTCAGAGAAAGCCGGCCCAGGCGATCCTCGATGTGGGGGTCCACCCCGGCATTGAAGATGACCAGATCGGGACGCGCCTGAGGCAGGGTTTGTTCCAGAGCCTCCTCGAGCGCAGACAGGTAGACCTCATCGCCCGATCCCGGTTCAAGCTCGACATCAAGATCGCTCGGCGGCTTCTCCAGCGGCCAGTTCGCCCGACAGTGGATCGAGACGGTGAAGACCCTTGGGTCGTCGGCGAAGATGAGCGCTGTTCCATCGCCCTGATGAACGTCGCAGTCGAGCACCAGAATGCGGCGGGCGGCCCCGGAGGCCAGCAGGTCGAGCGCCGCGACGGCGACGTCGTTGAACAGGCAGAAGCCTGCTCCCTGCGCGCGTGCGGCGTGGTGAGACCCTCCCGCGAGATTGACGCTCAGTCCCCGCTCCAGGGCAAGGTGCGCCGTCAGAATGGTGCCGCCGCAGGACGTCAGCGCCCGCCGAACGATGGACTCCGTCAGCGGAAGACCGATCCGGCGGACGGAGCGCGCATCAAGGCTCAGAGACAGGACGGCATCCACGTAGGCCTCATCATGGGCTCTCAGGAGCTGCTCGCGCGTGACCGGGGCGGGGGACTTCCACTCAAGGCGCCCGCTGAATCGCGGATCGCGGAGGCGTCGCGCGAGATGAGCATATTTGTCCATGGGGAAACGTCGCTCGTCGACGGGGGTCTCAGGGTGATAATCAGGATGATGAACCACCGGCAGCGACATGGGACGCTCGCGTTTCGACCTCAGAGGACCTCTGGCGGACTTCCGATCGGGATCGACCGGGATCGGGTATGACTGGTTTTCAGAGCGGTGTCTCGGGTCATTGACGCCGACTTCGGGCGATCCATAGTCGCAGGCGGCGTGCGATGACTTTTCACCCGCAGCGGGGTGATAGGGTCCGCAGGGGATCAGGGAGGGTGCGGTATGGTCGACATGCGTTCGGATGCCCGATCCTGTCCTGCGTCCTGGGCGGCAGTCTGCGGGTCATTTCCCGTCAGGCGCTCAGTCCATGGTTGAGTGGACCGATCGCGCCTTATGTCTCGGTCTGCGTCCGTTTGGGGAAACGGGGGCGATCCTCGAAGTATTCGGACGAACGCGGGGACGTGTAAGGGGGCTTGTTTATGGGGGCGCCGGTCGCCGAAAGCGGGCCGCCCTCCAGCCTGGGAACACCGTCGCCGTGACCTGGCGCGCGCGGATGGAGGAAAGCCTGGGTCATTTCGCGCTGACCGAGCCGGAGGCTGAACGCGCGGCGCGGCACCTTTCCGATCCGTGCGAGCTCAGCGCGCTGTCGGCGGTCGCCGATATGCTCACGTCCTGCACTCCAGAGGGCGAGGCGTGGCCAGGGTTGTTCGACGCGACGGAAACCCTGCTCGATGCGCTGGGCGATCCAGGCGTATGGCCGGCTCTTTTCGTCCGGTGGGAGTTGGGTCTGCTCTCCGTCCTGGGATACGGCGTCGACCTGTCGATTTGCGCGATCAGCGGCGCCAATGACGGCCTGACCCATGTGAGTCCTCGCACAGGGCGGGCGGTTCGCGGAAGCGAAGCGGGGCCTTATCTTGATCGGCTCCTGGCTCTGCCGGCCTTTCTTCTCGATCCGCGCGCTCCCGCAGGGCCTGTGGATATCCGGGCTGGGCTGAGGCTGACGGGGCATTTTCTCGGGACGCGTCTTCTTGGGGATCTCAATCGGGGGTTGCCTGAAGCCAGATATCTGATGATTGACCGACTGGAACGGGCGGGGAGAGTCTCCGCGGACAGGGCGTGATTCGCCCTGTCTGTCCCGTGGTCGCCTCTTTGGCGATCTGTCCATTGATGGGAAGGCCTCGAGATGAGCGATGAAATCCTGACCGGAGGATCGGGTCGCGGCGGTTCCGGGCACGTTATCGACGAACCGATGGCGGAGGCTCTGTCGCGCCGTTATCTCGCTTACGCGCTCTCGACCATCACCTCGCGCGCGCTGCCGGATGTGCGGGACGGCCTGAAGCCGGTTCACCGGCGGCTTCTCTACTCAATGAACGATCTCAAACTGTCGCCGCAGGATGCCTTCAAGAAATGCGCGCGGGTCGTCGGTGACGTGATCGGCCGCTTTCATCCTCACGGAGACCAGTCGATCTACGACGCCCTCGTGAGGCTGGCGCAGGATTTCAACGTTCGCCATCCGCTAATCGACGGTCAGGGCAACTTCGGGAATATCGATGGAGATTCTCCGGCGGCCTTTCGTTACACGGAAAGCCGCCTGACCGCCGCTGCGATGCTTCTTCTTGAGGGGCTTGAGGAGGATGCGGTCGATTTTCGCGATACCTATGACGGCGAAAATCGCGAACCCGTGGTGCTCGCGGCCGGCTTCCCCAACCTGCTCGCCAACGGCGCGTCGGGGATCGCCGTCGGCATGGCGTGCTCGATTCCGCCGCATAACGCCGCCGAATGCATCGATGCGGCGATCCATCTTCTCGAAAATCCGAAAGCCACCCTGGACGATCTTCTGAAGATCGTTCCAGGACCGGATTTTCCCACGGGCGGGGTGATTGTCGAGCCGCCTGAGAGCCTTCGGGAGGCCTATGCGACAGGTCGCGGAGGGGTGCGGATCCGCGCACGCTGGCGCAAGGAGGATATGGGGCGCGGGGTCTGGCGGATCGTCGTGACCGAGATTCCGTATCAGGTGCAGAAGTCCAAGCTGATGGAGCGCCTCGCCGAGCTGATTGAGACGCGCAAGGCGCCGCTTCTTGAGGATGCGATGGACGAGAGTGCGGAGGATGTGCGCGTGGTCCTCACGCCGAAGTCCCGCACTGTGGATCCTGAGGTTCTCATGGCGAGCCTGTTCCGCGCCTGCGAGCTCGAGACCCGCTTCCCGATCAACATCAACGTGCTTGATCACGGCGTTCCCAAAGTCATGGGGCTGAAGGATGTTCTACGGGCCTATCTCGATCATCGTCGGGAGGTCATCACCCGCCGCGCGCGTCACCGGCTGGGTAAGATCGAGCGTCGTCTCGAGATCCTCGATGGCCTTCTCAAGGCCTATCTGAACATTGATGAAGTGATCCGGATCATTCGCTACGAGGACGATCCTAAAGCGGAGCTGATGCGTCGGTTCGGGCTGTCTGAAGTGCAGGTCGAGGCGATCCTCAACATGCGTCTTCGAGCCCTGCGGAAGCTTGAGGAGATCGAGATCCGACGTGAGCATGCCGAGCTTGCTCAGGAGCGTGAGACCCTTCTGGCTCTCCTCAATTCGACGGGGCGGCAGTGGACGGAAGTCAAGCGTCAGCTGAAGGCGGCGCGCGACGTGTTCGGCTCCGACACAAAACTGGGGCCGCGTCGCTCCAAATTCGAGACGGCCGCCGAGGTAGATGAAGACGCCGCACTCGAAGCGCTCGTCGTTCGTGAGCCGGTCACAGTGGTGCTCTCCAGAATGGGCTGGATCCGGGCTCTCAAGGGCCACAATCAGAAGCTGGACGGACTGAAATTCAAGGAGGGAGATGAGTTCCTGTTCGCCCTCGAGTGCCAGACCAGTGATCGGATCATTCTCATGGCTTCAGGAGGGCGCGCCTTCACGCTCGGCGCCGATAAGCTTCCGGGAGGACGCGGTCATGGCGAACCGATCCGGTTGACCCTTGATCTGCCCGAGGAAGAGACCATCGTCGAGATGTTCACGCCCGAAGAGGGCGCCCGCAGGCTTCTCGCATCCTCGACCGGCTACGGGTTCATCGTTCCGGATGAGGAGCTTTTGTCTTCAACCCGCAAGGGGAAGATCATCATGACGCCGGGAGCTGACGGGCAGCTTGCAGTCTGCGTCCGGGCCACGGGGGAGTATGTCGCGGTCATCGGCGATAATCGGAAACTTCTTTTCTTCCGGATGACTGAGGTTCCCGAAATGAACCGGGGCAAGGGGGTTCGCCTCCAGTCCTTCAAGGATGGGGGGCTCGCCGATGCGGCGACCTTTGCAAAGGCTGACGGTTTTTCCTGGAGAGACGGGTCCGGACGGCAGATGCAGCATGCAGACTGGAAGGATTGGGTGGGTCGACGCGCCCAGTCCGGACGGATTGCGCCTAAAGGGTTCAATCGCAACGGCCGTTTCACGGGTTGATCCCCCGACGTTGGATGTGGCGACGTGTTGATATAGTCTCCTAAGTCAGCGTCGCCTGACCAAGGGGCGTGAGCAGGGAGGGCGGACATGTCTGTTGCGTTGATTGCGCTCGTCGCGGTGGCGATTGTTCTGATCGCGGTTGTCCTCATTTACAATGATCTGGTCGCAAAGCGGCAGCGAGTGAATGAAGCGTTTTCGGGGATCGATGTGCAGCTCAAGCTGCGCCGCGAGCTCGTGCCCAATCTGGTGGAGACGGTCAAAGGCTATGCCGCGCATGAGTCGGCTACGCTTGATGCGGTCATTCAGGCGAGGAACGCCGCCAGTCAGGCCGCGGGCCCCTCCGCTCTGGGCGCGGCCGAAGGCGCGCTGACCTCGGCTCTTGGTCGCATCTTTGCGCTTGCGGAGGCCTATCCTGATCTCAAGGCGAGCCAGAATTTCGTGCAGCTTCAGTCCGAACTCGCAATCATTGAGGACAAGGTCGCCGCCGCCCGGCGTTTCTATAATTCCGCCACCGGGGATTATAACACGGCGATCGAGCAGTTTCCCGGCTCCCTGCTCACGGGGCTCGGTCGTTTTGAGGCCCGGGAATTCTTTGATGTCGGCGCTGCAGCCCGGGCTGAGCTCAATACGGCGCCGGAGGTGCGTTTCTGATCTGACAGACGATCCCGGCTCCGTTTTACGGTCTCCGGAAGATCTGTCTTCGCCAGCTGTTCCTCTGATCGTCCCTCAGAGGGATCCGATAGACGATTGCGCGACGCTCACGCGATCAGGTCTTCGTCTGTGACCTGTCTCCAGTCGTCTCCATCGAGCATTTCGAGGGGGCGGTAATCCGTCTTGTAATTCATCTTCGCCGATCCCCGGACCCAGTACCCCAGGTAGACATAAGGCAGGCCGAGTTCTGCTGCGAGGAGGACGTGGTCCAGGATCAGATAGGCGCCGGGGCTGCGGCGGCTGCGGTCCGGATTGAAGAAGCTGTAGACCATGGACAGTCCATCCCGAAGAACGTCCGTCAGGGCGGCCGCCTCAAGGGGTCGTTCGGATCCTGACGCCGTCTGGTCCGAGCGATATTCGAAGATCACTGTTCGGACCGGGCTTGTCGCGACCATGCTCACATAATCGCGAAAGGTCATGTCCGCCATGCCGCCTTCGGAGTGTCGCGTGTCCAGGTAGCGCTTCAGCAGGCGAAACTGTTCGCGCGTGGCCTCCGCCTCGCGCGGCGAACGACGGAGGTCCGTGTTGGCTGACAGTATCCGCCGCCTCCGGCGCGTGAACTCGAAGTTGCGCACGTCGATGCGGACGGACCGACAGGCCTGGCAGGCTGCGCAGGCAGGTCGATAGGCGATGGACTGAGACCGTCGAAATCCCGATCTGGTCAGGCTGTCATGCAGATTGACCGCATCCTCGACCGCCAGATTCGCGAACACCTTGCGTTCCGTTCGATCCGGCAGATAGGGGCAGGGCTGAGGCGTCGTGACGTAAAACTTCATCCGACGGATGAAGTCTGAAGGCAGGGTTGTTCGGGGCTCACTTTCCTTCATGCGGCTAGAAGACTAACCGCGGCGACCGCCTCAGCGCCAGAGGAAATCCTGAGCCGCCCCGCGGCGCCGCATCAGGAGCATATCGCATGCCGCCCTGCAGGCCCTTAAACTGATCTGCGCGGGTCGCCCGCTGGAACGGGCTGAAGCTCAATCAGAGATCGTGATCCCGGGGAAGCACAGGCGCTTCCCGCATCAGAACGATGCTCACCCGGCGGTTTGCAGGAAGGCTCGGATCGTCCGGATAGAGAGGATCGCTGGAGCCTTTTCCGCTGACCTGAACGACCCGATCGTCCTCAACCCCGTTGGCCTGCAGAATGCGGAGGGCTGCGTTCGCCCGATCCGCCGACAGGTTCCAGTTGTTGTAACCGGGCTTTTCAGGTCCGTTGGGGTCGGTGTGTCCCGAAATCGAGATCCGGTTAGGCAGGCGTTCGATCACCTTGGCCACAGCTTCGAGCAGGCGCTGCGTGCGCGGCAGGGGGTCCGCCGACGCCCCTGAAAACATGGCGCGCCCCTCCTGGTCGATCAACTGGATCCTGAGGCCCTCCGGGGTCTGATCGACGATCAGGTGACGTGACAGCTCGGCCAGATCGGGCATGTCCTCGAGGGCCTGACGAAGGGACGCCTCGGCGCTGTCGAACTCGGCGCCTTCGACGCGCGCCGCGAGCGCTCTCGCGGTCGCGTCCTCGCTATCCTGTTCCGATTCTTCAGCGATGGTGATCTGTTCTCTGCTGTCCGCCTGCAGGCGAGCGCTTTCCTGGTTGGATCCGGAGGCGCGGGCTCCATCGGTCTGAAAGGCCGTTCCGCCCAGAAGTCCGTCAGCTCCCTGCGAGCTGCGCGAAACGCTTGCCGGGGCGAAATAATCGGCGATCCCTCGCTTTTGCTCGGGCGAGGTGGTGTTGATCAGCCACATAAGAAGAAAGAACGCCATCATTGCGGTCACAAAGTCCGCATAGGCGACTTTCCAGGCGCCGCCGTGGTGACCGCCGCCGCTGACCTTTTTGATTTTCTTGATGATCACCGATTTATTGCTGTTCATCGTGATGATCGACCCTGTCAGGCGGTCCGGAGGGGCTCGTTCCGGCGTATGAGACGCAGTCCATACCGCAGGTTGAGTTAAGGGCCGGTGCATGATCGGGAACGATATTGCGTTTGACGAGCTGGCCTACCGGCGGGCGCTGGGCGGTTTTGGCACAGGCGTGGCGCTGATCGCGGCCCATGACGTCCAGGGGCGGGCCCATGGGGTGATCGTGAACTCCCTGACTTCGGTCTCCCTGGCTCCGCCTGTTATTCTGTGGTGCCTGGGGGCAGGGTGCGCCGCGTTCGAGGTGTTCACCTCCTGCCGGTCGTTTTCCGTTAACATTCTCGGCTCGGGGGATTTGGCTCTCGCGCGGCAGTTCTCGCGGCGCGGGGAGCGGCTGCTGCCTGATGATCGTCTGACCGGGATGGAGACCGGTGCGCCGGTTCTGGCCGGCGCCCTCGCCAGCCTTGATTGTCGGATGCGTTCGCGCGGCCCTGTCGGAGATCATGAAGTGATTTATGGCGATGTGGCGTCGTTTCGGGCGATGGGCGCCGGCGACGCTCTGGGGTATTTTCGCGGAGGGTATGTCACACTCGCTTCAGGAGCCTGACTTGGCTGGACAGATTTGCGCTTTTCTGGGGCTTGGAGTGATGGGCGGTCCCATGGCCCGTCATCTGGGCGCAGCGGGTCATGAGTTGAGGGTCTGGAACCGGTCTCCGGCGCGCGCTGAGGCCTGGGCGGCCGCCGGCGGAGCGGGGAAGGCGGTGTCGCTGAGCGAGGCTGTCCGAGGGGCTGAATTTGTTTTCTTCTGCCTGGGCGATGATCCCGATGTGGAAGAGGTTTTTTCTCTCATCGAGGCTGATCTTTCAGAGGGCGCCGTCGTCGTCGACCATACGACGGGGTCGGCCGGGCTGGCGAGACGACTTGAGCTCCGTTGCGCCCGTCGGGGAGCGGGCTTTATCGACGCTCCGGTCTCAGGCGGTCAGGCGGGCGCCGAGGCAGGGCGCCTGACTGCAATGTGCGGGGGAGAGGAGAGCGTCTTTCTCAGAGCGGAGCCGGTGATGAGCGCCTATGCCCGGTCCATCACCCGGATCGGCGATGCGGGCGCCGGACAGCTGGCCAAGTCTGTCAATCAGATCTGTATCGCAGGAGTTGTGCAGGGTCTGGCTGAAGGGCTCCATTTCGCCCGCAAGGCGGGCCTCGATGAGGCCCGCGTGATCGAGGCGATTTCAAAGGGCGCAGCGCAGAGCTGGCAGATGGAGAATCGCTGGAAGACGATGGTTGCAGGAGAGTTCGAGTTCGGCTTCGCCGTGGACTGGATGAGGAAGGACCTTCGGATCGCCCTTGAGGCGGCCCGCGCGACAGGCGCGTCGGCTCCGCTTACGGCGCTGATCGATCAGTTCTACGCCGACGTGCAGGCCCAGGGCGGCGGGCGATGGGACACGTCCAGCCTTATCTCGCGCCTCAATCGCGGAGACTAGCGTCGTGTCCAGCCTCATGGAGCGGATTGAGGGCGAGCTTGAGGAGAAGTTTCTCACCGCAGGCGGTCCGGGCGGGCAGAATGTCAATAAGGTCGCGACGGCGGTTCAGCTTCGTTTTAATCTTTCGCGCTCGGAAGCCTTCAGCGAGGACGATCGCGAGCGTCTGATCAGGGCTCTGGCGTCCAGACTGACAGCGGCCGGCGAGCTGGTGATTTTCGTTCAGACTCATCGCTCCCAGCAGCGAAACCGGGAGGAGGCCCGCGAGCGTCTCAAGGGGCTTCTTGAAGCGGCTCTGGTCCGTCGTCGCAAGAGAGTGGCGACGAAGCCTACCCGGGCCTCTCGAGAACGGCGTCTTCAGGGCAAGACCCGACGCTCAGAGGTCAAGAAGGGTCGAGGCCGTGTGGCGGACGACTGACGTTCTGCCCGTGTCCTTCATGTCTTGAGGCCGATTTCCCGCAGGCGCTCCACGAGAAAATCCTGCGACATCAGGGGATCCGGGTACCGGTTCGGCCTGTCCTCGGTAATGCAGGACGGGAGGGTCCGGATCATGTAATCCGGCCGGAAATGGAGAAAGTACGGGGTGGAGTAGCGGGGAAAGGCTGCGCGTTCGGGCGCGGGGTTCACGACGCGATGCGATGTCGATGGCAGGACATGGTTGGTCAGGCGCTGGAGCATATCGCCGATATTGACCACCAGCGATCCCGCGGGCGGATTGACCGGGAGCCAGCCGAGCGTCCTGTGAAGGACCTCCAGCCCGCCTTCTTCGGCGCCGAGCAGCAGGGTGATGACATTGATGTCCTCATGGGCCCCGGCGCGAACGGATCCTTCGGGAGGGGCTGAGGTCTGGGGCGGGTAGTGAAGCATGCGCAGGATTGAATTTCCGTCCCGGACGGGATCGGCGAAGAATTCGGGATCGAGGCGGAGGTCGCGGGCGATCGCTCTGAGGATTTCGGCTCCCATGGCGTCCAGAGCGAGGAACATCGCCTGTGTCGCCTCTCTCCAGTTTTCGATTTCCGCCACGACCAGATTGTCCGGCATGATCGCTGCGTGAGGATGGCCCGGAGGAAGTTCGCGGCCGACATGCCAGAATTCCTTGAGATCACGCGCCTTGGCGCCTTTGGCGATTTCGACGCCGAAGGCGGTGTAGCCCCTTTGGCCGCCGCCATTGGGAAGGATGTAGGATCTCTTGATCTCCTCCGGCAGGGCGAAGAAGGCCTTGGCGGCCTCCAGGCCGCGGTCCAGCACGCCGTCATCGATACCGTGATCGCTGATGACGGCGAATCCCGTACTGCGAAACGACGCGCCAAGACGGTGCGAGAAGTCGTTCGGATCCTGCGCGGCAAGGGCGAAGCTGATGGGTTCGAAAGGGCGATCCGGAACGGTCATTGGTCTTGGGGTCCTTGCCGTCGGCCGCAACCCTGCGATCTCCGACGCTGTTTAATGGTTATTCTGGCGCCGCTTTGCGCGTTTCGCCATACCAAGTCA
>JAGWYJ010000080.1 GCA_018969425.1 Alphaproteobacteria bacterium | reverse complement strand
TACGTTCGGCCTCCTCATCGCCCCCGGCCATTGCCTTCTTGAACCATAGCGCCGCCTGTTCATTATCCTCGTCAACGCCGATCCCTTCGTCATATAGTTTCCCGAGGGCGATCTGACCTAATGTCAGGCCCCGCTCCGCAGCCCATGAGTGAAGATCAAACGCTTCCTTACCAACCAGATCAGTAACTCCCTCCCCGGCCGCATACATGGCCTTCAGGCGCTCCGGAGCATATGCGTCCCCGCCTAGCGCCGCACGCAGATACCACCTAACCGCTTCCTGATCGTCGAGAGCTACACCCTCGCCAAAATCATAGCTTCTTCCGACACGGTACATAGCCGGGACATCTCCTTCCCCAGCGGCGTGTCGATACCACCAGACCGCTTCATCAAGGTCACCATGTTTGCGAAGCGCATCTCCGTACTCACGATATCTCCTGGGGCTGTAACCAGGCAGATCGGGTCGCCACGCCGCCTGCGTAGAGTCAGAAACCGGCGAACCCGCCGGAGCCTCTGAATTAACGGCGAGCACAAACCATCCGATGAGAAAGACCGAGACGGCGAACACACCGCCGACTGCGCTAGCCATCATTAAAGTGGTCGTCTCCGCTATCGGGTCTGGCCAGGTCGAGTTTTCCATTGGGCGTCCGTCCCTCCCTGGAGCCGCATCGCCCAGTTCCTGACGCAGTCGGTGTTCAAGCGCCGGAAACATGTCTTCGGACTTAAGAAGGACCAAGCGATCCGATCTGAGATCGGGCCCCATCGCCTTCCAGCGTTCGATCAGCGCCACCCTCTCCAGAGCGATCCGAACATGGTCGGGGTCAGACGATACGGCGGAAAAAGCCCGATACACGTCGACGTCGAGGCTCGATCTGACGTCCTCCCACGAGAGCTCTGGCAAATCGCTTTTGCTCGGCGTTTCAGTTTCCGGGCGATCCGTCAGATCTCCCGGATTAATCCCTCCGCTCGCGGGAGGGGTCTGAGCCCCTGCACCAGGTTGAAACCCGACCGGACTACCTCCCGCCCGAGGGGAGAGAGAGGGAACACCTGTCGCTTGTCGTATCCTCGAGCCAGAGAGAAGATTTGATCGGTAAATCCACAGAAGACCGACGATCGGTGTTAAAAAAAAGCTGAGCAGAAGGGCGGTTTCCGGAACCTCACCTCGATCCCGGGCATGCCGGGCGCTCAGCAGAGCGAGGCCGCCCCAGACGAGCGCCAGAAACGCTCCGGCGACAACAATTGCCGAGAGCCCAATAAGAAACGGGCCGAATAGGACGAGCAGAAAAAAGCTGAAGACAAAGCTATAACCATGAACCCGAGCGATCGCAGCGAGCGCGGACGCGGCTCCAAGCCAGGCAAGACCAACAACGATCCAGAACGCCACTCTGAGCCCCCCCCAAAGAGGCTGTTCACCGGCAATCCCACACTAAACTATAAGCAGATCGGACGATGAGCGTTCAATCTCCGACAGGTCCGGAGCCGACACAAGCGCCCCGATGACCAACGCAGGTAAAATTTTTGCCCAACGCCATCTCTCGGACGAGCTGAGCCTGCCGGATGTCTCTCCGGCGACCACGGCCTTCAGCTCGATCTTGCTCGTAGAGCTGAGATGATATTCTGCCTTGATTGAGTTAGGTCTGAACTGTAGGCGACCTGACCGTGTCGTGGGTGATTTCGACCCTTGGCAGGTGCATCTCCGAAAATTCAGATAGCAGCTGGATGCGCGACGATCACGGCGTGCTCTTCCCTCGATCGAGCCATCGCGCCACCCGATCTACCGCGTCCTCGAAATCTTTTCGGATCTCGCATTCCCAGACGATCCAAACTCGCCATCCCAGCGCTTCCAGCTCCTTAAGATTGCGAGCATCACGCTCGATATTCTGACCGAACTTTTCAGTCCAGAACCTCCTGCGCGTGGCAGGAGTCGTTGTAAACCGACACCCATCATGCCGATGCCAGAAACAGCCATGCACCAGAACCACCGCGCGGCGGGAGGCTAGGACGATGTCCGGACGCCCAGGGAGCCCGACCTTGTTGACCCGAAAGCGGAATCCGCGCCGGTGAAGAGCGCTCCGCAGCCGCACCTCTGGCTGTGTATTCTTTCCCCTGATACCTGACATCATACGGGAGCGGGTAGCGGCATCGACAACGTCGATCACAATTCCTCCTAGCTCTTCCCGCAATTGGCGATAGAATCGTCTCGCCCCAAAAAGGATCTGGGAACAACGATGCCACGGCAATTCAAGGTAGTCGACCTATTCGCCGGACCCGGCGGGCTTGCCGAGGGCTTCTCTGCCTGCCAGCGGGAGGACGGCACGCGCCCTTTCAGAATGGCAATGTTTGTGGAGAAAGAACCATCAGCGCACAAGACATTGCGCCTGCGGGCCTTCCTGAGACAGTTCGAGATCTTCCCGGACGCCTGCTACGAAGCCCTCAACAAGGGCCTCGATCAGCCCGACTGGGCGGGCCTGTTCAGAGCTGAATGGCGCGC
>JAGWYJ010000017.1 GCA_018969425.1 Alphaproteobacteria bacterium | reverse complement strand
GAGCGCGGCGAGTATGTGATCGAGAAGCCCGACAGCCTGTCGGCGCGAGACGGCGATCTCGTCCGGGTCGAACCGAAATCCCATCGCGGCTACGGCCCCAAACGCGGCGTCGTGACCGCCATCCTGGGTCGCGTGGACGATCCGCGTTCGGCCTCGCTCATCGCCCTTCACACCCATGGCGTTCCCGACGAGTTCCCGTCGGCGGTCCTTGCCGAGGCGGCCGAAGCAGAGCCTCTGCAGGCCCCGCGTGAGGATCTGACCCTCATTCCCCTGGTGACGATCGATCCGGACGATGCGCGCGATCATGACGATGCGGTGTTCGCAGCTCCGGACGGCTCGGGCTGGCGCATCATCGTCGCCATCGCCGATGTCGCAGCCTATGTGCGAACCGGAACAGCGCTCGACCGCGAAGCCTTTCGGCGCGGCAACTCGACCTACTTTCCGGACCGGGTTGCACCCATGCTTCCGGAAACCCTGTCAGCGGATCTATGTTCGCTTAAAGAAGGCGAGCTGCGCGAGACGTTAGCGGTCGAAATGCGGATCACAGCTGATGGCGTGAAAACATCCCATCGGTTTATGAGGGCGCGTATGCGCTCCCTCGCCCGGCTGTCCTATCGCGAAGCGCAGGATGCGGCGGACGGTCATCCCAGCGAGAAGACGGCCCCGCTCCTGGAGACTGTCATCAAGCCTCTCTGGGCCGCCTACCGCGCCCTCGATCGGGCGCGCAAGCGTCGCGAGCCGCTGGATCTGGATCTGCCGGAACGACGCGTTCGCATCGGAGAGGATGGACGCATTCTGTCCATCACCCTGCGCGAACGCCTCGACGCTCACCGCCTGATCGAAGAGTTCATGATCCAGGCCAATGTCTGCGCATCTGAAACCCTTGAGGAGGCGCGCTCGCCTCAGATCTATCGCGTTCACGAAGAACCCTCAGGCGAAAAGCTCGCGCATCTGGCCGCCTTTCTGCCTACGCTCGGCGTCAGCTGGGCCAAAGGACAGCCTGCGACCGGCGCGCGTTTCAATCGCCTGCTCGCTTCGGTGCGAGGCAGCGAACATGAAAGCCTCGTTCATGAGACCGTGCTTCGCAGCCAGGCTCAGGCCCGTTACTCCGATGAAAATCTCGGTCACTTCGGCCTCAACCTCACAAAGTACGCTCACTTCACCTCCCCAATCCGTCGATATTCCGACCTGATCATCCACCGGGCCCTCATCCGCGCGCTCGGCCTCGGTCCAGACGGGGCCAATCAGAGCGACCTGACGCGGATGGAGGAGTATGCCGGCCACGTGACCATGACCGAGCGGCGGTCGATGGCGGCCGAACGTGAAGCCAGCGATCGCTACCTCGTTCTGTTCCTCGCAGATCGCGTAGGCGCGCGGTTTTCCGGCAAGGTAGCGGGCGTGACCCGGGCCGGCCTCTTCATCCGGCTCGATGAGACCGGGGCGGACGGATTTGCGCCTGCCGCGCGCCTGGGCGAGGAATACTGGGTCCACGATGAAGCGTCCTCAGCCCTCGTTGGGCGAAGGACCGAACGACGCTATGAGCTCGGGATGCCGCTGGAGGTGAGACTGATCGAAGCCATTCCTCTGACCGGCAGTCTTCTGTTCGAAGTGCTGACCGAACCGAGGCCGCCTCGGCGCGAGCTGCGGCGACCTCCGCCCCATGGTCGCCCGGGGCCCGCGAGAACGCGTCCTCCCGATGGCGGAGGCAGACCTCCGGGGATCCGCCACTCCTCCCGCAAGACCAAAGGACAGGCCAGTTACGGCAAGAACAAGAAACCCAAACGATGACAGCCTCCGTATTCGATCCCGATCCTGATCCCGCTGAAGCCGCACGACGCCTCGCGATGCAGCGCGATCTCCTCGGAGAAGCCGACGCCATCCGGAAGGGCGCCAGCGGGCCCGGTCTCGCCCCCAGACCGCGCGATGCGGCGACCCTCATCCTTTATCGGCTCGACGACGACCGCCCGCGGATCCTGATGGGATGCCGGTCAAAGGGGCACGATTTCATGCCGGACAAATATGTCTTTCCCGGCGGCCGGGTCGACACGGAGGACGGGGCGGTTCCGTCCCTGACGGAACTTTCCGCTTCGGAGGAAGAGGCTCTCAGAACGCAGGCCCGACGCCGACCGCGGGCATTCCCGCTGACGGCCATTCGGGAAATGTTCGAAGAGACAGGCCTGATCGTAGGGCGCAAGGCGCCGACGCCGGGGAGCTACCCTGCGTCCTGGGCAGAGTATTTCGCATGCGAGGCTGTGCCCTGTCTTCAGGGCATGACCTTCGTCGGACGAGCGATCACGCCTCCCATGCGCTCGAAACGCTTCGATGCGCGGTTTTTCATGGCGGACGCGAAGCAGTCTCTCATCGACGACCGCCCGCCGGTCGACGGAGCCGAGCTGGGCGATCTGCGCTGGTTCACTCTGGCCGAGGCCCTCGAACTCGATCTGCCGAATGTCACGCGCTTCGTGATTTCCGAGGTCTCCGCCCGGCTTGAGGGCGGTGCGGCGCTGCGTCCCTTCATGCTGAAATGGTCACGCCGGGGACATCTGCGAGAACGCCTGTAACGCGAAGCCTCCCAGCGCCCGTCTCCGGGCGACCTGACGACGAACACCGTTCAGCGCGACGGACCACTCTCGGCCGGCTCGCTTCGACCCGCCCATTCGGGAGCCTGGCAAGGCTACGCGCCTCGCCATTGCTCAGCCTGCCGCTTCCCTGATATCCTCCACGCTCTTGGGCCGTGCGCCTGCGGCCATTGGGAGCCTGCCCATGACCGTAAGATTTGGCGCCGTCGGCCTTTTGTGGCTCAGCGTCTGTGCTCCTCTCGCAACCAGCCAGACCCCTTCGCCGTCAGGGCCATCATCAGCTGCGCCGCCCTATGCCGCACCGCGGACATCGTTCGGCCACCCAAGCCTCGAAGGTGTCTGGACACAGAACTTCATCATCATGATGGAAGCTTCAGACCGAATACCGATGCTGACACTGCCCGAACCTGCCGCCCAGGCCGCAGCTGACGCGATCGCAAACGGGATCGCCGAACAGCTGGACAAGGCGCTCGACCCCGAAGTGCCGGCCGCGATCAGATCGACTGACGGCTTTCCAATCGTCCGCGGCGAACGACGGACAAGGGTCGTCGTCGCGCCCGCAGACGGAAAACTCCCCTACACGCCCGAGGTTCGCAAAGAACTCTCGAGCCGATCGCCGCAGAGATACGATAACCCTGAGGAGCGACCATTCTGGGAACGTTGCATCACCAGCCTTGGCCTGCCGCCAGTGACTGGTGTCGGCACAACGTCAGCCAACCCGCGCGCGATCATCCAGACACCCGGGTTTGTCGTGCTTCATACCGAGTATGGCGATGAGGCGCGCATCATCCCCTTCACCGACACGCACCGGCCCAAAGCGCTGCACACCGTGCTGGGGGATTCCATTGCCCGCTGGGAAGGCGACACGCTGGTGATCGAGACGATCAGCCTGCCGGAGAATGAAAGAATTCGCGCCTTTTCGGATCTCGTCGTCCCCGCTGAGAGTAAGGTGATAGAGCGGTTCACGCGGCTCTCGGAAAACGAGTTGCTTTATCAGTACACGATCGAGGATCCGAAGGCCTACCGCGCTCCCTGGCTCGCTGAATACTCGCTGTACCGGACAGACCAGCGCATGTTTGAGCATGCCTGCCACGAGGGAAATTATTCTCTCCCCAACATACTCAAAGGCGCACGCGCGGCAGACGCCCGGGGCCCGCGCTGACGGAACCTGTAAACGTCCTTGATCCCGCCCGCCGCGTGGCCCCGCTCGACTATCAGTTCATCAGCAGCTCTGACGCTAGCCTAGACTTATCGGACGGAGCGCCCGAGAACCGGAGGCGAGCCACAACCGCTTAACTCAGGCGGTCAACGGGTCAGGCAATCTCGAGATCAGCGCGAAAATCTCTTGTCGCGTCAGCGACACCAAGCCCGAAACGCATGCCAGGGGTCTTGTTTACGGGAGTTCGACGAGAGAGAAGAGCCAGTCCTCGCATGTCGAGGCGGACGCGGATCGATCGCAGGGATCGGATGCTCCTGGACAATCAGGTGTCTTCATTCAATGGTCAAAAGCTCCCCATAGCCGATGAGATGCGCCTGTCCCTCCTCCGCTAAAAGCGTCTAAGGACGATCAGGCCCGGCCGTCCCGGGGCGGATTCACCATAATGAGGGGCGATTATCCCGGCTTGACTTGCCCCCGTCGCATCGTGTTTATGCGCTCTTCCTCTGGAATCATCCGCTAATCGAGGCGAGAGCCATGGCTAAACCGACCACGATCAAGATCCGGCTCAACTCGACCGCGGACACGGGCTTTTTCTACGTGACGAAGAAGAACCCGCGCACCAAGACCGAAAAGCTGGTCATGAAGAAATATGACCCGGTGGTGCGCAAGCATGTCGAGTTCAAGGAAGGCAAGATCAAGTAAGCTCGCCATTCGGAGAGCAGCCTGACCTGAGAATCAAGAGGGCCCGGAAGCGCAGCTTCCGGGCCCTTCTCTTTTAGGTTCAACCGTCTCCAGGGACCTGTAACGCAAGGAGCCCAAGGTCAAACGTAGAACCCGCCGGAACGAGCGCAGGTTCAAACCGCGCTCGCCCGGCAGGGTCCGTATCAGCTGTCCTTCGGCAAGGCGTAGGCGATCACATAACCGCCCTGGTCATCAGACGGCCGGCTGTCGCCGTCACGCGGATAGACGAAGCCGGGGTTAGGAACGTTGATCACGACATACTGCCGACCGTCCTTTTCCGAGATGTAGGTGATCGGCGTGGCGTTAGCCGTTCCGGGCATCTTCTGTTTCCAGAGGATCTTTCCGGTCCGGATGTCGATGGCCCGGATCGTCGAGTCCATCGTGCCCACCTGGAAGATGAGACCGCCGCGGGTGGTCATGGTGCCGCCATAGATCGGCGTCCCGACATGCAGAGGCAGGCCCGTCTTGATCCCGAACGGTCCCATCTCCTCGATGGTTCCGATCGGCCGGCGCCACAGTTCCTTGTTCGTGTTGAGGTCGATGACCGCAAGCATGCCGTAAGGCGGCTCGAAGCAGGGGATCTGCGTCTCAATCTTCGTGAACGGGATCGCCCAGGTCGACATGAACGGAGACGTCATGCCGTAACGGGGCGTCTTGGGATCCCATTCGCCCTGGGCGGTGTAGGCGGGGCGCTCAGGCCGACCCGATGCGCCCGGCGCGCGTGCCGGTGGGGCAGCTCCAGCTCCAGCTCCAGCTCCAGCTCCGCCGGCGCCAGGACGGGCGGGAGGAACAGCTGCAGCCGGGGTCGGCGCAGGCGGACGACGGAACATCGAAGCCCGCTCTTCCGGAGTGACCATGAAGATCCGGTTCCCCATCAGCATGGGTTGCGCGATCAGGAGACCATTGTCAGCGTCAACCGACACGCTGGGCCAGTTGAACCCGCCCGCGTTGCCGGGGAACTGGAAGCTGCCGCCAAAGGTCTTCTGGCCGTTAGAGCCGCCGCCGCCCCGCATGGGAGGCGTGAAATGGCCCTCATAGCGCATCTTCTTATACTCGATCCGGCAGAAGAGCTGATCAAGCGGGGTCAGGCCCCACATATCCTGCTCCCAGCGATCCGGACGATAGTTCGGCAGGCCCGAGAAGGGCTGCGTCGCCGTCACGTAATCTCCCTCAACCGTCCCCTGAGGCACGGCGCATTCGCCTTTGGCGTCCGCAGCCGAACCGTCAGGACAGGTTGTCGCCGGATAGATCGGCGTGCCGTTCCGGCGGTCGAGCAGGAAGATCTCTCCGCGCTTCGTCGGCTGAGCCACGGCCGGTATCTTCTGTCCGTCCTTGGTGATGTCGACGAGCACCGGCTGGGAGGGCGCGTCATAATCCCAGATATCGTGATGCGTGTTCTGATACGACCAGCGGAGCTCGCCCGTAGTGGCGTCGATCGCCAGAGTGGAGGCGGAGTACGCCTCGTCGAACGCGCGCCGCTTACCGCCGAAATAATCGGGAGAGGCGTTGCCGGTCGGTGCGAAGATGAGATTGAGCTCAGGGTCATAGCTCATATTCGACCAGACGTTGGGGGTTCCGCGGGTGAACTCGCCGCCCTCTTCAGGCAGCCCCCGATAGCCGGCATTGCCCATATCCCAGGCCCAGGCGAAGGCTCCGGTGACAGCGTTGTAGGCGCGAACCACGCCCGATGCGTTGCCCAGCTCCTGATTGTCCATCACCCAGCCGCCGATGACCACGACATCCCCGGCGATCAGCGGCGTCGAGGTGGCCATGTACTCGCCAGGAGAGGTGAAGCCGAGACCAGACTTCAGATTGACCACGCCGTCGAACCCGAACTCCCGGCAAGCCGCGCCGCTGAGAGCGTCGATGGCCAGAAGGCGGCCGTCGACTGTCGCCGTGAGAATGCGCTTCGCGCACTGACCGGTCGAATCAGCGGGACCTTCATGATAGCTGACCCCTCGGCACGTCCGTGCAAAGGTGCTGGCGTTCTCCAGCCCCTTGGCCGCTCCAGGCACTTCAGTTCGCGTATCATGGCGCCATCTCTCCTGCCCGCTCTGGGCGTCCAGAGCGATCACCTGATTGCCGGCGGTGCACACATAAAGAAGCTCGCCGACCTGAAGGGGCGTCATCTTGAAATCGTAGGGAACGCCTGTCCGGTAACGCCAGGCCTCCTCCAGCTTGCCAACCGTCTCGGTGTTGATCTGAACCAGCGACGCGAAGCGTGTGCCTCCCGGGGCGTTGCCCAGATGACGCCAGTCCTTCACCTGCGGAGCCGCTGAGGCGTCGACGCGGGTTCCTTCAGCAACCGAATATCCCTGAACCGCAGCGACTGCGAGCAGGGCGACCCCTGCCCCGCTCGACAGGAGGGCCCACTTTCCGCCCGCCGAACCGGAGACGTCGTCATCCTTGCGCATGGCGGCGCGCGACCAGGGCGTCAGGAACCACAAGCCCACCACGATGAACGCCGCCAACCGCGGCAGAAGCGCGATGAAGTCGAGGTTCGCCTCAAACACAGACCAGACAAGGGTCGCAAGGACAATCACCGCCCAGAGACGAGGCCCCCACAGACTGCGCAGAACCACAAGCACGGCGACCGCGGCGATCCCTGCGCCGGTCAGCGCGTAATACCAGCTTCCCCCCAGCGAAATGAGTTCGGCTCCCCGGACGCCGAGATAGGCGCCTACAGCCAGAAGAAATGCGGCGAAAATCCACTGTACGACCCGAGCGGCCATGACGTTCTCCCCTTGAAGGCCTTTTTAGGCCTTCGCGTCTCGCGCGAGGCCGACCTTTGACCTTACTCTAAGCGCGGATGAGGACGCCTGCAAAGTCGCTTTTTGCCGAACGCAGAACACGTCGCACCCGGGCCCTGCGCCTCGCCTCAGCCTTTGCAGGTCGGGACCAGGTCATGCCTCCCGGTAAGGGACGGTCAATGCGTGATCGTGGCCGCAACGGCGATGAGGAGTGAGGGAAGAGCCGTCGTCCAGAGAAGCGATCGGCGCTCCAGCCAGAGGAGTTCGGGAGACCTCGCCCAGAACAGAAGCAGAAGCGGGATCAGCGGATCGAAATAGCGCTGATAGATGTGGATCGAGATCGACATCGAAAGCGTGGCGGCCAGGATAAGCGTGTTGCGCCCCGGGTTGGCCGCAATGAAGACCGCCAGAGCGTAAAGGGACAGAAAATAGGCAGGGATGAACATCACTGCGACGGGCGCGCCGAGAAGTCCGGACCCGGCCTTGGCGGCGAGAAAAACCAGTCCGCCGCCCAGAACATGGTCATACCCGTCTGCAGCGAGACCGAGGCCGAGGGCCGAGGCGATCGCAAACATGTGAACGGGGACCGGAAGAGCGCGCAGGCGCTGCAGGAGGCGCTGCGGCTGAAAGAGACGAAGCAGGACAATGGGAGCAAGGTAGACGGCTGTAATCGTTATCCCCACCGAGAGCGTCGCCGGCAGATCTGCGGGCGACAGGTGGCCGGTGAAGCGCGGCGGAGCAAGACCGCCCCAGACTGAAACGAGCCAGAGCAGCGGAAGGCCGCTCAGCACGGCGAGGATCAGACCGCGGAGGATGCGTCGCCGGTCGGCAAGCCCGCCCTCGATGAAAAGATAAGCCGGAAGAAATATGAAGTTCTGGCGGACATAGACCCCCAGGCTGGCGAGGCCGAGACGGCTCAGCCAGCCCGCCCTCGTCGCCGGCGTCCACGACAGAACGGCGAGGCACAGGACAAGCGCCAGGATGTCGCCGTTGGCGTACCAGACCTGACCCCGGAAATACGGGCTGATAAGCATGGCGGCGACGACCAGCAGACGTCGCTCCTGAGTGGCGGGAAAACGGAGCGCAAGCCAGATGGCGATCCCGCCCAGACAGACCGAAACGATACGGACCGACGCATCCCAACCGGTCGCCTTCAGGACGAGGCCCTGAAGAAGATAGTAAAGCGGCGTCGGGGCGGCCGAGTAGTCTGCAAAAGCGCCCAGAGGATCGGCTGCGAAATCCTGCATGGCCGGGAAATAGAACAGTTGAAAATCCGACAGCTGTTGGGCGTTGGCGCCGTCCAGAGACAGAAACGTGGCCAGACACCCTGCAACCCCGGCGATCAGAAGAGCTATGACCGCCGCAGGCGCTGCGAAGATGCGGCCGGAGAGGCCCCGGAGCTTGCTCATCGACGCGTCTCTCCCGGCGAGGCGCCGGCGCCGGCAGGCGGCTCCCCCGCCCTGCTGCGGCGCTCGCCGTTTGCGAAACCTGCCTTGAAGGCGTCCGCGAGCGAGGCGCCGCGCCTCATCTCCTGCCCGACCCGAAGCATGGGCGTCTCGAAGACGTGAAAGGAGAGCGACGCCAGAGCGATCGACAAGATCGCCATGCCTGCAAAGAGCGCGCCCGCCTCGGGAAGATGGTCGTAATTGATGGAGGTGAAGACAAACGTCGTCAGCGCCCACTGAACCGGAAAATGAAAGACATAAACCCCGTAGGAGATGCGGCCGACATATTCGAGAGGTTTGAAGGCGAGAGGACGCTCGATCACGCTCACGCCTTTGAGGACACCGCATATCGCGACGCAGGCGGACAGAGACAGCAGGGAGTAACGCCAGATCTCGGCGCCTCCGCCATAGGCGTTGACATGGAGCGCCAGCAACGGGCTTTCAAACACGCCGGACCGCCCCATGAACCAGAAGAACGCCGCCCACAGAACGGCTGTCGCAAGGCACAGGGCCGTAAATGCGCCCCGCATCTGCGTGATGGGAGCACGCCAGAGAGCGAGCAGCACTCCGCAAGCAAAGGCGTCGAAATGGCCGAGTGGAAACTGATAGACGGCCTGACCCCGGAACGCCTGAACGTCGGTTCCGGGCTGAGAGGGGATCACCTGAGAATAGATCTCGCTGACGATGGCGCGAATGAGAGGGCTCGCCAGCACGACGCCGATCAGAACCGCCGGCAGCCATCGGCGCGGCGTGAGAAAGAAGACCACGGGAAACAGAAGATAAAACTGCTGCTCTGTGCTCAGGCTCCAGAGATGGCCGCTCCAGAAGGAGTGAGTGTACTCGCTCCACATTCTGAGAAGATTGAACGTGAAGGTGGAGAGCGAGGCGAGCTGAAGAAAGTACTGATCGCCGAGCTCGCCGGTAACAGCCGTCACGACCGCGCCGAGGACGATGATCAGCGCATAAAGAGGAAAGATGCGAAAAGCCCGGCGGCTGAGGAAGTCTGTGAACCGCTCCCCGAACCGTAACGGGGACGCGGTCTCGCCGATCCGTGCGCTCGCGATCACAAACCCCGATATCACGAAGAAGATCCAGACCCCGACCCAGCCGGCGCCAAAGACGCCGGAATGGAACAGAAGAACGAGCCCCACGGCGACGCCCCGGAGCCCGTCTATGGCGGCTATATGGCCGTCCCGCAGCGACATTCCCGATCTATTCCCCACCGGACTGGGGCGCCGGGCGCTCCCTGACGGACCAGGCGTGCAAGCTTCGCGCCGCGACAGGACCGGAGTTGTCCGGCGAACGTCCCCGGCAGCGATCCCGCTCCGATCCATAAGCCCCCCCTCAGCGTCCGATCCATGGCTAGGCCATGACGCGCCGACGCCGTTGACCGAACGCAAGTCTTGTCAGCGCCAGACCCGTTGCCGGGTTAAACGGCGCGGGACGCGACCCATGGCAGGCGCATGCCGTCCGATTGCTGACAAAGACAGCCTGGCGATCCCGGCAGGACTTGAACCTGCAACCACTCGCTTAGAAGGCGAGTGCTCTATCCAGTTGAGCTACGGGATCGACCGGAAAATCCGGAGATGACAGCCGACGGAGCCTCTTAATCGGCTTCTGGGCGGGACGCCAGCAGCCTTTGCGCGGACCAACCTCAGGGGATGGACGGACCGATCTGGGCCGAAAGCCGCATCTGGGCCCCGTCTCAGTGGGTCCAGGGCCTGCGACGACCAGCGGCGAAGTTATCCGAATAGGACTTGATGATTCGTGCGGGGCGACGAGCCTCTGTCACCTGGAAGGCAAGCCCCTGGGCGGTCGCGAAGGCGATCGCCTCCTCCCGGCTTGAGAATGTCATCCGGACCTGGCCGGACGTGTCGCTCGAGCTCACCCAGCCCATCAGCGGATCGATGGAACGCGATGCGCTGGCGTCGAATTCGAGAACCCACGCCTCGGCATGGGCCTTTCCCGACTGCATGGCGCTCGGGGCCGGTTTATAGATCCTGGCGAGCACGGAACACCTCTTTGGCATCAGGCGGTTTGCGACCGGTAAGTCCGACCGGGAAACAGGCTCATACCCCTTCCTCCCGATGCGGACTGCATATCTGAAAATTCAACCCAGGGGCAAGCGCTCCAGCATCACGCGGGCCTCGTCAGCCACCAGAGCCGAAAGACTGGGAATATCTCCGACCGTGAAGGCGGCCACAGGAAGTCTCGGCGCGCCGCCGACCAGCACGTCGAAATCCTCACCTCCGTGCAGCCCGTCTCCAAAAAACAGCCCTACGGCGGCATAAGGAGGTTCGGCGAAGGCTATCACGTCGGCGGCGAACGGCGCCTGCTCGAGAAATCCGACCTCGACCTGTCCGTACCGCGCCGCCAGGCGCGATCCGACATATCGGGCGCCTTCCGCAGATCGCGAGGAACGCTGAGATCCGTGAGCGATCAGAATCACGCGCGGATCGACCGCTCGCGATATGAGGCGAAGAGCGAGATTGTCAGCCAGGAACGGCGCAAACCGCGGCCAGAACACGAAAGGGCGAGCAAGATGTCGGCTGTCCCCGTGAAAGTAGGGTTTCAGACGTTCCGTCATGAAGAAACCGTCAGAAAACAGAAGCGGAAGACAGATGACCGGCCTGTCCTCGCACGCCGCAAGAGCGGCCGGAACCACGCCCTCCACCGACACCAGGACGGACCCGACATCCGCTTCGGGGATCATGCCCGACACCGCCTCCACCAGAGAGGCCAGACGCTGATTATTGGCCGCCCCCCCACGTTCGCCATGGGCGGCGATCAGGATAACGGGACGCCGGTCAGACATGGTCCTCGCTGAAGTCTGGTCGGGGCGGCTGGATTCGAACCAACGACCCTCTGCTCCCAAAGCAGATGCGCTACCGGGCTGCGCTACGCCCCGACGCCGGTTATGGAGGGGCTTGTGACGCGTTTTGCCGCTCGTGGCAATCAGTCTTGCTCATCTGAACGATGCGATCAGCGCTTGCGCAACAATCTGAATACGGCGGAGCCGTGAACGCGGGCGGCCCCAGCCACGATGATCTCGCAGTCGGTATGCGCCACCATCTCGTCGTGAGAGACGACCCTTGCATTGACCTCGAGCCAGTCGCCGAGATTGAGAGTGTCGAGATAATCGAGGCTCATCCGGAGGGTGACCGCCCGTCGACCCAGATATCCCACCAGAGCCCTCGCCATGGCGCTGTCGGCGAGGGTGGCGGCCATGCCTCCATGCATGAACCCGAAGGAGTTGGTGTGCGTCTCTGCGACGCGAAGCCCAAGCCTCATCTGACCCGGGTCGTTCTGAGACCACTGATAAATGGGTCCGACATGATTGACGAACGGCGCACGCGCGACCGTCACATAGCCTTCGGGCGGATCATCCCCCATTGGCCGGAGCGGCCTGGAAGATGCGATGGCGCACCTTGTCGCCTGGCTTAAGGCCAAGCTCGGCGGCCTGCCCGCCATTGATTTCGAGCACGCCCTTCACCGGAATGCCCGGATCAATGATTCGCAGAGAGCCCGGACGCGCATTCCGGGCGATGGCGAGAATGGTGCCGTCGGTATCAAGAAAGAGCATGTCCAGCGGGATGAGCGTATTCTTCATCCACATGCCGGTCGGGCGCGGCGCCCCAAAATCAAAAATCATTCCGCGATCCCGTCCGAGCTCCTTGCGGTTCATCAGCCCGCGCTCGGTCTCTTCCGGAGAGTCCGCCACCTCGACCTGAAAGACGTGTGTCTTGCCCCCGCTCACGATCTGGAGGGGATCAAGGGCCTGAGCCTGAGCCGGCGCCGACAGGACAAGCGCGAGGGACAGGGCGGAAAGGGAAAGGATGCGTGTCATGAGCTCGGAATACGACGCCTTGTTTGCGAAGCCAAGCCCCGAGACGCACGGCCTGTCAGACGGCCTCAGGCCCCGGCGACCGGACGAATCGCTGCGACATGACGACCTTTGGACCCCTGCCCGATCGCTGCCTGCAGGAGCTGCCCCGGGACCAGATCGTCCAATCCGGCCTTCCGAAGGACAACCACATGAACGAAGATGTCGTCGGGCTGCTCTCGCCTCTGGACGAAGCCGTAGCCCTTGGTCCGGTTGAACCATTTCACCACGACCGTCTCCATCGGCCCGTCGGCTTCAGGCTCCTGCCGGCCCGTCGGAGCCTCGACATGCAGGATGTCGACAACCTGATGACCGCGATCCCGCACGGCGGCGAGAAACGAGAGCCGCGTCCCTTCCGCGAGCGTATCGACGCCTGCTTTCCGGAGAACCGAAATATGCAGCAGCACATCGCCGCCAGCCCCGGCTTCGTCGGGAATGACGAACCCGTATCCCTTGGCGGGATCAAACCATTTGACGTGACCGTCGAGACGAATGACGGCGTCGTCTTGGGCTGCAGGCGTTTCCTGATTGGACATGAGCGACCAGACTGTGAAGGTTAAATCTGTCGATAAGGCGGCGGTCCCTGTCAATCCCCAACAGGGATCACGCTCCTCCGGCTCGCGTTCGAAGCGGACGGATCGACCTCGCCCCGAGCGCCTGATCAGGCGGGGAGCCGCTCGTGACCGAGGGGCTGATCCCGAGCCCAGATCCGCGCTGCCTCAGTCCGCCTGAGCGACGGAATCAAAATGCCGTTTGGGGAAATAGTCGATCCGCGAACCTCCCCGAGGAGGGCGTGGATCTGACCCGGATCGCCGCTGGCAGTCCCTAGGGGAGTCGAACCCCTCTTTTCAGGTTGAAAACCTGACGTCCTAACCGATAGACGAAGGGACCATCCGGCGGAGTGCGCGGATATATCGGGATGCGCCTGCCGGTGCAAGCGCCCATCCGGAAAATTAAGAGAGGGCCTGAGCCATATCGACGACCTCGAGCTGAACGGCGTTGCCGCCCCGCCATGTGTCGGCCTTCAGGCGTCCCGCCACATGGAGCGCCTCGCGTCGGAACACAGCCATCCCTTCAGCCTGGTCGGCGACCCGAAACGCGATGGCCCTCAGCCGAGACCCGTCCTCGCCCACCAGCTCGAAAGCGACGTGAGTATCGCCCACCCGCCTCCCCCCTTCGGCGCGCGCATTGGGTATCGCAAACAGCGGCTCGGGGGCGGCCGAACCAAAGGGACCAAGACGCTCGACCCGGGCCAGAAGATCGGCGCTGGCGGCGCCTGGAGCGAGAGCCGCATCAATGTCGAGCATCCGCGCCTCCTCAAGATGAGCCCCGGCGCCGGCGGTCGCAGCCTCCATATAGTCCCGGAACGCCTCCAGCTGATCGGGCCGCAGGGACAGACCGGCCGCCATCGCATGGCCTCCTCCGGTGAGAATCAGGCCCTGGCGGGCGGCGTCGGACACCAGATCTCCTAGATTGACCCCGGCGACCGAGCGGCCCGAGCCCCGGGCCACCGGCCCCAGCCCCTCCCCCCAGCCGACGACCACTACGGGCCGATGCCAGATCTCCTTCAATCGACCCGCAACGATACCGATCACTCCGGGATGCCACCCCTCGCCTCCGACAACGATCACGCCGGCGGCGGGATTCCTCTTCAGCCTGTCCTCCGCCTGTCGCATCGCCTCGGCCTGGATCTCCGCCTCCGTCTCACGGCGCTCCTGATTGAGCGCATGCAGACGCGTCGCAAGATGAAGCGCCTCGCTCCGATCATCGCAGGCCAGCAGGCGCGCTGCGATCCACGGGTCTCCGATTCGTCCTCCGGCGTTGAGCCGGGGCCCTAGAACGAAGGTGGCGTGGTAGACGCTCCGCGGGATTCCGACGCCGGCGACCTCAGCCAGCGCCGCGAGACCGACATTGTCCTGCCGTTCGAGCACCTGAAGCCCTCGGGCCACGAAGGCGCGGTTGACGCCTCGAAGAGGCGCCATGTCGCACAGCGTGCCAAGCGCCGCCAGATCGAGCCACTTCATGGGATCGGGAAGACCGCCCGAAGGGCTGAGACCGCGCTGACGGGCGAGACGATTGAGCGCAACGACCATAACGAACACCACTCCGGCGGCCGCCAGATGTCCGCAGCCGGATCGGTCGTCCGGCCGGTTGGGATTGACCAGAGCCCTGAGCGGAGGGGTCGAATCCCCATGCATGAGATGATGATCGAGGACGACCACCTCGAGACCGATCTCGGCGGCGGTCCGCAAAGCATCCGTCGCCGCCGCTCCGCAATCGACAGTGACCACGAGTTCCACCCCGCGGGATTTCAGCGTCCGGAACGCCTCAGGCGTCGGCCCGAAACCCTCCCGCAGACGATCCGGCACATAAAGGACCGGCTCACGTCCCCAGGCTCGGAAGTATCGCATCAGAATGGCGGAGGAGGTTCCCCCATCGACATCGTAGTCAGCGAAGACAGCCGTCGGGCGATCGGAGATGATGGCGTCGAGAAGAGCTCCCGCTGCGACATCCATGTCGGCGAACGAGGACGGATCGGGGAAAAGATCCTTCAGGGTCGGATTGAGAAACAGATCGACCTCGTCAAGAGGCACGCCGCGTCCTGCGAGAAGACGGCCCAGAAGATCCGATCCGCCCTGCCGTCTCGAATGCTCGGCGGCCAGCGCCTCGTCGACAGGCCTGGCCCGCCACATGCGGCCGGACAGGGACGCTGCGACCCCCAGGAAGGGCGCAGCTCCGGCCGACGCGGAGGACCTTGCCGATGGAGACATGGGCGGGGCGTGCTTGACTGAACTGCGGGGACCCCGATGACGACGATCCGTCCCCGGGCGTGAGGTTGGTAGACCCGGCTGGGGTCAGGGTCAATTCACCGACCGGACGCTGTCGATCCGCTCGCAGGCGGCGCCTGCGGCGTCACTGAGCGGATCGTACGGATCATGCCGTCGAACGACGTCATCATCAGAGAATGAGTATGAGTTGCCCCATTGACCCGTCTCACGCCGTCAAGCAGGTCGCCGCCCGTAACGCCGGTCGCCACGAAGATGGTCTCCGATGAGACGAGGTCGTCGAGCTCATAGCGGCGCGTAAGATCCTTCAGCCCCGCCGAAGCGGCCTTCTGGCGATCGGCTTCAGTGCGGCAGGCCAGTCGCGCCTGGATCTGGCCGCCGACGCAGCGAAGAGCCGCTGCCGCAAGAACCCCCTCCGGCGCGCCTCCGATTCCCAGATACATGTCGATCCGCGTTTCGGGATACGCAGTGTGAATCACCCCCGCCACGTCTCCGTCCGATATCAGGTTGATGCGAGCTCCCACGCGTCGGAGATCGGCGATGATGCGGTCGTGCCGAGGACGATCCAGTACGCATACGGTCAGATCGCGCACATCCACGCCCTTGGCGGCGGCCAGTTTCAGCGCATTGTCCCCGGGCGGCGCGTCGAGATCGATGACATCCTTCCCAAACCCCGGACCGATGGCGATTTTGTCCATATAGATATTGGGGACGCGCAATATGCCGCCGCGGGGAGCCGCGGCCAGAACAGCAATCGCATTGGGCATCGCCTTGGCTGCAAGCGTCGGCCCCTCCAGCGCATCGAGGGCGATGTCGATCTTGGCGCCCTTGCCCGAGCCCACCGTACGTCCGGCGCCCAGCACATCGGCGGCAGCCGCCTCCCCGTCGCCCACCACGACCGATCCGTCCATATCGATGGCGTCGAGCGCCGCCCGCATGGCCGACGCGGCGGCTTCATCGGCCGCAGCCTCGTCTCCGGCCCCGACAAGCCGTTCGGCGGCCGCAGCCGTCGCCTCAGTCGCACGGATCATCGCATAGGCGAGGATCGAGGTCAGCGCAGAGGCTTTAGGCATGGACGGCGTTCCGGTTCAATCGAATGAATTCAATCCATAAGGCGGGTCGGCGCCCATGGAAAGGCAACTTCCTTCGTTCAGGCCCGGGCCTCGATCCGGATCAGTCGGGGGACGTCCGCCGTAATCGCGAGCTCGCTGACCCGCGCCAGCGCCCGCTCGACATCGGCCCTGGGAGAGGGATGAGTGAGGATCGCCACAGGCGCCGCCCCCGTATCGCCCGCCGAATCCTGAATGAGCTTGTCGATGGACACCCCGGCTTCCGCGAGGGCCTCGCTGAGGGCGGCCAGAACACCCGGCCGGTCCGACAGACGGGCGCCGATGAAAAATGCGCTTCGCTCCTGACTGATGCGGGCCTTCGAAAGAAGAGGCGCCAATGCTCCGGCGGGGGCCCCGAAAGGCGCCGTGGCCGGCCCGTCGAACAGGCGGGCGAGATCGCCCATCACAGCAGCGGCGGTCGGCCCCGCCCCGGCGCCGGGTCCGGTGAAGGTCAGACGCCCAACAGGCTCGCCTTCGACAATGACGGCGTTCAGGGGACCGCCGATCTGAGCGAGCGGGTGATCAATGCGCACGAGCGCCGGAGCGACGCGGCACGCCACGCCTGAGGCGTCCCGGAACGCCTCGGCCACGAGCTTGATCCGGTAATCAAAGCGATTGGCGAGCGCGATATCCATCGCCTCGATCCGGTCGACGCCCTCAACCGAAACCTGAGCGAGGTCGGGACGCGCTCCGAACGCTATGGAGGCCAGAATGAGGATCTTGTGCGCAGCATCCATTCCCGAGACGTCGAGATATGGATCCCGCTCGGCGTAGCCAAGTCTCTGCGCCTCCGACAACACCTCGGCGTAGGCGGCCCCGGTACGCAGCATTTCGCTGAGAATGTAGTTGCAGGTTCCGTTGAGAATACCGCTCACGCGGGCCGCGACGACCCCGGACAACGAGTCCCGAAGCGCGCGAACGATGGGAATGGCGCCGCCGACCGCCGCCTCAAACAGAAGATGCACGCCGCGCGCCTCCGCCAGAGCAGCGATTTCCACCCCATGTTCGGCGAGCAGAGCCTTGTTCGCGGTCACGACCGGCTTTCCCGCGCGAAGCGCAGCCTCGACCGTGCGCCGCGCCGGTCCGTCAGAGCCGCCGATAAGTTCGACGACGACATCGACGTCGTCCGCTGCCGCGAGCTCCGCCGGATCGTCGTGCCAGCGGAAACGGGAGATATCGACCCCCCGTCCCCGCGAGCGGCTCCGCGCCGACACGGCGCTGACCTCGAGACGACCGGGCACCCTCAGCTCATGCTGACGTTCAATGAGCCCCAGAAGACCTGCCCCGACAGTGCCGAGACCGGCGACGCCCAGCCTCAGCCTTCCCCCCGCCCCGGCGCCGGTCATTGGGCGGCGCTCCGGGAGGTGCGCCGGACCGGACGGGCCGGCTCAGGCGACCTCGCGGCCTCACCCTTTGCAGGCGCAGCGCCGTTGGCTTCAAGAAACTTACGGACGTTGCGCGCCGCCTGACGGATCCGCTGCTCGTTCTCCACCAGAGCCAGACGAACATGCTGGTCGCCATGCTCTCCAAACCCTACGCCGGGCGCGACGGCGACATGCGCCTCTCTCATCAGGCGCAATGAAAACTCCAGCGAGCCCAGCTCCGCGAAAGGCGCCGGTATCGGAGCCCAGGCGAACATCGAGGCCTTTGGCGAGGGTACGGCCCAGCCGGCGCGGGTGAAGGAATCCACCAGAGCATCCCTGCGGGAGCGATAAATCTCCCGCATCTCATCCACGCAATCCTGGGGACCATTGAGTGCCGCTGTCGCCGCAACCTGAACCGGAGTGAACGCGCCGTAATCGAGATAGGATTTGACGCGCGCAAGGGCCGCGATGAGCTTGTCATTGCCGGCTGCAAAGCCGACCCGCCAGCCCGCCATGGCGTAGGTCTTCGACATGGTCGTGACCTCGACTGCGATGTCGCGCGCGCCGTCGACCTGAAGGATCGAGGGGGGCGGCTCCTCGAAATAGATTTCCGTGTAGGCGAGATCGGAGAGAATCCAGATCTCGTGTTTCCGGGCGAATGCGACCGCTTCTTTGTAAAAATCGAGGTCGACGACCTGAGCGGTGGGATTGGCGGGATAGCAGAGCACCATCGCCGTGGGCGGAGGCACCGAGTGCTTCACAGCGCGGCCGAGATTGGAGAGATACTCCTCCGGAGAATGGGCCTGAACGGAACGAATGGCCGCCCCCGCCATGATGAAGCCGAAGGAATGAAGAGGATAGGAGGGGTTCGGCACCAGGATGGTGTCGCCCGGGGCCGCGATCGCCTGAGCGAGGTTGGCGAAGCCTTCCTTTGATCCCAGCGTCACGCACACTTCGGTGTCGGGGTTCAGTCCGACGCCGAAGCGTCTCTGATAATACGCGGCCAGGGCGCGCCGCAGTCCGGGAATCCCGCGCGAGGCGCTGTAACCGTGGACATCGGGGCTACGGGCGGTCTCGCAGAGCTTGTCGACGATATGGGGCGGAGTGGGCAGATCGGGATTGCCCATGCCCAGGTCGATGACATCGGCCCCTTCGGCGCGAAGCAGAGCCTTCTGGCGATTGACCTGCTCGAAAACGTACGGCGGAAGACGCCTGATCTTGTGAAAATCCAAACGCATGACGCGTCACCTGTGTTGAGGTTGGACGGGACCGACCCGTCGACCTGTCGAAACTGCGGCTCCTGACGTGGGGAACCGAACGAAAGAGCTCCAGTCTTGCGGAAGAGAAGGGGCCGCCCTCAGGGCCTGTCGCCCTTAGGGGGCGGAGCGCCTCTCTCCGTCATTGCGCGCAGCTGCGCCGCCCTAGCTCGAATATCCTCTTCGGCAACCGGCTCGAAATCCGCCTGACGCTCGACGACGGCGGCCTGATCCTTCAGCGCCGTCCCCTCGCTCTCCCACTGGGCGCGATCCCCGGAGACGGGCCGGGTGGCGGGAATGTCCCGCAGACTGGGATACCCCTCTCCCTTGACCTCGACGGCCTTGGCCTGGAACCACTCCGGGGCGACAGCCGAGGCGCTCATGAGATCGGCGCACCCGCTGCTGAAAGCGAGAGCGATCCCGACAACCGTCATTCCCGTGCCGCGATTCATGCTAGACAATCCGTCGGTCCGCACTGACGGGAGCGGATATCCGCTCCCGGGTCAGACCACTTCCTAGTGAGTGTCGCCGGTTTTGGCGAGCGTCTTGTTCACCGGCTTCAGGCAAGAAGGATCCGCGCAGGCATGAACGGGCGCCCATCCGACCCTCCTGCTTCCTCCGACGGCGAGGCCGGAACCTCCGCCCCGCACGCGAAGGGCGCCGGACCGGGCGACCCCCGACCGGGCGCCTTTCGCCGGCTCGGCCTCAAAATCGCCGATCTGACCCGGGAGCTGGCCGACATAGCCGCCCTTGCAGGTGAAAACAGGCTTGCGCTGACCGCCATGGAACCGGCAGCCGCGGCTTTTCGACGAATGATCGAAGCCTGGGCCGCCGCGCCCGACGCGTTCGCGCAGGCCCACACGGAGCTGCTCGCTCGCCACACCGACATCTTCAGGGCGATGAGCGCCGGCGAACCCTCTCATGAAGGAGACAGGGACCGTCGCTTCTCCGATCCCTCATGGCGGGATAATCCGTTCGCCGACTATATGCGCCGGACCTTCCTCGCTCAGGCCGCCTGGAGCGAAAACCTCGCCTGGACGGCACCGGGCCTCAGCGAAAGCGATCGCCGCAAGGCCGCCTTCTTCATGCGACAGGCCTCCGCCGCCCTGTCGCCGTCAAATCTTCTGTCTGCCAATCCCCGGGCTCTGAAGGCGCTCTTCTCCAGCGAAGGCCGCTCGATCTCGGAAGGATTCGAACGCCTTCAGCGGGATTTCGACGCAGGCGGAGGTCGCATAAGACCCGAGCAGTCAGACCCGGAAGCCTTTCGCCCCGGAGACAATATCGCCGTCACTCCCGGCGAAGTGGTCCTCCGTAACGAGCTCATCGAGCTGATCCGCTATCACGCCTCGACAGAGGCTGTGCTCGCCACGCCAATCCTGATCTTCCCGCCCTGGATCAACAAATACTACATTCTCGATCTCACGCCCGAGAACTCGCTCGTCGCCTGGCTGCGCGACCAGGGCTTTACGGTCTACATCATCTCCTGGAAGCCCGCCGACGAGACGACCCGCAGTTTCGACTGGGACGATTATCTGCGCCTCGGAGCGCGGACCGCCCTTGGCCACGTCGCCGCCGCTCACGGCAGCCCGCCTCATGCGGTCGGCTACTGCATGGGAGGAGCTCTTCTCTGTGTGCTTGCTGCCCGCCTCGCCCAGGAGGGACGGACGCAGGATCATATCGGAAGCCTGACGCTTCTGGCGGCCCAGACGGATTTTTCCGATCCCGGGGATCTGTCTCTGTTTGCGGATGAGGCCGCGCTGCGCGCGTCGGCTGAGCTGATAGCGGACTCAGGCGGGGTCATGCCGGGAGAGGCGATGGCCGAGGCCTTTAACCTCCTCAGGCCAGAGGATCTCATCTGGCGGTTCGTGGAGGAGCGCTACCTCCTCGGACAGCCGCCCGAGCCCTTCGATCTTCTTCACTGGAACAGCGATCAGGCGGACCTGCCCGGCCCCCTCCACATGACCAGTCTCCGGGAGCTTTATGGAGCCAATGCTCTGGCGCAGGGGACTTTTCCGGCGGAAGGGACGATCGTCGGGCTCGAGCACATCGACGCACCCGTCTTCATCCACGCAGCTCGAAAAGATCACATCTCGCCCTTCCCCTCCGTTTACCGCACCCTTCAGATCCTGAGGACGCAGGCGACTTTTCTCCTTGCCGACAGCGGCCACATCGCCGGCGTCGTCAATCCGCCGTCTGCAGGGAAATACCGTTACTGGACCAACCCGGAACAACCGGCGACCGCCGAACTTTGGCTCGAGGGCGCGCAGGAGACACCGGGGTCCTGGTGGCCCGTGTGGAGCGCCTGGCTGACGGCGCGCTCAGGAGCTCAGACAGCCCCTCCTCCGCGGACCGAAGACGCCCAGCCCGCACCCGGAGACTATGTTCGGATCCCCTTGCCTGCCCCCTCGCGAAGATCGCGAGCCTGAAAACGCAAGATCTCAGAGAAGACCAGCCGCTTCCTCGAGACCGAGCGACAGGTTCAGATTCTGAACTGCGGCGCCCGAAGCGCCCTTTCCGAGATTGTCGAGAATGGCGACGAGGCGCGCCTGGCGCGCATCCTCGTTGCCGAACACGAACAGTTTCAGCCTGTTCGTGCCATTGAGCGATTCGGGATCCAGAGCCTGAACATAACCTGCGGCGGCCGAACGAGTCCTTTGAAGATCAGCCGTCTCCGCCTCGTCCGCAACAGAGACGAACGCCTCTCCGCGATAGGCGTCTGCGAGAGCCTCACGCAGCTGACGGCTACGGACATCTCCCGGCAGCGCCCAGAGCTGCAGGGGGATCTCGACCAGCATTCCCTGGGCGAAACGACCGACGGAGGGAGAGAAGAGCGGGGGATGAGCAAGACCCGAATAACGCGTCATCTCCGGAACATGCTTGTGACCGAGGCGCATCCCGTAAACCCGGAAGGCGTCGGCGGAAGTCTCCGGGGGGCGAAAGGAGAACTCCTCGATAAGCCCCTTCCCGCCGCCCGAATATCCCGAGATCGCATGAACGCTGACCGGGTGATCGACAGGAACAAGACCTTCGCGAACGAGGGGTGCGAGAAGGGCGATGAAACCCGTGGGATAGCAGCCGGGATTGGAGATGAACCGCGAAGCCCGGATAAGCGAACGCTGCCCGTCGACCAGCTCGGGCAGACCGTATGCCCAACCCGGCGCAGTTCTGTGAGCGCTCGAGGCGTCGATCACCTTCACCGTCTCAGATGTGATGAGACCGACCGCTTCGCGCGCAGCATCGTCAGGCAGACACAGGATCACCGCCGCGACAGAGTTCAGCAGTTCCGATCGCGCAAGCGGATCACGTCTGCGATCCGGGTCGATCGATACAAGCTGAATATCGCGTCGTCCCTCCAGTCGTTGACGGATCTGAAGGCCGGTCGTCCCCGCTTCCCCGTCGATGAACACCCTGTGAGCCATGGCGAAGGTAACCTTTTCGATCTCCAGGACCGCATCCGTCTGCGAGCGCGCCATAGCAGTCCCGCCCGCCTGAGCCAACTCCAGGCGCGCCGCGTCTCCGGAGCGACGCCGCCCCGCGGGAAGATCGCCGTCGAAACGGCCTCGCCGCCGACACTTTCGGGGCGGCGTTGAGAACGCTAGGATGAGCCCATGACATCATCCCTGGCTCCCATTCTCATCCTGTCTCCTCGCCTCGCCGGGCTGGAGAGGCGTTTCAGCAGGGACTTTGAGGTTGTGCGGCTTTGGGAAAACACCGATCCGGCGAGCCTCGCCGCCTCCGGGGCGCTGAGAGCCCGGGCGGGCGTCGCCGCCGGCGGATGGGGGACGGTGGACGACGCCGTCCTCGAACGGCTTCCAAACCTGGGCCTCATCACATGCTTTGGAGCCGGTTACGACAACATCGATCTCTCCGCCTGCAAGGCCAGAGGCGTCGCGGTCACCCACTGTCCGGCCGTCAATGACCGGGACGTCGCCGACCTCGCCATCTGGCTGATCCTCGATTGCGTGCGCAAACTGAGCGCCGCGCAGGATCATCTGCGATCAGGGGTCTGGGAACGCGAGGGTCGGACACCCGCCCTGCCCGGACGTGTGGGCGGACGAACGGTAGGAATTTACGGACTTGGGTCGATCGGCCGCGCCATCGCCCGACGGGCGGAAGCATTCGAGTGTCCCATTCTCTGGTCGGGCCCGCGCCCCAAGAGCGACGCGCCCTGGCCCTATCTGCCGAACCTCGCCTCTCTGGCTGAGGCGAGCGACATCCTCGTCCTCGCCTGCCCGGGCGGGGAAGCCACCCGCGGCATCGTGAACGCGGAGATCCTTGCCCGCCTCGGATCCGACGGGGTGCTGATCAACATCGCCCGCGGCTCGGTCGTTGACGAGGACGCCCTGATCGAGGCTCTCAGAACAGGAGCGATTGCGGCGGCCGGTCTCGATGTCTTCGCCTCAGAACCCACGCCGGCAGGGCGCTGGAAAGATGTCCCTAACGTGTCGCTTACCCCCCATATCGGCGGCGGGGTTCGCGAGGCGGTCCTCGAGCAGGCGGATATGGTTCTTGATAATCTGCGCCGCTTTCACGCCGGCGAGGCGCTCGCCCATCGTCTGGTCTGACGAAGAACGACAGCTCGGGAAACAACAGAAGCCCCGATGGGGAGGCGACGGCCCGCAAACCGTGAAAGCGGGCCTTGGGGATGGCTCCAAAAGAAAAGTCCCCAGATCCGGGTCGGACCTGAGGACTTTTGAATCCTCGATATCGAGAGGGTGAGACCTCAGCGCTTGGAGAACTGGAAGGACCGGCGGGCTTTGGCCTTACCGTACTTCTTCCGTTCGACCGCACGCGGGTCTCGCGTCAGGAATTTGCCGGGTTTCAGCACCGGACGAATGCCCGGCTCGAACGCCACCAGGGCGCGCGCAATACCATGGCGGATGGCGCCAGCCTGACCGGACAGACCCGATCCGGCGACGGTGCAGACAACGTCGAACTCGGTTTCACGCTTGGCCAGCTCAAGAGGCTGACGGATCATCATGCGAAGCACCGGACGAGCGAAATACTCCGTCTGGTCCTTGCCGTTGATCGTGATCTTGCCCGAACCGCGCTTGATCCAGACCCGTGCGGTCGCTTCTTTACGACGACCCGTGCCGTAAGACCGGCCGAGCTTGTCGATCTTAGGAGTCGCAGGAGCGGCGGCCGACGCCGTCGCAGCGCCGCCCAGCTTGCTCAGGTTGCCAAGGCTTTCAACAGCATCAGGCATGATCAGGCGGCCTTCACGTTCTTGGTGTTCCGGGACTTGAAGTCCACCACTTCAGGGTTCTGAGCCGTGTGCGGATGATCAGCGCCGGGATAGACCCGGAGCTTGCCATACTGCTTGCGGGACAGGGAGCTTTCGCGCGGCATCATGCGAAGAACCGCAGCCTCGAGCACGCGCTCGGGGAACCGCCCGTTCATGATGGAGCCGGCGGAGGCTTCCTTGATGCCGCCCGGATGACCCGTGTGGCGGTAGTAGATCTTGTCGCGGAGCTTGCGCCCCGTGAGCACGGCCTTCGCCGCATTGATGATCACCACGTGATCGCCAAGATCGACATGCGGCGTGTAATCAGCCCGGTGTTTGCCGCGCAGACGCTTCGCCACATAGGACGCGAGGCGGCCCACAACGACGCCCTCGGCGTCGATGACCACCCATTTATTGACGGCTTCGGCCGGCTTTACAGAATAAGTTGTCATGCTCCCTCGCGGAGCCTTTCTTCGTAAAATGATCGTCTGAGAAACGAAGGCGTGTCGCTACAGGGGGGCGGAACCTTTGTCAACATCGGTAAAGACGGGTTGAACCACTGAATCTTCAGCCCCCCGGGTCCGCCAGACAAGATAAACGGACGTCAGGAGCAGGATCACTCCCAGTCCCTGGTGGCAAAGGGACAGATCGACCGGAGCGGCATGGACCAGAGTGACCACGCCGAGGGTCCCCTGCCCCAGCGTCAGCAGCGCGAATCGACGGAAACCGGCAGAAGCCGACCGAAAGCGCCAGGCCGCAGCGAAAGCCGTCAGGCAAAGCGCGTAGGCCGTCATCCGGTGGAGGAACTGGGCGGTCGCCTCATTCTCAAACACGTTTCGCCAGACCGGGTCGAGCGCAAGCAGCGCCTCCGGTACAAACCGCCCGGACATCAGAGGCCAGTCCGTATAGCCTCTTCCAGCGTCAAGTCCGGCCACCAGCGCCCCAAGCGCCATCTGAACGCCGGTGAGCCAGAGGAGCGTCATAGCCCAGGGGGCCGCTTCGCGCGGGACAGGACGACGATCCCGCCCCAATTCCAGCCACAGCCAGAAACAGTAGGAAATGATCAGTAGGGCCAGTGAAAAATGGGTCATCAGGCGGTAGGGCGCGACCGAGACAAGGTCCGTTCCCACCCCTGAAGCGACCATCCACCATCCGATCAGCCCCTGCAGCCCTCCCAGCGCGAACAGGGCGAAGAGATGGGGCCGAAGGCGCGGACTGGTGCGGCCGGTCGCCAGAAAGAACGCAAACGGCAGGAAGAAGACCAGTCCGATGGTCCTCCCAAGCTGTCGATGGCCCCACTCCCACCAGTAGATCGATCGGAAACCGTCCATGTCCATGTCGGGGTTCACCCGCTCGAACTGGGCGGTCATGGTCCGGTACTGGTCGAAAGCCCGCACCCAGTCAGCCTCGGACAGGGGCGGCACAGCGCCCAGAAGCGGTTTCCATTCGGTGATCGACAGACCGCTGTCGGTCAGACGCGTCGCCCCCCCGACCAGGATCATGGCGTAAACCATGGCCGCCACGACCAGAAGCCAGATCCGCACAGCGCCCGTTCCGCGCGGCGGGGCGAGTGGAGAGAGGGAGGATCGAGCTGCCGGACCTGAACTCATACTCGCACTATTCCATCTGCCTGAGCCGTGAGATAGTCGTCCAAAAGCCGCATCTGAAGGGTCGATCGTTCGCCGTGCGCAAAGTGATTGGGTCCGCCGTTCTGCTTACCTGGGTCATCGCCTATATCGGCGTCGCCGGCGTGGTTGGCGACCGCGTGGCCAGCGAGCACTGGCTGATCCAGCTCGTCTTCTTTCCCGTGGCGGGACTCGCCTGGATCCTGCCCGTTCGCCCGCTCCTGCGATGGATGCACGCAGAAGACGCGCCGGCGGATCGGCCTGACGTCTGACGGCCCCCGCAAACTGCGCCCTTTTCCGATCAGAGGAGTTCCTCGAGAGCTCCGATGAGAACAGGATCCTGAGGCGTCACCCGCGAAGAATAGCCGGCGACGGCCTGACCGTCTCTCCCAACGAGGATCTTGTGGAAATTCCAGCCAGGACGGCCGCTCTCTCCCAGAGCGCCTGCAGCCCAGGCGTAAAAAGGATGAGCCTCGCCCCCTTTAACCTCGATCTTGGAGGTCATCGGGAACGTCACGCCATAGGTGAGAGAGCAGAACCGCGCGATCTCCGCTTCGCTCCCCGGCTCCTGCCCCATGAACTCATTGGAGGGCGCGCCGATCACGGTCAGCCCCCTGGGGGAGTAGGTCTCGTGAAGCTTCTGCAAACCCGCATACTGTGGGGTGAAACCGCAGCGGGATGCGACGTTCACCACAAGCAGGACCCGACCGCGAAAGGACGCCAGCGGCAAAGGCGACCCATCGATCGCCGTAAACGAGAAATCGAACGCTCCGGACATCTGTCTCCCCCTCGTCATAAGACGCCGAGGACGTTCATCCCGTCAGGCCGACAGGACCGAAGCCTCGGGCTCCATGACCTGCATACGGGCCTGACGCCGCCACAGATCTGCGTAGAGACCGCCCCTCGCCAGCAATTCGTCATGCGCGCCGGCTTCGATCACCCGCCCCTCATCCAGCACGACGATCACGTCGGCGCCCGCTACGGTCGACAGGCGGTGAGCGACCAGAAGCGTCGTACGTCCTTTGGACGCTTCATCAAGCGCCAGCTGAACCTCCGCCTCGGTCGCGGAATCAAGGGCCGATGTGGCCTCATCGAGCACCAGGATCGCAGGATTTCTCAAAATCGCCCGCGCAATCCCGACCCGCTGGCGTTCGCCGCCTGAAAGCTTCACGCCCCTCTCGCCGACCCGCGTATCCCACCCCTGAGGCAGAGCCGCGACAAACTCGCTCAACCTGGCCTTGCGCACCGCCTCGCTCACCTCCGCCTCGGTCGCCTCGGGTCGTCCGTAAATGAGGTTCTCGAGAAGCGTGGTGTTGAACAGGGTGACATCCTGCGGAACCAGGCCGATCGCCTCGCGGAGGGAGGCCTGAGTGACCTCGCGAACATCCTGTCCGTCGATGCGGATCGCTCCGCCCTGGACGTCGTAAAAGCGGAAAAGGAGCTTGAGCAGGGTCGACTTGCCCGCGCCGGAGGGACCGACGATCGCGATCCGGGCGCCTGGCTGGGCGGTGAAGGACACCCGGTCAAGACCGCCGGCGCGCGCCTCGTGGGCGAACGTGACCGCATCAAACTCAATACGCCCTCCTCCCGGAACAAAAGCCGGAGCGCCAGGCCGGTCCGCAACCTCGGGGACCATTCCCATCAGACCGAACAGTTTCTCCAGATCGACCGCGCCCTGCTTGATCTCCCGGAACGCCCAGCCAAGGATGTTCAATGGGCGATAGAGGTTCATCATGATCAGCGTAACGGCGGCCAGATCGCCGGGTCGCGCCTCGCCCTGACCGCCAAGAGCGGCCCAGGCGGTCAATGCGGCGACCGCCGTCAGGCCGAGATTCATGATCAGTTCCTGACCCGCATTGAGAAAGGCCAGCGACCGGGAGGTCTCCACCATGCGGACATTGTAAGCCGCAAGAGCCTGATCATAGCGGGCGGTCTCCCGCGCCTCCGCAGCAAACGCTTTGACGGTCTCGAAATTATTGAGACTGTCGACAGCACGGGCGCGAAGCTCCGTATCCGCCTCATTGAGGCGGCGCTGCTGGATCACTCTCTTATTGGTGACGAAGAAGGTGAAAGCCCCGTACAGCGCGACCGTGGCCACGGCGGCAAGCGCTGACCATCCGCCATAAATGGTCGCCAGAACGGCGGATGCGAGGGCCAGCTCGATCAGCGTGGGACCGATGCTGAACGCAAGAAACCGGATCAGGGTGTCGAGGGCTCCGGCCCCCCGCTCAATCACCCGGTTGAGGGCGCCCGTTCTTCGGGTCTGGTGAAACTGGAGGGAGAGGGACTGCGCCTTTCCGAAAGCGTCGACCGCGATGACGCGCTGGGCCGCCTGACTGATAGGGGCGAAAATCGCATCGCGCGCATAAGGCAGACAGGCGGACAGAAAACGGGCAGCCGACCACAGGCCAATCGCGATCGCCACGCTTGTCAGCGCCGCCTCGCCGGCCCCGAGCTGGTTGACGGCCTGCCCGAAATACACCGGCGCCGCGACCGCCAGCAATTTGCCGGCAAGCGTCAGGAGAAGAGAGGCGACCATCATCGGCCGCCAGACCTTAAGCTCCGGGCGGGCGAGGATCAGTCCGATGCGGGCCAGAGACAGACCCAGTCCCGCCTTGCGAACTTCAAGGGCGTCAACGTCGGTGCGGACAGCGTCTGAATGTGGCGACATGATTGGGGTCTCTACGCCAGTCCCGGCCCGATCGCCAGACCGCCCCTTTCCGAAGTCAAAGAACGGGACCATGTTGAAGGAAGACAAAGCTGTGCGAGATAAGAAATGACCGGGATCACGTCCGTCACCGTCTACTGCGGATCGTCCAACGATATCGACCCATCGTATATCGCCCTCGCCCGGGCGACGGGCGAGGCGATCGCACGACGGGGCTGGAGGCTGGTTTACGGGGGCGGACATGTGGGCCTGATGGGGGCGACGGCCAGCGCAGCCCATGACGCCGGCGGCCGCGTTCTCGGCGTGATGCCGCGGTTTCTCCAGTCGGTGGAAGGCGTTCTCACGACGGTCGAGCACCGCATCGTGGACACCATGCATGAACGCAAGCAGATCCTGTTCGAGCAGGCCGACGCCTTCATCGTGCTTCCAGGAGGTATCGGGACGCTGGAGGAAGCGGTGGAGACCCTCTCGTGGGCCAAACTCGCCCTCCACCGAAAGCCGATGGCCTTCATCTCCGAGAACGGCTACTGGGCGCCGTTCTTTCACCTTATCGATCACGTGATCGAAGGCGGTTTTGCGCCCGCGTCCTTCCGGGACCTCATAGCCGACGTCCGGAGCCCCGAGGAGGCCCTCCTCGCCCTTGAAACGAGAGCGGTGCGCCTCGACTGAGCTCATCCGCGACCCGGGGCCTGACGAAAACGTCAGGAGGCGGGCGCGCCCCGTATTGCCCCAGCGTCCGCAGCGACCTAGGGTAGGGCTTGAGAGCGCCGCGACGACGGGTCAGTCCGGCGCGACGGCGGGGTAAAAAAACCCGAAAGCCGCCGAAAAAGGGATGAGGACACTGTCTATGCGCGCTTACCTGATGTCATTGGCCGTGGCCGTTCCGGCCCTCCTGGCCGCCTGCAGCAACAACGCCCCCACTCAGCCGGCGGGGACAACGGCCGCGGGTGTCGCCAATCCCGTGGGCGCAGCGGCGGTGACCGCCGAACGCCTGATCGCCGACAGCGATCCGGGGGTCTGGCTGACGACAGGTCGCAACTACCACGAAGACCGCTTCAGCCCGCTCGACCAGATCAACGAGTCGAACGTCAAGAACCTCGGCCTCGCCTGGTACTCCGACATCGACACGGAACGGGGACAGGAATCGACCCCTGTCGTGGTCGACGGCGTGCTGTACCTCACGACCGCATGGAGCATGGTCAAAGCCTATGACATCACCTCAGGCGCGAAGATCTGGGAATATGACCCGAAGATCGATCGCGCGAAGGGCGCGGACGCCTGCTGCGACGTGGTCAACCGGGGCGTCGCCGCCTGGAACGGCAAGATCTATGTCGGCACGATCGACGGCCGTCTGATCGCCCTCAACGGCCGCACCGGCTCAGTCGTCTGGGAAAAACAGACCACAGACACCTCCCTGCCCTACACCATCACCGGCGTTCCGCGGATCGTTAAAGGCAAGGTCGTCATCGGCAACGGAGGCGCGGAGTACCGGGTGCGCGGCTACGTGACCGCGTATGACGCTGAAACGGGTGATCAGGTCTGGCGCTGGTACTCCGTGCCGGGCGATCCCTCCCAGCCCTTCGAGCAGCCGGAGCTCGCCGAAGCCGCCAAGACCTGGAACGGCGAATGGTGGAAGCTCGGCGGCGGCGGCACGGTCTGGGACGGCATGGCTTATGATCCCGACCTCGACACCCTTTATGTCGGAACAGGCAACGGGACGCCCTGGAATCAGGCGATCCGCAGCCCGGGCGGCGGAGACAACCTCTATCTGTCCTCGATCGTGGCGCTGGATCCGAACACGGGCGCCTACAAGTGGCATTATCAGACCACGCCGGGAGAAACCTGGGACTACACCGCGACGCAGCCGATCATGATCGCTGACCTGAACTACCCGACCGGCAAGCGTCGCGTGGTCATGCAGGCGCCCAAGAACGGTTTCTTTTACGTCCTCGACGCCAAGACCGGCGAACTGCTCTCTGCAGAGAAATTCGCTCCGCTGACATGGGCGACGCACGTCGACATGAAGACCGGACGTCCGGTCGAGATCCCCTCCGCACGCTTCGACAAGACCGGCATCCCCGTGATCGTGGCGCCCGGAGCTCTTGGCATGCACAACTGGCATCCGATGGCCTTCAGCCCCGAGACCGGATATGTCTATCTGCCGGTGACCCACTCCAACGCCGCCTATGCAGGCCCGAAGGAGTTCAAGGTCAACCTTCAGGGCTGGAACACCGGAACCGATTTCGCCGGCGGCTCCAGCCTTTACTCCCAGCCCGGCGCGCCCCCGCGCGGCAACGTGGAAAGCTACATCCTCGCCTACGACCCCATCAAAGGTAAGGAAGTCTTCCGCATCAAAAACGATGTCTATGGAGCGAGCGGTCTTCTGGCGACCTCCGGAAACCTGATCTTCTCCGGCAATCACAAGGGCGAGTTCGTCGCCTATCGGGCGGACAACGGAGAAAAGCTCTGGTCGGCGCCGACACAGGCGCGGGTTGTGGCGGCCGCTTCGACCTTCCTCGTCAACGGTCAGCAGCACGTCGCAATCCTCGTCGGGGCTCGCGGACTGCCGGAAGGCCAGGCCCGGACGAACCCGGTGAGCGGCAACAATTCGCGCATTCTTGTCTTCAAGGCGGGCGGGACAGCCAAGCTTCCGGAGGCCCTCGAGAAAAGCTCCGAGCCGCTGAAGGTGACAATCGATCCGCCGCTGCTGACCGCCAACAATGAAACAGTCGCAGAAGGCGAGCAGGGTTTCCGAAACAACTGCGCAACCTGCCACGGCGCCCAGGCCGTCGCAGCCGCCGGATCCATCGGCCCCGATCTCCGCTACAGCGCGCTTCTGAGAGATGTCGCGGCCTGGAACGGCGCCGTCCTCGAAGGCAACCGCGCCCAGCGCGGCATGCCGGGCTTCAAGGCAAGCCTGAGACCGGGCGAGTCAGAGGCTATTCAGGCCTATGTCATTCGCGAGGCCAACTCGGAAAAAGCCCGCCAGGAAGCCGCTGTCGCGGCGGCGTCGGCAGGACGCTGATCGAACTCCCCCCGTCTGCGGACGGGGGGTTTCCCCTTCGTGTCGGACAGCTCTATAACGCCGGGCGTCTGCAGGCTCAGACGGCGGCGGGATGAACGCGACGTGATCCGGATCCACGAACTCAGATTGCCGCTCAACCACCCTGAGGCGGCGCTGCAGGAGGCCGTGCTCAGCCGCCTGAAGATCGGACCTGAGCGATTGTCAGGTTTCAGCATCTTCAAGCGCGGCGTCGACGCTCGAAAAAGCTCCGCCATTCAGCTCGTTTACACGATCGACGCCGATATCCGGAACGAGGGGGCCGTCCTCAAGGCGTTTGCCCGCGACACCCGTATCACGCCGACGCCGGACACCTCTTACAGGCAGGTCGCCAGCGCCCCGCCCGACGCTCTGAGGCCGGTGGTGGTCGGCATGGGCCCCTGCGGCCTCTTCGCCGGGCTTATCCTGGCCGAAATGGGTTTCGCGCCGATCATCCTTGAACGGGGCAAGATCGTCCGCGAGCGCACCGTGGACACCTTCCGCTTCTGGCGCCAGGGGGTGCTCGACCCGGCGTCTAACGCCCAGTTCGGCGAAGGCGGCGCGGGAACCTTCTCGGATGGTAAGCTCTACAGCCAGATCCGCGATCCCAATCATCTGGGACGCAAAGTGCTGACCGAATTCGTCGAGGCCGGCGCTCCTGAGGAAATCCTCTACGTTTCAAAACCTCATATCGGCACCTTTCGGCTGGTCTCGATGGTGGAATCGATGAGGGAGAAGATCACCGCGCTCGGCGGAGAGATCCGTTTCCGTCAGCAGGTCACCGACATACTGACCGCGGGCGAAGGCCCGTCGCGACGGATAGCAGGGGTCGGGCTCGCCGATGGAACGACCCTTTCGGCCGAACGCGTGGTGATGGCTCTGGGTCACAGCGCTCGCGACACGTTCGAAATGCTCCACGCGCGCGGCGTCTTCTTCGAGCCCAAGCCCTTATCCATCGGCGTCCGTATCGAACATCCCCAGTCGGTGATCGACGCCGCCCGGTTCGGCCCTCATGCCGGCCATCGCCTCCTCGGCGCCGCGGACTACAAGCTCGCCTATCACGCATCGAACAACCGATCGGTCTATTCCTTCTGCATGTGCCCGGGCGGTACGGTCGTCGCCGCAGCGTCAGAACCCGGACGGCTCGTCACCAACGGGATGAGCCAGTATTCCCGCAAGGAGCGGAATGCGAACGCGGGCATCGTCGTGGGTGTCGACCCATCAGACTTTCCCGGAGACGCCCGTGAGACCCCTCTCGCCGGCATCGCCTTCCAGCGTCACTGGGAAGAGAGGGCCTTCATCGCAGGCGGATCGAACTGGCAGGCGCCGGGTCAGCGGGTGGAGGACTTTCTGGCCGGGCGCGCGAGCACTCATCTGGGCGATGTCCTCCCGTCCTACAAGCCTGGCGTGTCGCCGGCGGATCTGAGGGACTGCCTGCCGGATTTCGCTGTCGAGGCCATCCGGGAGGCCCTGCCGGCCTTCGCCCGCCAGATCCCGGGCTTCGCTATGAACGATGCGGTTATGACAGGCGTCGAGACGCGCACGTCATCGCCGGTGCGCATGACGCGCGGACGAAATTTCGAAAGCCTGAACCTTCGCGGACTTTACCCTGCCGGAGAGGGCGCAGGTTATGCCGGAGGGATACTGTCGGCGGCCGTGGACGGCATCCGCGTGGCCGAAGCGGTGGGCCTGAGTTACGCTCAGGCGCTCACGCCCGCCTGAGCGCCGCCTGTTCCAGACGGAAGCGGGCCTTCTCGGCGCCGATGAGAACGAGCATCCTGTCCATCTCAGGTCCGCTCTCCGCATCAGTCAGAATGCGGCGGAGAGGCATGAACAGTCCCTTGCCCTTTCTGCCGGTGCTCGCCTTCACGGCTTCAGTCCATTCCCGCCATGTGGACAGGGTAACCTCTCCTTCGGGAAAGAGATCCGCCGCCTGAGCCGCGAAGATGCGATCCTCCTCGCTGAGATCGGGCCCCACGAGACCGGCGCCGTACACGACCGCCAACCAGGGCGCGACGTCCGAAAAGACGCTCAGATTGCCGCGGATCGCCTCCCAGAAATCGGCGCGCGCCTGATCTCCATAGGCAAGCCTGGATAATCTTGGCGCCGCATCCTCGAAAGGCATGGAATGGACGATCGACGCGTTGAGGTTGGCGAGCTCGGCCTCATCAAAACGCGCCGGCGCCCGGCCGATCTTCGAGAAGGAGAACTCCCGCGCGAGCTCCATGAGCTCGCTGCGCGCCTCGATCGGGTCGGAGGTTCCAAGCTTGCCCAGAAGGCATGCGATCGCCAGCGGCTCGACCCCTTCAGCCCGCAGCTGCTGAACGGACAGCGACCCGAGACGCTTGGACAGGCCCTGCCCGTCCGCCCCGATCAGAAGGGGCATGTGCGCCATCTGCGGGGCGCGGCCGCCGAGCGCTTCGAAAATCTCGATCTGGGCGCCGGAATTGGTGACATGATCCTCCCCGCGAACCACATGCGTGATGTCCGCATCCACATCATCGACCACGGACGGCATGGTGTAGAGAAAGCTGCCATCTTCCCGGATCAGGATCGGATCGGAAACCGAGGAGGTGTCGATAGACTGGGGACCGCGAACAAGGTCGGTCCACGTCACCGCGCCGCCGGACAGGCGGAAGCGCCAGTGCGGCCGACGACCCTCCGCCTCGAGCGCCTTGCGGTCCGAGGCCGACAGCGCCAGAGCTGCGCGGTCGTAGACCGGCGGCCTGCCCCGGGACAGGGCGATCTTCCGGCGCCGGTCCAGCTCTTCGGCCGTTTCATAGCAGGGATAGAGGCGGCCCGCCTCTCGAAGCTGGGCTGCGGCCTCCCCGTAACGCGCAAACCGATCCGACTGACGAAAGGTCTCATCCCAGTTGAGGCCGAGCCAGGTCAGATCATCGCGTATGCCCTGTTCGTTTTCGGCCGTGGATCTTTCAGTATCCGTGTCGTCAATTCTCAGAACGAACACGCCGCCTTCGGCCCGTGCGAACAGCCAGTTGATCAGCGCCGTGCGGATATTGCCGACATGCAGCTTACCCGTGGGCGATGGGGCGAAACGGACCTTGGGCGTCATGAAGGAGGAACTCTCGATGAAGGGTGCGACCCGAACTGGATCGGCACCCTGCCGCGATCCGGGGGGCGATGGCAAGCTGACCCGTCATCCTGCCGGTGACGGCGACCGAACGCAAAGCGTCAGGCGGCGATCGACATCATGGCGCTGGTCTCGACAAGCTCGGCAAGACCCGCCGCCCTCGCCCCAACTCCACCTGTGACCGGGGAAGTCGCGCGTCCCTGAATGGCGGCGAGGAAGGCCTCATCCGCCGCCCCGAGCGGATCGGGCAGAGAGGAGGACAGGTCAAGGCGGATGTCGAAGGGCGTGTCGTTGAGCACTTCGCGGGTCAGGAAATCGATTTCGACGCGTCCAGAGGGATAATCGATCCGCATCCAGCGCCGACGCGCCGGAGCGCAGCGCGACGTGGTCAAACGAGCGACCCCATCCGGGAAAACCAGCTCGGTCGAGGCTTCGTCGATCAGACGGGTATGAGCGCTGCGCCCGTATCCCGACGCCGCGACCGCATCGCCTCCGAACAGCTCGGCGGCCAGGTCGAGATCGTGGATCATCAGGTCGAACACGACGCTGACATCCTCGCACCGCCCTTCAGGAGACCGGGGCGCCGCACGGATCGCCTCGATCCGCCTGGGACGCTCGGGAATGGACATGAGCCCCATGGCGGCGAACACCAGGCGTTCCTGATGGCCGACCTGGAGGATCAGATCGCGTTCAAGCGCCAGACCGGCCAGGGCGCGGGCCTCATGACCGGTCAGTGCGAGAGGCTTTTCGACCAGAGTATGCCGTCCAGCCTCCAGGGCCGTCCGGGCCAGAGCCGCGTGGGTGCTGGCGGGGGTCGCGATAACCAGCGCATCGCAGGCCTCCGCGAGCGCGTCGAGGGAGGTGAAGGCCTCCCCCTGCCCGGTTCGGGCCACAAGGGCGGCTGCCGACTCCTGTCTCTGATCCATGACGCCGATAAGTTCGGCATGAGGAGACTGAGCGAACTTCTGCGCGTGATACCCGCCAAAAACTCCTGCTCCGACGATCCCGACCCTGACGGGCCGGACAATGGGGGAGGAAGGCTTCGCCTGCGCGGTTCGGGCGGTGTTTTCAACGATACGCATGGACTGGACTCACCCCGCAGACACGCATTCGGCGTTAAGGGATCTCTTACCCAAACAGGGGGGGCAGGCAATGAACCCGGCCATCAAAGAAAGTTACGGTTTTTTTCAATCTCCTTTAAACCAGACGCTGGTCAAAACCCCGGCAAGGCGCGATAGCAGGCGCGTGTGATAAAGAGGAGATGCGGACGATGGCGACTGCAACATCCCGTGAATGGCGCCTGGCGGCGCGTCCCGTAGGGGAACCCAAGCTCTCGGATTTCGAAATGGCCGAGGTGGCGGTGCCGGAGCCTGCCGAAGGCGAGATCCAGGTGCGCAATCTCTGGATGACCGTCGATCCCTACATGCGCGGACGCATGAACGACGTCAAAAGCTACACGCCTCCCTTCCAGATCGGTCAGCCGCTGACCGGCGGAGCGATCGGCGAAGTCACCGCCTCCGCCCATCCCGGGTTCCGGGCCGGCGATCTCGTATCCTCGATGGCCGGATGGCGCGAAGGCTTCACAGCCCGCCCCGAAAGCCTGGGGGTCACTCTTCTTCCGGCCTCCTCCATGCCTCCCCAGGCCTTTCTTGGCGTTCTGGGCATGCCCGGACTGACCGCCTATGCGGGTCTCCTCCGGATCGGCAATCCGAAGAGAGGCGAAACGGTGTTTGTGTCCGGCGCAGCCGGCGCGGTCGGATCGCTCGTAGCGCAGATCGCCAAGCTCAAGGGATGCACGGTGGTCGCCTCGGCCGGCGGATCGGACAAATGCACGTGGCTGAAATCCCTCGGAGTGGATGAGGTCATTGACTACAAGGCGGTCGGAGGCGGACAGGGCCTGACTGAAGCGCTGCGACGCGCGGCTCCGAACGGGATCGATGTCTATTTCGACAATGTCGGCGGCGATCACCTGACTGCGGCGATCGATGTGGCCAACCTGCACGCCCGGATGCCGATCTGCGGCATGATCTCGATCTACAACAATACGCGCCCCGCGCCGGGTCCGCATAACATGGCGATGATCATCGGCAAGCGCCTGAAGCTCCAGGGCCTCCTCGTGTCCGACCATGCGGATATGCAGACTGATTTCATCAGCGACATGACGGACTGGATCGGACTGGGGCGAGTGCGCTATGAGGAAACGGTCTTCGATGGCGTCGAACAGGCGCCGGAGGCTTTCCTCGCCCTCTTCTCCGGCGGCAACATCGGGAAGATGCTGGTCAAACTGGCCTAGACCCGTCCGCCGCCGAACGGCGGAAACGGCGTAAATCCCCGGGACGGCGACGTTTCCGGCCACGTATCCGGGCCGGAGCCAGTCTCCGGCCTTACCTTTCAGATGGGGAGGCCCCGCCAGATGGCGCGCCTGTTCGACAGCTACATCGTTCTGACCTGGAGCGCCGCCTCCAAGCCCGCCACCGGCGAGGACAGCATCTGGATCGGCGCGCAGACGCCTGACGCCCGGATGAAGCTGACATTCCGGTCTTATAATCCTCCAACCCGTGCGAAAGCGGTTGAAGAGCTCGAAGACCTGCTCGCGCGTTGCCTGAAACGCGGGGACAGGGTGCTTCTCGGGGTCGAATTCCCTCTCGGCCTGCCCTCCGGCAGTGCGGACGCCCTCAAGCTCAAGGGAGAGCCCTGGCGCGCGCTTCGCGATTTCCTCAAGCGCGAGATGAAGGAAAAGCCGGACAACTCGAACAACCGCTTCGCGCTCGCCGCCCGCATGAACCGCCTGATGTCGGACGGCCCGTTCCCGTTCTGGGGGTGTTCGAAAAAGGATGAGCTGACCACCCTCTCGGTGAAGAAATCACGCGATCACGGCGAGAACGACATCCCGGAATACAGGCTTGTTGAGCAGGCCGTTGGCGCCTCCGGCAAGCCGCGCCCTCAGCCTGTGTGGAAAATCGCCTACGCGGGCGCAGTCGGCGGTCAGATGATGACCGGAATACCGGCTGTGGAGCGGCTTCGCGACAAGATCCCCGCTCTGAGAATCTGGCCGTTCGAAATCCCGCTCGGGAAACTGGACGCCGCCGCTCTCGAGGATGTGCGGGTCGTCGTGGCCGAAATCAGCCCTCTGTCGCACTCAACGCCGAAGGCCGCCTCGGAAACACGGAACGAGACGGAGGTCCGGTCTCTCAGCGAATGGCTGGCCGAACGGGACGCCAGCGGAAAGCTGTCCGGCCTGTTTGCAGCCGACGCGTCCCTCACGCTCGCCCAAAAGGCGAAAGTTGAGCAGGAGGAAGGCTGGATTCTGGGGATATAGCCCGCATTGACGGGGGTTTTCGGCGTTTTCGGGGTTTACGAATCGCCGGGACGCTGCGTCATGGAAGAGGCTGGCGCTCTCTTGAGCGCAGAACACGCCGTCTGCGCCGCGAACGTCTGCGGCGGATCCTGAAGGAGGAAGTCATGAACAAAACTGAGCTCACGAAGGCCGTCGCCGAAAAAACAGGTCTGACCCAGACACAGGCGACCGGCGTGGTTGACGCCGTCTTCGAGACCATCGCAGGAAGCCTGCGCAAGGGCGAACAGGTCACCCTCGCCGGCTTTGGATCCTTCGTCGCCAAGACCCGCGCAGCCCGCGAGGGCCGCAATCCGTCAACCGGGCTGACCATCGCCATTCCGGCACGCACCTCGGCGGCGTTCAAACCCGCCTCTGCGCTGAAGGATCTCTGAGAGATACGGACTGTAAAGTCCGGGCGATCAGATGCTGACGGGGCGCCCCAGACGGGCGCCCCGTTTGCGTTTACGGACCTGCGAGTTCAGTGCGCCGCCTCAGGAGAGGCCCTCAGCACCCCGCGGGCCGCGTAGATCTCGACCGCGACGGTCTGAGCCAGACCCGCGATGACGGAGGCGACGGAGACGCCGAGAAAGACCCCCCAGACGCCCATCTCCTGAGGAAAGGCAAGCCACCAGGCCAGGGGCAGCATGACGAACATGTAGGCGCCGACATGAATCGAGGTCGGGATCCAGACGGCCCCCTGCGCCCTGAGCGCCATGGCGGCCACCGCCTGCAGTCCGTCAAACACCGTTATCAGGGAGCCGGCCGCCAGCATCGCCGCAAGCAGGGTGACGAGATGAGCGCCCGGAGCTCCCGCCTGATCGGCGTTGAGCCAGATCACGGCGATAAGATCGCGCAGCAGGAACAGGACAAGAGCAAGACCCGCTCCGACAAGGATTGAAGCGGCGACCCCAAGCCGGGATGCGTTCTGAACTCCCACACGATCGCCCCGTCCGGCGCTCTCGGCGACACGGACGCTCGTGGCGGTTCCCAGTCCGAGATAGAACATGAAGATAACGCCCACCATCTGAATGGTCAGTCCGTAAACCGTGCCCGCATCGCGGCTCACAAGGGTGGCGATAGCGAACGTCAGATTGACGCTTCCCCACTCCGCGACATTGGAAAGACCGGTCCCGATGCCCACCGTGTTCTGACGGCGGAACTCTCCCGCCGGAGCCGGAGGCGAGCGCCGGAGGGCCGGGGTAAAGCGCAAGACAGCGACCAGCAGGAGAAGGGCCATCACGATCCGGGAGCCGGTCGTCGCCCACGCCACGCCGTCAGCGCCGTGATCGGGCACCAGAATGAGACCGAAGACCAGATTGATGACCACAGCGAACATGGAAATGACTGTGACGAGATTGGGCCGCCTCAGGGCCTCAAGATAGGATGAGGCGCACATGCCGATCATGTGCGCGACAAACCCGTAGGCGAGTATCCTCGTGCACTCCTCCGTCCCCGCCGCAAGCTCGGGATCGAAGCCCAGAAGCCCCAGGAGCGGGTGCGCAACGGCGAGGCACGCGAACGTCCCGAGGATCCCGTAGAGAACGGCCACAACCATGCCTCGCCGGAAAATCCGGCCGGTATCATCCGGCTGCCCCGCCCCGCTGAGATTAGCGGTGAGAACCTGGACCCCGATCATCAGCCCGATGCCGAAACCCGTGATGACCCCGATCGGCAGCCAGCCGTTGAGGACGAAGGGCAGCTCGCCAGGAGCGTAGCGCGCCAGCAGGACCGCGTCCGTGAGCGACATCAGCATAAAGCTCGCCCGGGACAACGCCACCGGCCCGGCCAGGCGCACGAGATCAAGGATCTCCCTGGGACGAGCCCATACAGGCATGCTGAACGCTGTCATCTCGCCCCTCCACGGTCGCCCCGAAAACGGCGAGACCCGCCGTCAGCGGGTCGTCCGACCGCCTCGTCGCGCCGCCAGCTTCTCGGCGATCAGGAACGCCAGTTCAAGGGCCTGCTCGTTATTGAGCCGCGGATCGCAATGCGTGTGATAGCGATCCGACAAATCCTCCGCCCGGATCTGTTCGGCCCCTCCGGTGCACTCGGTGACGTTCTGACCGGTCATCTCCAGATGAACGCCGCCAGGATGCGCGCCCTCAGCCTCGAGCGCATCGATGAACGTTGCGACCTCATGGAGGATCCTCTCGAAGGGACGGGTCTTGTAACCGTTGGTCGCCTTCTCGACATTGCCGTGCATCGGGTCGGACGACCAGACAACGGTCCGTCCCTCAGCCTGCACACGGCGCACAAGCCGCGGCAGGCCGTTGGCGACCTTGTCCGACCCGAACCGCGCGATCAGCGTCAGTCGACCCGGCGCATCCTGCGGATTGAGAATGTCGATGAGGCGGATCAGATCGTCGGGATCCATTGAAGGACCGCATTTGAGACCGATCGGATTGCCGACGCCCCGGCAGAACTCCACATGAGCATGATCGTACTGGCGGGTGCGGTCTCCGATCCAGATCATGTGCGCCGAGGTGTCGTAATACTCGCCCGGACGGGTGGAATCCTCGCGCGTCATGGCCTGCTCATACCCAAGCAGGAGCGCCTCATGAGAGGTGTAGAACTCCGTCTGTTCAAGCGCCGGGGTCGTCTCCGGCGTAATGCCGCAGGACGCCATGAACTGCATCGATTCCGTAATGCGGGCGGCGAGCGCCCTGTAACGTTCGCCCGACGGCGAGCGGTCGACAAACCCCTGCATCCAGCGATTGACGTTTTCGAGGCTGGCGTAGCCGCCCTGAGCGAAGGCGCGCAGGAGATTCAGCGTCGAGGCGGACTGGGCATACGCCTTCATCAGCCGCTCAGGATCAGGCGTCCTGGCTTCCGGCGTGAACTCCATCCCGTTGATGTTATCGCCCCGATAGGACGGAAGTTCGACCCCGTCGATCACCTCGACCGGCGAGGAACGCGGCTTGGCGAATTGTCCGGCGATGCGGCCGACCTTCACCACCGGTTTGCCGCCGGCGAATGTAAGCGCCACGGCCATCTGCAGGATTAGTCTGAACGTGTCGCGTATATTGTTCGGATGAAACTCCTTGAAGCTCTCCGCACAATCTCCGCCCTGAAGAAGGAAAGCTCGTCCGGCCGCCACCTCGGCCAGTCGTGATCTCAGGCGACGCGCCTCGCCGGCGAAGACGAGCGGCGGATAGCCTGCCAGCTGAGCTTCGACCGAAGCGAGATGAGCCGGATCGGGGTAGTCCGCCGGAATATGAAGGGCCGGCCTCGATCTCCACGAAGACGGCGACCACGGAGAAGCGCTGTCAAACCCGGCCATGTCGTCCTCTCCTGCGCGCCCGTCTGGGCCCGTCTGATCCAGAAATATCTGCGCGGCGGCTCATGCGAGCCTCTCGGCGATCTGAACGGCGTTGAGCGCCGCACCCTTCAGCAGCTGGTCGCCCGAAATGAACAGGGCGAGCGAGCGGCCTGTGGGATCGGAGAGATCCTCCCGGATGCGCCCGACAAGAACCTCATTCCGCCCCGAGCACTCCACAGGCATCGGGAAGTGGTTCCGGGCCCGATCATCGACCAGCCTGAGACCTGGCGCGCCCGAAAGGAGCTCACGGGCAGCCTCGACAGCGAGCGGACGCTCGAACTCGACGGTCACCGACATCGCATGCGCCCGGAGCACCGGAACGCGGATGCAGGTCACCCCGACCCGCAATTCCGGAAGACGCATGATCTTCCTCATCTCGGCGATGACCTTCATCTCTTCGCCATTATACCCCTCAGGACCAATGGCGGTGTTGTGGCTGAAGAGATTGAAGGCGTAGGGATGCGGCAGAACCTTCGGCTCATACGTCTGGCCGGCCAGATAGGCGCGCGTTGACACTTCGAGCTCTTCCATGGCCGCCGCCCCGGCGCCGGACGCCGCCTGATAAGTTGAGGCGATGATCCGGCGAACGCCCGCAGCCTCATGAAGGGGCCAGAGAGCCACCGCCATGATCGCCGCGACGCAATTGGGATTGGCGTAGAGCTTCTGACCCGCAGTGATCAGATCGCCGTTCACTTCCGGCACCACCAGCGGAACGGCGGGGTCCATCCGGAACGCCGAAGAATTGTCGATGACGACAGCTCCTGAGCGCAGCGCGATCTCCCCATAAGTCCTCGAGATGTCCGCCTCGGAGGCGAATAGAGCGACATCAACCCCGTTGAAGGCGCTCTCGCTCAACGCCTCCAGTTCTATCTCACCGTCCCGGAACGGCAGACGACGGCCCACAGAGCGCTCCGAAGCGAAGGCCCTGAGCCGTCCCGTCGGAAACGAACTGATTTCGAGGCATTTGAGCATTTCGGCGCCGACAGCGCCGGTGGCGCCGACAATGGCTACGGTGCGCATCCCGTCTCCGGAGACAGCAGCTGAAACACGGGCGTCGGTGGGTCGGGCGTCGGTCACGTAGTCGTCTCCTCTTGTCGGCGGAGACGGAGCTTGCTGTCGCCAGCCCCATCCGTCGCCGGCGGGGCTTTGGGTGGCTCTTTAGCCGGCTCTCGCAGGCGTCCAGGCCATCCGCCCCACGGGCGTAATGGTCTTCCACGTAAATTTGGAAAAGGTCCTGAACATGACTGCGGATCTACCCGGACGCGGGGGAAAGGTCAACTATTGCGCCGCGACCATGATTTTTGGGATTTCCGGAGAAGATCCTGCCTTCGCGCCTTCGCCGCCGCATCTTTTCACCCTCGCACGAGGATCGTCCCGGCCCCTCAGCGCTCAACCGCCGTCCCGGCTGAAGGAACGCGCCCGCACCAGATCAGCCTCTCTTGCGCACGTCTCAGGATCGGGCTTCGGACCGGAAAGCTCGGCTGCGTCCAGCTCGGCCTTAGCCTTCGCCATCATGTCGCGGAACTCGTCCGAAGCCTGAATCGCTGCGAAAACCGCCGAAGCGTTGGTCCGCCCGGCTTCGACAGCGCTGGCGTTATGGACCCCGCAGACCAGACGGCTCTCCCCATAGGCCCTTGCGCGGGCCAGTATGCCGGTGGACCGTTCGGGAGCGAGCTGAGCGAGGATCAGGCCCTGTATCCAACCCAGAGAGGCGTGCCCGGAGGGATAATCATAACTGCGGTCGAGCCCGACGCTCCGCGTTATGCAGATCCGCTCCCCCGTCTCCACATACGGACGCGGACGCTTATAGACTTCCTTCGCAGTCACCGCCGCCGCTCCGGAATCGATCGCCGCCCGGGTCAGAACCGCCGAAAGGACAGGCGCCGACTGCGGCGTGAGCGACACGCCCAGAGAACAGGCGTAATTGCCGAGCACATCCGCCGGACGATAACTGTCGTCGGAGGCCGCCATGACCCATCGCGGCGTATCGGCAAGAGTGCGAGTGACCTCGAATATCTCCCTGTCGGCCGCATCCCGCGCCCCGCCCCTGATCGGTGCGGGAGGAATGATGGCGCTGGCGTCAGGGGTCGTTGCAGGAGTGAGGAACCCCCTGAGCGAAGCGGCGGCGCCTTCGACAGGAGCGGCGGCCGGATCGCGAACCGGCGCAGGCGACACTGAACAGGCGACCGCCAGAAGAAGAGCCGACAGTGCGGACAATCGGTACAGCTTCATAGCCGGGACGTCCTTTTCAGAAAAAGCGACATGATCGTCAAACTGAAGCGGCGAAGAGCCCTGAAGCGGTTTCAGCAAACGGAGCGTTATCGCCTGTCCTCAATATTCAAACAGTCTCGCATCCCGCTCCGCCCGGGCTTTGGAGGCCGTCAGGATAAAATCTGTCAGCGCCTTCTTGGAGGCCCGGGCCTTGAGGGCGCCGGACGGATCCAGATGATGGCGCTCAATGATGAGACGCAGCTCAACCTGACTGAACCCGTCCAGACGGACGAGGAAGTCAGCCAGGGGGGACTTTCGATATTCGATCAGAGGATGAAAATCTCCGACACGATCCTCCGCACGCCGCTTCTGCACATGGTCTTCGGCGAAGCGGGACAAGGAGGCCTCAAGCCGGGCGGCGAAAGCAGCGTTCGCTCCGGCTTCATCTTCGATCACTTTGAACAGTGAGGACAGCGCCCGGTCCATCATATGAGCCCCACTCTCTCCCGGAACTCCGCGGCCAGCTGCCGGATCACGGGCGCCGCGCCAGCGTACTTGCGGTCAATCGAACGCCTGACCTCCGACCACTCAGCCGCGCGCGCGATATGCTCAGTTTGCGGAATGACCGTCTCAAACACATTGAACTGGTCCTTGAGTAGCGCCGCCTCGCTGACATGAAGGGCGCTCGCCGTCTCAAACTTCGTGATCAGCGTCCATATACGGTCCTCTGTGAAGCGTCGCTGCTCCATGGCCCGTATCGCGCGCTTGCGAAACGCGAAGATGCCGAGACGCGAGACATAATCAGGTATCGTCGGGATGATGATGAATTCGGAAAGCCCGATCGCCGCCTCAGCGAACATCGACATGCCGGGCGGGCAGTCAAAAAGGACGAGATCATAACTGTCCGCCACGCTCTCGATCGCCGAGTGTGTCAGCCGAGAGAAGCGCTGAGCGAGCTGCTGCATGTCGAAGCCCTGGCGGATCCACTTCTCCATGGCGTGCCGCTCGATATTACGGAACTCAGGCGTTGAGATAAGAAGATCGAGCGGCGGGTCGCCGGAGATATCGCTGACCCCGGCGGCGATGAACTCTCTGAAGAAGCGGGGCTCGCCGCCATAGACATACTGGTCGAAATAATCGTCGATCGTCCGTCGCCCGTTCCTGAGCTCGATCCACCGATCCTGGCCGGCGAGCATCATTGAAACGTTCGACTGCGGATCAAGATCGACCACCAGGACGCGCAGACCGCCTTCGGCGGCCAGCGTCTCGGCAAGGCAGGCGACCGTGGTCGACTTCCCCACTCCGCCCTTCATGTTCACGACGGAAACCGTGCGTGGCGACACTGACGCGCTCCGTTCACCCTCCGGACCCGCCGACCGGCGCATCCGCGATCGACACGTTCCCCGGTTCGCCCCTGAGGTCAAGGAGCAACCTCTGCGGACCGCACTCGCCCTGAGGGATTTAGACCCCGAAAACCTGTCCGGGACGCGGAAATGCCGGCCGGTTTGCTTGCCTAAGACGCCGCCTGTCGGTGTATAGTGACCCTGAGTCCGCAGCGCCCGGACGCACGCCCGTCAGAGGCGGATCGAGGGAGACAGACATGGCCAGCGAATCAGGTTCAGCCGAACAGGCCTCCATACCCCCGGGGTTTCCGGTGATGTCGATCGCGGAGGCCCATCGCCTCATGGGATCCGCCAATCCTCTCTTCGAGATCGCAGAGGGTGTGGTGAACGGCGTACCGATGAGAATCTGGAAGAATGCTCCGCCCTCACTGCGGGAGGTCTTCGCCGCAGGCGATGCGCACTCACAGAAGACCTACATGGTTTACGAAGGCGAACGCGTGACCTTTGACGCTCACAAGCGGGCGACCCTTCAGCTCGCGGCGCGCCTGACGGCCGAGGGCGTCAAAAAGGGCGACCGGGTCGCCGTCATCATGCGCAACGTTCCGGAATGGTCGGTCTCGTTCTGGGCGGCGGTTCTGATAGGAGCGATCGTAACCCCGCTGAACGCCTGGTGGACAGGCCCGGAACTGGAATACGGCCTTCAGGATTCCGGATCCCGTGTGGTTATCGCCGATGCGGAGCGCTGGGAGAGGATTCGCGAGCATCTGGACGCCTGCCCGGAAGTCACGCGCGTGTTTGTCTGCCGGTCTACGGAAGATATCGCAGACCCCCGCACCGCCCGCCTTGAAGATGTGATCGGGCCAAGTTCGCAATGGGCGGGGATCACCCCTCCCTCAGCCCCGACGACGCCTCTGGCGCCGGATGACGATGTGACGATCTTCTACACGTCCGGCACCACCGGACGCCCCAAAGGGGCCATCATCAGCCACCGCAACATCATTTCAAACTTCATAAACTCCTCCTCGGCGCAGGTGAGGGCCTTCCTGCGTCGGGGGGAAACCCCTCCGGCGCCCGATCCGAATGCGCCTCAGAAGGTGTTTCTGGTCTCAGTCCCGCTCTTTCACGCAACGGGATGCTTCGCCATTCTCATCCCGGGGATGATCCAGGGCTTCAAGCTGGTCTTCCAGCGTCGCTGGGATCCCGATCAGGCTCTTGGCCTGATGGAAAAGGAAAAAGTCACTCACTTCGGCGGCGTTCCGACCATCGCATGGCAGGTGATCGAGCACCCGCGCTTTCATGAATTCGATCTCTCAAGCGTGGAGACCGTCTCCTATGGCGGAGCGCCGTCCGCCCCTGAGCTGGTGCGCCGCATCCGCGAATGCTTTCCCAAGGCGTCTCCGGGCCAGGGCTGGGGTATGACCGAAACCAGCGCGACCGCGATTTCCAATTTCGCAGAAGACTATGTCCTGCGTCCTTCCAGCTGCGGAGTTCCCGCGGCGACCGGAGAGGTCCGGATCGCGGATCCGTCCGGACGGGCGCTGGGCCCCGGAGAGGTCGGAGAGCTCTGGTACAGGGGGCCGATCGTTGTCCGCGGATACTGGAACAAGCCGGGTCCGACCGCAGAGACCTTCACCGAAGGCTGGGTGAAGACAGGAGATCTCGCCAAGACGGACGAGGAAGGCTTCGTCTACATTGTCGACCGGGCCAAGGACATGCTGATCCGGGGCGGAGAGAATATCTACTGCGTCGAGGTCGAAAACGCCCTGTATGAGCATCCGGCCATCATGGACGCCGCCGTCATCGGTCTCCCGCACAAAACGCTCGGAGAAGAGCCGGCGGCCGTCGTCCACCTCAAACCCGGACGTGTCGCCGACGAGGCGGAGCTTCGTCAGTGGGTCGCCCAGAGGCTCGCCGCATTCAAGGTGCCGGTCCGCATCGCCTTCCTTCCCGAAACGCTGCCGCGCAACGCCAACGGCAAGATCATGAAGCGGGACCTGAAGCAGGTGTTCGACGCCTGACCGGAAGATCTCCGGCGCCGGATACGGCGTCGGACGTCCCGCTTACGGGGGAAGGATGGTCGGAGGACCGCCCGGCTCGGCGGGCGGCCCGAAATAGACGATGCCGAGCTCCTCCCGCTCGAGGCGCTCCTTTTCAGCCTCGGCCTCGATCGCCAGCCGCCGCTCTCGGCGTTCATTCATCGTCCCCACAAGGTCCTTGTATTCCTTGGACTCGGTGAAGTTCGGGATGAACCAGACCAGCCCGGCGACGGCGAGACCGGCGATCACGATCAGAAAATCGAAGTACTTCCACGTGTGATGCATACGTCAATCATACAGCTGAAGCGGCTTTTGGGGGAGACCATTTATCCTTCATCGTCACAAGCTCCTCGGCGATCGAGGGATGCAGGGCGCAGGTCCTGTCGAAATCGGCCTTACTTGCTCCCATTTTGACTGCAATCGCCACAGCCTGAATGATCTCCGGCGCGTCCGGGCCGACAATGTGAACCCCGAGTACGCGATCGTCATGCTGGCGCACGACGATCTTCATGAGAACGCGCTCTTCATCGCCCGTCAGCATATCCTTCATGGGACGAAAGCGGGTCTTGTAGATATCGACCTCGCCGTGAAGCCTGCGGGCCTCTTCCTCCGACAATCCCACGACCCCGACCGGCGGCTGAGCGAACACGGCGTGAGGGATGTCCTCATGATCGAAGACCGTCGGACGGTTCATGAACTCGCTCCACGCGAAAGCCTGTCCTTCGCGGATGGCGACCGGGGTCAGATTGACCCGGTTTGTGACGTCGCCGACCGCGAACACGCTCTCGACATTGGTGCGGGAATAAGCATCCACAACAACTGCACCGTGCCGGTCGAGAACAATACCCGCAGTCTCAAGACCAAGGCCCTGAGTGTAGGGCTCCCGCCCGGCCGCCATCAGCACCTGATCGCAGACAAGAACGCGACCGTCGGTCAGATGGGCCAGCCGCTCATCGTCGCGACGCTCGATGCGATCAGCGAAAACCCCGGTCAGCACGCGAACGCCCTTTCGCGCGAGTTCATCGTGAACATGGGCCCGCACATCCTCGTCAAATCCCCTGAGCACGCGCTCGCTGCGGCACACCAGAGTGGTCTCGACCCCGAACCCGCTCATGATCCCGGCGAATTCGACGCCGATATAGCCGCCGCCGAAGATCACTAATCGCTCAGGCAGCGGATGAAGATGAAACATGTCGTCAGAGGTCAGGACATGCTCGCGTCCGCCCACGCCGTCAGGCCAGGACGGCCGTCCTCCGGCGGCGATCAGGATACGACGAGCCGAAAAGGTGCGTCCCGACTTCACGAGCCTGATCTGGTTGGGCCCCTCAAGAACCGCCCTCTCCTCGAACAGCTCGGCGCCCGACTGACGGAGATTGCGCGCGTAAATGCCCGATAGACGGTCGATCTCCTGATGCATCGCCGCAAGGAACGAACGATGATCATAATGGGCTGGTCCAACCCTCCAGCCATAGGCCCCAAGATGGTCGATCGAACGCCCGAATTCGCTGGCGTAGACCATATACTTCTTGGGGATGCATCCGCGCACCACGCAGGTTCCGCCGGCCCGGCTCTCCTCAGCGACTGCGACACGTGCGCCAGTCGACGCGGCAAGACGTGAGGCTCTGACGCCTCCTGAACCGGCGCCTATGGTGAACAGATCGAAATCGAACGTCATGCCGCCTCCCGAAAGTCCGCGCCTCGTAAGCGTGAGACGTCCGGATAAAGATGACGGGCGGACGCCGCAAGGCGCCCGCCCGATCTGTCTTATCGACTGTATCGACCGACGTCAGCCGGTCGCAGACAGTTACTGCGTCGCGAGGGGCCAGTTGGCGCTCACCCCGGTCGCCGGCTGCCCGGCTGTGTCGCGCACGAACGTGTAGAGAGGCTTGCCCTTGTAAGCCCACATCGTGGACCCGTCGTCGCGCGTCACCACGGTCCAGTCGCCGTCAGCCTTGGCGTCGGCGGCGGCGGCCAGCGGCGGCCAGGCGGTGGCGCATCCGCCATTGCAGGCCGATTTGCCAGGCTCGACGTCGCGAGCGAACGTATAGAGCGGCTTTCCATCGGGAGCGATGAAGGCGCCGTCCTTCGTGGTCACGCCCGGAGGCGCGGCAAGCGCCGCCCCGGCAAGCGCAGCCAGCAAGGCGCCCGAAGCCGTTAGACCCATCCACATGCGCATGTCTGAATAACCCCTTGAAGACCGAAGCCTGGCGATCAGGCTTCTGACCCCCGGAAGCTATCATCCCGGCGCGGCCGGGCAAGCCCGAAGGGCGCCGTCAGAGGGACGATGCCGGGAGCGTGAACGGGCTCAGACCCGAGCGACCGTGCGGACGCCGGCGATCTCTCCGAGGATGACAAGATCGGCGAGGTCGATAAAAAGCCCGTGTTCAACGACGCCTGGAACGCGATCCAGCACAACAGCCAGCCCATCCGGGTCGGGAATGACCCCGCACGACAGATCGAGGATGTAATGCCCCCCGTCCGTGATCAGCCGCTCGCCCTGTCCTGTCAGCCGCCAGGCGCTCTGCGCCTCGGCAAGCCCCACCGAGCCGATCAGGGCGTGAATGCGTCGACGGGTCAGCTCGGCGCCGAAAGGATTGATCTCGATGGGAAGCGCAAATCGTCCCAGACGCTCCACTTCCTTTCCGGCGTCTGTAATGACGATCATCCGATCGGAAGCTTCGGCGATAATCTTCTCCCGAAGCAGGGCCGCCCCGCCTCCCTTGACCAGACGAAGCTCAGGATCGAACTCGTCAGCGCCGTCGACGGTGAGGTCTATCCGGAACGCTTCGTCCGGACCGAGGCAGACGACACCAAGCTCCTGCGCCAGACGGTGGGTCGCCTCGGAGGTCGGCACGCCCCTGACATCCAGTCCGGCCCCCACACGCTCCGCCAGAAGCCGCACGAAGATAGCGGCGGTCGAACCCGTACCAAGACCCAGGATCATTCCCGGCCTCACATGCTCGAGGGCGGCGATGGCGGCGTTACGCTTGGCGATGTCGGACATGGGCGGATCCGCAGGCTGCGACCGCGGAGGATTCGCGATCTCGCCTCCTCAGACCATAAAGCTGCAGGAACGAAAAGCCCCGACCATCTCAGGTGGTTGAAGGCTTCGGGTAGACGGGAAAGCGTGTGACTCCCATGGATGGCAGGCCTGGCTTGAAGGCCTGGTGGCAGGTCTGACAGATCTCGACGAGACGATCCCCCGCGAGGCGCAGACGCTCCTGATCCCGCGCCGCAACCGCCGCGCGAACCTGAGCGGCTGTGGTGCGCATCTCAAGTGACCAGCGCCGCCAGTCGGGATTAACGACCCAGGCCTCGTCATTGACACCCTGACCCTTCATTGTGATCAGGCTGGCGGCGGAAATGAGATTGACCGCGTTCTGATCGACAAGCGCCCACTGCGTGTCCGTGAGAGGCGTCTCGGAGGCTGCAGGTCTCCAGACGCCATCCGCCGCAAAATCAACGAGCGCCACCATCGTCTCATTGAGGCTGACGGCGAGCGGAAGCGGCTGGTCGTCCGGAGACCCCAGCCCCGCGGACGGGTCGGCAAGCGTCTCGCTTCGGGCGATAGGCTTATCGAGCGGCCTGGGTTCGCACGCGGTCGCCGAAACCGCACACGCCAACGCTGCGAACAAGACCGTCAAACGCATACTGTCCTCCCGGATCGCAAAACGCCAGGAGGGAAGCTATCGTCAGTCGCAGTCAGCCTATCCTGATCAGGATCAAGAGACGGCGGCCTTACTTTTTCGACGTGGGTGAGGACGGTCCGCCTGCCGCAGCTCGCGCGCCGGCCGCCATCATCTGCATGAACTGATCGCTCGCCTGACCGCCCATGGAATGCCACTGACGAAGATAGAAGTCCGGGCTGACAAGCTCGATATTCTGCTCAATTCGCTCACGGATGGCCGCGGTCAACGTATCGTTGATCGGCCCCATGTCAGGCAAACCCAGGAACTGACGAGCCTCCTCGGGCGTGCAATCCACCGTTATGTTCAGTTTCATGACCCAGCTGCTCCCCACGACGGCGAAAGCCATCAGACCTGAGCCGGTCCGTCGGGTCAAGCGCAGACGCCTCCCATTGATACGACCTGACCGCACCGGCCCCGTTCAGAAACTGTCGACACGACCGATTGGGATGGATTTGAGGGGAATTACCCCTAGAGTGCGAGCAGGACCCCGCCGGCCGGAGATCGATCCGACCATAGAAACGGGGCGGGGAGGACAACATGAGAACTTCACATCGGACAGCCGCTCTCACCGCCTGCGTCGCTGGCGTTCTGGCCATGGCCTCTCCGGCCAGCGCTCAGACAGGAAGCAGACCCGACCTGAATGGGGTCTGGACCAACGCGTCTCTGACCACCCTGACCCGCCCTCCGGGCGTCGATCGCCTCGTCCTGTCCCGCAGCGAAGCCGAAGCCGTCGTCGCCCGAACGACCGTTGCAGGCTTCGCACCCGAAGGCGCCGAAACGCCTGCATTTACGGCCCCTGAAGAAGGGGCTCCGACAGCCGGCGGGCAGGACTTCGGCATCAAGGCCTATGACAATTTCTGGGTGGCGCCCGGAGACAGGCTGGCGGTGGTGAAGGGCGAGTATCGCTCCTCATACATCGTCGATCCGCCAAACGGACAGATCCCGTTTCTCGATGCGGCGGCCATTGAATCCAAGCGCAGGAAAGGCGCCGTGCGTTATGCGACCGGCATTGGAGGCAATGAAGGTCCCGAGGCGACCAACCTCGCCGAGCGATGCCTGATCGGCTTTGGAAACACCGGCGGACCCGGCATGCTGAGCACGCTCTACAACAATACCCATCAGATCGTTCAGACCGGCGATCATGTCATGATCCTTGTCGAAATGGTCCATGACGCCCGCATCATACCCACTTTCGGGACAGCGAAAGAGGCCCGCGAGCATCACCGCCCATCCGCCATCAAGCCATGGCTGGGAGATTCCGTAGGCTGGTATGAGGGAGAGACGTTAGTCGTCGAAACGAAGAACATCCGCCCGGAACAGTCAGAGGCAAGTTCAGTGACGATCAGCGAAGTCGGACGGATAACGGAGAGGTTCACACGGGTCTCAGAGAAGGAGATCTTTTACGCCTTCACGGTCGAAGACCCGTCTCTCTACCGCCAGCCCTGGACCGCTGAGCTCAGCTTCTACGCCTCCCCGAAGCAGGTTTATGAATACGCATGCCATGAAGGCAACTACGCTATGCCGGGCATTCTTGCGGGCGCGCGACTTCAGGAGAAGCGCGCGGCCGAAGCCGCGCGAACGCGCTGATCCTATGAGGACGCCTCAGGAGGCCTCAAGCGGTCTTAGAGGCGTCACAGAGCTCCGTCCGGCTTCCGGCCCGATGCCCGGAGAGCGGACTGACCGGACCGGAACGAGGCCGCCCAGCCCGCCTTTTCCGCCTGTCGTCCGCGGCCCACCGCCAATGCGTCGGCGGAGACGTCATGGGTGATGACGGAGCCGGAGCCCACATACGCCCCGGGCGCGATCGTGACGGGCGCAACCAGCGAGGCGTTAGACCCGACGAACGCCCCGGCTCCGACGATCGTCCGGTATTTGAAATAGCCGTCATAGTTACAGAAAATGACCCCGGCGCCGATATTCGCCCCGGCGCCCACCTCGCCGTCTCCCAGATAGGCGAGGTGATTGGCTTTCGCGCCCTCTCCCAGCCGGACATTCTTCACCTCCACGAAGTTTCCGACATGAGCATCCGCTCCGATGTCGGCTCCGGGACGCAAACGTGCGAAAGGACCAACCTGAGCCCCGGCGCCGACATGGGCGCCCTCAATATGGGAAAAGGACCGGATGAGCGCCCCCTCTCCCACCCTGACCCCAGGCCCGAAGACGACGTTCGGTTCGACCGTCACCCCGGATGCGAGCCGGGTATCGAAACTGAACCAGACAGTTTCCGGCGCCCGAAGCGTCGCGCCTTCAGTCATGGCGCGTTCGCGCATTCCCATCTGGAAAACCGCCTCCGCCCTGGCCAGCTCAGCCTGGGAGTTGACCCCAAGCACATCGCTTTCCCGACAACGGGCCGCAGAGGCCCGAAGGCCTCGTGCGCGGGCGAGAGCCACAATATCGGTCAGATAATACTCGCCCTTGGCGTTGTCGTTTCGAACCTCACGCAAAAGATCGAACATCAGCCTCGCCGGCCCGGCCATGACGCCTGAATTGCAGAAGTCGATCTTCAGAGCTTCCGGAGAGGCGTCATTAGCCTCCACGATCGCCTCCAGCTCCCCGGCTTCCCCAAGAATCAGACGTCCGTAACGGCCGGGATCCTCCGCCCGGAAGCCCAGGACGCAAACGGCGGCGCCTGAGGCGACCTCCTCAAAAGCGCTGCGGCCAGCCTCAACCGGAATAAGAGGCGTATCCGCGTAAAGGACGATGAGATCCCCATCGATATCGCCCAGGAGAGGCTCGGCGGCGCGAACCGCATCGGCGGTGCCCTTTTGCTCGTGCTGAATGCACACATTCTCAACGCCGACGAGCCGGCCGGCGGCCGCCTGCACGTCGGATGCGTCCGGCCCGGCGACCACCACCGTGCGCCGGCATCCGAGCGCCTGGGAAAGGGCGACTGACCACGCCAGCATCGTGCGCCCGCCAACCTCATGAAGCACCTTGGCGCGCGGCGATTTCATGCGGGTGCCCTTGCCCGCGGCCAGTATCACTGCGTAACGATCGGCCATGCCTTCATCCCGTCCTGAACAGGGCGGCAAACTAAGGGTAGATAACCCTCGCCCGCAATACGGAGTGATCCCACCGCATGACCGACCTCGCCGGCGCCGCCATCGCATTCGATCTCGACGGAACTCTCGTCGACACAGCTCCGGATCTTCATCGCGCTCTCAACCATGTTCTCATCGAAGAGGGGCTGCCCGAAACGACCCTTGTCAATGTAAGGGCGTTCGTCGGCCATGGGGCGCGCGCCCTGATTCGCCGCGCGGCCTCATCCCACGGAAGGACCTACGAGGACAGCCGCCTCGACACGCTCACCGAAACCTTTGTCGACGTCTACGCCTCGGACATCGCACGTTTCAGTCAGGTGTTCGATGGAGTGGAGGAGACGCTTCAGGCGCTGGCGGCCTCAGGAGCGCGGCTGTGCGTCTGCACCAACAAACGTACAGGTCTCTCGAACCGGTTGCTTGAGGCGGTTGGCCTGTCAGAGCATTTCCAAGCCGTTATCGGGGCCGACAGCGTCCCGAAGCCGAAGCCCGACGCGGGTCACTTTCTGGCGGCGATTCACGCGATTGGGGGCGATCCCGCTCGGAGCCTCATGGTGGGTGATTCGATCTCCGACGTCGGGGCCGCCCGCAACGCAGGCGCGCCCGTCATTCTTGTGAATTTCGGTTATACGGACATCCCGGCCGAACAGCTCGGAGCCGACGCGGTGATGTCGCACTACAGCGAACTGCCCTCGCTTATAAGACCCTGGCTCAGGCGCTGACCGGACCGGGACAAGCCCGGTCCGGAGCGCATCAGCTCCCAAAGAGTCGGATGGGACCATGATTTCCGACCCGTCGGACAGCTGCGGCCTCAGTTTCAGTCCTCAGCCAACCCCGCGCAGATAACTTGAAGCTCGCCCGATCTGCGCGGGACGTTCGACCTTCCGGCGGGGAGGAAGACCGTTGATCATGTTGCTTCTGACATCCGTGCGAGCCGATCTCATGGCCGGCACGAATCCCGCCTCAACCAGATTGATGTTCACGTCGAAACCGCGCTCAGACCAGTACTCTTCGATCCTGGCCTTCAGTCTGCGGGCGCCGTCCGTATCGCAGAAATCGCCGCTCATACCCTCGCTCCAAGACTATGACGGTCCACCTTGCAGGAACTGACCGCCTCTACACACGTCCCTCACACGCATCGGCGGGCTTTTCTCCGCTTCCCGACACACCCGCAATCTGCGGGGTCAGTTGGGGCGAGACATGAAGCAAATGAGGCATTTTAAGGATCAATTATGGTGATCCTTGGCGTTCAGGCCAGCGCTCAGCCTTGACGGACCTATACAGGCTCCCCTAAGTCACGCGCTCCGTGACGAAGCCGGCGACGCTGGAATTCAGTCATCCCGGGCGATTAGCTCAGCGGGAGAGCACCTCGTTCACACCGAGGGGGTCGCAGGTTCAATCCCTGCATCGCCCACCATCTTTCCGGACATCCGTGCCTCGAAACCCCCGAAAAGACTTACACTCCCGAGGCGCAGCAGGCGTTGCAGGAGCTCCAGACGGCGCTCGCCAGATCCGGACAGGTCTGCAATTTGGCAATCCCAGGGCCGCGGCGACGTTTGAAGACCCCTTTCCGGGAACCTCGCAAGGCTCTGCAGAGGCTCTCCGTCCGCATGTCCGACTCGGCGGATAGTCACCGTCCCGTTCGAGCGCGCTTCACCGCAATCGTCAGGCCCGTCCCTCCAACCCGATCTGGCCGGGATGATCAGCTCAACAGGAAGGGGACCCACTGGAGGCTGTCAACGTTGTGATCCGCGCTATTTCCCTAGGGACACGCTTTCTCGTGGACAGAACGCCGATCTTTTAGGAAAGCTGGGGCCGGACTACCAGAAACGATCAAAAACGATAACAAAGACGAGTGGAGGACGCGGCTCATGGGGGTGTTTTCACCTGGCAACATCACGACAATGGAGGAGGCCCGAAAGCATAGAACCTATGCCCTTGTCATCCTCATGCTCGTCTATGCGTTCAACTTCATTGACCGACGCATCCTCACCATCCTTCAGACCCCGATCAAGGAGGAGTTCAATCTCAATGACGGGCAGCTCGGTCTGCTGACCGGATTCCTGTTCGCCCTGGTCTATACGGGCTTCGGAATCCCGGTCGCGCGAATCGCGGACAGCACCAATCGTAAGGGAGTGATCGTCGTCTCCCTCACCATCTGGAGCGCCTTCACCGCGATCTCGGGTCTTGTCACCAGCTACTTCCAGCTGGCGCTCGCCCGCATGGGGGTCGGGGTCGGGGAGGCCGGAGGCAGCCCGCCTGCTCATGCGATCGTGTCGGATCTCTACGAGCCGGAGAAGCGCGCACGAGCGCTCGCCATCTATTCATCCGGCCTCTATCTCGGAACGCTCCTCGGCAATGTCGGCGGCGGCTGGCTCTCCGAGGCCTTCGACTGGCGAACCGCATTCATGGTCGTCGGCATTCCCGGGATAGCGCTCGCCATCCTGATGCAGATGACGATGAAGGAGCCGATACGCGGCCTCTCGGGCCTCAAGCCGTCAACCGAGAAGATCACCTTCATGGAGTCGTTCCGACACCTCTGGAGCCTGAAGTCGTTCAGATTCTATTCGATCGCCACAGGCGTCGGAACGTTTGTGACCTATGGGGTCGGCGACTGGATGGTGCCCTTCATGGAGCGCTCCCACGGCATGAGCCGGACCGAAATCGGATTCACCTACGGCATGGTCGCCGGGATCGCCGGAGCAATCGGGACCATAGGCGGCGGGATATTCGCCGACTGGCTGGGCAAGCGCGATAAGCGCTGGCAGCTCTGGATTCCGATGTGGGGCAAGTTCATCGGAGGCCCGATTTTCATCCTCGGACTTCTCTCTCACGACCCCTATATCGCCCTGACCTGCTACGGGATTGGTCTGACGCTGGCGGCTGCCTATCTCGGCCCCTCTCTTGCAGTGACTCACTCCCTTGTCCCGCCGGGGATGCGGGCGATGTCTTCGGCCGTTCTTTTCCTCATCCTGAATATGATCGGCCTCGGACTGGGGCCGCTGATGGTGGGTATGGCGAGCGACTTCTTCAATGACGCCGCGGCCTGCAACATGGCGGACCAGGCTGTTCAGGCGGCCCGATCCTGCGCCCGCACGGAGAACCTCTACGCAGCCCTTAAGGAGGCGGGGATGGTGACGGCCAAGACTCTGAACTCCACGGATCTCACGGCGGCCTACGCCAGCGGTTTCCAGACCGGCGACATGGCCCGTGAAGCCGGCCTTCACGGCCAGCTGGCCTACTCGTTCCGCACCATGTTCCCGCATATCGAGAACATTGGCGTGGGACGCGACGCGCTTCGCTGGGCGATGATCGCCTGCGTGGCCATCACCTATCCGCTGTCTATCCTCTGGCATATGGGCGCCCAGGCGCTGCCAAAGCCGACAAAGCCGGAAGCGGCCTGAGCCCAGAACAGACCGTTATGCGATAAGGCCGCCCGTGAGCTCACGGGCGGCCTTTTTGTTGAAAGTCCCACAGCTGCGCTTCAGGACCCGGCGCGAGATCGACGTCGCCCCTTCGTCCTTCAGTCGACTATCGCCGCATAAACCAGTTGCTGCAGCTGAGGTCGGATCGGATAGGAGGCCGAGGGCATGAGCTGGGTCATCTGAATGGCGATCAGATCCTCCGCCGGATCGATCCAGAAGAAGGTCGAAGCCATTCCGCCCCACGAATAGGTGCCTTCCGAACCCGGCTGGGTTGTAGCCGTCACATCCGTAGTGACCGCCCATCCCAGTCCAAAACCCGATCCGTCCATGCGGGTCTCCGAAAACGTCTTATCGCCCATCTGAGCGATAGTCCGGTTCCCTGGAAGATGGTTGCGGGTCATGAACTCGACCGTCTTCGGCGACAGGAGGCGAACCCCGTTAAGCTCGCCGCCCTGGATCAGCATCAGACAGAATTTGAAGTAATCGCCGATCGTCGAGACAAGACCGCCACCGCCGGAGAGGACGTTGGGGGGCCGGGCATACGCGCTGGCCCGACCGCCAGGGTCGCTCTGGATGATCTTCCCCGTCTCCGGATTGCGCCAATAGCACGCCATCAGTCGATCAATCCGTTCATCGGGGATGTGAAACCCGGTATCCGTCATCCCGAGAGGCATGAAGATGCGGTCTCGGAAAAACGCCTCAAGCGTCATGCCTGAAGCGACCTCGACCACCCTCCCAAGCACATCCGTCGCATTGGAGTAGTTCCAGGCCTCTCCCGGCGAGAAGACGAGCGGCGCGCTCGCCAGCCCTTCGCAGAAGGACTTGAGATCCCCCTTCCAGCCGCCGTATTCGAGACCGCGCTGACGGTAGAGCGCATCCACAGGATGCTGCTGGAGGAAGGCGTAGGTCAGACCTGACGTATGCAGGAAAAGATCGCGGACCGTCATCGCCCGGTCCGGTCGGCGAAGCTTGGGCGCATCAGGGCTTCCTCCATCCCAGACCATAACGTCCCGAAACTCGGGAATGTATCGGTGAACCTCATGATCAAGACGGAGAAGTCCCTCCTCGAACAGCATCATCGCCGCCGTCGACGTCACCGGTTTCGTCATCGAATAGATGCGATAAATCGTCTGTTCGTCGATCGCCCGCTCACCTCCCATCTCCGTTGCGCCCTGGAAGGAGAGATGCGCCACCGCACCGCCCCTCGCGACAAGCGCCGCCACACAGGGCAGACGTCCCTTGGAGAGATACGGCTCAAAAAAAGCGGGAATTCTCTCAAGCCTCTCCGCACTGAGACCCACCTCGCCAGGATCCGCCACCTCGATACCGCCCATCATCGCTCTCCGTCTGGCCGCCGCAACCGATCCGGCCGCTTCCGCCATAGGGCAGCGTAGAACCGGGATCTGCAACAAAAAAAACCCCGGGCTCGATGAGCCCGGGGTTCCATAAGGGGATTCGCAGATCTCAGAAGGATTTGCGGACTCCGATCTCGTAGGTTCGCCCGAGGGCGTTTCCGATGAACGGATCGTAGCTGTACTGCTGCTGGGTGAAGGGCGGCGCTTCGTCCGTCAGGTTGTCGATGGAGAAGCTGAGGGTGAAATCTTCATCCCACGGCAGCGTATACTGGTAATAGAGGTTCGAGGTGATGAAATCGTCGATCTGACGATAGGGGCTGGTGAGAGCCTGACGATCGTCCTCGACGCCCTGAATGTAACGCAGGACATACCGCAGGTTGTGGGGTCCGTTGCTGTAGTTGACGCTGGCGTTGCCGCGCCACTCGGACACGAGGTCTCCGTCACGCGAGTAGTTTGCAAAGCCCAAACCGTCGACATCCGGCGAGATCTGGGTACCGTTCAGGCTGAAGGCGGCGATGTCGTACGTGAGCACATTGGTCGCCGTCAGGCTTGTCGCAATCTCACCGCCAAGCGCATCGAAGCTGTAGGTCGCGTCGATATCGACACCGGACGTTTGCGCGCCGGGTCCGTTTCCGAACACGCTGCGTACGCCGCTGATGTCTGTCCCTTTGGTGACGCCCTGTGTACAACCCGCGGCGCCCACTCCGGTCTTGAAGCTGATGCGCGGGATCAGAGGCGCAGCGCAGTTCACGAACGCGGTGGACGAGGCGACCACCGAGTTCACGATGGCGTTGTGGCTGACCGTCTTGATCTCATCGATGATCTTGAAGTTGAAGTAATCAAGGCTGAGACGGAAACGACCGTCAAGCGGCATGCCCTCATCGAAGGTGAAGATGGCGCCGAGGTTGTAGACTTCCGCGGTCTCCGGCTTGATGCCGGCGAGGGTTTCGGTCTCGACGCGGAGATAGGAGTTGCCCGCCCGCGCGATAAGCGAAAGACCCGTGGAGATGTTTCCGGGAACGATGTTCGCCGGCGGCGTGGAGTAGTTGGTGCCGAACGAGCCGCGGATAGCGAGCCAGTCGAAGGGATCGTACTTGCCGGCGATCTTGTAGACGGTCGCGCCCAGACCTGCGCGGGGGAATTCTTCGCGACGAACGGCGAGCTGGAAGCCCAGGTTGTCGAGAACCGGGATCTGCATTTCTCCGAAGTAGGAGTACTGCTGGTTATCCGACTTCGACTGATCGTCCGACCCGAAGAAGAAGTAAGGCGACTCTCCCGTCGGCGGGCAGCCCACCTGACCCGGTCTCTGGCCCGGCCACTGGCAGGGGAAATCGCTCGGATCGAGATAACGGCTGGAACTGGTTTCCCGGAACTCCGACTGACGCCACTGGGCGCCGGCGGCCCAGGCGATCTGTCCGCCGGGCAGAGTGACAGGAGCCTCCCCTGTGACAAGCGCGTCAAAGGTCAGATTGTTCGTCTGATCTTCCGCCTGACGCTCGTCAAAGAGCCAGCTGGCGAGTTCGGCCGGAACCTCATTGCCGGCGATGTAGCGGGGGTTCGCCTGCCCGAACGTTCCATTTTTCGCATAGCTCGAGGAGAACGGGTTCAGGTAAAGACACCCGTTCTTGCCTGCGGCGGCGGCGTTCTGAGTGCCGACCACGGCGTAGAACTCGTCGTTGGAGACGACCCCGTTGCCGTTGGCGTCGAGACCCGCAGTGTCGAACCGGTCAGGCACCAGATCCGGAGCGTTGCAGTTGGGCCCCCCAAAGCCGTTCAAGGCCTCCTGAACCTTGTAGGCGACGATGTCCGGCAATGTCGAATCAGTCGTGGCGACGTTGTAGGTCAGCGAGGTCTTCCAGGTATCGAGCCAGCCGCCAAAGCCGTCGCCGAACTCTCCCTCGAGTATGGCCGCCGCGTTCCAGTTCTCAAGCTGAGTGGTCGGCGTGGTGCCTTCCCCTCGCGCCCAGTTGGGCGCGCCGCTCGGACCGAAGAAGATCGACAGGAACTGTTCCGCGTAGGCGATCGCCGGCAGAGCCGCCGGGTTCACCTGAGACGCGTTCTGGGTCAGGAATGAAGCGAAGTAGGGGTTCGTTCTCGGCACCCGATACTGGAACGCGGTTCCGGACGAGGGAGCGGGGCCCACGTTCGCCTGATAGGACGCAACCGTACCGATCGAATTGGCGTCAGACTTGCCGTAGGCGAGCGTCGCCGTAAACCGCGTGCTCTCATCGAGATCGCTGACGAACTGGCCGTAAAGGCGGACCTGGTCATTATCTTCAACCAGATTGTAGGTGTGGACCGCATAGTTCCACCAGCACGCATTGATGCCGGCGCCGCCGAAATTCGGCTGATAATAACCGGAAACAGGGCCGCTCGAGCCTTCGCATTCGGACTGGGTGAAGTCGTTGACAATTCCGAGGGCCGATCCGGTCGCCGAGCGAAGCACATAGGCCGAATAGTTATGATAGGGCGCCCAGGGCGTGGGGTTCTCCGCATAGGAATGAATCGCCCAGTCGCGCGCCGTAATCGGAAGTTCGCTTCTGTGCGAGAATTCGGCTGAGAACATGAGGTTGGACTGGTCGAACTGCTTGCCCCAGAGCAGACCGGCATTGTAATCGCCGTCCGACCCGTCCACCGCCTTGAACTCGCCATCCACGATCAGACCGTCGAAACTGTCGCGGGTGATGAAGTTGACCACGCCTCCCGTAGCGTCGGCGCCGTAGATCACCGCGCCGCCATCCTTCAGGATTTCGGTGCGAGAGAGCGCCATCTGCGGGATCATGTTGGTGTTTTCGGAGAAGCGACGCCCGTTGAAGATGGTGAGCGTGCGGCCGCCTCCTAGGCCCCGGAGGTTGAGCGAGGACGACCCGATCCCGCCATATCCGGCCTGGAACTGGTTGGTCTCACCCACCGTCGAACCGACAACGCTCAGCGTCTTGATGAATTCGAGCGCGGTCTGATTGCCCTGCTTGAGGGACTCTTCAGCCGTATAGACCTCAACCGGCAAAGCGGCGGATTCAGTCGCTCCGGCGATGTTCGAGCCGGTAACTACGACGCGCTCCACCTCTTTGTCGTCCGCGGGCTTCGCCGCGGCGGGAATCTGATCCGGGGCCGGCGCAGGCGCCTGCTGAGCGTTCGCAACCGATAACCCGGCCACGCCGATCATGAACGCGATCGCAGATACGCCCGAAAGCGCATTGTTTGACATGTCTCTCTCCCCTGTGCGCCTGTCTCTGTCGACGGCGTCTTTGTTGCTCCGACGCGGGATCGGATGCTTCGAGGCTAGACTGACGTTACGGAGATTGACAACCCCTCCCATCCTACGTCCGGGGGAGGTCGGCCGCGAAAGTCGCCGACTTTTCAAGGACTGCGCCATCACACCCGCGTGAAATGCTGTCGATCATCTGATTTAAGCCGCCTCCGTACAGAGCGCAGGCTCGCCGTTCTTCAGCCTCAGCCAACCGCGTGACGAATCAGGCCAAACGAGAAACGGACGCCTGTCCAAGCGAATAGCTGCGCTCGCAAAACGCCTGTGATCTCAGCGTCTTTGTTGAACCGCCTCGCCTTCCCATCCCTCAGCACCGAGCCCGTTCGCGAGAGACGCCGGTCATCGCCCATACCCCTCCGGCCCCTTCGATCCATGAAGAGTTCGAACCGCATAAGGTTCCAGCGAGCGCCCGCCGATGTCCGGCGCCGGATTGAGGGGCTCAGACACGACTTCGCCTGCGATAGCCGGACGCCGCTTCGCCCGGCAGGCGACCTCGAGGGCTGTGCCGGGAGGGGAGGAGGTGGCAGACGCGATCAGGAGGGATGTCAACCCGGGAGCGGACAGCCCCTCAGGAGCCCTGAAGACAGATCCCCCACGACAGACCGCTATGAGCCTGCGAACGGCCCCACCCGATGACATGTGACTGACGACCGGGTTGATCTTGACGTCGTCGGCTCCGGGAAGGCCGGTCGGAAGCGCTTCCTGAACGCAGACCCCGCCCCCTCTCGACGGACATGCCGGGCTCGGTCTAAACCGCTTATCAGAGAATTATCGCATTCAGACGGCGACAGCGCCGCGAAAGGTACCCATGACTCGCCCGGTCA
>JAGWYJ010000050.1 GCA_018969425.1 Alphaproteobacteria bacterium | reverse complement strand
CAGGCCGTCTCCTAGTGAGAATGATACGTCGTACCTACGCATGATGTCGCAGATTTCGTCAAAACGTTCATACAAAAAGGATTCTCTGTGTTTTGAGAGCATCCACCGGGCCATGATCGAGCCGCCGCGTGAAACGATGCCGGTGACCCGTCGCGCCGTGAGGTGAATGTAGGAGAGCCGCACTCCGGCATGGATGGTGAAGTAATCCACCCCTTGTTCACACTGCTCTATCAAAGTGTCGCGATAGACTTCCCAGTCCAGACGATCAGGATCGCCGCCAACTTTTTCCAACGCCTGGTAGATGGGAACTGTGCCTATCGGGACCGGCGCATTACGAATGATCCAGTCACGAATGTTGTGAATGTTGCGTCCCGTTGACAGGTCCATCACTGTGTCCGCTCCCCAGCGGATAGCCCAGACCATCTTCTCTATTTCTTCTTCGACGGATGATGTGACTGCAGAGTTGCCGATGTTGGCGTTGATCTTCACCAGGAAGTTTCGGCCAATGATCATCGGCTCGAGCTCGGGGTGATTGATGTTGGCGGGAATGATCGCCCTACCGAGTGCGATCTCTGAGCGTACGAATTCCGGGGTGATGATTTCCGGTATCGCTGCGCCGAAGGCTTCTCCGTCCGCCAGTCGTTCAGCGGCCTCTGAGAGGCGTTGCTCCCGGCCGAGGTTTTCGCGTGCGGCGACATACGCCATTTCCGAGGTGATGATCCCGGCGCGCGCGTATTCAAGTTGAGTGACCGGGCGGCCGGATTTACCCTGAAGGGGGGGGCGTCTCATCGGAAACTCTGGAACGAGGCGTTTGTCCGGCGCGCGGCCGTTGTCCTCCGGACGGATTGCACGTCCCTCGTAGGAGATCGTATCGCCTCGTGCGGTCAGCCAGGACGATCTGATCGGAGCCAGTCCCGCATGGACATCGATCTGCGTGTCGGGATCGGTGTAAGGCCCCGAGGTGTCATACACTCGCACTGGGGGCTCGCCGGAGGACGGATGAAGCGAGATTTCCCTGTAAGGGGCCCTGATGTCTTCCGAATAAGGTCCGCTACTGATCCTGATCGCCGCATATCGTTTGGCGCTCGCCGGCAACGGACCCGTCGTCACGCGGAGGGACTCGGCGGGGCCGGAATTTGGTGGCGTTGTCATGTGAGGAGTATCCGAATTCAGGGTCTGTAGGTTTCAAGTGTGGCGATGAACTGCAGGAGAAAGCCGTCCAGAAGAGCGAATAATCCCAACAGCGCTATCGACTGTCGTGAGTCTGAAGATGTCTCGCAATCAGTCCTTGAGTCTGCTGATGCTTCAGCTTCCGGCCGAGAGATTAAAGCTGCGAAGATCGCAATTGCGCCGCTTGCGCAGAAAGCGGTCGAAAGCAGATGAAACGCCTCAGCTGAACTCATTTCCTTTTCCCGTCCCTCGCGCCGGCATGACCCGGATCAGGTTCTAAGGGTCCGTGGCCGGCGTCTGGCCTGTCTCAGCGCCCAGCCGGGCGCTCCCCTCGGTCTATGCAGGATAGGCCACAGCGTATGTTATGCAAGGGAGATGATCGTCAGAGCTGCGGCGGCCTTCAAACGTCCGCACGGGGACGGTCACAAAATGTCGTCGATCCGTCCCTTTGGGCGCGCGAGGACGGCTCCCTTCGTTGTGATCACTATCGGACGCTGGATGAGTGCGGGATGGGAGGCCATGGCTGCGAGTATGTCCTCCTCTCCCGCCTGACCTCCGTACAGACCTAGTTCCTGACCTTTTGCTTCCTTTGGTCTGAGCAGTTCAGACGGTTGAAGACGGAGGTTCTTGAGGACCTCCCGGATCTTCAGAGCGTCAGGCCGCTCCCGCAGGTAGAGATAAAGCTCCGGTTCAAGTCCCTTTTCTCGGATGTATTTGACCGCAGCGGTCGAAGATCCGCAGGATGGATTATGCCAGACGACGACCTTGGACATGGGGAAACCTTCGGCTGGGTTTGTCTGCTCCTCTACGACTGATCGCGGGGGCTGGATTGTCCGTCAAGGGCGGCCGGTTCAGGATTACCTGCGGGAGGTGTAGTCAGGTGTCGAGATGGGCGTGCCGGGCGATCTTGATCCAGGTTTGCTCCGAGAACGCGAGCAGGTCGTTCTGCTCATTAAAAAGGGCCGTTCGGGCGTAGTGCTTCCGACCGTCGGCTCCTGCGGTCCAGGCTACGATAACAAGTTGATTACCGGGCGGCGGGCGATCAAGGATCAACATGCTCATTCTCCCAAGGAGGATCGGCTCCTCGTTGAGAGCAAACGCGCCAGGGCAATCAAGCGCCGCCCATAGAAACTCGCTTGCGGTCAGTCCGTCGTTGTCGGCCAGCTCCGCTCTCGGCGACCATGCCGCGATGCAAAGCGAAAATGGATTTGGGTTGTCCTCGGACGATGCTGCAAGATGGGCCGGGGCAATGCGAAGTCCGTCGTCCGATCCTCTGGCGGGACCGCATACGAAACAGGTCGGAAGGGCGTGATCTTCGACATTACGAACATAACGGGAGTATCGTTCAGCTACGGCTGGCCCCGGGGATCGAATGGCTGGCGGTTGGAGCTGCGCTCTGGTCAATGACATGATCAGGCGATCTCCGGCGAGGACGCGTGCGCCATCGTCCGTGCGGACAAAGGCCATTTCCTGGTTGAGCGGAACAGGAGCTCGCAGGGTGACTTCTACAGCTCCTTCAAGTCGTCGTGCGGCCAGCCCTGAGCAATACCCCCCGTTTCCTGACGCGACCGGTCCGTTAAACCGACTGTCGACCCAGAGAGTTTCTGATCGGTGTGAAGTCATGTTTAGGCCGTTATCCAGGTCAATCGTCATTCACTTTCAAAAAAGTTTTCAGCCTCAGCTGACAGGTGAAACCTCGGTTTGAACAGATCTATAACCGGGAAGCGTTTATGCAACTGAGTCTGCGTCCGTCAGCGGGCGACTCATCTCGACCAGATCAAAGTCGTTTCGGGTCTCGCCTGTCGTCGTCGAGAAGGGAAACGGATGGCGACGTCCGGTCAGCGTGTATCCGCGCCGTTCGTACCAGGCGATGAGGACTGTGCGAAGGCTGATGACGCTCAGAGACATTTCGACAGCTCTCCATTCGTTTCGGGCGTATTGTTCTGCCGCCTTTAGGACTTTGTGTCCCAATCCGATATTTCTGGTCTCGGGGTGAGTGGCGAACATTCCGAATGAGGCTCGAGGGTCTCTCGGATTTTCCGTTTGGAGTCGAATGAGAGCGCATCCAACAATGCGTTCAGGTGTTCTCGCGACCACGAAGCGGGCGTCTTTCGAATCCAGGTGAGTTTTAACTTCCTCGGGACTGGTTCTTGGGCCTCTGAGAAGATGAGATTCAGAATCCCACCTTCCAGCCGTTTCCGGGCTTCGGTAGGCGAGTTCCAGAAGGGACACGATATCCATTTTGTCTGAGGGGGACGCGAGAGCGAACGCGATGTCGTCCACTGTCTGGTTCCTTCATACTGAAGCTCATGACGTCCTACATGTGTCAGGGACCCTTGCGCCTTGCGTCTTTGCGAGCTCCTGCGAGAATTCCTACCATCGAGTAGTTGCCTTCATGGCATGCGAATTCAAAGATCTCCTCTGCGGACCGCGTGAGAGAGTATTCCGCCGTCCAGGGCTCAGTGTAATAGGCCGGATCTGTCACCGTATACCGATAGACAAGTTCATTGGGTGACGCGAGCTCGAATCGTTCGGTGATCACGGCTTCAGGACTAAGGACAGTGACGATGCCGTGGGTTGAGGTTTCGGGATCCAGATTCCTTGTTTCCACTATCAGTGCGTCTCCCTCCCAATGGGCTACCGAGTCTCCTCCTGCTGGACGCATGGCGGGGGGAAGCGGCCTGCTGTCGATGCCGATTATGCGCAGGTCGCTGTAGGCCTCCGTATGTAAAACCATATGCTTGGGAGTCTGTACGATTCGTCTCAGCATGGACGCTGTGCGAATCTGCAACGGCGCCCATCCAACGCCGCCAAGGCAACGTTCGGTGGTCATCCGCTGCTCGGGACCGTCAGCGCCTGTGACGTAGGCGCGCATTGCAGATCTCCCGGCTGCTGTCATTGGCAGACGACCGTTGTCCGGCTTAATCACCAGAGAGGTTCGGAACTCGCCTCTCACAACCGCGAGGGTTGACGCGTCCGGGTAGGCGAGCTCCGGGTCGAGCTGGGCAGGGTTGCTCGCGCGCGTCAGGATCTCGGCGGCTAACCGTTCAGCTGCCTGCGCGTCGACAACCAGCGCTTCGACGCCTGGCGAACGTTCGACGGGAGTGAGCCATCTGCTTGCCCAAACGCCGTGAAAGTCCGGGCGACCCTCAATGGTTCTAGGGATGGGGGCAGGCGCCGCCTCCTGCGCGGAACCGTGCAATGGATTCATTGAGAGGGTTGTTATGAGTGCGGTCAGCGAAAGCATACGCAGGAGGCGCATATCGTCCCTTTCAGGCTGTGCGACCGGCGATCGCTTGGTGTCTTCGTCAAAGGACTGGCTCAGTTCCGGCGTTCCCGCCCGTACCAAGTTTCTTGAACTTCACGATGTCTCACGGCGCTCTTGAGAATCATTCGCACTCCGTCAGCGCCTTTGTCCAGCGGAGCGCGGCCCACTTGAGCGGCTCCTCCACATGAATAACGGCCATCGGTTGATTAAAAAAGCGCCGCAATGGCTGTATTTTAGTCATTTGAACTCCCGTATCCACCGCCTGTTAATTCACCGGGAGTAGGGCGAGGGACAAGTCGGAGGACGTACGCTGGAGAGTACGGCGTTCCGGGGAACCAGGAAAAGATCATGAAACTCACCCAGAAGTCCAAGGGTTACCTGGTCATAGGGGCCGTGGTTGTTCTCCTTTCGGGAGCCAATATCTGGAAGATGTCGGTCGATTCCGCTGCGGCCCTGAACCATCACCGCGAAAAGTCCAGCCTCGATTCCATATCCGCGACCAAGGACGTCTCGGCCGCCTTCGGCCATATCTACGCAAATCTCAGGACGATCAGCTTTCTTCCAAGCGTTCGAGATATCGATCGCCATGGCGAGAACCTTAACGCTGACGCGCTGGAGTCTATTCAGCAGATCTACAACAATCTCGCCAGCAGCGTGGACGTCTCCGAGATCTACGTGACGCCGGCTTCCTTCGATCCGGATCGGATCGATCCGGTTACGGGAGAAAAGGAAGTTCCAATCCTCATGTTCGATCAGCTGATCGTCAATTCGGCGTCCGACGCTGGAGCTGATGAAAGTTCCGCTGCCGATGAACTCGAGGCGGTTGAGGGAGAAGAGTACACGCTTCTGACCGAGCAGATGACATGGTTCCGAGCCAAGCATCCCAGGTTGCTCGCCGAGACCGGTCTTAATGTTCCCATTATCGGGGGGCGAAGCGTGCTCACTTGCGATAACAGCCAGTATGCGAGCACTCTCAAGGATGCTGATCGGACCGGGGTTGTTCTCTCCGTGCCGTTTTATGATCGGGACGGAGTGCTCAAGGGCGCCGTCAGCGCAGTGGTGCTTAACAATGCGCTGCGAGACCTTTTGCCGGAATCCAACTACGCGCTGTTTAACAAGGCGTACGGCCTGACCATTTTCTCCGGCAAAGACGGTCAGCAGACTGCATCGTTCGAAAGCGTGAGTCTCGGAAAGCCGGATGAGAATCTTCTCTATTCCGAAGTCATCGATGTCGATACGCCGGATCCGGAAGGTCAGTGGGCTGTTTGGGCGGGCTTGCCGGACGAAGCCTTCAAGGGCAGTGCGGCCATGAAATCTGTCGATGGTTTCTTCTACATGGCCTTTGCGGTCATCGGCATCTGCGCTGTAGGGGCCAGTTTCGGCTGGAATATGCTTCAGAAGAACCTTTCGGTGATGACCGAGAAGGAAGAAGTCGAGAAGTACGTCCAGGAAGTCCGTAATCTGCTGGAAACTCAGGAGCGGGATCGAGCGCAGGCGGAAGCTGACAGAAAGCAGTTGATGGATGCGACCGCACGGGATCTGGAACGCGAGTTCGCCGGCATCATTTCCGAACTTTCGAATACTGCTGACGGTCTTCAGGATGCGGCCGCCACCATGAGCCGCAGTTCGGATACGACCCGCCAGCAGGCGACGTCGGCGGCTGTGACGACCCAGGAGGCCAATTCGCTCACTCAGAATGTCGCCGCTGCCGCCGGACAGCTCGCGCAATCCGTGATCCAGATCACCGCAGAGGTCGCACGGTCCGCGTCTGCAGCTAATCTTGCCGTCGTGGAAGCAGACCGGACGGCGGATGCGATGTCGGAGCTTCAGTCCGTGAGTGGGAAAGTGGGCGATGTGGTCAACCTGATCAATGACATCGCTGAACAGACCAATCTCCTTGCGCTTAACGCGACTATCGAGGCCGCCCGCGCAGGGGACTCGGGAAAGGGCTTCGCAGTCGTCGCAATGGAGGTCAAGAATCTGGCCAACCAGACAGCTCGTGCGACCAGCGACATCGTCAATCAGATCAACGCCATGAAGCGCACGACCCAAAATGCGGTCTCCGCAGTGACCCGTGTTCGTGACAAGATCACGGAAATGAATTCAATATCGACAGCGATTTCGGCCGCCGTCGAGGAGCAGTCCGCCTCTACGCAGCATATTTCCGAGAGTGTTCAGCGGATCGCCGCCGGCTCCAACGAAGTGACCACAAGCGTTGATCGGATCACCAATTCAGCTGTTGAGGCTGCAGGGATGGCGTCCAGAGTGATCGATACGGCGCGTTCGGTTGCAAAGAGCTCCACTCTGCTGCGCGACACGGTTGAAGGGTTCACGCGCCGCGTTCGGGCAGGGTAACCGTTTCCGCTTTCAGGGGGCGGGTATGAAACGCTCCCCTGTCGGGGGGAAGTAGACAGGGGGCAGCGGGCCTGTCTCTCCGCGCATGAAGGTGACGCGTGTTTCCAGCGTCAGTGACTGACGCACCGCCAGGGCTTTCTGGAGCGCACTGTAGTCGGGTCCGTCGCCGCCCAGAGCGGCAGGATTGCGCGTCGCGCTCCAGTGTTCGAGGCTTGCGTAGCGCGTAGAGAGATAGACCTCGTCGTAGTCCTTCGCGCTTTCGGGCTCTCCGGGAGATGGAATGACTTTCCACATGCCGATAATTCTGGCCCCGATCTTTTCGTAAAAGGGCCAAATCCCACTCTGGCTCGCCTCCAGGAACTGCGGAAAGCTTCCTTTTCGGATACGAAAATATCTGAGCGTCAGGATTTCATCGCCGTTCTTCGCCTCGAGGTGCCGCACGGCGCCGTTTGGCGAAGATGAGGTCGGGTCGCCGGATGCTGCCTGGGTCTGGCCCCAGGACACAGCGGGCCCTGATGTCGCCATCATCATCGCTAGCGCGGCAAGGCATTTTCTCATGACGACCCTTCCGATCCTCATCGCCTAATCTTCGACCGGAAGGTAGCGTGTGGTCAAAACAAGACGCAAGCGGACCCCTCCGAGCCCCTCGCGGGCTCGCCTCTTATTCAGGCTGCGTCTGGATGGTTTTCAGGTAGGCTACCAGGTCGGCCGCATGCGTTTCTCCGAAGAAAAACTGAGGCATCTTCAGGTGTGAGATATGAACGGCGTCGGTCAGATCTCGCACCAGCTTGTCTTCAGGATAGGCGGAGAGGACAGTTCTCAGGGGCGGCGCTTTGTGATTGGGGCTTTCGCCCCTTGCGCCGACAGAGTGGCAGCTTGAGCACAGGTCGCTGGCGACCTTCTGGCCTTCAACGGGATCGCCGACCGGAGCCGGCGAGGTCCTGGTCGCGCAGCCGCCCAAGGCGAGGCAGATCAAGGCGACGGTCACGATCGAGCGCATGGAGTGGTTCCTTCAAGAACGCCCCAGAGCTCTCCGGGACCCGCTCATTTTCTCTTAGAAATCCGGTCAGACCTGAAGTTGAGGCAAATCAAGACCGTCGTTGGGGTTTCATCGCCCTGGGCGGGACTGGTTCAGACGAGGGTCATCGCCTATCTCTTGAATTCCCGGTGTCGGGACGTGTGGGGACGAAACATGAACCTGATCGAGCGGCTCCGGAGCGACTGGACCTATCTTGACGGGTTCTTGCGTATCACAAAGGGTACAGAGGGGGTTGATCCTGAAGGTCTTTTTTCAATCGCCGACGCGATTGAGACGAGCTGCGATCTTCACTCGTCGAGAGACTTCATCGTGTTCGAGGACGCCGTTCTGACCTATGCGCAATTTGAACGACGAGCCAATCAGTTCGCGCACTGGGGCCTTTCGATTGGTCTGAGGCCTGGCGACTGTGTCGCTCTCTTCATGGATAACCGCCCGGACTATATCGCTTTCTGGTTCGGCATGGCGAAGATCGCCGTCCGAACGGCGCTCATCAACTCCAACCTGTCCGGCGCCGGCCTTGCCCACTGCGTGACAATCGCCTCCGCCAAGGCGGCCGTTATGAACGCTGAGCTGATTGACGCCTTTTCACCTATCGGGTCGTCTGTTTCGCTTGAGAAAGGCGCCTGGGCTCTGGGAGAGGCAAGACGCGGGGTTCAGGACCTCGGGCGCGCCACGGACGCCATGCCTACGCATCGTCCCGACCGCCGTGTCCGCGGCGCCGTGCGTTCCGTCGATACTGCCCTTTATATCTACACTTCGGGAACGACGGGCCTGCCCAAGGCGGCTCGAATCACAGGCATTCGCGCGAACGGCCTCATGAAAGTCTTCAAGTTTGCGACCCCGGTGCGCGCGAACGACCGGGTGCTTCAGACGCTTCCGCTTTATCACGCCACCGGGGGTATGTGCGGTGTGGGCTCTGTCATCTTCGCCGGGGCTGTCCTTATCCTTCAGCGAAAGTTTTCCGCCTCCCAGTTCTGGCGCGAGGCGATCGATACGCGAGCGACCATGATGGTCTATATTGGCGAGTTGTGCCGGTATCTGATGAACCAGCCACCTTCCAGCCTTGAGCGCAGTCACTTTATTGTGCGGGCGTTCGGAAACGGCCTGAGACCTGATGTGTGGGCGCAGTTCGTCAGGCGGACCGGCGTGCGACGTATCGTCGAGTTTTACGGTTCGACTGAGGGCAATGTCTCATTTTTTAATCTCGATGGCCGGCAGGGCGCCATCGGGCGCATTCCGCCTCTTCTTCGTGGTCGGATCCAGTCAAGACTTCTAAGGTTTGATGTCGAGGCCGAGGCGCCTGTCAGGGGCGAGGATGGTCTTTGTATCGAGGCGAATGTCGAGGAGCCTGGCGAAGCGGTCGGCCCGATCTCTGCTGAAGCGCGTCAGAGGTTTGACGGGTACAACGATGAAGAGCAGACGAGAAAGAAAATCCTTCGCGATGTCTTTGTGAAGGGGGATATGTGGTTTCGAACCGGCGACCTGCTGAAGAAGGATCGCGACGGTTATATCTATTTTGTCGACAGGATCGGAGATACTTTCCGATGGAAGTCGGAGAACGTCTCCACGAGCGAAGTCGAGATTGTCATATCGGCAATGCCGGGCGTGGAGCATGTCGTGGTCTATGGCGTGCAGACGCCCGGCCATGACGGTCGCGCGGGAATGGCTGCGATCACCGCGTCAACTCCGATCGATCTCAAGGACCTGTACGCGCATGTATCCGCCCGATTGCCGTCCTACGCCAGGCCTGTGTTTTTAAGGTTTACGCCTGAGGCGGAGACTACGGGCACATTCAAATATCGGAAGGTCGATCTAGTCCGTCAGGGCTTTGACCCGATGAATGTCTCTGATCCTCTCTTTGTCTTCGATGCTGAGACGGGAGGTTATTCTCCTGTAGACGGGGATATGTTCAGAAAAATCTCCGAAGGGTATATGCGCTTCTAGTCTCTCGTCGGATCCGGGGCGGACCACCTTCATGACAGATCCCGCTTATCGTCCTGAGCGCGCCGCTCTTGAGCTCGACGAACGGTTTTATGCGGTCGTGGCGCCGGCCGATTTTCCTGAATGCCGCGTACGCTGGCGCAATGGGCGCTGGGCGTCGCGTGTTGGACTCGGTAGTCTGAATGCTGAGGAGTGGGGCGCCCATTTCGGCCGCTTCGCTCCGCTTGACGGTTCGTTGCCTTCGCCTCTTGCGCTTGCCTATCATGGCCATCAGTTCGGGCACTATAATCCTGACCTGGGGGACGGCCGGGGGTTTCTCCATGCGCAACTACGGGATGGTGAAGGACGACTTCTTGATCTCGGTACCAAGGGGTCAGGCAAAACGCCTTGGTCTCGCGGAGGGGATGGTCGGCTGACGCTCAAAGGCGGGGTCAGGGAGGCGCTGGCTGCAAGTTATCTAGAGAGCCTGGGCGTCTACACCTCAAAGGGATTTTCCCTGGTGGAGACCGGGGAGGCGCTCCACAGGCAGGATGAGCCCTCGCCGACACGCTCATGTGTCTTCGTTCGCCTTTCCCACAGTCATATTCGCTTCGGAAGTTTTCAGAAGCATGCATTCGCGAATGATGCGGATGCGATCAGCGTGCTGACGAACTATTGCCTGCGAAATCTGTTCCCGGAAGTTTCGGATCGCGATGGAGGTCCGCCTGCGGTGAGGCTATTTGAGGCGAGTGTCGCGGCAAGTGCGGATCTCGCCGCTGCCTGGATGGCTGCGGGTTTTGTTCATGGCGTGCTCAATACCGACAACATGGTCATGACCGGTGAAAGCTTTGACTATGGGCCCTGGCGCTTTCTGCCTGTGTCCGATCCCAATTTCACAGCGGCTTATTTCGATACGGCTGGTCGCTATCGGTTCGGTCGTCAGCCGGCCGTTGTTGCGTGGAATCTCGCCCAGCTCGCAGGGTGTTTCAGTCTGGTCGCAGACGTAAGGGAACTTGAGGCGGCTCTTGCAGGGTTCGAGGCCCGCTATCGGTCGTCATTCCGCCGCCAGGTTTTCGCCCTGCTGGGGGTTGAGCAACTCTCAGAGGCCGAGGATGTCGACTTTCTGCAGGACTGGTTCGCTTGGATGGGAGGTTGCGGCGCCTCCTGGCCTCAGGTCTTCTTCGACTGGTTCGGAGGAGGAGAGAGCGAGCAGAGGGCGTTCAGCGGTCCGTTGGGGGGCCTTTATCAAAGCGATTCCTTCCGTGACCTACGCAGGCGGCTGCAGGTCCGTCGACCGGTGCGACCTGAGCGCCTCTCGCATCCTTATTTCAGGCGAACTTATCCCGTCTCGTGTCTCTATGACGATGTTGAACGGATCTGGGGCGCTATCGCCCGAGACGACGACTGGTCTGACTTCTATTCTCACATGCATCTGATCGAGGAGGCCGGAGACGCTCTTGATATCCGCGCCGTCCGTCCCGTCGATTGCTAAGCGCTCGTGGTAGCGTTTTAGCGGTTGAGACGATTGTCGATCAGGTCCTGGACAACCGAAGGGTCGGCCAGGGTCGAAGTGTCGCCCAGATTTGAAAACTCGTTTTCTGCAATTTTGCGCAGAATCCGTCGCATGATTTTTCCCGATCTTGTCTTGGGCAGGCCGGGGGCGAACTGGATGTGATCGGGTGAGGCGATCGGGCCTATTTCGCGACGCACCCACTTGACGAGAGCGGAGTTCAGGTCGGCGTTCGCTGTTTCTCCCGCCATGAGCGACACATAGGCGTAGATTCCCTGACCTTTGACGACATGGGGGAAGCCTACGACCGCCGCTTCGGCAACGCTCGGGTGCGAGACGAGGGCGCTCTCGATCTCCGCGGTCCCCAGCCTGTGACCGGAGACGTTGATGACGTCGTCAACCCGACCGGTGATCCAATAGTATCCGTCTTCGTCTCTCCGGCAGCCGTCTCCCGTGAAGTACTTACCCGGATAGGTGGAGAAGTAAGCGTCTACGAAGCGCTTGTGGTCGCCATAAAGGGTACGCGCCTGGCCAGGCCAGCTCTCGAGAATGCAAAGATTTCCTGTTGTCGCGCCTTCGAGAACGAGGCCCTTGTCATCGACGAGCTGGGGGCGCACTCCAAAAAATGGGCGCGCTGCGGACCCTGGCTTGAGCGCATGTGCCCCCGGTAATGGCGTCATCATCGTCGCGCCCGTCTCGGTCTGCCACCATGTATCGACTATCGGGCAGCGCCGTTCCCCTACAACACGGTGGTACCACTCCCACGCTTCGGGATTGATCGGTTCTCCCACAGATCCGAGAAGTCTCAATGATGAGCGGCTGCTCGAGGTTACAAACTCGTCTCCAGCCCCCATCAGGGAGCGAATGGCTGTCGGGGCGGTGTAGAAAATGTTGACCTTGTGCTTGTCGACAGTCTTCCAGAAGCGCGAAGCGTCAGGCCAGGTCGGGATTCCTTCAAACATCACGGTCGTCGCGCCGTTGGCGAGGGGTCCGTAGATGATGTAGGAGTGACCAGTGACCCATCCGACATCGGCGGAACACCAGAACACTTCGCCCTGCCGGTAGTCGAACACCACTTCATGGGTCAAGGAGGCCCATACGAGATAACCGCCTGATGTGTGCAGAACGCCTTTGGGCTTTCCTGTTGAGCCTGAGGTGTACAGGATGAACAGCGGATCTTCCGCGCTCATGTCTTCCGGAGAGCACTCATCCGACACGAGGCGCGCTTCGTCCTCGTAGTAGACGTCTCGTCCGGGTGTCATGGAGATGTCCGCGCCGGTGCGGCGTACGACGATTACGGATGAAACGCTGCTCACGTCCCGCTCCGATGAGAGGGCTTCGTCCACATTGCGCTTCATGGGGGAGATGCGGCCGCCTCTGACGCCCTCGTCGGCGGTCACCACACATACGGATGCGCAGTCCAGAATTCGGCCCGCCAGCGCTTCGGGGGAAAAGCCTCCGAACACAACAGAATGCACGGCCCCGATCCGGGCGCAGGCCAGCATGGCGTAGGCTGCTTCCGGGATCATCGGCATATAGATCGTGACGCGGTCGCCTCTGCCGACTCCGCGCGCCTTCAGCACATTTGCGAACCGGCAGACATGACTGTAGAGCTCTGAGTAGCTGATGTGCCGTGAGACCGACGGGTCGTCACCCTCAAAAATGATGGCTGTCGCGTCCGCTCGCGCAGGCAGGTGTCGGTCGATGCAGTTTGCCGATACGTTTAGAACCCCGTCCTCAAACCACCGGATCGAGAGGTCTTCTGGATTGCCCGTCGTGGTTATATCCCAGTTGACGTTTTTGACTTTTGTATATGGGCGGGACCAGCGCAGCCTTTTGCCCTGGGCGCGCCAGAACGCTTCCGGATCTTCGATCGACGCGGCGTACATCTCCTCATATCGCGCCAAATTGACGTGTGCTTTAGCGGCGAACGCCTCTGGAACGGGATAGACTTTGTCCTTGGAGCTCATGGGGGCGCTTCCTGCAGATCATTAGAGAATTGAGCGGGTGACAGGCCGCTCGGCGGCTGTCACGCAGAGTGTCCCAGCCGGGGATCGGATTCAAGCGGTCGCAATGGACCTGCGCCGGCGATATCGTCCAGTTTTTACCGACAGTCCCAAAAGTCGACCCGGACCTGTGTCCGGCCTGGCTGGTTCGTCTCGCGGAGGCCTCAGCCGACGAAGGCCTTCTCGACGACAAACTCTGCCGGAGAGGCGTTCGATCCCTCGGAAAGGCCGGCCGCTTCAACGAGGGCGCGGGTGTCGTTGAGCATGTCCAGAGAACCGCAAATCATGACACGATCCGTTTGCGGGTCCAGCGGAGGCGCCCCGATGTCATTAAACAGGCGTCCGCTTCGGATGCAGGCAGTGATGCGTTCGCGATTGGGCCACGGTTCTCGTGTCACTGTGGTGTAGTGGATCAGACGACCACGGCTGAGGTCTCCCACCAGAGGGTCCTCATCCAGCGACCTGACAATCTCCTGAGCGTAGGTGAGTTCGCCCACCTCCCTGCAGGTATGTGTCAGGACGATCTGATTGAATCGTTCATATGTTTCAGGGTCTCGAATGATGCTTGCGAAGGGAGCGACGCCCGTGCCTGTCGAAAACAGGTAGAGGCGTTTTCCCGGCGTAAGGGCGTCGTGCACAAGCGTGCCTACCGACTTTCGACCCAGGAGCACAGTGTCGCCCGGCCGTATCAGCTGAAGGCGTGAGGTCAGCGGACCGTTCGGCGCTTTGATCGAGAAAAACTCAAGCTCCTCGTCCCAGGAGGGGCTGGCGATGGAATAGGCTCGCAGAAGGGGTTTGCCTCCGTCTCCATCCAGGCCGATCATAACGAATTCCCCGGATCGGAAGCGAAACGCCTGCGGCCTGGTTATACGAAATGAGAACATGCGGTCCGTGAAGTGTCGCACGGACAGAACGCGTTCTTCGGTTGGGGCGTTCGGGGATCGGGCGGGCCTGGCTGCGACGTCCATCGGGTGCGACCTGTTGTCTCTTCGCCTGTTCCCTGTCTGCGGGCCGGCGGTTGCACTGTCGAGCTAATGACCGCGACCTCGATTGGCAACTAAAAGGAGGGTTTAGAGAGCCCCAGCCTCATGTCGAATTCGCCTCTGTGGGCTTTTTGGTACCCGAGAGCCCTGAGGTTATCTATAGTGGTCAACTGTTCCCGCCGGGGCCGGGGACGAGGCGGCCCTTGCCGGCTGGGGCTGCGCAGAAGAAGGATGAAGGTCTTTGTCGCGTTGGTTGACGATAATCGTCGGCGCAATTGCCCTGCTTGGGGTGTATCTCGGCTTTCGTTCGATGATGCAGGGGCGTGACGCCATCGCCACGGTGGAGGCGCAGGCCGTCCCAACGCTTGATAAGCCGGTTTCAGGCGGCCGGGCGGCTCGCGACGGCATGCCCGTGGTTGTTCAGAGGTCTGTCGCTGAAGTGCGACCGCTCTATCTCTCCCTCAGCGGTCGCAGCGAGGCTGCGCGCACCGCTACCGTCAGGTCGGAGGCCAGCGGCGCAATCACCGCGGCCCCGGCCCGGGCGGGTCGCCCTGTACGCCGCGGGGAGCTCCTGTGCGGCCTCGACGTCGAGGGGTCGGGCGCCCGCATGCGAGAGGCGGAATCGCTTCTGGCGGCCAGAGAGCTCGAGTTCAAGGCGGCTGCGGAGTTGACGGCCAAGGGTTGGGCGTCTGAGGCGCGCCTCGCCTCGGCCAAGGCGAAGCTTGAAGGGGCTCGAGCCGGGCTCGACGTGGCGAAAATCGAGCTTTCGAAGACCCAGATTCGAGCACCCTTTTCCGGCGTGTTTGAAAAGCGGTTGGCGGATGTCGGAGATTTTCTCGCCCCGGGCGGCGCCTGCGGTGTCGTCGTCGAACTCGATCCCATGCTGGTTGTCGCGGAGGCGACGGACAAGACCGTCGGACGGCTTCGGGCCGGGGCGCGGGCCCGCTTGAGACTTGCCGACGGGACTGAAGCGTTGGGGCGTGTCAGCTTTATCGCCCGCACGGCGGACCCTGCGACGAGGACCTATCGCGTCCAGATCGAAATGCGAAATCCGGGCGGGGCCATTCCGGTCGGTAGGGTCGCTGACGTGCGGATTCAGACGGGTGAGGGCGACGCTCACAAGATCGCTCCCGACCTCCTCAGTCTTGATGATCAGGGTCGTATCGGCGTGCGGTATCTTGACGTCGGAGGCGTCGTGAGCTTCCTGCCGGCCGATATCGTCGATGAGACTGCAGACGGCGTCTGGATTTCGGGATTACCCCGGGAAGCGCTCATTGTTGCAGCGGGGCAAGACACCGTGCGCCCCGGTCTTCGCGCCAATCCCGTGTTTGCCGAAGACAAGGCCCCCGACGGCGTATTGTCTGGACACTGATTATCCGATGCGCCTTTTCGGAAGGCGTCTGAGATGAGGGTTTGCGCCTCGCTCGGGCGGTTTATAAAGCTTTCGGGTCGTCCGGCTTTGTCTTTTATGATCTAAGCGAGGGGCCGCGCGAGCAGCCGTCAGTCGCTTTCAGAACTCGAGAACCGCGCCTCGTAATCCGCCGTGCGCGGAAGCGGGGCGTATCCAGAGCCGCGAAA
>JAGWYJ010000049.1 GCA_018969425.1 Alphaproteobacteria bacterium | reverse complement strand
CCTATCGTTCGTGGGATGTGGATCAAGTCTTTCTGTTGCCGCCGTCGGTACAGGATTTCGTCCCGTCCGAGCATCCGTGCCATTTTGTCCGCGACCTGGTTCGCGACAGCCTGGACCTGTCGGCGATCCATGCTTCCTATGACGACCCGCGCGGGGCGGCGGCATTTCACCCTGCGATGATGACCGCGCTTCTGCTCTATTGCTACACGCAGGGCATCTACAGTTCGCGTCGGATCGCCAGGGCTTGCTTGGAGCGGCTCGACGTTCAGGCGGTGACGGCCTGCGAAAAGCCAGACTTCCGCACCATATCGGAGTTTCGCAAACGGCATTTGACGGCGCTTGCTGGATTGTTCCTGCAGGTGCTGAAGCTCTGTCGCAAAGCTGGGTTGGTCAAGCTCGGCCATGTCGCGCTCGATGGGACCAAAATCAAGGCCAACGCCTCCAAACACAAAGCCATGTCCTATGTGCGGATGGAGAAGGCCGAAGCAGAGTTGGCCGCTGAGGTGGCCGGCTGGCTCAAAGCGGCTGAGGGCGCTGACAAAAGCGATGACGCTTCGTTTGGCGATAAGTCCGGCGACGAGATGCCTGATTGGATCGCCGACAAGCAGCGCCGACTGGAGAAAATCCGCGAAGCCAAGGCAGCCCTCGAAGCCGAGGCCAGAGCGAAAGCCGACAAAGACGCCGGCAACAAACACCATGGCGACGGGCCGCGGCCCGGCCGCAAACCCAAGCATCCCCGGGGATCGCCAAAACCCAGCGCTCAGCGTAATTTCACCGATCCCGACAGTCGCATCATGGTCGGCAAGGACGGCTTTGTGCAGGCCTACAACGCTCAGGTCGCAGTCGATGCGACCGCACAAATCATCGTCGCACATCAACTGACCAACACGCCAGCTGACGCGCCGTCGCTGATACCGCTTGTAAAGGCGATCAGGCATGCCCTTCGCAGGGGGCCAAAAGAAGTGTCTGCCGATGCTGGCTACTGTTCGGAGGCGAATCTCGCCGCGCTGCGCAAACGCAAGATTTCTGCCTACATCGCTGTTGGACGCGCCAAACATCCGACCCGCTCCCCCAGGCACAACGGCCCGCTGGCCAGGGCCATGGCGACAAAGCTCAAACGCGGCGGAAAGCGCAGCCGATATCGCTTGCGCAAACAGTTGCCCGAGCCGGTGTTCGGACAGATCAAACACGCACGTGGCTTTCGCCAATTCCTGCTGCGCGGCGTCAAAAAAGTCAGCGAAGAGTGGGCGCTCATCTGTACCGCCCACAATCTGACCAAGCTGATGGCGAGGGCATAGACACCCATCCCGGCGCCGTTGAGCGCCCCGCACCGCCAATCCATCGCCGATCAGCCGATCAGCCGATCAGCCGATCAGGTCAGGCAAGCTCAGATCCCTCTCCCGCTTAAAAGCGCTACTTGGGCACTGCATCGTGAGTCGAATTCGGATTCGTGGACGGGCTCCTAGTAAAGAAGAAACGGCCTCCTGACCTCAGCCCACTCCCGCTCGTCCCGGAGAGCCTGACTATCGAGGTCCTGAGGGTTCGCCTGCGGATCGTCGACCCAGGTTCGAAGCCCAGGTCCGCCATTGATGACGTCGATGGCGAGTTTTCCGAATGCGTACTCATAGGGGAAATCGCGCCAGAGATCATAGTCCGGATACAGGCGACGGATCGCCTTGAAGGCCAGCGCCTGAACTCGCCAGGGCTTGAAAGCGTTATGGAGATAAAACGGACTTTCCGCATGGATCTGGACACCGCTGCAGAGGCGTCCGACATGCTTGTGGAAAGTCGGCTGGAACCAGATGTCGCGAAGTCTGCATCCTTCAACCCAGTTTGGCGCAAGAGCCTGCATCGTGGCGATCACCTGACGCGCATCGATGTCCGGCGCTCCGAACAGTTCGAGCGGGCGTGTGGTGCCGCGCCCTTCCGAGAGCGTTGCGCCCTCGACCATGACGGTGCCTGCGTAGGCTCTGGCCATCGAGAGGTTGGGCGCATTCGGACTGGGATTGACCCAGATGCGCGTTCCTAGGGGCCATCCGTGTCCGGGCGCCGCATCAGGCGACCAGTCCGTCATTTCGATGACCCTGTAATCGACCGACAGGTTGAAATGAGAGATGAACCATCGCCCGAGCTCCCCAAGCGTCATGCCATGGCGCATCGGCATCGGACCGGCTCCGACAAAGCTCTCCCACCCAGGGGTCAGAGTGAGACCCTCCACCGGTCGTCCAACCGGATTGGGTCGGTCAAGAACCCACACGGACTTCCCATGTCGGGCGGCCGCCTCCAATACGTAGAGGAGGGTGGTGATGAAGGTGTAGATCCGGCATCCGAGATCCTGAAGATCGATCAGAATCACATCAAAAGTGTCCATCATGGCGTCGGTCGGACGCCGGACCTCTCCGTAGAGACTGAACACGGGAATTCCGCGGACCGGATCGAACTCGTCCGGCGTCTCCATCATATTGTCCTGCAGATCGCCCTTCATGCCGTGCTGCGGACCAAAGGCGGCGCTCAGGGTGATCTCAGGGCAGGCCGCGAGGGCGTCGACCGCATGAGTGAGGTCGGCTGTCACCGAAGCCGGATGGGCCAGAAGGGCCGTGCGGCGTCCCTTCAGAGGCGCCCGGAGGGCGGGCTCGGTCAGCAGTCGATCAAGGCCGAATTTCATGAGTCTGTCCGTGAGTGCGAATCGTGAGCGTCTGAACCTGAACCGTCCTCATGATGCCATGTCCGTCTGCAGACGTCGAAGGATCGGACATGGGGTTAGCCGGTCGCCAGGGCAGGGAAGTCTGACAGACCCGCATGCCTCGGGTCTCTCATGGGGCCGGATCGGAGTGAGGAAAGGGAAGCCACAGCGTGAAGGCGTCGGGATGATGAAAGTCCGGCGCTTCCGAGGGATGGGAGAGCGCCCACCAGGCGTGCTCTCCCGACAGATCCTCGGTGACCGCAGCAATGTTCAGCCTCCAGGGCAGGGCCGCTGCGAGGTCAGGCACAGTGCTGAGATCCAGAGACGCCCGGAGCGTGAACACGCCAGCGCCCCGCGACGATGTCGTCTCGGGCGTCGGAATAGAGATCGGACGCATGCCGCTGCGCCGGTCGTCAAAGCCGTACGCCGCCCACTCGCCTGAGGGCGACAGGTTGAACTCATAGTAGGCGCGGGCCGACCCGGGGCGAATGAACGCTTCGAGGCAGGTCCGGCGCCAGAGTTCATCCTTCGGAAGCGGCGGCCCCGGGGCAGGCAGGAACAGATCCTCGATGTCCCCTTCAAGTCTGAAGGTCAGGACGAGCCGGCTCGGAGCCTCCCGGTGCGCGACCGCCTCAAGCCGCCGAACCGAACGGCCGGTCGATCTTGAATGCGGCGTCAGCGATGCGCCGACAGGGGATAAGGGATTGTCGATCATGACCCTGTCTGTCCGTCATTGACCCTGCTGACCAATCCGGGTGATCGGCCAGACGCGCAGAGCTTGGGGGGCGACCTGAACGCCGCCCCCAGGCCTGATCATTCCCTCACAGAGGGCGTCATCCTCAGGGCGAGCCTGGCGCCGTTTCTCAGGACGACGATTGACGTTTCTTCGCCCACCTTCAGGCCGTTCATGGCCTGCATGTAGTCATAGATATTCTCAAGGCTCGCTCCCCCCAGCTCGACGATGATATCGCCTCCCTGAACGCCCGCCTTCGCGGCCGGCCCGTTCTGGACGACGCCAGAAAGCTTCAGCCCCCTTATCCCTTCTGATGCGTAATCGGGTATTGTCCCGAGGAAGACATTTCCGACGCGCCCCTGAGAGGCCGTATTGTCGACCTTGATGTAATCGGGTGCGGCCGTCGCCTGGACCTGGGAGCGGGCGATCAGCGCCATGAGACGCGTGATGTCGTAATGTCCCTTCGTATTGATGAGGTCGGGCGTGTCGCGGGGAGAATGGTACTCCTCGTGCGAGCCTGTGAACGCCGACAGGATCGGAACGCCCGCAAGATAGAACGACGTCGCGTCAGTCGGCAGATAACTGTCCATGATGGTTGTGATCGGCAGTCCCACGACAGCGTTTCTCTGCTCGATCTCTCTTTTCCAGACGCTTGAGGAGCCGACGCCCTGAAGGATGAGCGCGTCTTTCAGTCGACCGATCATGTCCATGTTGAGGTAGGCGGAGAACTGATTGCCCAGCGCCTCGACGCCGGAGGTTTTGCGGGCCGCTTCGATGAAATAGGACGAGCCAAGAAGACCCAGCTCCTCTCCTTCCCAGGCGGCGAAGACGACGTCCCGCACGCCCTTGAGGCGTCCAGCGGCGCGTTCAGAGGCGAAGAACTCGGCGATCTCAAGCAGGGCGGCGACGCCCGAGGCGTTGTCGTCCGCCCCGTAGTGGATCTGTCCGCGTTCGTCCCCGCGGGCAAGGGACCCGGAAGCTTCTCCCCGTCCAAGATGATCCAGATGCGCCCCTATCACGAGGACAGGCGCCTCACTGGGTCCGTTCAGGTCGAGCCGGGCCAGAACATTTTGTCCATTACGTCGCTCGTATGACAGAGCGATATTGGCCTCCGCTTCGACGCCGGAGAGGACGATGCCGTTGACCATGGCTCCCGCATCGAGCGTCTCGATAAGCTTCTTCATATCGCCGGTCGATCCGGCCAGCATCCGGTCTGCAAGCGCTCGGCTCACGGCGATGACGGGAAGGGCGGCGCTGCCGGAACCTGATTCATAGGAGAGCTTCGGAAGTTCGTCCTCATAGGTGATCCCGGGCGCAGGAGCGAAGATCACGCCAGCCGCACCCTTCGCACGCGCTGTGGCGGCCTTGTAACGGAGTTCGGAGAAACGGGAGAGGTGAATACGCGTCTTTGAGTCCACCGCATTAGGAGCGCCGCGCCAGACGAGAACCCATTTCCCGGAGACATCAAGATGAGCGTAGGAGTCATACTCTTCATTCTCACCGTCCTTGGGAGCCGCGATGCCGTAGCCGGCGAACACGACGCCCGCCCGATCGGCTTTGCCGAGACGGGAGAAGGAGAGCGGCCGCCAGTCGGCGTCGGCGCGGCCGTCGACCCGGCTGCCGCCGGCGGTCACCGTCAGCGAGTTATCAGGTCCGAGCGACACGCCGGCCGTGAACCCGAAGGACTGAAGATAGGTCCCGTTGTCGCCCGCAGGCTCAAGACCGAGAGCCGAGAACGCCGAGGCGACGTAGCGCGCCGCAAGGTCGCCGCCCGGGGCCCCTGTCAGGCGGCCTTCCATAGCAGGGGAGGCGAGCGCTTCGACATGGCGTTTGAGATCGGCTTCGGAGACGCCCGGCACAGTGACGGGCAAGGCGGGTGCAGGCGGACCTTGCGCGATGAGATCGCCTTTTTCGTTCATGCCCAGCAGGCGCCTGGCTTCCTTGTCATTCCAGTCCGCAACGAAGATCTGGGAGGTCGCATTGCCGGTGGCGTTCGAGGTCCAGGAAAGTCTCTTCCCGTCAGGATGGAACATCGGAAGCCCGTCAAATCCTTCCCGGGTGGTGACCCGGACCGGTTCGCGACGGCCGTCGGTATCGACGAGATACAGCTCGAAATTGGAGAAGCCGAGCTTGTTGGTTGAAAAGATGATGTAGTCGCCTGAGGGATGGAAAATCGGCGCCCAGGACATGGCGCCGATCTGGGTGATCTTGCGCTGATCCGATCCGTCAGCGTTCATGGTGAAGACTTCGGCGCGCGCGCCGTCTTCTGAGAAACGTCGCCAGATGATCTTCGAGCCGTCCGGGCTCCAGAACGTGCCGCCGTCATAGCCTGGCGTATCGGTCAGCCGCCTGACCCCGGATCCGTCCGCGTTCATGACGTAGACATCCATGAAGTAGGAGGGATCGAGTTCGAGCTGCTCCTTCTCCTTTGTCGTCAGGCGACGGCCATAGGCCGAGCGGTTTGACGCGAATACGATCCGGGAGCCGTCTGGCGAATAGGCGCCTTCCGCGTCATATCCGGGCGTCCGGGTGAGATTGCGGTATCGGTTCGTCTTGAGATCGAATTCCTGGATGTCGTAGGTGGGATCATAGTCCCACGAATAGCGTCGGGTCTGACCGCTCTTCCGGAAAGCGATCTCATCCGCCATCTTCTTTCGCGCGGCCGGATCATCCTGGGTCGAAGCGAAGAGCACCCGGTTCTTCTCCGGATGGATCCACCCGCACGTGGTCTTCCCATGACCCGGAGAGACGCGTCGGACATCCCCGGTTTCGAGGTCCATCAGGTACATCTGGTAGAACGGATTATCGGTCTCGCGTTCGCTCTGGAAAATCATCATGGACCCATCGGCGGAGAAATATCCTTCTCCGGCGCGAAGACCGTCGAAGGTCAGCTGACGCGCATTTGAAATGAGATCGACGACAGCCGATGAGGCGGTCGGGGCTGTCTGACCCGTAGACGGTGGGGTCTGGCCAAGGCTGTCCGATCCGAACATCGCGCACGCGCAGGCGCTCAGGGCGATCGCGCTGATGGAAAATCTAACCATGATCTCTCCTCGATCGGGGGCCTGATGTTGATGCCATCTGGCTGACCTTTGGTAAAGCGCAAGGGGCGGGCCGGATCCCTGATAGACTCCGCAACTCCCCGTCCCGGATCAGAGGTCCCGCAGAAGGGCGCGGACGGGAGAGGCGTCGGCGCCTGTGATCCGAAGCGGAGGGGCGATCAGCTCATAAAGCCCGTCGGTAATGCCGTCGAACACGAGACCCTCAAGGACCGCCATGCCCCATTGTCCCAGAACCTGGTGACTGACCAGATCCTTCGCATCCTCAGGGTCGAGCGAGGGGCCGTCGATTCCGATCAGCCGCACGCCCGCCGCTCCGAGCGCGTCCATGAGCGCCGGCGATGGCGTCCGAAAGCGGGTCGGCCACTCATCGTGAGGAAAGGTCTGGAATGTTCTCAGAAGAACGCGTCGAACGCCCGGCTTCAGATACGGCGTCACCTCATCTGTCGCTATCCGGTCAGCCCCGGAGGTGACTGAGAGCAGCTGGGCCGGTCCTAGATAGGGAACAAGATCGACATCCGCGATCGCAGCCCCCGCCGCGTCAAAGTGCAGGGGAGCGTCTGCATGGGCGCCGGAGTGGGTCGAAAGCGTCAGACGACTGACATTCACCGGACATCCGTCCGACAGGACCCATGTCCGCTCGAGATCAAAGGGCGTATCTCCCGGCCAGACAGGAAGCCTGTCTCGGAGCGGCTGAGAGATGTCCCGGATCCGTCGACCGGCTTCATCGAGCCAGCCTGCTTCGGGGTGTGAGGGTGAGGGCCGACGGGTCATGTCACTGTCTGTCTCCTGGAGAAAGACGGATTGCGCCAGGTCTCGCTGTCCATGACCGCAGCGAATCTCCTGGCGGCGGTCCAGACCTGCGAGCGGCTGACCACAAGCGGCGAGAAGCCGAAGCGAATGAGATCCGGGGCCCGGAAATCGCCGACCACGCCGGCGGCGATAAGGGCCTGGACGATCGGATAGCCGTCCGGGTGGGTGTAGGCCAGATGTCCCCCACGACGCTCAGCCTCGGCGGGGGACGCAAGGGAAAAGCCGTGCGCCGTCGCCACGGACGCCGTGAGGCGTTCAAAAAGGCTTGAGAGGGTTCGCGAACGCGCAAGAAGAGCGCCCGGCGCCACGCCCTCGAAGAGGTCGAGCGAAGCGTGAAGAGCCGCCATGGAGAGAATGGGCGGCGTGCCGGCCATGAGGCGATCAGCCCCCGAGGCGGGCGAATAGTTCGCCTCGAAGTCGAAGGGTCTGGCGTGACCCATCCAGCCTGCGATCGGATTGAGAAACCCGGCGTGATGTCGTCGCGCTAGAAAGGCGAAGGCTGGCGCGCCCGGTCCCCCGCAGAGATATTTGTAGCCGCACCCGACGGCCATGTCCGCGCCTGCCGCGTTGAGGTCGATCGTCGCAAGGCCGGTGGTATGACTGAGGTCCCAGAGGCTGAGCGCTCCGACGGCTGCCGCCGCCTGCGACAGGCCGGACAGGTCGGCGAGGGCGCCGGTCCTGTAATCCGCATGACTTGCAACCAGAAGGGCCGTCTCCGGGTCGAGAGCGCCCTTGAGCTCCCCGGCCGGAACAATCTTCAGACGAATATCGGGTCGCAGGCGCGCAAGACCCTGAAGAACGTATCCGTCGGTTGGAAACTCGCTCTCGACCATGAGGACAGTCTTTCGATCGGGTCTGAGCGCAAGGGCGCCGGCGGCGAGCTTGAAGAGATTGACCGAGACGGAATCGGCGCAGGCTGTCTCTTCGGGCTCAGCCCCGATCAGGGGCGCGATGCGCGCCGCCGTACGCGCCGGAAGGCCGATCCAGTCCGCCTCGTTCCACCCCCCGATGATCATCGGGCCCCATTCCCCGCGCACGGTTCTCTGGACTGCCGCTGAGGCTGATCGGGTCAGCGGGCCGAGGGAGTGGCCGTCGAGATAGATGACGCCGCGGGGGAGCGCGAATTGCCGGGACAGGGGGGTCAGAGGGTCCTCCTGATCCAGTCTTCGGCACTCGGCAAGGGTCTCGCCCCATGCGTCTGGATTGGTCATGCCTGGTCTATCCCCGATGTTGAGGAACAGGGTAGGACGGGACTGGCACGTTGCGCCAGACTGTGGTGTCGTCAGAATGAGGGCAGTCGACGGCGATCCAGTGAAAATCGCCTGCGGCTTAAAGGCCGGCCTGGTCGCAGGGGGACGTCATGGCGTCAGAGTTCATACCGGATCAGTCTGCGATTGCGAGCATGACCGCGTCTCGTCCGGTCGGTCACGGCCCGGTTCGGGTCTATGACTGGATCGCCCATCATGCCCTCCAGCGAGGCGGCAAAGAGGCCGTAAGGGAGCTCGCGACAGGCAGGCGCTTTACCTACGCTGAGCTCGACCGGCGCATCGAGGCCATGGCCGCCTGTCTCCAGTCGCAAGGGATCGGACGCGGAGATCGTGTGGCCGTTCTCGCTCACAATGGTGTCGAATATTTTGATATTCAGTTCGCCTGCATGCGGATCGGATCGATCTGCGTCCTTCTCAATTGGCGTCTGACGGAGACGGAGCTGGACTATATCCTGCAGGACAGCACGCCCAGCCTTCTGGTCCACGACGTGGCGTTCAGCGACACCGCCGAAAGCCTGGCTGCAGGCGGGCGGATCAGATCCCGTTTGATGATCGACCCGTTCGGCGCCGAAAATCCGTATGAGCAGGCGCTGAGCTCGTTCCTCGGGATGTCATGCTCCAGGGAGGATCTCACCCATGATGACGTCGTCACGATCATGTACACGTCCGGTACGACCGGACATCCCAAGGGAGCAATGATCACCCATGGAATGAACTTCTGGAATGCGGTCAATCTCGGCATTCCCGCACGGGTGGGTCTCGATACCGTGCATCTGAACGTCCTGCCGCTTTTCCATACGGGCGGGCTGAACTGCTATAGCAATCCGACCCTCCATGCCGGCGGGACGGTCGTGATCATGCGCACCTTCGACCCCGCAGAGACGCTCAGGGTGATCGGGGATCCCGCTCAGGGTATCACGCATGTCTTCGCTGTTCCCGCACCCTATCAATTCATGATGCAGCATCCCGAATTCGGGCGGACCGATCTGTCGCGCCTGAGGAACGCCGGGGTCGGAGGCGCGCCCTGCGCTCTCGCCATTCTTGAGGCCTGGGCGGCGCGAGGCGTCATTCTGATGCAGGGTTTCGGGATGACCGAAACCAGTCCGGCCTGCATCTTTCTGGACCCCTCCGATGCTCTTCGAAAGCTGGGGTCGGCGGGTAAAGCGCTTCTTCACACCGAGATGAAGATCGTGAGTGAAGATGGACGCGAGTGTGGGCCCGGAGAGATCGGCGAGCTCCGTGTCGCGGGTCCGCACATCACGCCGGGCTACTGGAACAAGCCTGAGGCGACGGCGGCCGCATTCGAGGGGCGCTGGCTGAAGACCGGAGACGCTGCTCGGGCGGATGAGGAGGGTTTTGTCTTCATCGTGGATCGGTGGAAGGACATGTACATTTCCGGGGGAGAAAATGTCTATCCGGCGGAGATCGAGAACGTCCTCTATCAGCTTCCCGAAATCGCCGAAGCCGCCGTGATCGGCATACCCAGCGACCGCTGGGGAGAGGTGGGACTGGCGGTGCTTGTCCTCAAGGCGGGCGTCGACCTCGACCGGGGAAGGGTTCTCGATCACTGCGCGCAGAAGCTGGCGCGCTTCAAGGTGCCCCATGATGTCGCCGTTATCGAAGCGCTGCCCCGCAATGCGACAGGCAAGGTTCTCAAGCGGGAGCTCAGGACCCGCTTTGTGGGCGCGGATGCGCCTCGGATCACCTAGGCTCAGGACTCATTGATTGAGCCAGAAGATGACGGTTGCGGCGATGCAGATGGCGGACATGAAGGTGTGTGCGTATCGGTCGTAGCGGGCGCCCAAGGCATCAGCACCGTTGACCGATATAACGGCCATGATGCCCTTTCATGACCGCTATAACCTTCACTAGGCGCAAGCAAAGCCTGTGCGGGGCCTCGCACGGATCCACCAATTGCCATTTTCACAAAAAATGTATATTGAGGAATGATCTGTACAAATGCAGGGAATGATACATGAATGCACAGCGAGGCAAATTGGTGAGCGGAGGTCGGTTGCAGGTGCCGGCTGACATTCGGCGTGCCCTCGGCCTGGCCGACGGTGATCCGGTCTTGCTGCGCATCGTCGATGGCGAGTTGCATGTGCGGCCCGTGCATAATGCGCTGAGCCGGGTGCAAGCCCGCCTTCGTGCGCATATCCCATCTGGGGCCAGTCTTTCTGACGAACTCATCGCTGACCGGAGGCAAGCATCCGACCATGAGTGATGTTCGTTATGTGCTCGATGCTTCGGCATTGCTGGCGGCGATGATGGGTGAGCGTGGGGCGGAAACGGTCGAGGCGCACTTTGCCGACGCATGCATCAGCTCGGTTAATCTCTCCGAGGTCGTGGCGAAACTGACCGAGCGCGGCGTGCCCGCCGATTCGATTGAAGAAAGCCTGTCCGATCTCGACCTCGACGTCCGCGATTTCGACACACCGCAGGCTCTGCGTGCCGGGGCTTTGCGCAACATCACCCGATCGAAGGGTCTTTCTCTCGGGGATCGAGCGTGTCTGGCGCTCGCCGGTGAACTCAAGGCCATCGCACTGACAACTGACGCCGCATGGACCAACATCGACCATGGCATCGCCATTGAACTGGCGCGGTGACAAACGAAATTTTGTTCATCCTCGTCAGGCGTACAACGACTAACTGTAATCGCTCGTTAGGCGCGCATGCATGAACGTTGTCTATTTCCATGGCACCCCGGCGGTCCCGATGAACTGACGCTCTTCGCGAATATGAGATCCGTCGATCCGTGCTTGTTGGTGATAGACCGATGCGGCGAGGCTCCTAGAGCGGATGTCCAACTCTGCTGGACCTGATCGAGGCTCGGATCGATGCGGAGTTCGGATCAGCACCTCTCGTTCTCGTCGGCTTTTCCCTTGGCGCGCGGCCAGCACTCGAAATTGCTGCCCGCCTTGCCGACAGAGTGGTTAGGATCGATCTGGTTTCAGCCGCAGCTCCACTCGCCTGCGGGGTCGCTTTGCGTGACATAGCTGGTGGCGCTGTGTTCGGTCTAGCGACCAATTCACCCGCGTCTTTTGCGGTGCTGGCCAGAGTTCAGCGAGTTCTGGCCCGGATCTGCCCGCGGCTTTTGGTCCGCCTGCTATTTGCCGGCACGCGAGGCGCTGACCGCGATCTGGCAAGGCAAGCAAAGTTCCGCGCACGACTGGCCGACGTTTTACGTCAGTCCTTTGGGCATGGTTCGGCTGGCTATCGGCGCGAAATCGCCGCCTATGTTCGGCCGTGGGAGGGGCTACTGCCGAAGGTTGGCGCGCCCGTCCACCTCTGGCATGGTTCAGACGATAACTGGGCGACGCTCGCAATGGCCGAATGGCTGGCCCGAAACCTGCCGAATGTTGTGGCGCTCAAGCCGTTGTCGGGCTTGTCGCACTATTCGGCTCTGGATGCCTATCTCAGACAGTCGCAGATGGGGTGACGGCTGTCGTTATTGTCGTTACGCCGATGACTTCGTCGTCATCGTCAAAGGCGCCAAGGCGCATGCCGAGGCCATCCGCGATGAATGCCGAGCCTTTCTGGAAGGCGACCTGAAGCTGACGCTGAATATGGACAAGACCCATATCACCCACGTCGACGACGGGTTCGTGTTCCTCGGGCGCCGGATCATCCGCAGGCGGGGATCGAACGGACGCATGTCCGTGGTCTCGACGATACCCAAGGAGAAAGCCAAGACCTTCGCTCGCCGAATGGTCGAGGCGCTCTCCGGCAATCATGAGGTTGCCGCGGTGAACATGATCGACAGCTTGAACCGCCAGCTAGGCTCAGGACTCATTGATTGAGCCAGAAGATGACGGTTGCGGCGATGCAGATGGCGGACATGAAGGTGTGTGCGCATCGGTCGTAGCGGGTATGGATGCGGCGCCAGTCCTTGAGTTTGCCGAACATGTTCTCGATCCGGTGGCGCTGGCGGTAGAGCACGGCGTCGTGGGGGATTGGGACCTTGCGATTGGCTTTTGACGGGATGCACGCGGCAATGCCCCGAGCGTCCAGGGCGGTGCGGAACCAATCGGCATCGTAGCCTCGGTCAGTAAGCAGCGCCTTGGCGCGAGGCAAGGCGTCGATGATCAGCGCCGCGCCCTTGTAGTCGCTCATCTGGCCTTCGCTGAGCAGCATGACCAGTGGCCGGCCCTTGCCATCGCAGACGGCATGGAGCTTGGAGTTCAGGCCGCCTTTGGTGCGTCCGATACGTCTGGGTACAGCCCCTTTTTGAGCAGGCTGGCGGCGGTGCGGTGCGCCTTGAGGTGCGTCGCATGGATCATCAGTTGATCGGGTTTGTCGCCCTTCGCAGACAAAGCCGCGAAGATCTTGTTGAAAACGCCCATGCGACTCCAGCGGATGAACAGGTTGTAGATCGTCTTGGCCGGGCCATACTCAGCAGGGGCATCGCGCCAGCGCAGACCATTTCGGATCACGATGATACCGCTGATGATCCGCCGGTCATCAACCCGAGGCACCCCGTGTGACAACGGAAAATATGGCTCAATCCGGCGCATCTGCGCCTCCGACAACCAGATCAGATCGCTCATGGCGACGCCTCCTCTCGCCGCCATTGAATCAACGGATCACACGCTCCGCGAGATTTAATGGGTCCTGAGCCTAGGTCGGGAAGGGGTTTTGAGGCGGCGCCGTTTCTCTGGCGCCTTTCTCAAAGGATTTGCGCACGGATCGCGCTGAAGTGTCTGGACGAGCCCCACGCGTTGCCCCAACCATGTCCAAGACAGCTGGACCTGGGGGGAGACGCCATGACGACGGGCTCTGATAAAGGCGGGTCACAGGTCTATGACACCGGGAAGGCGTCGCCCGGCGCTTACGGTTTTCTGGCGTTCATGATGATCCTGAACGTCCTCAATATTCTGGACCGTCAGCTTTTGCCGACCTTCGGCAATGAGATCAAAGCCGATCTGGGTCTCTCGAACGGTCAGTTTGGCCTCCTAACCGGGATCATGTTCACGCTTCTCTACGGCCTTTTCAGTCCGTTCATGGGTCTCATCGCTGACGTCGTCCACCGGCCGCGCTTCGCGGCGCTCGGGGTGGGAATGTGGAGCCTTCTGACCGCCGCATCCGGTCTCGCGAAGTCGTTCGTCGGGCTCGCTGTTCCCCGGGTGCTGATCGGCGTGGGAGAGTCGACCCTCACCCCGACCGCTCTCTCCATGCTGGCCGACCGCTTTCCAGCTCGTCAGCTCGGCTTTGTCTCAGGCTTCTATTATTCCGGGGTGCCCCTTGGCGCCGGCCTCGCGTTTTTCACGGCTGCCGTCCTCGGGCCGCTCATCGGCTGGCGCAACTGTTTCCTGTTGATTGGCGGTGTCGGCCTGTTGCTGGCGATCTGGCTGGCCTTCACGCCCGAGACCCGCCCGTCGTCTCCGCATGCAGGGAAGGGCGCCTTCAAGGCGGTCGGGACCATGATTTCCCTGCTCCCCGAAGTGATGGGGGCCCTCCGCCGGTCGCCGGCTCTCCTCCTGACCATCCTGGGCGGGATCGGCGTTCACCTGTCTGTCGGGGCCTCACAGTTCGACAGCATCTGGTGGAAGGAGGAGCTGGGCCTCGATACCGGTCCGTTGTTTCTGAAGGTCGCGCTGATATATGCGACGGTTGGCGTCGCGGGAAACATCCTCGGCGGTCTTCTCGGCGACTGGTGGCTGAAGAAGACGGGGCAGGGGCGATCGATGCTCACCGTGATCGTCCTCATCGCGTTTGCGCCCATTGGCTTTCTCTATCGTCTGACCGATGGAGAGGGTCTGATACTGTGGCTGGGCATCAGCGCCGGGATCTTCCAGCTCGCGGTGATGTACGGAGGAGCCCTCTCGACCATTCAGGAGCTCGCGCCGTTGAGGGTCAGGGCCTCCGCCGTGGCGGTGTTCATCATGGGCATCAACGTCCTTGGCATAGGTCTTGCGACAACGGTCGGCGGTTTCATGGTCGATGCTTTTGCGGCCGCCGGACGTGAGCGACCGATCACCGACATGATGCTGGTCCTGACCGGGGTCTCCCTGCTTTCCATTCCGGCGTTTTACGTGGCGGCTCGTCGTTTCTCGGCGGATCGCGAGGCCTTGCGTCGGTATGAGGCTGACGAAACAGCGTAGGCGCCGCAGGTCTGCTGTTTTGACCAGGGTGTCTTTCGAGGTCTCATGTAGGTCTGGCTGTGAACTGACGACGGATCCCGGGGTCTCTGACCCGGGTACGAGTGGAATTCCTTGAATCAGCACTGGGCGATCTTAGGCCCGTCCGCCTCTACGGCCTCGGCATGGCGGATGTCCTCCAGATGCTGAAGCGCCGCCTTCGCGAGGATCCCTGGCGCGAACACGTGGGCCTGCCGCCAAATCTGATGGGGCGATTGCGCAGCCGAGCGCAGATCCGACTACTGATGTAAGCCCGACCACCTCGAAGACGATGTTAAGACGTGCGGACTTTTGGGGTCGGACGTGAACTGACAGTTCACAAGCGGATCCGGTTGAGACGAAGGGCGTTGGCCACCACGCTCACCGAAGACAAGGCCATGGCCCCGGCGGCGATCATCGGTGACAGAAGTATGCCGAACAAAGGATAGAGAAGTCCGGCTGCGATGGGGATCCCTGCAGCATTGTAGACAAATGCGAAGGCGAGATTCTGCCTTATGTTGGCCATCGTCGCTCGGCTGAGCCGTGCCGCCCGGACGACGCCTCTGAGATCTCCTCCGAGCAATGTGATTCCGGCGCTTTCGATCGCAACATCCGCTCCGGAGCTCATTGCGATCCCTACATCCGCCGTCGCGAGCGCAGGAGCATCATTGACACCATCGCCCGCCATCGCGACAACCCGCCCCTCCCGTTTGAGGCGCAGAATAACTTCACGCTTCTGCTCGGGCAGGACTTCGGCCTCCACCTCGGTAATGCCCAGACGGGAGGCGACCGCCATAGCGGTGGTTCGGTTGTCGCCAGTCAGCATGATGAGCCGAATGCCGACCCTCCTAAGGTCCGTCAACGCGTCTGCGGAGGTTGATCGGATGGGGTCGGAGATCGCCAGCGCTCCAGCGAGGCGGCCGTCAATTCCGACGAAGACGACACTCGCTCCATCCTGTCTCAGCTTGTCTGCGCCATGGAGAAGAGAGGACAGATCGACCCCGTTTTCGCTCAGATATCGGCCGCTTCCGACGATAACGCTCCTGCCCTCGACGATCCCGCTGGCGCCGAGGCCGAGGGGTGACAGGAATTGGTCAACCTTCGAAAGGCTAAGCCCCTTCTGCTTCGCCGCTTCCAGGACAGCAGCAGCGAAGGGATGCTCGGAGGCCTGCTCAACGCTTGCTGCAAGGCGAAGCACTGTCAGCATATCGTCCTCAGGCGCTGAAAGCATTCCGGTGACCGCCGGTCGCCCTTCCGTCAGAGTTCCGGTCTTGTCGAGGACCAGAGTGTCGACGGTCGCCATGCGCTCGAGCGCCTCGGCGTTGCGGATCAGGACGCCCGCACCGGCGCCGCGGCCGATACCGACCATGAGGGACATGGGCGTTGCGAGACCTAGCGCGCAAGGGCAGGCGATGATGAGAACCGAGACGGCCGCCACAAGGCCGTGAGGGACCTTTGGGTCCGGACCCAGAAGGATCCAGCCAAGACAGGCGAGGAGGGCGATCCCCATCACAAACGGA
>JAGWYJ010000079.1 GCA_018969425.1 Alphaproteobacteria bacterium | reverse complement strand
CGAGGGATTTCCCGGGGTTGAAGGCGGGCTCGAGTATCTCTGGGGAAGCACGTATCTCAATCCTGATGGGAGTAAAGGATTCAGGGATTTCTGGGCGCATGACAGGCAGGCAGAGAAGCAGGCGTTCTCAGATTTCGTCAGCTGGGTTTATGCGCGCTGGATGGAAGATCCTTCCATGCATATTTATCACTACTCCGCCTACGAGGTGACCGCGATCCGAAGGCTGATGGGGCAATATGGCGTGTGCGAAAGCATGGTGGACAACCTCCTGCGTAATCACGTCTTCGTTGACCTCTATACCATAGTCCGGCACGGCGTTGTGATTGGCGAGCCAAAATACTCGATCAAGAATGTCGAGCATATCTATCGTGGTGGGCGTCAGACCGATGTCGCCAGCGGAATGGACAGCGTCAGGGTCTACGAAGCGTGGCGCGAGAGCCGTGACGGCGAGACCTGGGAAACTTCAGAGGCTCTGAGAAGCATCCGCGTCTACAACAGGGACGATTGCGACAGCACGCTGGAGCTTGCCCAGTGGCTGCGGCGCGAACAGTCGGCTCATGATATCGCCTTTTCCGGGCCTGTCGGTGAGGGCGAAGCCGAGATCAGTCCTGAGGTCAGCGAGTATAACGATCTCCGTGATCATCTCCTTGCAGAGGCCGAACGGAACTCCGGCACACTTATCGGCGGCGTGCAGGAGGTGCTCGCATGGTCGCTCGAATATCATCGGCGGGAGGCAAAGCCTGTCTGGTGGAAGTATTTTGACCGGCTCGGATGGTCCGAGCCCGAGCTGTTTGAGGATATGGATTGTTTAGCTGGCGTGACACGCACGGAGAGGCCCGCTGCAATCCCTGCGAAGGGAAACGCTGTCCACGAGTATCGGTTCGATGTCGATCAGCCTTATAAGGGCACGGCGAGAGCTTTTCACGTTCTGGATCACGCGAAACTTAAGATCACCGTCAAGGATTACGACCCGGACGCAGGCCTCATCTGTTTTGGCTCGAAGCGGGAACTTCCCGCCCGGATGAACCTGGTGCCGGACGAATTTGTCTCGCCGAAGCCTATCCCCGGGGCCATACTCGGAGTCGTCAGGGATGTCGTCAGGTCAGAGTATGCGCCTTCCGCGATCATGGACTTTCTGTTGCGCAGGCGTCCGCGTATCAGGGGACACGCTGCCGGCGACGTTCTTCAGTTAAACCAGCCCTTTCTGGCGTCGGTCATTGAGGCCGTCCGCGATCTCGACCGCAGCTATCTCTGTATTCAGGGCCCGCCTGGCGCCGGCAAAACCTATACAGCCAAACACATCATTGCTCGACTCCTGCGAGACGGGAAGAAAATCGGGATTGCCTCTAACAGCCATCGGGCGATCAATAACCTTCTTACCGGTGTTGCCGATCAGGTGGCTGCGGATCGGATTTCTGCCCGCCTGGTCAAGGCCCAGCAGGGCGGCGATGACGAGATCGCACAGCGGGGTGATATTGAGCTTATCCCAAGTGTGAAGTCTCTCGTTGTGTCCAATGCGCTGTGTTTCGGCGGCACAGCCTGGGCTTTCGCCAACCTCGCAGTCAAATCTAAGTTTGATTATCTCTTTGTCGATGAAGCAGGCCAGGTTGCGATCGCCAACCTTATCGGCATGAGCGCTGCGACAGAGAACATCATCCTTATGGGCGACCAGATGCAGCTGTCGCAGCCGATCCAGGGCTCGCACCCAGGGGAAAGCGGTCTGTCCATTCTCGACTATCTACTGCAGGGCAAGGCAACGATTCCGGCCGATCTTGGCGTGTTCCTCCCGAAAACCTACCGGATGCATCCGGATGTGTGCCGGATCATATCTGAGCAGGTCTATGACGGTCGCCTTGGATCTGATGATGCCACGTCTCAGTACGTCGTCAGGCCCAGGGGGCCGATCATACGAAAGACGTCAGGAATCTGCTTTGTGCCTGTCGAGCATGAGGGAAATACTCAGGGTAGCGATGAGGAAGTGGCGATGATCAGACAGATCATCCGCGAGCTGATCGGGACACCGATATGGCCCTGCAAGGATGGTCGTAGCCGGATAATCGCGCTGAGTGATATTCTGATCGTTGCGCCATACAATTTACAGGTGAACAAGCTGAAGGCGGCCCTGGGTCCGGGATCCCGGGTCGGCAGTGTGGATAAATTCCAGGGGCAGGAAGCGCCCGTCGTTATCCTCTCGATGTGCACATCAGATGCCGCCGAGAGTCCGAGGGGGATCGAGTTCCTGTTCTCTAAAAACCGACTGAATGTGGCTATCTCCCGGGCGCAGGCGCTGGCTATCATCGTTGGCAATCCGAAGCTTGCCAATACGACTGTCGCCAGCCTAGAGCAGATGCAGCAGATCAACTTCTTTGCTGAACTCGTCCATGCTGGATTTCAGGCGTCAGAGAACGAGTGCAGGTGAGCGCTCAGAGCCTTAGCTTCGATCCGGATGGGGAGGGTTGCGGGTATGGATCCTGCGGATGAGGCCGTCAGATCAGGTTCTCCAATGTCTGGAGGCTTGTGTCGTGTCCGGACTTGTTTGCGCGATCGAGGAGGTTGCTGCGAGCTTACCTGTGGGACTGCCGGATAAGTGGGGATCAGGCATTGGCATCTGCAACGATTTCACCAGCCGGTCTGAGAGG
>JAGWYJ010000016.1 GCA_018969425.1 Alphaproteobacteria bacterium | reverse complement strand
AGCGGCGCTCCGGCTTGGGGCGGCAGGGTCGATGACCTGCCTCGTCTTCCCGGCCTAAAGCAGCTTGAAGGGGCGGTATCATGATGCGAGTTGTAGTCGTCGCGCTTGTCGTGATCGCCGGTCTCGCCATTGGCGTCTATCGAGCCAAGCTCGGCGCTCAGGATAATGAAAAGAGAATTGAGGCGCTGCGCGGAGAAATCCGTGACACTCAGGAAGAGATCTCTGTTCTCAAGGCGGAGGAGGCGTATCTGGCGCGCCCCGAGCGCATCGGGCCATTGGCGAGTGAGCGACTCGGCCTTGCTCCGTCTGCTCCTGAACAGTTTACGGCTCCCGAGATGTTATCGCGCCGGCTTGGCGAGGAGGGGCCTATATCGACCGATACGTCTCCGACGTCCGGGGATTCGGGGGACGTGCTTCCATGACGCATCGGGGAGCCGGGCGGAGGGATGATTATGGCGGGCGGCGCGCCCGCCTTGTGGCGCTCGCCCTGGGCGTTCTGTTTGCAGTCATCGTCGGTCGGAATGCTCAGGTTTCCTTGCAGGGTCGCGAGGCGGGTCAAGGCGCCGCAATCACTGAAGCTGAAGTCCGTCGCGCGGATATTGTCGATCGTCGCGGTGAGCTTCTTGCAAGCTCCCTTCCTGGATGGTCGCTTTCCGCTGATCCGCGGGCGATCTGGGATGCTGGAGAGGTCGCCAGGGGTGTGGCGAGCGTTCTGCCAGGCATTGATGTGGAGGATCTCACGAAGCGCCTCTCTGACAAGGAGCGACGTTTCATCTGGATAAAACGCGGTCTCAGTCAGAGACAGAAGCAGTCCCTCTTCGCGCTCGGGCTCGAGGGGCTTCGCTTCGAAGAGGAGATGCGCCGCGTTTATCCTCGGGGCTCGCTGGCCGGGCATTTGCTTGGCTTCACCGACGTCGACGGGCGAGGCGTTGAGGGTCTTGAGAGCGCATTCGATGACCGCCTTCGGGCTGGGGGAGAGCCCTTGCGCCTGACCTTGGATGCAGGCGCTCAGTTCGCCCTCGAGGCGGAGCTGGATCGAGCGATCGAGAGTTTTGAAATGAAGGGCGCGGCGGGGATCATTGTCGACGCTTCCAGCGGCGCTGTGCGGGCCATTGCTTCCTGGCCTGCCGTCAATCCCAATCTCCCAGCGGAACGAGCGGAGGTCGCAAGGACTAATCGGGCGTCCGGAGCAGTCTTTGAGCTCGGGTCAATTTTCAAACCCCTGACAGTCGCATCCGCCCTTGAGGCAGGCCAGCTTTCTTCGGATGATCTCTTCGATGTTTCTGCGCCGGTTCGTATCGGCGCGGCGACGGTTCGCGATTCCCATCCTCTTGATCACGCTCATGCAGTTTCGGTCGCTGATATCATCGCGCAGTCTTCCAACATTGGCGCTGTCCAGATTGCGCAGAGGATCGGACCTGAGCGGCAGCGGGAGTTTCTCGCATCACTGGGGCTGCTTTCTCGGATGGACTATGACGGACCGCCGTCTGCGGCTCCTCTCACTCCTGGCGAATGGGATGGATTAACGTCGGCCACTGTCAGCTATGGTCATGGAATCGCAGTCTCGCCGCTGGCGTTCGCCATGAGCTTCGTTCCTTTCGCCAATGGGGGATTTTATCTGTCCCCAACCTTTCTTGAGCCAGTCGATCCAGATCGCGCTGATCGCAGGCAGGTCATGTCATCAGAGACCGCACGAACAGTTCTCGACATGATGCGATACACGGTAACCTCCGGGACCGGGCACAATGCTGACTCTGTCGGCTACGAGGTTGCGGGCAAGACCGGAACCGCCGAAAAACCTGGTCCGGACGGGTATGACCCGAATCGAAATGTGACATCGTTTGCTGCAGTCTTTCCTGCTTCGCGTCCTCAGTTCGTCGTATTGATCGTTCTGGACGAAGCGACTCCCAGGTCGGGAGAAGCGCGGACCGCCGCGTACACTGCTGCGACAATCGCAGGTCATGTAATCTCCAGGGCAGCTCCTCTGCTTGGTCTTGAGCCCATCATGACCTCTGCGGAGGAGGCTCAGCCCCAGCTCCAGGCTGTTTCTGACGCGAGGTCGCTATGAGGCTGGGCGAACTCTTTCCCGAACTTGGACGCGACCTTGCCGAAATTGATATCGTCGGCGTGACTGCCGACAGTCGTAAGGTTCAACCGGGGTATCTTTTTGCGGCCCTTCAGGGATCGCGTGGAGATGGGCGTTCATACATTGACGCTGCGTTGGCCGCCGGCGCGGTTGCTGTTCTTACTGATGAGCGCCCTGGGCAGTGGTCGGTTCCAGTTGTTAATGTGCCCGAGCCCAGGCTTGCGCTCGCCAGAGCGGCCGCCGCTATGACCCCCAGGCAGCCGTCTGTGATTGCGGCTGTTACAGGAACAAATGGCAAGAGTTCGACCGTCGACTTTCTTCGTCAGATCTGGGCCCGTTTAGGTCATCAGGCTGCGTCGATGGGCACCCTTGGCGCTGTGGGGCCCCGGGGGGCGGTGGATCTGGGGCATACGACACCTGATCCGGTCATGATATGTGAAACCCTTCAAACTCTCGCTGATGACGGTGTGACGCATGTCGCCATGGAGGCTTCCTCGCATGGACTGGACCAGTATCGCCTGGATAGCGTTCGGTTATCGGTCGGGGCGTTTACGAACCTGACACAAGACCATCTCGACTATCACACGACCTTCGAAGAGTATCGTTCGGCAAAGCTCAGATTGTTCTCAGAGCTCCTGCCCCCTGGCGCCCCAGCGGTGATCAACGCTGACAGTCCCGAGCGTGATGCTTTCTCCGCCGCATCAAGCCGTGCCGGATTAAAGGTGATCACCGTGGGTTGGCGGGGGGATCATGTCTGGTTCGATGAAATCATTCCCCGGGGTACCGGCCAGGATCTTCGAATTCAGTGGGAGGAGGCCCCGGGACGCGATCGTGAGGCGGTGGTTCATCTGCCTCTCATCGGCGAATTTCAGGCTCTGAACGTGCTTTGCGCTGTGGGCATCGCTTATGCGCTTGGTGAGCCTATGGAGAAAGTGCTGGAGGCGGTCCCCCATCTTTGCGGAGTCCGAGGAAGGTTGGAGCTGGTGGGCCAGACACCTCAGCGGGCGCCTGTCTTTGTCGACTACGCTCACACTCCTGACGGACTGGAGGCCTTGTTAAGGGCTGTTCGCCCGCACGTGCGCGGACGTCTCGTTCTCGTGTTCGGTTGCGGCGGAGATCGTGATGCGGCGAAGCGTCCGATGATGGGAGATGTCGCGCGTCGATTTGCAGACGATGTCATCATCACGGACGATAACCCCCGTTCAGAGGACCCGGCGCTCATTCGCGCGGCGATCCGGAATGCGGCGCCGGAAGCGTCCGATATCGGCGATCGTCGTTCCGCCATTTTCGAGGGAGTGAGGCGTCTCAGATCCGGGGACGCCCTTTTGATCGCGGGAAAGGGTCATGAAACCGGACAGATTGTGCGCGGCGTCGTGACTCCCTTCTCCGATCATGAGGCTGCCGAGGCCGCCCTGGCTGATCTCGGAGGCGGGCGTTGATGACAGAAGATTTATGGACTGCTCACGAAGTCGAGGCGGCTGTTTCGGGCCGTCGAATCGGAGAGTGGCGTGTTTCCGGGGTGTCCATAGACACCCGAACTTTGTCTCCTGGCGATCTCTTCGTGGCGCTTAGGGACATTCGGGATGGGCATGATTTCGTTGACACGGCCTTCTCTGCGGGCGCTGCAGCCTGTCTGGTGTCCCGGGATGTGGGGCGTCCCGGCCTTATCTCAGGAGACGTGCTGGAGGCGCTGGTCCAACTGGGCTCCGCTTCGCGCCGGCGAATGTCGGGCGTGTGCGCGGCCGTAACCGGCTCTGTCGGCAAAACCAGCGTGAAGGAAATGATTGCCCGGATCTTTCGGGCGCATGGACGTTCGCACTGGTCCGACAAGTCATTTAACAATCACTGGGGCGTTCCTCTTACCCTCGCAAGGATGCCCCGCGACACCCAACGCGCGATCTTTGAAATCGGCATGAGCACGCCAGGCGAGATCGCTCCGCGCTCGCGGCTCGTTCGTCCACACATTGCGATGATCACCTGTATCGCCCCTGCTCATCTGGAGGGCTTGGGTAGCGTTGATGCAGTCGCTGGCGAGAAGTCCGATATCTTCGCCGGACTTGAGCCCGACGGAGTGGTCATTCTTCCTGAACGGGATTCGTTCTTTGAAACTCTCAGGCGACGAGCTTTCGATCTTCAGCCGTCTGCAGAGGTTTTAACCTTCGGCGGCGATCCGGGCGTTCACAGCGCTGGCGTCCGAGATTATGATTCTGACGGCGCCAGGTCCCTGATCCGTCTTGAAGTCCTGGGGGCCGTTGTTGAAACTGAATTGCTCGCCGTGGGAGAGCATTGGGCCGCCAACGCCGCTCTTGCTGTTCTTGCGGCTGTCGCCTCCGGTATCGACGCCCGCAGCGCTGCGCAGGCTTTGAGCGGCTACTCGCCGCCGCCAGGTCGAGGCACTGCGGAGACTCTACAGCTGGCGACAGGCGACCCCATCACCCTCGTGGACGACAGCTATAACGCCAACCCTCAATCAATGCGTGCTGCCTTTTCGGGGCTGGCGCGTCGCCCTGGCCGCAAGGTCGCCGTACTGGGCGAAATGCGTGAGCTCGGTGAGGAGAGCGCTGAGTGGCATTCCGGTCTTGCAGAACCGCTTATCGCCGCAGGCGTGAGTGTCGTGATCCTGTCTGGCGGAGAGATGAGGCATCTGGCCGCTCGACTGATTCGGGAGGCTCCTTCGATTGAGGTCAGGATGACACACGGGCCCGAAGAAGCGGCGGCGACGATGAATTCCCTGTTGCTTTCGGGGGATGTGGTCTTGATCAAAGGCTCGAATGCATCCGGCATGGGAAAAGTCGCCACGATCCTTCGTGCGATAGACAAAGGCGTCGATCAAGACGCTTCATCCGGGAGGATTGCAGATGCTTTATGAGTTTCTCGCTCCTTATGCCGGGGATGATCTGAATCTTTTCAGTTACATCACGTTCCGAACGGGATTGGCGCTGGCGACTGCTCTTATTCTTTCGCTGATATTCGGGGCTCCGATGATCGCGTGGCTTCGTCGCAAGCAGGGAAAGGGGCAGCCTATCCGCGAGGATGGCCCTGCAAGTCACATGTCGAAAAAGGGAACGCCGACGATGGGCGGCTTTCTCATCCTGTTCGGCATCTCCGCTGGAACTCTTCTTTGGGCCGATCTGTCTAACCAGTATGTCTGGATTGTGTTTCTGGTTACGCTGATGTTTGGCGCTGTCGGGTTCATTGACGATTACCAGAAGGTCACCAAGCGCGGCACTGCCGGATTGTCAGGCAAGGCGCGTCTGGTGATGGAGTTCGTGATCGCCGGCGCCGCTGTTTACTGGATCACCCAGTATGCTCCGCTGGCGGCCAGGGAGGCTGTTGAGGGCGGGCTGGCTGCATCGATGCCGCCTGACAAGTTCGAACAGTCCCTCGCCCTGCCATTCCTGAAGGACTTCCTGCTCGACCTCACTCTGGTAGGATTCATTGCGTTCGGCGCATTCGTCATCGTCGGGGCCGGGAATGCGGTGAATTTCACTGACGGTCTGGATGGTCTGGCCATTGGGCCTGTCATGATCGCAGGGGCCACTTTCGGGTTCATCGCGTACGCTTGCGGAACGCCTCGCCTGGCGAATTATCTTCTTCTGACCGCGACTCCTGGAACCGCGGAACTCGCTGTTGTGATGGGCTCGTTTGTCGGGGGAGGTTTAGGGTTCCTCTGGTACAATGCTCCCCCTGCCAAGGTGTTCATGGGGGATACGGGCTCGCTTGCCCTCGGCGGGGGCCTGGGAGCGATGGCCGTCTGCGTTAAGCATGAACTTGTCCTCGCTATCGTCGGGGGTCTTTTCCTTCTTGAGGCCTTGTCGGTCATCATTCAGGTTGCGTCGTTTAAGATGACCGGTAAGCGGGTCTTTCTTATGGCTCCTATCCACCATCATTTCGAGAAACTTGGATGGTCTGAGTCGACGGTTGTCATCCGCTTCTGGATTATCGCTTTCCTGCTCGCCCTCGTCGGCCTTGCAACGCTCAAGCTGAGGTAGGCGGGTCGTGATTCCGGTTCATGCATTTGACGGCAAGGATGTGGCGGTATTCGGTCTCGGCCGATCCGGCATCTCTGCTGCTCGTGCACTGGCGGCCGGAGGTGCGCGGGTTCTTGCGTGGGATGACAATGAAGCCTCGCGCAAGCTTGCCGAGGACGCGGGCGTTCAGGTTGTCGATCTCAATCGTCGCGACTGGCAAACATTTGCGGCGCTTGTCTTGTCGCCGGGTATCCCGCATCGCTTTCCTGAGCCTCATCGTCTTGTCCGAATGGCGCAGATGATGGGCGTTCCCGTAATCGGGGACATGGAGCTGTTCGCAAAGGCGGTGAATGGTCTCGCTGTGCATGAGCGGCCGCGGATCGTCGGTGTGACCGGGACGAACGGTAAGTCCACAACGACGGCTCTGATTGGCCATATCCTGAAGTCGGCCGGGAAAGATGTTCGCGTCGGCGGAAACATCGGGATCGGCGTTTTGGACCTGGAGCGTCTGCACGCGGGAGCGATCTATGTTCTCGAGCTTTCCAGCTACCAGCTTGAGCTTGTCGAGACACTCAAGTGCGATGTCGCGGTTCTGCTCAATATATCGCCTGATCATCTGGGTCGGCATGGGGGTATGGACGGATACGTTCAGGCCAAGCGCAGAATCTTTCGCAATCAGGGCTTAGGCGACACCGCCATACTCGGGGTCGACGATCTCCGAACTCAGGTGATCTGCACTCAACTCTCCGCTGAAGGCGGCAGACGTGTTCTGCCTGTTTCCAGCGAGTTCGGGCTGGGACGCGGCGTATCTGTTCTTGACGGCTTCCTGATGGATTCTTCGGGCGGACGCGCACTCGACCTGGAGGATATTCGAAACGCCCCCGGCCTGCCGGGTCGTCACAATCACCAGAACGCCGCCGCAGCCTACGCCGCCTGCCGGGCGCTGGGACTTGAGGCCGCGGATATCATGGCTGGCCTCATGTCGTATCCCGGTCTCCCTCATCGCCTGGAGATGATCGCCGAGGTCGATGGCGTCCGGTTCATCAATGATTCCAAAGCGACCAATAGTCAGGCGGCTGAGCAGGCGCTGCGTGCTTATCCTGGCGCTTACTGGATCGTCGGCGGCCGGCCGAAGGAGGAGGGGATCGACGACCTTGAGCCGCTCTTTGGGTCGGTTCGAAAGGCTTATCTTATCGGTGAGTCCTCTGAAGCCTTTGCGCGGACGCTATCGGGCAAGCTCGACGCCGTTAAGTGCCGGCAGCTGGACGTCGCCATCGATGCCGCGTTCATGGATGCCCGGGCTGCCGGCGACCCATCTCCGGTCGTTCTGTTTTCTCCAGCGTGCGCCAGTTTCGATCAGTTTCGTGACTTCGAGCATCGGGGTGAGATGTTCAGAACGCTGACCCTACAGCTATCTCGAAATCATGCATTGAAAGAGACGGCCTGACATCATGCAGGTGTTTCGACGATCTGACACTTCGCCGGTCGCTGAGTGGTGGCGAACCGTGGACAAGGGAATGATCGCGACGGCGTTTGCCTTGCTCTGTCTGGGATTAGTGCTCTCTCTTGCTGCAGGACCTGAAGCGGCTCGACGTATCGGACAGACGGACCTTTATCACTTCGTATACCGACAGGCTGTGTTTGCATTTGCGGCTGTTGTTGTGATGCTGTCTCTGTCCTTGTTGTCTCCCGTCTGGGTCCGGAGGCTGGCGGTTCTCATTTTTCTGGTTTCTTTCGGTCTCATGACTGCTGTTCTTCTTGCGGGTCACGAGGCTAAGGGAGCTCAGCGCTGGATCAGAATCGGAGGCTCGACTTTTCAACCCTCCGAGATGATCAAGCCTGCTCTTATCGTGATATCCGCCTGGCTGCTTGCGCTTCGGGGCCTTTACCCGAAGGGTCCTCTCGCCATGAGCGCATTTGCTTTTTACGCGGTGACTGTTGGCCTTCTGCTTCTTCAGCCCGACGTCGGACAGGCGGTTCTATTGACTGGCGCATTCCTTATAGTTTTTTTCGTTCTTGGATTGCCATGGAAGTGGGCGCTCGGTTTTCTGATCGGCGGCGGCGCGATGGGATCCGGCTTATACCTTCTGCTTCCGCATGTTCGGCGCCGTGTTGATAGCTTCATCAATCCGACTGAGTACGATACGTATCAAATCGACAAGGCGCGCGAAGCCATTCAACACGGAGGTCTGTTCGGAGTGGGGCCGGGGGAGGGAGATGTAAAGGCTGCGCTCCCGGATGCTCATACCGATTTCATTTTCGCCGTCGCTGGAGAGGAGTTCGGACTCGTCGCCTGCGCGGGACTGGCCATCTGCTTCGCCTTCATCAGCATCAGAGGCATTCTGATGGCCTCGCGAAATCCCGATCTTTATGAGAGAGCGGCAGGGGTCGGGCTATTTGCTCTTTTCGGCCTGCAAGCTGTGATCAACATGTCGGTCAATCTCAGTCTCATGCCGCCCAAGGGCATGACGCTGCCTCTGGTGTCTTCGGGGGGCTCCTCATTGCTGGGAACGGCTCTTACCCTGGGTTTTGCTCTGGCGCTGACCCGTCGACGGCCTGATACGCTCATTTCGGTTCTGAGGCCTTCCTGATGGCGGACAGTGTTGCACGGCGGCCCCTCGTTGTGATCGCTGCAGGCGGTACGGGGGGACATATGTTTCCTGCCCAGGCCTTCGCTGAGGAGATGCGCAGTCGGGGATGGTCCACCGCTCTCATCACGGATTCCCGCGGCAGAGCCTATGCTCAGACATTTCCAGCTGACTGGATTGAGGAAGTGTCGGCGGCCACTTTCTCGCTCAAAGCCCCTCATCGACTGCCAGGGGCGCTTATGAAACTGCGGGCGGGAACTCAGACAGCCAAGAAGCGATTTGCGACCTCGAAACCCGACCTTGTGGCTGGTTTCGGCGGTTATCCGTCCTATCCGTCTCTGGCCGCCGCTGTTGACCTCAAGACGCCGATCATCATTCATGAGCAGAATTCGGTTCTGGGTCGTGTCAATCGCCTTTTCGCACCTTCGGCTGCCTTTGTCGCGTGCGGGTTCGAGCGGCTGGATCGCCTGCCAGCGTCCGTCAGATTGCGTAAGCGGGTTGTAGGGAACCCTGTCAGGGCTCCCATTCGCGCGGTTCGTGATTTGCCTTACCCTGACCTCACTGACGATGGAGATATCAATCTTCTTGTCACCGGAGGGAGCCAGGGGGCGCGGCTTTTCGGCGAGGTTGTTCCTAGGGCGATCGAAGGTCTCACGGAGACGCTCCGCAGGCGGCTGATCGTGGTGCAGCAGGTCAGAGACGAGCAGATAGCTAAAGTGGAGGAGATTTATCGGCAGGCGGGTGTTCGTTGCGACATTTCATCTTTCTTCCGTGACATGCATGAACGTCTGGCGCGCGCGCATCTTGTGATTGCTCGGGCCGGCGCCTCGACGGTGACCGAACTTGCGATCGTTGGTCGGCCTTCGATCCTGGTGCCTCTTGCTATTGCGATGGACGATCATCAGACAGCTAATGCTGAAGAAATGCTCGAGGGGGCTGCTGCCGATATTCTGACCGAAGCCAAGTTTACACCCGCATCCCTCCGGTCCATTCTGGCTGAACGGCTATCGAACGCTGGCGTTCTTCAGGCGCGCGCCCGGGCGGCGTTATCGATGGGGCGGCTCAACGCTGCAAGGGATCTTGCAGATCTCGCCGAGCAGGCTGTTGAAATGGCGGGCAAGGATCATGCGTAGATCAATTCCATTTGACGTCGGCCCCGTTCATTTTGTCGGAATCGGCGGCATAGGGATGTCTGGGATCGCCGAGGTCATGATCAATCTCGGTTACGAAGTTTCCGGTTCTGATCTCAGGGAGAATCCGAATGCCGCCCGTCTGGCGTCTATGGGCGCTAAGATTTTCATTGGTCATCAGGCTGACAATATAGAGGGTGTCGGCGCCCTCGTCGTGTCTTCTGCTATCAAGAGCGGAAATCCCGAGGTCGATGCCGCTCGGGCTCGGGCTATCCCTGTGGTCCGGCGTGCGGACATGCTCGCCGAGCTTATTCGTCTCAAATGGACCGTTGCGGTCGCAGGGACCCACGGCAAGACGACCACCACGTCTATGGTTGCGGCCCTGCTGGATGGGGTCGGCCTTGATCCGACTGTCATCAACGGTGGCGTGATCAATGCCTATGGATCAAACGCTAAACTCGGAGCCGGAGAGTGGATTGTCGTTGAAGCTGACGAGAGCGACGGGACATTCACTCGCCTCAGGCCAACAGTCGCCGTTGTGACGAATATCGATCCCGAACACATGGATCACTATGGATCCATGGAGGCCCTTCGGAGAGGCTTTGATACCTTTGTCGAAAACCTGCCTTTTTACGGGTTCGCTGTTCTTTGCGCCGATCATCCTGAAGTGCAGGCGCTGGCGAGCCGCATTCCTGATCGAAGGAGGGTCACGTACGGCTTTAATCCGCAGGCGGATGTTCGGGCCGTCAATGTTCGTCCCGAGGCGGGTGGTTCCATCTTTGATCTGGTTGTCCGTCCGCGCGGCAGTTGTGAGGAGATGTGCTGGCGCGAGCTCAAGCTGCCGATGGCTGGGCAGCACAATGTTCAGAATTCTCTGGCTGCTATCGCTGTGGCGAGAGAGCTGGGGGGAGATGAAGAGCAGGTGCGTTCGGCATTGTCCAAGTTCGGCGGAGTGAAGCGCCGATTTACGACTGTCGGCGAATGGAACGGAGTTCGCATTATTGATGATTACGGTCATCATCCCGTTGAGATTAAAGCTGTGCTCCGCGCTGCTCGGGACGTTCAGGGCAAGGGGCGGGTGTTTGCTGTAGTCCAACCCCACCGGTTTACCCGGCTGCGGGATTTATTCGAGGATTTCTGCACCTGCTTCAATGACGCCGATCATGTTCTGGTGGCTCCCGTTTATGCGGCCGGAGAGGGGCCTATTGACGGCGTGTCGGCTCAGTCTCTCGCCAAGGGGCTGATGGAGCATGGTCACAGATCCGTGCGGACCCTTACGGCCCTTGAGGATCTGCCGGATACTCTGAGAGACGGATTGCACCCGGGAGATCTCGTAGTCTGTCTCGGCGCTGGGGACATTACGACCCATGCCCAAGCTCTTGCCCGACGGCTTGCGGCAGGGGCCTGACTGGGTCTCTGATCCCTCAGTTCCTGGATGCTCGGGCTCTTCGTTCAGTGGGACTTGTGCGCCGGCATTCGACGCGGCAGAACACTCACAATAAAGCCGATATAAAAGACTATGGGGAGAGATATGAAACGGGTCGCGTTCGGACTGTCGTTGTGGGCTTTCGCTTTTGTCGCCGCCCAAGCGCCTGCATCTCTTGCCCAGACTGTCGCTCCCTATGCCGTTCCGAAAACAAGCTGGGGCGCTCCGGACTTGCAGGGTGTCTGGACCAATTCTTCGATCACCAAGCTCACGCGTCCCCAGGATGTGTCATCCCTAGTGTTGAGCGCCGAAGAAGCCCGTAAGATCGAGGCTTCAGACTATAACAATGTCCGCACCGCCGCCGAACTTAAGCCGACCGATCAGGCTGAGGGAGCTCCTGAGAAGGGTAAGCCTTTGCCGCCAGTGGGCAACTATAACGCGGTGTGGGTCGATCCAGGATCCCGGATCGCCAAGGTCAAGGGAGAGCTGAGGTCGTCTTGGATTGTAGAGCCGGCCGATGGACGGATCCCCATGACCCAAGCCGGTCGACGGAAGATGGCGGCCTGGCGGCCGCGGGCTGAACCGCCCAAGGGAGGCGCGGGCGGGTCTTACGAGGGACCAGAGTCCCGCTCGACCGGAGAAAGATGTCTGATCGGGTTTGGAGGTACTGGCGGCCCGGTGATGCTGAATGTTCTTTACAACAATCATTATCAGTTCGTGCAGACGCCTGATCATGTGATGATCCTGATCGAGATGGTGCATGACGCGAGGATCATTCCTCTCACCAAGACCCGAACTCGCCCCACCGCCATTGAACCCTGGCTGGGCGATTCGATTGGGTGGTATGAGGGCGACACTCTCGTGGTGGAGACCCGCAACTTCCATCGGCAGCAGACCTCTCCGGTTTTCATCTCGGACACGGGTAAGCTGACGGAGCGATTTACTCGCGTTGGGGACGCTGAAATTCTCTATGAATTCCAGGTTGATGATCCGGAAGTCTATTCGCAGTCCTGGAGAGGGGAGATGACCCTCAACGGGGTCCGGGAACAGGTCTACGAGTATGCCTGTCACGAAGGCAATTACGGCCTTTACGGCATTCTGGCGGGGGCCCGTATCCAGGAGCGTGCAGGCAAAGACCTGGCTCTCACCCCTGAGAGCGAGTGACGATCATCCTAGGGTGAGCTCCGGATTATTAGCTTTTCGGTAACGTTAGCGTCGTCTTTCACTCTCCCCACGATTGAGTCAGATGGGGTGAAGATGATCGGTCGGCTAGCATGTCTCTCATGAAAGGTTCCGGGGTCGTTTTTGTTGCCGTTCTGGCGGGTCTGTTCGCCTGTCTGGGCGGGTGTTCCCGGGAGCCTGGCGCGAGCCAGGATCAGGGGGCGTCTGTTTCAGGCCGTTCCTTGTCGGGTGCGGCGAACGAGCCTGCGTTTCGCAATACGCTGACTGTGGAACGCATGCAGCTTCTGCTCCGCGGGCTTGATCTCGCCGCACCTGAGACACTTGGCGACCGTCAGGCCTATGCTCAATTGTCGAGGGATTTGTCGGCTTGCTACCAGGCCCTCGAGTTCGCGGGCGTCGGTTTTCAACGGGTATCGGCGCAGACGGAAGAGAACGGTTGCGGTTTCGACGATGCTGTGGCGCTGGAGGAGGGGCTTGTCACTTATCGCGCCCCTGAGCCGCTCATCATGACATGCGCCACGGCTGCTCGGCTTCATCTGTGGGAGCGTCAGATCGTAGCGCCCGCCGCGGAGCGGCATTTCGGGTCCTCTCTGGCGTCAATCGAGGCCTTCGGGGGATATTCGTGTCGTCGGGTCGGGGGTAGCGGCCCACTCAGCGAACATGCCTTCGGTCGCGCCGCGGATATATCGGGGTTCACGCTTGTCGATGGACGAAGGATTAATGTTCGGGATCATTACTTCAGTTCCGGTCCCGAGGGAGAGTTTCTCCGCGATGTTCGTCAGGGGGCGTGTCAGGTTTTTGACGTAACGCTGAGCCCGGAATACAACGCCGATCACGCCGATCACCTTCATCTCGACACCGGCGGCGAGCGGGTCTGCCATTAGATCCGCCTGGAATTGGTTGGGCGGCAGACTGGAAGGCGAGCATGGAGTCCCTGATTTCGTCACTGCCGCCTGTTCGAGGTCGCCTGCTCCCCGGAGAAAGGCTGGCGCCGTTCACCTGGTTCCGGGTCGGCGGTGAGGCCGAAGTTCTTTTCATCCCCGCAGATGTAGAGGATCTCGCCAGTTTTTTGCGTGCGCTTCCGTCAGATGTTCCTGTCTATCCGATCGGTGTCGGCTCGAACCTGATCGTGCGAGATGGCGGAGTTCCTGGGGTCGTGGTCCGACTTGCGGGTCGAGAATTCGGAGCCGTCGTCATCGATGGAGACAGGGTTGTCGCCGGCTCCGGGGCGCTGGATGCGACAGTTGCCCGCGCAGCAGCCAAGGCAGGACTATCAGGGCTCGAATTTCTCGTCGGCATTCCTGGGACCATAGGAGGCGCTCTGACAATGAACGCCGGCTGCTATGGACGAGAGACCAAGGATGTTCTGGAAGCCGCATGGGGCGTAGATAGAACGGGAGAGGTACGCCGTTACGCGGCGTCTGATTTCGGATTTCGCTATCGCCACAGCGATCCCACGGGGATCATCTGGATCCAGGCTGTTTTTCGGGGACAGCCAGATGATCCTGCCGCGATCGAGGCTCGAATGAATGAGATTTCGTCGCGGCGTGAGGCTGCTCAGCCAATCCGCGAAAAGACCGGGGGATCCACCTTCGCCAATCCCGATCCGCCGGGGGCTCCCGATGCCCGAAGCGCCTGGAAGCTAGTGGATGAGGCCGGAATGCGGGGCGCGCGGCGCGGCGGGGCTCAGGTGAGCGAGCAACATTGCAATTTTCTTATCAATACGGGTGACGCGACTGCGGCTGATATTGAGGGTCTTGGCGAGGATGTGCGGGCCGCAGTGAAGGCGACAAGCGGCGTCGATCTTCGTTGGGAGATCCGTCGTATTGGTCGCCGCTAAGGCGCGTCTGATCGCAGACGGCAAGAGGGCCCGGGGAGCCGGGCCCTCCAAACGTCTGACGAGCACCAGCGCTTATTTCGTGAGCGCCTTGTAGACCAATTGAGGGCTTTCGCCTCTGAGATCGACTGAGCCGGGGCCCGCGCCGCCGCGCCGCTGAATCATTCCGACAAAGCCGATGTCGTTGACGGGATCGACCCAGAACCAGCTTCCATCAATGCCGAACCAGGAGAAGGTTCCTGTAGGTTGCGGCGCCTTCTCGCTCGGCGGCGCAGTGGTCAAGGCGCCGCCGAGTCCCCAGCCGCCTCCTCCCATGGCGCGCATGTCGCCGATCTGATTGGTCATCATCAGTTTGACTGTTTCCGGCTTCAGAATGCGCGCGCCGTCGAGTGATCCGTCATTGATCAGCATCTGAACGAAACGAGCATAGTCGTGTGTGGTGGAGGCGAGGCCCCCACCTCCGGATTCCGCATGGTCAGCCTTGAAGAAGTCACGGTCCGGCGCGTCGGGGAATACCGCCATCTCGCCGGTTTCGTTGTTCCGCTGATACACCGTGGCAAGTCTCGGGCGATCCTTTTCAGCGAGCAGGAAGGTTGTGTCCTTCATGCCCAGAGGATCAAAGATGTTGGCCTTCAGATAGGATCCGAAGGATTGACCTGACAGTCGTTCGACGATCGCACCCTGAACGTCTATGCCGATTGAGTAGGACCATCTTTCTCCAGGCTGTGCGAGGAGAGGAATTTCTGCGACTCTGTCGATCAGGGCCTTAAGGTCCTTCTTTCCCATGGGATGGTCAGCGATGAACATCCTATCGACGGCCGTCGAGGCGCTAAGACCGTAGCCAAATCCGGCGGTATGCGTGAACAATTCGCGCATAGTCGCCGGCCTTGAGACATTCACCAGGACAGTGTTTTTATCCTTGTCCTCAGTGTAGACTTTCAGGTTTTGAAACTCCGGTACGAACTTTGTAATCGGATCGTCGAGAGACCATTTGCCCTGGTCATAGAGCTGCATCAATGCAACTCCAGTTACCGGTTTCGACATCGATCTGATCCGGAAAATCGTGTCTTCAGTCATTGGGGGTCCGCCGAATGACTGGTTTCCATGAATATTGAAAGCCGCAAGCCGTCCATTTTTGAACAGTGCATACTCGAGTCCGGCGATCTGTTTCTTGTCGACTGCTTCCTTCATCCGCGCATCGAGCGCCGCGAGGCCCTCGGCTGTGAAGTCCGACTGATTGGCCACAACGTCCGCTCGTGTCGGCCAGGCGGTCGAAGCGGTGTTAAGCGTTGGGATCGAAACGCAGGCGGACAGAACGCTCGCGAAGGATGCGATAGCCATAACAGGCCAGATGCGATGAGAAATCGGTCCTCGCGATAATGAGTGTGATGACATGAGACTCTCCGTGGAGGGTTTGCTTACTGAACTGCGGCAGGCGTTCGGCCCGGCATGGCCGCGTTTCAGATTGAAAGAAGGGCAATGACAGGGATGGGAGCAGGCGGCATGCGCCCGGGAAGATCATGCTTCCCGGGCGTTTTGCACTTATTGTCCGCCGGCGCCGCCGCCAGCGCCCGCGGCGGACGCGGGGGCCGCCCCCGGCGTAAGGGCCGCGTATACGAGCCGCGCCGATTCGTCCCTGAGGTTCATGCTGTCGGGACGTGAAGCTCCCATCCTCTGGATCATGCCAATGAAGAACAACTCGTTTTTCGGATCGATCCAGAACCAGGTGCCTGCTGCGCCCCCCCAGTAATAAGCGCCCTGACCATAAGGAGCGTTGGCGGCCGCCGGGTCTGTGTATACGGCGTAATCAAGTCCGAATCCGACGCCCGGAAGTCCCGGATTGGCGTTCGTTCCGTCGCTGTAAAGACGCAGGTCGCCAATGTGATTCTGTGTCATCAGGTCCACGGTTTCCGCCTTGAGGACTCGATTGCCGCCAAGCTCGCCGCGATTGAGCATCATTTGACAGAAACGGGCATAGTCGTGAGTGGAGGACACAAGTCCGCCACCGCCCGATTCAAGCCGGTTGGGATCAAAGAAGCTGGGACGATCCGGCCGCTCCGGATTGGCTACAAGCTTTCCCGCGTCCTTGTCCCAGCTATAAACGTCTGAGAACCGACCGCGATTTTCTTCCGCTACAAAAAAGGCCGTGTCGTTCATGCCAAGGGGGGTGAACACGTGCTCTTTCAGATAGTCGCCGAACTTCTGTCCGGACAGCTTCTGAACCAGATAGCCCTGAATATCCACCGAGACCGAGTAAGACCAACGCTGTCCCGGTTCGAAGAGAAGCGGAATACCGGCTATCTTCGTCATCATTTCATCAAGGTTGGCTGAGCCGAGTACAGCCTGATCCCTGAAGGCCGTGTTGACAGGATCGTTGCCTGACAGTCCGTATCCGAAGCCGGCCGTATGGGTCATTATCTCGCGCATGGTCGGCGGTCGCGACGGGTTGGCGAGGATAGCCTGTCCCTTGGAGTCGACACCCGTCATGAGTTTCAGGCCAGCGAGCTCAGGCGCATGGAGGGTCACGGGATCATCCAGTGTCCACTTACCCTGTTCGTAAAGCTGCATCAGAGCGACGCCTGTGATCGGCTTGGACATCGAATAGATTCGGAACAGAGAGTGTTCCGTCATCGGGGTCTCACCTGCCTGTATGCCGTAGGCCTTGAACTGAGCCACCTCTCCCTTGCGCGCCAGCAAGGTCACCATTCCGGCCACGTCCTGGTTCGCCACGGATGCCGCCATCGCCGTATCGAGAGCCGCGAGGCCCTGTGGGTCCAGTCCCAGGGCTGACGGGTCCGCCGCCGCCGCCGCGGGCCAGGCCTGATCATGAGCCGGAGTGGTTACGGTGGCGACTTCTGTCGCCGGTTCGTTCGCCTGGGGGCTGCACGAAATAAGTGCAATAGCCGATACCGCGGCTAGCCAAAGGCGCGTGCTCCGTTTGGTAAAGTGGAATGTCATTTTCTTCTCTTCCCCTGACTTTTAAGGTCATTATCTGTATGCGCCGGACCATAAACGGGTTTTTCTGAGGACGCCAAGACGCTGTTTTCGCACGTTGCCGAGAGCGCTCGGCGTGGTCTCGGGCGGTTCGGGGCTTTCGAGGGGCCGCCAAAAAGGGGAAAGGTCCTCCGGCGGACGCAATCGCTCCTCTGGGGGGGGCGGGTCTCATTGAAGGGGAGATGATCGGGAATGACAGAGCCTCCCCTTCCTTTTTCATCCTCGAAAGCCCTGAGGATCGCCTATTTTGCGGGGGGCGTCGTCTGTCTTGGTCTTGGTGTTGCAGGCTATATCCTGCCTCTTATGCCTGGGACGGTGTTCCTCATACTCGCCGCCGCCTGCTTCGCGCGATCGTCGCCGAGATTTGAGGCGTGGCTGGTCGCCCATCCGAAGTTGGGACGTTCCATTCTCTCCTGGCGAGAGCACGGCGCGATCCCTCGCCATGTGAAGTTTCTGGCTATCGGAGCGATGGCGTTCTCATTCCTTCTTGTTCTTTTTTCGCCTTCCCATGTTTTTGTGAAATCACTCGCCGGACTGTTTCTCGGGGGATGCGCTCTGTTCGTCGGGACCCGTCCAGATGGTCCGCGAGACCCTGGCCTGTCAGATTGATCTGCGTTCTGAGGGTGATCGAAGAAAACCCGATCAGGATTTTCCGCCATTCTGGATTTCATCAACCCAATCGCAGAGATCCGAAAGGGTGGGGAGTTCCCGAAAGCGGGGATGGTTCTCAGGCGGATCGGCGGCCTCATGCGACCAAATAAGGGGGTAGGGCACATAGGCTGCGTAGCCTCCCGCCTCAAGCATGGGCAGAACATCTGATCTCATCGAATTGCCGGCCATGAGAGATTTGTCAGGCGCTCCCCCATGACGGTGAAAGATCCTCCGATAGATGTCGGATGTCTTTTCGCTCACGATCTCGACCCCGGAAAACCGACTTCCAAGACCTGAGGCCGCCAGCTTGCTTTCCTGGTGAAACAGATCCCCCTTGGTGATGAGGATCAGCTTGCCGCGCTGCGCCAATTCTGTCAGCGCCGCATCGACTCCGGGCAAGGGGGTGACAGGGTGGCGCATCATGTCCTTGCCCGCAGCCATGATTTCACGCATCACGCCGCCGGACACGCGGCCTTCGCTGATTTCGAGCGCTGTTTCTATCATCGACAGCGTGAAACCCTTTGCGCCGTATCCATAGACCGCGATGTTGCGCTGCTCGGTTTGATTGAGCGTATGTTCTATGTCTTCGGGAGAAGCGAATTCTCCGAGGAGCTCGTTGAAGCGCTGGTGGGTCATCCTGAAGACGGTTTCGTTGTGCCATAGGGTGTCGTCAGCATCGATCCCAATCAGTGAAACGGGCATCTGTTGTCTTGCTTCTCTCGTCTTAGGGGGACGCCGAGGCTGAGAGGCCCTTGATTTCTGCGATGGCGATTCCGCTCTCTCCGGCGATGGCGTAGAGGAGGTAAACTTTGTTGTCTTCCTCAAAGATTGCAGGGTCTCTGAGCTGGTTCACTCGGCCCGGAGCTGTGCTCCGAAATGACGGCGTCAGCGGCAAATCAGCCCCTTCCCAGGGGCGTTCAGGACGGAGGAGCTCCCGCGTTTCGCTTACCCGCCAGCTTTCCCACGGGCCGCTGACGTCGATTTTGCTGATAAGGAGCCGCTCAGGGGGCTCTCCGCCTACCTCCGTCCAGACGACAAACAGCGTTTTGTCCCGCTTAAACACCGCTGCGTGGCGCATCGACGGCTTAAAAAGAGTGGGTCCCTGTTCGAACCCCTGAAGGGCGTTGTTTGATCGGTAAAACACCCCTGGCATGGCGATGGCGTATGTCATGCCATCATGGTTGAAGGCCCGCCAATACGTCCGCCCCAGCTCTTCGTCCATCGCGACGAAGTTTTGTCCGTCCTTGGAGATAGCAACCCTTGTTGTCTGACGGCCGAAGGTTTCGAGGCCGTGATAATACATCACAATCCGTCGGTTCTTCGTGTCGACATGGACGTCAGGCGAGGCGATGTGCGGAGTGGCGGCGTCTAACGCGAGGTCCTTGAATAGCGCTTCATCCATGCCTCCCGATTTAATCTGAGTGCGGAAAGCTTCGAGGTCGGCGGCTGTGTAGGCCGGCGGCGTTTGCGCAAAAGGCGTTTGATTGAGGCGCAGCGCCCCTGGCGGATGAATAGTCCAAGGTCCACGCAGATCGTTCGCGTAGGCGAGACGAATGAAGCCCCCCTTATGATCCGCAAAATACAGGTAATAGTTCCCAAGCCGGTCCGGAACCCACTCGGGCACCCTGATCAATGAGGGCCCCTGAATGTTCTCGCCGATCGAGGGATGGAGGCCTGAGTGGATGATCGGACCGTCTCCAATCCGCATCACAGTCAAAGTTTCAGCTCTTGAAGTCGGAACGCTTTGGACCGTCTGTGCGGTTGCGCACCCTGACGCCGTCGCCGCGAGCACGGCGAGGCCCATCAATACGCATATTGAAATCCCTGAGTATCGTCTCATTGACCCCTCGCTTCATCGGGCGCCCGATGACAGACACACCATCGGCCTGCGCTTTGATCTTTCACCATATCGTAATCCAGACCAAATTGAACTTGGGTCAGAGAGGTCGAGAGCCGATCTCCGACAGCGTTGAGGGTCTCAATGAAGCGGGTCGCGGTCATCGCCGGGGGCTGGTCGTCGGAACGGCCCGTCTCATTATCCTCTGGGCGAGGCATGGCGGCCGCCGCCCGCACTCAGGGTTATGACGTTATCGAAATCGACGCGGATAGGGATCTTGCGGAGCGGTTGCGCGCGTGCGCTCCCGACGTGGTCCTGAACGCGCTTCATGGGCCCTGGGGGGAGGATGGCTGCGTCCAGGGGCTTCTTGAAATCCTCGGCCTTCCTTACTCGCATTCAGGCGTGCTTGCCTCCGCCCTCGCCATGGACAAGGACAAGGCCCGCGCGATTTACGCCCAGCACGGTCTCGACATTGCCGAAGGCGGAGTGTTCGATCTCGCAGATATCGCGCGCGAACACGTGATGGCGCCGCCTTATGTCATCAAGCCGATAGCGGAAGGCTCGAGCTTTGGCGTCAGGATCATTCCCAAAGGTGCGAATCGTCCCCCGAAGGAGCTTTCCGACGGCACCTGGAGTTTCGGGCGACGCGCGCTTGTCGAGGCGTTTATTCCTGGTCGGGAGCTTACTGTGGGCGTCATGGGCGATCGAGCCATGGCTGTGACAGAGATCACGACTTTAAGGGAATATTACGATTACCAAGCAAAATATGATGCTGGAGGGTCTCGTCACGTGTTGCCTGCACCTCTGCCCGATCGGGTCACTGCCGCGGCGCTCGATGCTTCGCTCCGCGCGCACACGGCTCTCGGCTGCAGGGGCGTGACGCGATCAGATTTCAGATATGACGAACAAGCGGACCGACTGGTGATACTCGAAACCAATACTCAGCCAGGCATGACGCCTACCTCTCTCATTCCCGAGCAGGCGGCGCATCTTGGGATCGACTATCCGTCGCTGGTCAGCTGGATGATCGAGGACGCCTCATGCCAAAGGTGATACGTTCCCGTCCAAAGGTCGAAGATGACGAGGAGTTCGACGACGAACTTCCATCTTCGCGTTCGACCCTGGCGTCGCCTTACGAAGCCCAAAGTCTCCGGGAGAGAATAGGGGCCTACGCGCTGGGGTCGGTCGTCGGGCTGGCTGCAGTCATCGCGGCTGCGGCCTGGCTTGGCGGCTCGTTGGGGTCCGTTGGCGTTCGCATGAGCTCGGGACTGGATGCGGTGATGAGGTCCGCGGGGCTCACGGTCGACAAGATTGTCGTGGTCGGTCTTGATCCGCTGCTTGAACAGCGAGCCCGGGACGCCGCAATGCTCGAGCCTGGCGAGAGCATGCTTGCCGCTGATCCTTTGACCATAAAGGCCCGTGTCGAGGAACTTGACGCCGTCGGCGGCGTCAGCGTCCAGCGATTGTGGCCTGATCAAATCACAATCATCGCTGAGACACGCGAGCCGGTCGCTCTGTGGCGCGACGGGGAGACGTGGAAGGTAATCGATCAGCATGGCGAGGTCTTTGTTCAGGCGGACATGAATGATCATTTGCATCTGCCCCGCATCAGCGGAGCAGACGGCAACCATGCCGCGCCGGCGTTGCTGGCTGCTTTGGGCGATTATCCGGAGTTGGCGATCCGTCTCGATGGAGCGGAGCGGATCGGGGGGCGCCGATGGGATATCCGGTTTGAAGAGGGCGTGGATGTGGCGCTTCCTGCGGATGATGGAATGGGCGAAGCTCTGAGGGCGCTTAATTTTCTCCAGGCTCAGAACCGCATTCTGGAACTTCCAGTGTCTCGTATCGATGCGCGTCATCCCGATCGGTTTGCTCTGAGGCCTCTGCCGGGAGCCCCCTCTTCTTCCGAGCTGGGAGGGGCATGAGGTCATGTCCGGGCTCGCTCAACGCGCCGGAGGCCGTGACCGGAGCCTGGGCCGTAGCCCGCTGGTCGCCGCTCTTGATATCGGGACCTCCAAGATCACATGCATGATCTCGAGGCGTTCGGATACTGTTGACGGCGAGCCTCTAATCGCGGCCGCCGGGGTGCAGGCGACCCGGGGAATGAGGGCCGGCACAGTCGTGGACCTCGACGCTCTGGAGCGATCGATCCGTCTTGCGGTCGAGCAGGCGGAAAGGGTGGCCGACCAGCGGATCAATGATGTGGTGGTCGGCGTCAGCGGTCCGGATATTCGAAGCAATATCGTGCGCGCCAAGACGCAGCTTTCGGGCCGGGAGGTCGTCGCCCAGCATGTTCGTGAGGTTCGCGAGGCCGCACTTGAAGGTTTTCAGGCTGCTGGGCGGAGGGTTCTGCACAGTTCCTCACTGTCGTTCACAGTCGACGGCATGTCCGGCGTGAGAGACCCGCGGGGGATGTGCGCCGACGTGCTCTCGGCGAGCTTTGTGGTCGTCTCGGCTCCGCAGGCAGGGCTTCGAAACATCGTCAAATGCATCGGAAAGGCCCATCTCAATCCTGTAGCGCTGGTTTCGTCCTGTTATGCTTCCGGATTATCCGTCCTTGTTGAGGATGAAGCGCAAAATGGGGTTGTCGTCATCGATCTTGGAGGGGGCGTTACGAGCGCAGCCGCCTTCGATGAAGGAGATCTCGTTCATATTGAAACGCTGCCGATAGGGTGTTCGAAGGCGACAGCCGATCTGGCTCAGGGACTGGGGACGACGAACGCTGCCGCTGAACGGCTCAAGACACTCTACGGAGCTGTCGCCTTGACCGATGTGGATGCCTTTGAACTGGTGGAAGCGCCACGTCTTGGGGCTGACGGTCGCCTGGAGGCGGCTCAGTGCACCCGAGCTGATATTGTTCGTATCCTGAGGCCCAGGATCGAGGAGCTGTTCGAGCTGGTGGATAGTCAGCTGTCGCGCGCTTCGGCAGCAGGGCGTCCCCTGCCGAGACGCATCGTTCTGACCGGCGGGGGAAGTCAGCTCGTCGGCATCCGGGAAGTCGCAGAAGATGTGTTTCGCGCTCCAGTTCGTCTGGCGCGACCGGCCAATGTCCGTGGTCTGGGGGAGGTTTTTGGCGCACCGGCCTTCTCTTCAGCAGCAGGATTGGTTCGGTGGGAGATGCTCAACGGTCTTGGCGCTCTTCGACCTGGGCAGCTCGGAGGAGAGGGCGATTCCGCCGGAATGCTGCGAAGCCTGGCTGTCTGGCTGAAAGAAAATTTCTGAAAAATCCTGCCTCTTTAAGACAGGCTTAGGCATAACCTTCGATTCTCCCTTAAATAGCCTTGATCCTGTGGATCGTGGGGGGCGTGTTTAGTCGAGGTGTGTGATGGCGTTTGAACTGAGCCCCCGCATAGTTGTCATTGGCGTCGGCGGCGCCGGAGGCAATGCGGTCAACAACATGATCGAAGCCAATCTTCAGGGCGTCGAGTTCGTTGTGGCCAACACCGATGCTCAAGCTCTCACGCGGTCCAAGGCGTCTAAGCATATCCAGCTGGGCGTTAATCGCACGGAGGGTCTCGGGGCTGGCGCGAATCCTGAAGTCGGGGCCGAAGCGGCCAAAGAGTCGTCTGAGGAAATCCGGAAGCTCCTCCAGGGCGCTCATATGTGTTTCATCGCTGCCGGCATGGGCGGCGGAACCGGAACCGGAGCGGCTCCGATCATCGCCCGAATCGCTCGCGAACAGAAAGTGCTCACCGTAGGGGTCGTGACCAAGCCTTTCGACTTCGAAGGCAAGAGGCGCATGTCGGTGGCTGAGAGGGGTATCGCAGATCTTCGTTCAGAGGTGGATACTCTGATCATCATTCCCAATCAGAACCTGTTCAGGATAGCGAGCCGTAACACAACGTTTGCCGAAGCGTTCCATATGGCTGACCGTGTCCTTTATTCCGGGGTCCGGGGGATCACTGATCTCATGGTCATGCCCGGCCTCATTAATCTTGATTTCGCCGATGTGCGGACTGTCATGGCTGGCATGGGAACAGCCATGATGGGGACCGGTGAGGCGGAGGGGGAGGATCGCGCTCTGACGGCTGCTCGCGCGGCCATAGCCAATCCGCTTTTGGACGATGTGTCCATGAAGGGCGCGCGCGGCGTTCTGATCAATATAACGGGCGGTCGCGACATGACGCTTTTCGAGGTCGATGAGGCGGCCAACGAGATCCGTCGCGAAGTGGATCCTGACGGGCATCTTATTCTTGGGTCGACCTTCGATGAAGCCATGGAGGGCCGCATCAGGGTATCTGTCGTGGCCGCAGGCGTCAGCCGGATTGACCTTGTCCGAACATCGCCGATCGCTTCCGTCCTCGAGCCCGCTCCGACCGTGTCAGCCGTCCTTCATATTCCGGAGGGCCGGGAAACGATCGCCTCTTCATCCATCCCGGATGCGCCTGCTGCTCTTCCGCAGGAGGTTGTTTCGGCGCCGATCCAAACGACGGATGCGCCCGCGCGCCCGACCCATCCTATTATTCGCACGCCCGTGCGTCCGACGCATGCGAAGGAGGAGGAAAGCGAGGAGGTCGAGAAGGAGATCGGCCTTGCGCCCGCGGTGTCGGTATCTGGTCCCAGCTCCATCCCTCCAGGCGAGCCGCATAGTCGAGCGTTCGGCTCCCTCTTCGGCGGTTTCAAGGCGAAGTCCGATCGGCCGGTTCAAGCTGCGGAGGACGCTCCTGCCCCTGTCCCCGATGATAAGTTCGACAACGATCTTGAAATTCCGGCGTTTCTCAGACGATCATCGAATACGTAGGCCGGCTCAGTGGTAAGGGGCGCGTCCTGAACTGCCGGCGGCGCGATCTCCGCCAGGTTCGGTAATCGAAGGGGCTTCGCCCGGTGCTTCAATCGACGATCGTCCGTGAGGTTAGCTGCTCAGGCGTAGGGCTTCATACCGGCGTCAAGGTCGATCTGCTGTTTAAACCGGCCCCGTCGGATCACGGGGTGCGTTTCATTCGTCGCGACGTGGCGGAGCGGGATAATGTCGTTCCGGCTCTCGCCCTGAATGTCGCGACTACCCAGCTTGGAACAAATCTCTGCAACGCGGACGGGGTCACCGTGGCGACCGTCGAGCATCTTCTCGCGGCGTGCGCGGGGGCGGGAATTGATAATCTGATTGTTGAGCTGGACGGTCCTGAGGCCCCTATACTGGACGGTTCCTCGGCTCCTTTTTGTCGGCTGCTCTCAACAGCTGGCGTCCAAACCCTGCCTGGGATGAGGCGGGTGCTGACAATTCTTAGGCCTGTGGAAGTCCGTGACGGCGTCAAATGGGTTCGTCTGTCGCCATGCTCCGAGGCTCGCTTCCGAGTGGAGATCGACTTCAAGACCCGCGCTATCGGACGTCAGCTTTTGGATTTCACCATGACGCCCGGGGCGTTCGAGCGTGAGATCGCCTTTGCGCGAACCTTCGGCTTTCTCGAGACGGTCGAGGCCCTTCGAGCCCGGGGTCTTGCAAGGGGCGGCTCGATGGACAACGCCATTGTGATTGACGGAGATCAGGTTCTTAATCCCGCCGGATTGCAATGCTCCGATGAATTCGTTCGTCACAAGCTGCTGGATGTCATCGGCGATCTGTTCCTTGCAGGCGGTCCCATCGAGGGGTTGTATGAAGGGTTTCAGCCTGGTCATGAGCTTAACAATCGACTGCTCCGGGCGATATTCAGCGATCCATCCTCGTTTGCCTGGCGCAACGCCGCGGACGCTGGCTGGCGCTCGGGAACGACCTGAGCTGGCGGAGATCGCGCTTGTTTTCCGACGTCGGTCGTGGGCACGGATCAGGGAGGTGGCGACATGAAGGCATGGATCGGACTCGTGACTGCGGTCAGCCTGCTGACGGCCGGTTGCCAGAAGACTGATCAGGCTCAGCCAGCCGCCTCTGATGTCACAGCTTCGGGGTCTGCCGAGTTTAAGCAGGTCGAGGCCGCCGAACCTCAGGCATTCCCCGCAGTTTCTGATCGCGACGTCGTCGATCCGGCGGCTCCTCCCGTTTCACCGGGCGCAGTAGAGGGCCGACAGATCGCGTACGCTTACGCATTCGGGATCGCCGTTCCGACAGGAAAGATGGAGGAGCTGCTCGATGCTCATCGCGCCGCGTGCGAGTCGGCCGGGCCGGAGAGGTGCTTCGTTGTCTCTTCATCCATCTCGGGTCTGGGGGAGGACTATGCCAGCGGCGGTCTCGAGCTCAGAGCGACTTCGGATTGGGTCGCCGGGTTTCGTTCGGGACTCGAAGACGGGCTTGAGGCATTCGACGCCGTGCTGGATTCCAGTCAAACCTCCTCGGAGGATCTGACTGTCCAGATCATCGATACATCGGTTCGTCTGGAGACGAATCGAAGCCTTCGCAGCCGTCTTCAGGCTCTTCTTAGGGATCGGCCAGGCAAGCTTGGCGACCTGCTCGAGATTGAACGGGAGCTTGCCCGGGTCCAGGCTGAAATCGATTCGACGCAGTCTATTCTCAACGCAATGCGGGCGCGGGTGTCGATGTCCTCCCTGACCTTGAGCTATCAGCCTCGGTTCTCCGCCGTATCAGGGTCGGTCTGGAGGCCTCTGGTCGAGGCGGTGTCGGGCATCATTCCTAGCCTTGTGACGTCTCTGGCCGGGGTGGTGACTTTTGTAGCCGGGGCCCTGCCGTGGGTTATCGCTCTGGGCGCCCTGTGCTGGGTCGGGTGGGCTGGGCTTGGACGTCTCCGCCGCCGAAGAAAGACCCAGGCGTCCTCTCACGGCGGCGGGACGACAAGATCATTCTGATCGCAGCGTATGGACTTGGACTGGGGTCTGTCTTTGGTCTACAAAGGCCCGGTCTGGGCCTCTGGAGCGTTCAACATGCGATCAGCCAATCTTCCGAAGGCGCGTTTTTTCGCGGCTCTTGCGGGCCTTGCGGTCAGCGCCTGCGCGAGCTCAGCGCGCCAGGAGGAGCTTGCCTATGTCGAGCGGCCGGTCGAGACCATCTACTCTGAGGCCACCGAGAGTCTCGATCGCAAGAACTGGGATCTCGCTGCTCAGCAGTTCGCAGAGGTGCAGCGCCAGCATCCCTACTCAGTGTGGGCCCAGAGATCCATGCTCATGGCCGCTTATGCTCACTATCGGTCCAGAGATTACGACAAGGCCGTCTCCAGCGCTCAGGAATACATTGCGCTCCATCCGGGCGCAGAGGACGCTCCCTACGCGTATTATCTCGTGGCTGTCTCGAATTTCGACCAGATTATCGATGTCGGGCGTGAGCAGGCCCGCTCTGAACTGGCTCTTGCGGCTCTCAAGGAAGTGACTGCCCGCTTTCCTGAAAGCGAGTATGCGAGAGACGCCGAGCTGAAAACGGACATGGTTCGTGATCAGCTTGCGGGGAAGGAAATGGAGATCGGGCGGTATTACCTCAAGCGTAATGAGCACCTGGCGGCAATTAATCGCTTCCAGACGGTGATCAAGACCTATGATACGACAACTCATACGCCTGAAGCGCTTCACAGGCTTGTCGAGTCGTACCTGTCGATCGGTCTGACAGGCCAGGCGCAGGCGGCGGCAGCGGTTCTGGGCTACAATTATCCGGGCTCGGAGTGGTACGCCGACACTTATGAGCTGATGACCGGCAAGGGCATAGAGCTGCCGACCGCTCCCAAGGACAATCAGGGCAACTGGCTCTCCCGGATGTGGGACGGTATATTCTGATCGGTCCGTTGCAATGATCGTTTCAAATTTGCGGCCGGCGGAGATCTCCGCCGGCCGCACTTTTTCTTCAGGTGAGCACGCCAGACTGTTAGTGCTGATGCCCGCCGCTCGCCATTGATTTCAATGCGGCGAGTGTCTTGGTGATGTGTTCGTCGGGCTTTTGCGTCGTATGCGACAGAAGGATCTTGCCGTCTTTTCCGATCACGTAGGATGTGCGGTCGCTCAGCTCAGTTCTTTGCGGCATTACGACGTTGTATTTTGCGATGGTGTCCGCCGAGACGGCTGCGATCGGGAATTTGTCGCGGCAGTGCTCCTTAGAGAATTCGGCGAGACGCGCGAGGTTCTCGCTTGCGCTGGCCATAGACCCGTCCGCAAGCTTCGCTCCGCCCGTCACTCCTATCAGAGTCGCTCCCGCGGCTTTAAACTCATCGGCAGCATCGGCGAACAGCTGGGTTTCAAGCGTGCAGCCCGGCGTATAGGCGGCCGGGAAAAAGTACACGACTACCGGTCCTTTTTTGAGGGCTTCGGACAGTTTGAATGTGAACTCTTTTCCGCCGAGCATGCCTTTGGCTGCAAACTCAGGGGCGCTGGCGCCCACGGTCAGGGCTGCGAACGCCGGCCCCGCCGAGAGGGCGGCTGCGGTGATGGAGGTGAGGCCGACGGCGGCCGCGAGGAGAATTCGTTTCATGGTTCAGTCTCCCGATGTTGCCCGGATCGCGAGGAGCCGATCCGCGCTGATGGACGGGGCATATCATGACGCGCTCCCCGCTCACAGACCCCGCTCAGAGAGCATTTAGGCTCTCTGCGCGCTTTTTGGAGACCGGAAGACCGTTCATGCGAGTTATGTGTTCCCTTTTTGTTCTTTTTGGTCTATCTTTAGTTCATGCTCACCGCGCTCTCGATCAGAAATTTCGGGCTTATCAGCGATCTGGACCTTAAGATCGGCTGCGGGTTTACGGCCGTTACCGGTGAGACGGGGGCGGGAAAATCCATGCTGGTTTCGGCTTTGGGCTTTGTCCTGGGAGGGCGGGCCCGAAGGGAATTTGTTCGCACAGGATGTGCGCGCATGAGCGTCACGGCGACATTCGAACCCGAGCCCGATCACCCCGTTCGTTCATTGTGTGGTGAATTCGGTGTCGCCGTTGGAGATAACGGGCCTTTGGTTCTGTCGAGGACGCTTTTACGCGGCGGGGCCGGAAGAGCGCACTTAAATGGACGGTGCCTCTCTCTCGGACAGTTGGGAGACGTGGGCGCTCTTCTTGCCGATATTCATGGCCAGAACGAAAACCGAGGGCTTTTGTCGTGTTCGGTTCATCGTGCGCTGCTTGATGATTTTGGGGAACACGGCCCATTGCTGAAGAGCGTTGCTGAGGCCTGGTTTCAATGGCGTTCAGCATTGGCGGCCCTGGATGAAGCGAAGCGTTTGTCTGATGTGGCGGCTGATGAGACGTCTTACCTGCGATCATGCGTGGAGGATCTGGAGGGGCTTAAGCCGGTTGCTGGTGAAGAGGAGCGGTTGGTGAGCGAGCGCTCGCGTCTTCAGCGCTCTGAACGGAGCTCTGAAACGGTTCGGAGCGGACTGGAGCTCATGGAGAGCTCCCAGATTGAGGCGACGGTTGCGCGCTTGTCGAAGATCCTCCATCGGGGGCGGGTGTCGCCGAAGATCTCGGAAGAGCGAGATGTCGACCGGTTTGTAGAAAGCGCTTTTGATGGCTTGGAGAAGGCGTTGATCGAGCTTGAGGAGGCTCGTCGTTGTCTCGAGAGCGCTTCGTCTCACCTTGGAGCTGGGCCTGAGGCGTTAGAGGCTGTCGAGGCGCGTTTGTTTGCGATCAGGGGCGCTGCGCGGCGCTACGGGGTTGTGACGGACGGGCTTCTTGATGTTCTCGAATCCATGAAGGATCGCCTGGCGCGTATTGACGATGCGGAGCTTGAGACGCGGGAGTGTCTGAAGGCTGAGGCTCTCGCAAAGCGCCGTTATCTGGACCTAGCGGACGCACTGTCGGGGGAGCGGCGTTCTTCCGGCCTCCGCCTGATGAGTGCCGTGGCCTCAGAGCTGGGGCCATTAAAGCTTGGGTCAATGCGCTTCCGGGTCCTCATTGCCTCCCGTGTCGAGGGTGACTGGGGAGAGTTCGGGCAGGATGATGTCATCTTTCAAATCGCATCCAGCCCGTCGGCTGAGTTCGCGCCATTGAACCGTGTGGCCTCCGGAGGAGAGTTAGCCAGACTGTCCCTTGCGATCAGCGTTTGTCTTTCGCGTTCTTCATTGAGCGGCACATTGGTTTTCGATGAGGCGGATGTGGGGGTGGGGGGGGCTGTGGCGGCGGCGATCGGGGATCGCCTGGCACGTCTTGGTCGGGATCGTCAGGTTCTTGCGATCACTCACTCTCCACAGGTCGCGGCCGCGGCCGGGGGGCATTGGCGGATTTCGCGTCTCGACGGTGCTGCGGAGGCTAACGCATTCATTGATGTTCTCGATCGGTTCGCCCGACGAGAGGAAATCGCAAGAATGCTTGCAGGCGAGCACGTGACGCGTGAAGCGCGGGCTGCGGCCGGGCGTCTTCTCATGAGAGCTTGAAGCTAGCCTCCGGGCTGACAGGTGTCTGGTTCGGAGCAGATCTGGTCCTCTCCGCTGACATCCCATATAGATTTCTTATGTCTGTCTTACGCCCGATTCATGATCTGTCGCCTGATGAGGCCGAGCTCGAGATGGAGCGAGTGATCGGTCTTATCCGCCGTGCCGATGAGGCCTATTATCGGGAGGATGCGCCGTTTCTGACGGACGCAGACTATGATGCGCTTCGCGCCCGACTGACTGACATTGAGACGCGGTTTCCGAATTTGCGTCGAGCCGACAGTCCAAGCCTCACCGTCGGCGCAGCACCTTCTTCGGGCTTCGGCAAGATCGAGCATCGCAAGCCGATGCTGTCGCTCGACAATATCTTTCTTGATGCCGATATCGATGATTTTCTCAAGCGCATCCGCCGATTTCTTTCTCTGAGTGAGAGTGACGCTGTCAGCGTGACTGCGGAGCCGAAGATCGACGGCCTCTCCTGTAGCCTTCTCTATTTGGATGGTCGTCTCCAGTCCGCAGCTACGCGGGGTGACGGTCGTGTCGGCGAGGACGTCACGGCGAACGTTCGCACGGTGAGTGACGTCCCCTTTGAGCTTTCCGGTTCAGGGTGGCCGCGCGTCATCGAAATTCGCGGCGAGATTTTCATGTCTCATGCCGATTTCGCCCAGCTGAATGTCAGAGAGCAGGCCGCGGGACGTCGCACATTCGCCAACCCCCGAAACGCAGCCGCCGGATCGCTTCGGCAGCTGGATGTCGAGATCACGCGTTCGCGTCCTCTCCGATTTTTCGCCTATACGTGGGGGGATGCAAGTCATCCGTTCGCGACCACCCAGTTTGAGGCGATGGAGGCTTTCAGGTCCTGGGGGCTACCGGTCAATCCTGAGACGGTTCGGGTTGAGACAGCCGAAAGCCTAGCGGCCTTTTTTCATGGAATCGAAGGGCGACGCAGTGAACTTGGTTACGATATCGACGGCGTCGTCTACAAAGTCGACAGGCTAGACTTTCAGAACCGCCTGGGCTTCGTGTCCCGTAGTCCGAGGTGGGCCGTTGCTCATAAGTTTCCTGCAGAACAGGCGATCACCCAGCTCATCGGTATAGACATTCAGGTGGGACGGACCGGAAAGCTCGCACCCGTCGCTCGTCTGAATCCTGTCAGCGTCGGTGGAGTTGTCGTGTCTAACGCAACTCTCCACAATGAGGATGAAATCGAGAGAAAAGGTGTCTGGATCGGCGACTATGTCGTGGTCCAGCGTGCTGGAGATGTCATACCGCAGATTGTCCGGGTGCTCTCGGAGAGACGTCCGGCGGATGCGAAAGCATTCGAGTTCCCTGAAAGCTGCCCGGCCTGCGGCTCCCGCGCCTTACGTGGGGTTCGTGGCGGTCAGACTGACGCAGACCGTCGATGCACGGGAGGGCTTACCTGTCCTGCGCAAGCAGTTGAGAGACTCAAGCATTTCGTGTCTCGCCGGGCGTTGGATATAGATGGACTGGGAACCAAGCAGATCGAAATGTTCTTTCAGGTCGGGGTTGTCACAGCTCCTCAGCATATCTTTCGCTTGTCCGATCGCATTGCAGAAAAAGGTCTGGCGCCACTTTCGACCTGGGAGGGGTTTGGAGAGCTTTCTGCGGCCAATCTTTTTACCGCCATCGAGCGTGCGCGTCGGCCAATATTTTCTCGATTTTTGAATGCGCTTGGAGTTCGTCATGTCGGCGAGAGCGGCGCTTTGCTGATTGCGAAGCATTTCAGTCGCTTCGAAGACTTCCGGCGCGCCATGACGCGGGCGGGTGAGGGGCGGGCAAGCGATTCTTTCTGGCGCCTGCGGGATACGCCCCGTCTCGGGAAAGCGGCATTCTCCGCACTCTTGAGCGCCGCTGAACAGCTTCCGGAATATGCGCCTGTGACGGATGACGACGCACTTGAGTCTGCTATCCTGTCTCTTGGTCTCAAGGGTGTTGGAAAGGTCGCCGCCTCCGCTCTGGCAAACGAATATTCCGATTGGGGGCGCTTTAGGTCCGATGTTCTCTCCGCCGCGCATCATCAGCCAGGAGAGGGTTTTTCGCAGATTGCGGCGATAGACGGATTAGGCGAAGTTGCAGCGCAGTCGCTGGTGGAGTTTTTCAACGAAGCCCATAACATCGCGATGCTTGAGGCGTTGCTGCGTGAAGTACAGGTTGTCGACGAGCCTGTTTCTGTTCGTGAAGGAGCAGTTGCCGGGAGAACGGTGGTGTTCACAGGCACTCTTGAGCATGTGACCCGCGATGAGGCGAAGAGCCATGCCCAGTCCCTGGGGGCGAAGGTCTCTAGTTCCGTGTCCAAGAAGACGGATTTTGTGATTGCAGGTCCTGGCGCTGGTTCCAAGCTGGCGGAAGCGGAGGCTCTGGGGGTGAAAGTGCTGACGGAAGACGAGTGGTTCGATCTCGTCGGCCGACCCTAGGGGTCTTTCGCGTCGCTCAGAGCGTTATCTTAGAGGCGACGAAATGGTTTCGGAGCCTGCGTGGCGCTCGCCTTAGCCACCATTTCGCCCTCCTGATTGAAAAGCTCAGCTTCAATGAAGCAGATCGATTTTCCCCATCGAAGTATCTGCGCCCGGGCCTCGGCTCGACCTGGAAACAGCGGTCGAAGGTAGGATACCTTCATTTCCAGCGTTGGAGCATTCATCGTCACATTTGAGGCGATGATGGCGCATGTGCTGGTCGCTTCATCCAGCATGGCGGCGAGAAAGCCGCCCTGAATCGCTCCGGTCGGATTGGCGAAAGCTGCAGAGGCCTCGAACTCCATTGTGATCCGCATATTCGCTTGGTCGACTGAGGTCAGCCGCATGCCAAGCGTGTTGGAACAGGCAGGACGCTTCTTGGAATTCTGAAATCTCGCCAGCATCTCCTCGTCGCTCATCTTCGGAGGCGTCTGAGCGTTGTTGTCTGATGCCGGATCGGACGTCATTTGCGCCGGAAAGCGTCCAACGACACCACAGTCCCGGCCGGTTCCTGCGAAGCGCTCGAACCTGTTTGTCCGAATTGACCAGACTCCGGCTCCAGGATCTCCTTCGTCTCGGGCCCATCTTCGAACTGGAGCCCAAAATTGACCGAAGGATCGACAAATCGGGTCACCGCCGCGAACGGCACTCGGAGATGCTGCGGCACGCCGGAAAACTTGAGGATGATTTCAAACCGATCATCGTACACTTCGAAGTCCCAGTACTGATGCTGGATCACAATGGTCATTTCGTCCGGAAAACGATCCTTGAGGTGGTCGGCCATCTGGACGCCCGGCATTCGGGTCTTGAATGTGAGATAGAAGTGATGATCGCCTGGCAGCGCTTTCTGGGCTGAGACCTTTCGAAGCGTCGCTCGCAGCACGCCTCTCATCGCCGCCTGGGTCAGGGCGTTGTAGCCTATCTGGTCTTTATGAGATGCGCCGCGCTCCAACGTGTCCTCCTGAAACGCCCGCCGATCGTCTAATCCCGGCCCTGCATGACGTAAATCACGTTCTAGTCGGGAGCGAAAGCGAGGTTGCGTTGAATGCCTTCAAAGCGATGATCAATCCAGAAAAGACCTCAGAGGACTGCGCTCAGCCCTATCAATGTCAACGACATCACAGACCTGATAAATCTCGCCTGACGGGATTGAGTGGGGGCTTCTGTTGCCAGGCGCCCCCGGGCCCCGCCTCAGCTTGCTACAGCTGAGGACTTAGGTTCGGTTAGACCCGCACTGCATTACGCTGCGAGAGCCTGACCTTCAGCAAAGTTGTCGTTGGCAACTATTGCGTATCGGGCTTCTGTCGGGGCCCAGTCGAGCGAAGTCATCGCCTTTACACGTCCGTCGATGCTATTTCGGCCCCTTGCCGTCCGGCCACGACCGGAGAGTTCTGGTGGAGCCGCCGGGTACCGCCCCCGGGTCCGAGCCGCTTATTACGCGCGGGTTTATCGCCATAGTTCCGAGGAACTCGTCTTATATAGACCTTCGCGCTTTCGAAGTGAAGGCTTCATGAGACGTCTCTCACCCAAAAAGGCTCTGGCGGTTGGCCGACAGACTGGGCAGTGTGGAGCGGGATGAGATGTCAAGGCGACGGCCTTGAGGGAGGGCGTCATGAAGAAACTGACTGCGGAGTTCATAGGAACGCTGACCCTTGTCCTGCTGGGATGCGGCGCAGCTGTTCTGGCGGGATCTGGGGTTGTGGGACAGCTCGGCATCGCATTTGCGTTTGGGCTTGCGATCGTGGCCATGGCCTACGGGGTCGGGCCGATCTCCGGGTGTCATGTGAACCCCGCGGTCTCCTTTGGGGCGTTTGTGTCGGGTCGAATGTCGCTCACTGATATGGTCCGGTACTGGATCGCCCAGTTTCTCGGCGCCCTTGCCGGGGCGGGCTTGCTTTATCTGATTGCGTCCGGAGCTTCGTCGTTCTCGATGGGGCCCTATGCACTGGGGGCTAATGGCTGGGGAGCGGGGTATCTCGGCGAGTATTCGCTTGCCGCCGCCTTTTTGTTTGAGACGGTCGCGACCTTGATCTTCGTCGTGGTGATTCTGGGCTCGACCCAATCCAAGGCGCCGACGCACTTCGCCGGCCTCGCCATCGGTCTCACCCTCACAGTGATTCATATCGTGGGAATTCAGGTGACGGGCGTATCGGTCAATCCTGCGAGGAGCTTCGGTCCCGCACTTCTTGCTCAGGGCGCCGCCCTTTCCCAGCTTTGGCTGTTTATTATCGCGCCTCTTCTGGGAGCCGGTCTCGCTGGTCTGGCTTTTCGTTTTCGTCTTCTCAGCGTCGATTGACCCTGCTTTCCCATGCCCGTCGGCGCCCTGTCCCAAGGGCCGACGCTCTGGGCGTGCAGCCGTCCCAATCAGGCGACCATTTCAGCTCATGCCCCGGGCCTAGAGAGACGTTCAGGCGTCTAAAACGACTTTATTCACAGGGTGGCTTTCCGCGCTTCACTTGACCTCACTTGCCTTGGATTAAGCCTGGGCGCATGTCTGAAGACGCCGAAAGAGGACTGAACTCGGGGGAACCAAATCTTGATTCAGTATCATGAACTCCTTCGAGACATACTCACGCACGGAGTGGATCGACCCGACCGAACGGGAACCGGCACGCGAGGCGTCTTCGGGCGTCAGATGAGATTCGACCTGTCTGCGGGCTTTCCTCTTGTCACCACCAAACGGCTTCATGTGAAGTCCATCATTGTCGAGCTGCTGTGGTTTCTGCGCGGGGAAACGAACGTTAAATGGCTTCAGGATCGAGGCGTCACCATTTGGGACGAATGGGCGGATGAGAATGGCGAACTCGGGCCCGTCTATGGAAAACAGTGGCGATCGTGGGAGACCGCTTCAGGTCAGACCATTGATCAGATCGCCTGGGTTCGAGACGAGATCCTGAGAAATCCAAATTCCCGGCGTTTGATCGTTTCCGCCTGGAATCCGGGAGAGGTGAACGACATGGCGCTTCCTCCCTGCCACTGTCTCTTCCAATTCTCAGTCATGGACGGCCGCCTGAGCTGCCAGCTTTATCAGCGCTCTGCGGATGTTTTTCTCGGTGTCCCGTTCAATATCGCATCGTACGCGCTCCTTACGCTGCTGATGGCGCGGGCCACGGGTCTCGCTCCGGGAGAGTTCGTCCACTCTTTCGGCGATGTTCACCTTTACTCGAATCACTTTGATCAGGCTCGTCTCCAGTTGTCGCGAACTCCGGGTCCGCTGCCTGAAATCGTGCTCAACCCGTCAAAAACCGACCTTTTTGGGTGGGATTACGAAGATTTCACGCTTCTTAATTACACACCGGATCCGGCTATCCGCGCCCCGGTCGCTGTTTAGGGTCTGTCTTCACGATCACGTGGATCACTCCGCCTGTTCACGAGTGCGTGTCCAACAGTTGAATGGATTCAAGGCCCTTTGGCCTTTCTTCGAATGGTCAGGCGATCCGGACCGTCTTTCCTCAGGTTTCAGGAGGAATGAACCGCAGGCCGAACCGTTGGCGCTCAGGAAGCAAAGCTGTATAAAACGCAATGATTCAACCACTTGAAATTTTTCGTCCAATGGTGATGAAACGCATGCCGCCCGGGGAATGTCTTGTCCGAGGCGGATTATGGTCCGTCGGAGGGATCTTCCACATGTCGTTCAAACTCGTTGTCGTCGCGGCCGCTTCGGTCGCAGCTCTCGCTCTCGCCGCCTGCACCCAGGAAGAAGCCGCAGCTCCTGCTGCTGAGCCCGCTCCTGCTGCTGAACCGGCTCCTGCTGCTGAGCCCGCTCCGGCTGCTGAGCCGGCTGCCGTTGACCCGGCTGCCGCTCCTGCTGATCCGGCTGCAGCTCCGGCTGAAGCTCCTGCGGCTCCTGCTGAGCAGCACTAATCCGTTCGGCCCTAATCAGGGCGTCGGAAGGTGGGGCGACCTCTTAGAGGTCGCCCCATTCTGTTTTCGGACAGCGCAAGTGAGAATCTTGAGGGTGGCGTCAGACTCGCGGTCTTTTATCCGACGCTCCTCCTTCCCAGCCGGTCAGGCTGCTCCCGGATCGACCTCTCCTCTGATTTCGCGTCTTCGAATGGCCGCCGATACAATGACGGCTCCAATCATCTTTCCCAGAATGAAGAAGATCCAGTTCGGGACATTCAGCATGGTCCCTGCAGGGTCGCCGTTCATCTGCAGGGCCAGATCTGCTCCATAGAGAAAGACCGTCGTGTCCACGGGAGACGCCACCGCGCTGGAGAGGAGAATGCGCGTCGACAGGCGATAGCGGGTGAAGGTGTAAATTATCCAGTCGACCGACTCGGATATCGCGAACGCCGCCGCCGAAGCGATCGCGATTACGGGCCAGGAGTAATAAAAGGACCAGCCGATCGCCAGGGCCATGAGGATTAGGACCCGGTGTCCCATTTCGCGTTGAACGAAATCGCGGACCACGAAGACAAGGCCTGTCAGAACGGTCAGCGGCTGGAAAATAACCGCTGTGGCGGATTGTCCCCCCAGCAGGCCGCTCAGGGCTGACGACAGGTCGATCTCGAGAAGATCTCCCCGCCCAAAAGTCCAGTTCAGAAACGGGATCAGCGCGACGTAGATGAAGGCCCATACCCTGCCTTTGAGCGCCCAGATCAAACCTCCTGTCGCGATCAGTCCAGCTATTACCCAGGGAAGATCCGATGAATTGCGATAGGCTATGGCGCTGAGGATCTCCCTTCCTGCGTCCGAGATCATGTTTATCGTCCCCTCTTTGGCTGATAGATATGCTTATGCCCGGTCGCGGCGCCGGCTTTTCTCTCGGTGTTTCCGATAAGCCATACTATACACTGAAGGCGTTTAGCGGAGTCTCATTTCATGCCGATGGCTGGGGCGGTCCAGGTCACTCTTCTCGCCGCCATCGGTCGTCGCGGAGAGCTCGGACGAGACGGGCGACTCCTGTTTCGCCTGTCCTCAGACCTGGCTCATTTCAAAAAGGTAACGCTTGGAAAGCCGGTCGTCATGGGTCGTAAGACGTGGGAAAGTCTTCCGCGCAGACCTCTGCCCGGACGTCCTAATATCGTCGTTACCCGTAACGCGTCGTTTTTCGCTCCGGACGCGCACGTTCATTCAAATCTTGAAACAGCCCTGGCGGCTGCTGGGGCGATGGCTGCAGCAGCCGGGGGCGTGGAGGTCTGCGTCATAGGAGGCGCTCACGTGTACGCCGCTGCAATGGCTTATGCGGATCGTCTCGTCCTCAGTGAGGTTGATGCGGATGCGGACGCGGATGTCTGGTTTCCCTCTTTTGATCGAGCGCGATGGCGCGAAGTATCCAGCGTGCGGCATGAGGCCGGTCCCGGCGATGATCACGCCTTTGTCGTTCGAACTCTCATTCGCCAAGGCATCAATCAGCTCTGAGTTTTGGAGGCGTATATGGAATTCGAAGTGATCGCCGAGGGGCTCTCCTTTCCGGAAGGGCCGGTCGTAATGGCGGATGGGTCGGTGATCGTTGTGGAGATCCGTCGTGGTGCGGTCACGCGGTGCTGGGGGCAGGGGAAGACTGAAGTCATAGCCGAGGTTGGAGGCGGTCCCAATGGCGCCGCAATCGGGCCGGATGGGGCGCTTTACATCTGCAATAATGGGGGCTTCGGCTGGAACGAGGCTCATCCGATGCACATGGGAGAGGGGTATTCCGGCGGTCGGATCGAGCGTCTCGATCTTTCGACTGGCGAGGTCGATAGACTTTACGACCGCTGCGGAGATCATCTCCTGCGGGGACCGAATGATCTCGTTTTCGATCGACACGGCGGCTTCTGGTTCACTGATTATGGCAAGGAGATGGGGCGTGTTCGCGATAAGGGCGGGTTGTATTATGCGACGCCGGACGGACGCGACATTCGAGAGGTTGATTTCGGCAATTCAGGCTCAAACGGAGTAGGTCTCTCGCCGGACGAGCGCACTGTTTATGTCGCGGAGACCAGCGCAAGCCGGCTATGGGCCTATGATATTGAGTCGCCTGGCGTCATTCGCCGGCAGAAAGGCCCATTCGCAGGACGGGTTGTCGGGGCCGTGCCAAGGCTTCAGTTTTTCGACAGTCTCGCTGTCACCGCCTCAGGGCGTATCTGTGTCGCCACCGTGCTGGAAGGCGCTATTGTTTCGTTCTCGCCGAATGGAGAATTCATTCAGTACCCCACACCCGACCGCTACACGACGAACATCTGTTTTGGGGGGCGTGAGATGACAGACGCCTACATCACGTTCTCGAAGTCAGGGCGCCTCGTGAAGACGCATTGGCCCGAGCCGGGGCTCAGGCTCAATTTCAGCGACATCGTCTAATCAACCGGAGGCGCTGTCTGTTCAAGCGGCCGGATACGAAATTCGTTTCCCGGGCGCCCCGGTTCGATAAGATTGAAAAATCCTTCGATCTCAAGACGAACGATTACCGGATCTTCTTCGTGGTTCCGAAAATACCAACCATGAATTCCTTCAAAGGGAGCTGTCAGAGCGCCTGTGGCGGACACTCCCTCCGATTTCTGATACTCAGCGACGGTCATCGTCTCGCCGTTTTCGACCGTATGGCCATGGAAGTCGAACTCAACAGGCTTCGTAATCGGGTTCCCATCCTGGCGGGCCGCTGTCCAGGAGTAGAGAAAGGTTTGTCCGGGCGACATGGCGACCTTGTATTCCAACGCAGCTTCCGGCCAGCTGGCCGCGCCCAGCGGGATCTCGATGACATGTCTTGCGATCTCGGTTTTTGAAGTATGCGCCGGCTCGATCGCCCCAGACTTCCATTCCTTTTCGTCTGGCGCCCACAGTCGTGAAAGTCCCGAAAGCCGACCCAGTCCAAGCGGATCTATGTCGTACTCCGCCGGCAAAATGGCGCCGAGGACAATCAGCGTTCCGGCCACAAGGCCTCCCGCGGTTATAAGGAAAAGGCTTCTCGGGCTGGCGTCTTTGCGATCAGGCGGCGTCGTCTTGTCGGTCATGTCATGTCTCCGGAGAGAAAATAGCCCGCCATCTGCTCGCCTGTCAGGATTACGCCTGCGAGGAACAGCAGGGCGTTGGTCGCAATCGCCCATCGACTAAAGGTTGGGGTTGATCGCCATAGAATCACTAGGCCCAGGATCACTGACAGCGCTATGACCTGTCCCACTTCGACCCCAATATTGAAGGCGATCAGATTCTCTATCAGGCCATCCCTGTTGAGGTTGAGCTCCTGAAGCTTCGTCGCGAGGCCCAGGCCATGAACCAGGCCGAACCCGCCGACCACCAGTCGGTTATCGGGAACGATGCCCATCCGTCTGAAACCGCCAAGGTTCTCGAAGGCCTTGTAGCAAACAGACAGGCCGATCACCGCGTCCACAAGGTAGGCGGATACGTCCAGCTCAAGCAGTACGCCCGCCAGCAGCGTGGTCGAGTGTCCGAGGGAAAAAAGAGAGACGTAAAGCAGCACATCTTTCAGGCGATAGAGAAAGAAAATGACGCCGAAGAGGAAAAGCAGATGATCGTAGCCGGTGACCATATGCTTTGCGCCAAGATACATGAATGGAAACGGGTCAGGTCCGCGAGCGGCCGCCACAAAGGCGGCGTCGGAGCCGCCGATCGCATGGGCGAACGCAGGCGAAGACGCAAAACAAAGCGTCAGCAGCAGCGCGAGGCAGCTCTTGATCTGCATGAAAAACCTTCAATGACCGCATAAAGACTTTAACGGTGCGAAGTCCTCGGCGCCAGCGCACGATGTGGTGACTTTGCCGTCTCAAATCAGTAAAATAAAATCGGCAGAAGCCTTAGCGGAAGAGCGGTCATGAGACTTGGCGTCAGACGGGCCGTTTTATCGGTCGTTTTGGGTCTTGCGGCATGCGCCACGGCGTCTGTGCCGGAAGCGCCCCTGCCGCGGCTTGGCACGGCCGGCGCCTCTGTTGAGGACACGCTTCGTGCTCTTAATCAGATGTGCCGCGCCGAAACCCTCTCTGCGCGAGCCCCTTCGGTTATGGATCGGCGCCTTCCAGGAATGGGGTCTGGCGGATTTCCCGCAGATACGCGCAGTGTCGAGGCGCAGGCCTGGTTTGACTATGGACTCCAACTTTCGCACGCCTTCTATCATGAGGACGCAAAGACGGCGATGGCGCGTGCGGCGGAGCTTGATCCTCAGTGTTCCATTTGCGCCTGGGGGCGGGCCTGGGCTCTCGGGCCTACCCTTAATTATCCGATTGACGAAGCCCAGAGGTTGGAGGCTTTGCGCGTCGCTCAGTCCGCGAGGGAGCTGGCCAAGCCTGGAGACCGACTGGCTCTCGAACTCGCAGAAGCGATCGTCAGTCGATACGCTCCGGGTCAGCCTGGAGCAAGCGAACCGGCTTTCGGACGCTCGATGGAGGCGATCGCGCGACGATATACAGACATTTCTGAGCTTGCGGTGCTGGCTTCCCATAGCCTCCTGATACCGGTTCGTGCGGATGATCGGTCGGGTTTGAAGCCCGCGCTTGCGCTGCTCGATCAGGTTCTCGCCAAGCAGCCCTCAGACACCGGGGCTATTCATTACTTCATTCACGCCACTGAGTTCGATGGTCGAGCTGAAGACGCCATCGCCTATGCCGAACGTCTCGGAGAACTGGCGCCAGCCGCCAGCCACCTTGTTCACATGCCCGCTCACACCTTCTTTCACGCTGGCCGGTATCAGGAGGCGGCGGTTGTTAACGCGGAGGCCATCGGCGCCGATGGTCAATGGATCAGCGAAGGGGGAGATCGCGGCAAGGACGGCACGCCGATGTATTATGCTCACAATCTTGCCTTCGGCATCGCAGGGGCGATGATGTCGGGGGACGCCGAGCTTGCGCTCAGATTTGCAGATCATGCTGCGCGCGTGTGGCCGGCAAGCGCGTCCATCGCGGATCGTTCCTATCCAATCTCGCGCAGCTATGCTGTTCTGGGACGATACGCTCCTGAAGCGGCGCTGAAGCTTCAGCCCGAGGCCGAGGACAATCCCCGGCTTGACACTTATCGTCATTACGCACGAGGAGAGGCGTTTGTGGCGGCCGGGGACCTTGTCTCGGCTCGTCAGGAGGCGCGGGAAATCGGCAGACTTCTCGCTCGTATGGCGTCTAAGCCGCTTCCCGAAGCGCAGGTGGCGAAGGGCGTCCTTGAGGGACGAATCGCTATGCGGGCCGGTCGCTATCGAGAGGCGGTTCGTCACTTCACCGCTGCTGCGAACGTTCAGGAGAGCCGCCTGTCTGATGTCTGGGATCCGCCGCTCTGGTGGTATCCGGTTCGACGCAGCGTTGCAGCCGCCTATCTGAAATCCGGCGATGCTGACCGTGCAGAGATCGAGGCGCGCGCCAGCCTGTCGAAGTGGAAGCAAGACCCTCTGGCGCTGTATGTTCTGGGGGAGGCGCTCAGATCCAAGGGGAGCGAGAGGGACGCACGCGAAACACTGGATCGAAGCCGCACGCTGTGGCGCGGGGATTTCTCCGCCGTGTCGCTCGATATCGTGTGAGTTTGGGGCCTGAACTCAGGCTTTCAACCTTTCGCGTCTCTGGGGGTTATTTGCATTCAGCCAGGCGTCCGTCAGCGGGCTCATCCAGCGGCTTGCACTGTCGATAAAGGTCAACACCCGTAGACGGTCTGTTGATGGGCGGGTCGCCATCCTGAAGGCGTCCTTCATATCCTGGGCGCGCGACGGGTAATTGAGAATGAAAAGGTCGCGCTGAAGGTCAAGATCCTCCGTGTAGACCTGCTCCCGTTCAATAACCAGAGCGAATGCCGCTGCAATTACTGCGTGTCCGGCCTCGATCGCTGCGCTGCGAACATTATCCTCGCCGTCATCGAGCGATACGCGCCGCGTTGCGTTCAGCATGCGCTGCCTGAACGCCAGAATGTCGCCGTTCATGGCGGCTGCATCGAGACGCTGCGGCGCAATCATTCGGTTCATGTTTCGGCCCGCCACGCAGATTGAATTTACCGCGAGCCGGAAACGGGCCGGCGAAAACGCGCCGTCGGTCGTGAAGACGTCCTTCCATCCGAAGACTGACACCTCCACTCTGCCGAGGGCAGGGTGGAGACGCTGTAGTCTGGCGGCGGCGACAGTTTCCCACGCATCATTGGCGCGAGCGTCAGGTGTGGAGAAAGGCGCGCCAAGCCTGAGAAGGATGAAGAACGCTGCGCCGCCCGGGCGTCCGCGCGCCGCCTGTCCCGCAAGATAAACGGAGTGCAGACGATCCCCGAAACGGTGGAGGGCGAGGTCTGTCGCTTCATCCGCCCCTGCCCGTGCGAACGGCTCAACCAGCTCCGCCTCAACAGCCGCATTGGTGACCCGTCCCCAATGGTCCTGAGGCCAGAACGCTCCGCGTGGTCCTCGTGCGTTTGCCATACTCCTACTCCTTCTCACTCAACGCCTGTGAGGTCGGCTGGACGCTCATTCCTTGGTGCGATCAGACCTGGCGGCTGGACGACCAATCTAGGTAAATGAAACGTTAAGCCGCCTGAGGCGTCTTGCAAGTCGAATTGTCCGTTAACGGAAGGCCTTTTTGCCGATCGGGGGAAGGTTGCGCTCGGTCTATCCGGTCGGTCCGGCTCGGTTTCCGCGACTTTAAAGGAACTCGATGACCGGAGGCGGCTTGCCTGCGGTTTTAGCCGCTGCATTGAGCACGGCCTCCGACAGAAGCGCGAAGGCCCGGGCGGAGACGCCTTCCCCGCGCGCCGCCGGGAGGCCAGCGTCTCCTCCTTCGCGCAGCTCCGGCAGGATCGGGATAGCTCCCAGGAAAGGCGTCTCAAGCTCAGCAGCGGTTTTCTGCGCGCCGCCTTCACCGAAGATGTAGGCCCGGGATCCGTCAGGCTGTTCGAACCACGCCATGTTCTCGATGATGCCCAGAACGGGAACCGCTGTTTTGCGGAACATGGCAACCCCTCGTCGCACGTCGACTAGGGCGACCTCCTGCGGCGTTGAGACGATTACGACCCCGTCCATAGGCAGCCTCTGGGCGAGGGTCAGTTGAACTTCGCCGGTTCCAGGAGGCGTGTCGATGAAAAGGACATCAAGATCACCCCATTCCGTATCATTGATCAGCTGCACGAGCGCGGACATTACCATCGGCCCCCGCCAGACGATCGGATTGTCCGGACTGATCAGATAGCCAATCGACATTCCATAAACCCCGTGAAGCTCGAGCGGGGTCATACGGCGTTCTGCGGTCACTTCGGGTTTCCGCCCCACTGCGCCCATCATTGTCGGCAGCGACGGACCAAAAATGTCGGCGTCCAGCAGTCCGACACGAAGACCCGATCGCGCGGCCGCGACAGCCAGATTCACCGCGACAGTCGATTTTCCCACGCCGCCTTTCGCTGACGCTACCGCGATGATTGTTCGGGCGGGACGCGCGGCTCCCTTCCGAGCCTCCGGGGGAGGCGGGACCGGTTGCCTGGGCGGGGGGGGTGATGATGAGGGCGGGACGCCATGCGCCGTCAGCACTGCTGTGACCCCGGTGACGCCGCTGACAGAGGCAGCCGCTTTCTCCGCCGCCGCTCTCAGGGGCTCATCCGCAGGACCCCGATCCGTTTCCAGGATAAAGCCGGCCCGTCCGTCCGGTCGGATCACGAGCCCCGAGATCCGACCCGAATCGATCAGTCCTTTCCCACTTGCCGGATCCGGTACGCGGTTGAGGGCTTCTCGAACAAAAGTTTCCAGCGTGGGTTGAGACATCTGGCGGCGCTCCGAATTCAGGCGTGCGCCACTTCCTCTCCATGGTGCGAGGCCGCTCGCCCAAACCTCCTGGCGGCGATCTGGAAAAGACCCGTCATGATATGGAACGCGCAACGCGGTCTTCCTAACACGATCCACGCCGCACGTGGCAATCGTCGTGACTTTATTGCGTCCATGAAGTCGATCCACGCGATCTTGCATTGAGTTGAATGCAGGCGCCGGATCATCAGTCTGCGGGCGGATGCCGAGATGTTCGAATATGAGAGGAGGCGCCTGTCGCCGTCTTCACATGCGAGAAGATCCTCGCGGTTGTGACGGTCAGAGAGGCTTCCTCGTCGCATCACGGCCACATAGCCCGATGCTTGAACCAACTGAAACCGCGCCCCGGAAATCAGCGCTTCGGCGTAGAGCTGATAGTCCTCCCCCAGGCGCATCTGTTCGTTGTAGCGCAGGGCGTGACGATCGAGGAAGTCCCGTTTCATGACAGGCTTCAGGAAGCCTAGCTCCGTGCGCGGGCGGGCGGGGTCAGGAAGGTTTCCTGCGAGGAAAGTTTCAAGGGTCAGATTTTGCGAGGGGTGCGTCTCCGGCAGACGCATGGTTCGCCGCACGCCCTGCTCGTCGTTCTCATTCACCTGATAGAGGTCGTCAGCAATGATATCGAACGGGCCTTCCGCCAGGCCGAACATTTTCTGGAAGCGATGTCGTTCCATGAAGTCGTCGCTGTCGAGTATGCTTATCCATGGGCTGCGGCTTGCAGCGATCCCTCGATTTCGGGCATGGGCGGGCCCTTTATTGTCTTTCAGAGCTATTATCGTGAGACGATTCGTTCCATCATCAGCCCGTCGAGCGGCTTCGAGGGTCGCCCCGTCGTCTGCGGACGCGTCATCGATAACGATGACCTCGCGGGTTTCAGGCTGCTCAAGGGCGCTTGCTACCGCGCGTCCGATGCGGTCCGCCGCTCTGAAGGCGGCTATGATAACCGCCACCTCGGCCGGTGACGCGTTCGGGGAAAGCGAGTTGTTCAGATCGCTCACGAGACCTCGCAATCCTAAATCCCGCCCAGACATACAAGAACCCTGCCATCGCCTTGCGCGGGTTCATTGAGCCTAATCGGGAGATTTTCCCGCCCAGTCCAGCGCAGAGGCCTTTCAACAGGTGTCGTTCCCGGACTTCAGGGCCTTCCGGTGGCCGCCCCTTTGCCCTCTCTTTTGACTATGGCCTTGAAATCGCTTTAACGCGGCCGCAATTACTAGGATCAATACTGAGACTGTCTCCCATTCGAACCGAACACAGGAGGGGCTGATGCCCTGGAACGACCAGAAAGGCGGCGGCCCCTGGGGCGGCGGCCCGGCCGGAGGCGGCGGTTCGGGAGGCGGAGACAGTCCCTGGGGCAAGCCTAAGGCGCCCGGAGGCGGCGGCCAGACTTCGGACAAGCCTGATCTTGAGGAGAGCCTCAAGAGAATGCAGGAGCGATTCAAGCGGCGAGGAGGTTCGGGCGGCGGCTCGGGCGGCGGCGGAGGCGGCGTTTCGCCTCGAGGAATGGGTTCGACGGGCCTTCTTATTCTCCTCGGCGTCGGTCTGGTCGGCTGGCTGATGACTGGGATTTATCAGGTGAACGAACAGGAAAGTGCGGTTGTTCTTCGATTTGGAAAGGTGCACCGGACGGAAGGTCCGGGCGTCCGGTTCAGATTTCCAAATCCGATTGAAACCGCCCGTATCGTACCGATCAACCGGATAACGGAGACGGCGATCGGAGAGCGCGAAGAAGAAAGTCTCATGCTGACCGGTGACGAGAACATCGTCGACATCGATTTTTCCATCAACTGGAAGGTCAACGTTCCCGAGCAGTATCTGTTCAATGTCGCCGAGCCTGGAGAACTGATCCGGCAGGTCGGCGAGAGCGCGATGAGGGAAGTGGTCGGCACGAGCCAGTTTGAACCGATTACGACCGGGGATAGAACCGGGGTCGAGACACGGGTCCGTGATCTCATGCAGTCGACCCTGAACACCTATCAGTCAGGCATAGAGATTGTGTCGATCTCACTTAAGGGTGCGACCGCCCCAGCCGAAGTTGTCGACGTCCAGCGAGACGTGAGTAACGCTGAACAGGATCGCGCCAAGCGGATCAATGAGGCCACAGCCTATCGGAACAAGGTGGTCCCTGAGGCTCGCGGTCAGGCGCAGAGAATGATCCAGGAAGCGGAGGCGTACCGTGAGTCCTCGGTTGCGAACGCAGAGGGTGAGGCGGCTCGTTTCAGTCTTGTTTACACTCAGTATCAAAAGGCTCCGCGGGTTACGAGAGAACGCATGTTTCTCGAAACTATGGAGGGCGTTCTCGGCAAGACGGACAAGATCATCCTCGACAGCAAGGCTGGGGCGGTTCCCTATCTCCCGCTTGATCAGCTCCGCGGCCGGAAGAAGGAGGCCCAGTGATGCAAAAGTATTTCGTACCGGGAGGCGTCGTCGCAGCGATCGCTCTGATCCTGCTCTCGAGCTGCTTTTACATCATTCGCGTCGATCAGCAGGCGATCGTTCTGCAGTTCGGGCAGCAACGCGACGTGATCAATGCGGGAGACGTCGATCAGGCCGGACTTCACATGAAGTGGCCGCTGATTCAGAACGTGGTGATTTACGATAAGAGAAATCTTGGTTTTGATCTGGCCGAACAGGAAATCATTGCGGGCGATCAGCAGCGCCTCATCGTCGATGCGATCGCTCGCTATCGTATCAAGGATCCGCTGCAGTTCTTCCGATCTGCGCAGACTGAGGCCAATGGCGAAAATCAGCTGCGTCAGCGGATGATCGCCGCACTTCGCGGCGAGCTTGGCAAAGTCCCGACCCCGGACATCATTTCCGGCCAGAGGGCGCAGCTCATGCAGCGTATCAAGGCGTCCCTTAACGCCAGCATGGCGAGCTTCGGAGTGGACATTATCGATGTTCGTATCCGTCGCGCCGATCTGCCTCCGGCCAACTCGGAGCGCGTCTACGAAAGAATGAAGGCCGAACTTAACCAGAAAGCGGCTCTTTATCGCGCGGAAGGGGAAGAACAGTACCTTTCCATCGTGGGCGACGCAGACAAGCAGGTCTCCGTCATCCTGGCGGAAGCCAACGAAGCGTCTCAGAAGCTGCGCGGCGAGGGCGACGCGCAACGAAACGCGATATACGCGAACGCTTACGGTCGGGATCCCGAGTTCTTCTCATTTTATCGATCGATGCAAGCGTATGAACGGTCAATCAAAGAGGGCACTCCTCTGGTGATTTCTCCTGATTCCGAGTTCTTCCGCTACTTCGGGGATAAGGACGGTCGTTGAGGCGAGCTTAAGCCGGAGATCTGGCGTCGCTGCTTGCGGTTTCTCCGCAATAGCGTCAGTGTCAGGCGGTGAGGCAGTCCTGATACCTGGAGTTTGGTTGAATGCTGGCGGATGGGCTCAAGGCTTGGCGCGCTGTGGGGGTTGGGCTTGCATTGTGGGCGGGCGCCGCCTCCTTCGCGCCAGTTGCTTCAGCTCAGTCAGCTCAGCGCGCGATTGATCGTCCTGGCTTCAGCGGTGAGGACTTTTCGGCTCTCGCCAAACGTTTGATGCCGTCAGTCGTGAATATCTCGACGCGGCAGACGGTTGCTCGCGGGGATGGTCTTCCGAGTTTTCCGCCCGGTTCTCCCCTGAACGAGTTCAACGACTTTTTCGGCCGTGGAGATCAGGGAGGCATGAGGCGCCAGTCGGCGCTTGGATCGGGTTTCATTATCGATTCTCTGGGGCATGTGGTCACCAATAACCATGTGATCGAAGAAGCTGACGAAATTGATGTCATTCTCTCGGACGGGACGGTTCTGAGCGCTAAGCTGGTCGGCCGAGACGAGGAGACGGATCTGGCGTTGCTCAAGGTGGACAGTAAGGGCGTTCTCACCCCCGCTGTTTTCGGAAATTCGGATACGGCGCAGGTCGGCGAGTGGGTCGTGGCGATCGGAAATCCATTCGGCCTGGGCGGGACAGTGACGGCAGGCATCATTTCGGCCCGCAATCGAGACATCAGCGCCGGCTCGTTTGATGACTTCATTCAAACAGACGCCGCCATCAATCGTGGGAATTCGGGAGGACCGCTTTTCAACCTCAAGGGAGAGGTGATCGGCATCAATACGGCGATATTCTCCCCAGGCGACAGCGGCGGATCGGTGGGTGTCGGTTTTTCTGTTCCCTCAAACCTGACGAAGTCTGTGGTGGCGCAGCTCAAAAGGTATGGCTCAACGCGTCGCGGCTCGCTGGGTGTCATGGTTCGTGCGGTCGATCAGCAGATTGCGGAGGCGTATGGTCTGAAGCGCCCAGAGGGGGCCATCATAACCGGGGTGACCAAGGGCGGGCCAGCTGAAGGGGCCGGTCTCAAGGTCGGGGATCTGATTACGGCTTTCAACAATCAGCCAATCCGCGAGAGTCGTGACCTCTCGCGAATCATTGGGGTCGCGCAGGTGGGCGCCCAGATCAGCGTGCGGTATATACGGGGAGGCAAGCCGGCCGCCACCACGGTTCGTCTCGCAGCGCAACCGTCGCTGACAGCGCCGACGGAGACTGCTGAGCGGGAAGCGGCGCGGGAGCTGTCCAATATCCTGGGTGTCACGTTTGGCGTTATTGAAGACGCCGACAGACGGCGAAACGGGATACCTGCCTCAGTCCGCGGAGTGATTGTCCGTCAGATAGAAACCGGATCCGATGCGCTTGGAAAACTCCGGCTCGGTTCGGTGGTTACAGAGGTGAATTTTCAACCGGTCTCGAACCCGGAGCAGGCGATCGCCGCAGCAGAAAGCGCGGATCAGGCCGGCAAACCGGTGCTGCTCCAGGTGTGGGGTGTCAACGAGGCGTCATTCGTGTCGGTCAAGACGAGATAGAGGGCTGATGTCGGGGTCCACGAATTCGTCTTCAGCGTATCCCTGAAAGAACAACGCTGCGGAGAGATCGGTGAATTCGATCCTCGCCCGTGTTTCAGCCGCAACGACCGGTTTGGCCTTGAAGGCCACTCCAAGGCCTGCGGCCCGAATCATGGCGAGGTCGTTGGCTCCATCCCCGATAGCGATCGCATCCGAAGCCGACAGGCCGCGCAACGCCGTTTCTTCCAGCAATGCTGTCAGTTTGGCTTCTCGGCCGAGGATAGGACGGCCCACCTCCCCCGTCAGCGTGTCGCCGTCGTGTATCAGGGTATTGGCCCGGTCTGCGTCAAAACCCGCCGAGGCGCTCACCTTGGAGGTGAAGAAGCCAAATCCTCCGGACACCAGAACGCACCTGGCGCCGTTCGCACGCATTGTTGCGACAAGGATCCTCGCTCCGGGGTTGAGCGTGATCCGCGAAGCGTGACAGTCGTCCAGGGCGGATAGGGGCAGACCGCGAAGCATTGCGACGCGGGTTGTCAGGGCCGCTTCGAAATCCAGTTCGCCCCGCATGGCTTTTTCCGTTATCGCGGACACCTCGGCTTTAAGCCCGGCGAAATCGGCCAGTTCGTCAAGGCACTCCTGTCCGATTATTGTGGAGTCCATGTCCGATATAAGGAGGCGTTTGCGTCGGGGCCCGGTCGAGGTCAATGCCCAGTCCGTCTCTCCAGCCGCAGCTTCGACAGCCAGAAATTCCTCTAGCTCGGCCTGAGCAGTCCGGTCTATGCTGACTTCGGTCGCCGACCATCGTCTCCCGCCAAGTTGCTTCATCGGGCCGATCGCTCCGGGAGATCGTCGTGCGATGTCTCGCGCGGCGTCGGTTTTCAGGGCGGAGACGGTTGTGAGGCACAGGGTCATGGAGCGGGAAGTCGGCAATGGGTCAGGCTGCAGCGTCGAGACCGATCCGCGCCGCCGCGCAGGAGGAGGAAAGCCGAAAGGACCGATCGCCGGCAGCTATCCTCATTCATGGGCCGACTGCAAGCGGCAAGACCCGCCTAGCCATTGAGCTTGCCCGCCGTTTCGATGGCGACGTGGTCAACGCCGATGCGATGCAGGTCTATGCTGATCTCCGGATCCTGACGGCGCGGCCTGATGACCGGGAGGAAGCTGAGGCCGAGCATTACCTGTTCGGCCATGTCGACGCGGTCGAGCGTTACTCGGTCGGACGATGGATGAAGGAAGCCGCCGATCGCATCGAACGTATTCGTTCCGCCGGTCGGACACCTGTTATCGTCGGAGGCACCGGACTTTATCTCCAGGCTCTTGTCGACGGTCTTTCGGATGTTCCCCCCATTCCGGATGCCGTGCGGCGGGAGGCGAGGCGAATTGTGGCCGAGGATCGGGCGGCTGCCTGGGCGAGGCTGGTCGAGGGCGACCCTCTCTGCGTCAACAGAATTGATGAGAGGGACAGACAGCGAATGGCGCGAGCCCTCGAAGTGCTCCTCGCAACCGGCCGGCCGATATCATCTTACCATGGGGCCGCGGCTCCTGTATTAAAGAGTGGGGAGTGGCTTGGCGTCGCTCTGACCCCGCCGCGGGAAGATACGTACCGCGTTATCGACCAACGGGTCTCTCGCATGATCGGGGAGGGCGCTTTAGATGAAGCGCGAGCGCTCTGGATGCGAAGGCTCGATCCGGAGCTCCCCGTAATGCGGGCCCATGGAATGCCTGGTTTTTGCGCCTTCTTTGCCGGAGGGGCGTCTCTCGACGAGGCGATTGACCGCTGTCGACGGGATACGAGACGATATGCAAAACGCCAGATGACCTGGATCACTCATCAGTTCACGCGGTGGCCGCGTATCCCTTCTCAGTCAACAGATACGCGGGTAAAGGTCATTTCTGCCCTTCTTGGCGAGATTGACGCGGTCAGTTTGAAACGCTAATGCAGATTTTCGGGATGATAAGGGCGAATTAATCCTTGCGAGCGGCGAGACGCATGTTTTTGACACTAGGCCTTGTACTCGTAAGCGGCTCGCCGCGGGTTCCCTGAGAGAGGAACCTGCAGGCGAGGTTTTAGGACAAGGGCCCGATGCGGCCCTTTTTCTTTTCCCGGAGAGCATTGAGGCGTCAGGATGGGTCAGATGGACGGACATACAGGAGGAGATGTGACGCAGGCGGAAATGCTCACCGGCGCTGAGATCGTGCTCCGCGCCCTGACGGATCAGGGTGTCGATACGATTTTCGGTTATCCGGGCGGAGCGGTCCTTCCCATTTATGACGCCATCTACGCTCAGGATCGTGTCCGGCACATTCTGGTCCGCCATGAGCAGGGCGCAGGCCATATGGCCGAAGGGTACGCCCGTTCCACCGGGAGGTGCGGGGTGGCGCTCGCCACCTCCGGGCCCGGGGCAACCAACATGGTTACTCCGATCGCCGACGCTCTTATGGACTCTATCCCCATGGTGGTGATCACTGGGCAGGTCCCGACGCATCTGATCGGTTCCGATGCGTTTCAGGAGGCCGACACGGTCGGGATCACTCGCGCGTGCACGAAGCATAATTATCTTGTTCGTGATGTGAATGATCTGGCTCGCATCATTCATGAGGCGTTTTACATCGCCACCTCCGGGCGTCCCGGTCCAGTCGTTATCGACATTCCGAAAAACGTACAGTTTGCGCGAGGCCCCTATGTCGGTCCCGGCGCCATCGAACACCGGACATACAGGCCAAGAACCATTCCTGTTGATCACAGGATTGAGGAAGCCGTCGCGCTTATGGCGAGAGCCGAGCGGCCGATCATCTATTCGGGCGGCGGAGTGATAAATTCGGGTCCGAAGGCTTCGGAAGCCCTCCGCGAACTGGCCACGCTTACCGGATTTCCTGTGACATCGACCCTGATGGGTCTAGGCGCTTTTCCCGCCTCTTCGCCGCAATGGCTCGGCATGCTCGGCATGCATGGGAGTTTTGAGGCGAATAACGCTATGCATGACTGCGATGTCATGGTCTGCGTGGGGGCTCGGTTTGATGACCGCGTAACAGGTCGTCTGGACGCCTTTTCTCCGGGGTCAAAGAAGATTCACATCGATATCGATCCGTCTTCGATCAACAAGAATGTGCGGGCGGATGTTCCTATTGTGGCGGATTGCGGGGAGGCGCTATCCGCGCTCGTGGCTGCCTGGGCAGCGCGCGGCCGTCAGAAGGGACCGGATCTTTCTCCCTGGCGTGAACAGATCGAACAGTGGCGGGCTCGCAAGTGTTTCGCTTATCCTGCCTCGACTGGGATCATTAAGCCTCAGTATGCGATCGAACGACTTTATGCGCTGACAAAAGACCGTGATGTCTACATCACGACTGAAGTTGGTCAGCATCAGATGTGGGCTGCCCAGTTCTTTCACTTTGATCAACCCAACCGCTGGATGACTTCCGGGGGCCTCGGCACAATGGGATACGGCTTACCTGCGGCGGTGGGGGTCCAGGCCGCTCACCCCTCCGCCCTTGTCATCGATATCGCCGGTGACGCGTCCGTTCAGATGACGATGCAGGAGATCTCCACCGCCATTCAGCATGATCTTCCCATCAAGATCTTCATCCTCAACAATGAGTGGATGGGCATGGTCCGTCAGTGGCAGCAGCTGCTTCATGGGGAGCGATATTCTCATTCCTACTCGGACAGTCTTCCTGACTTCGTGAAGCTGGCTGAGGCTTATGGCGCTCATGGTATCCGGTGCAATTCCCCGGCCGACCTCGACGACGCCATTCTTGAAATGATCAATACTCCTCGTCCTGTGATCTTCGACTGTCGCGTTGAGAAGGCGGAAAACTGTTTTCCGATGATCCCATCCGGGGCGGCGCATAACGAGATGATTCTCGGCTCGATCACCGGAGACGAGATCGGCGAGGCCGGGAAGGTGCTTGTTTGATGGTTAGTCTGATGCGCCCGATATTACGTCCTGATTATGGCGGCTCGCTTTCCGTCTCATCGCGTCATGAAGCTGCTCCTGTTTCCTGGAGGCTGGCATGACCAGGCCCCCCAAGTCTCCCAGAGCTCAGAAATCCGCCGCCCGAAGCGGAGTGCGGGAAGATCCGGCTTCCGCCTACGACATGACCGACGCCAAGGAGCAGATCGAACACAGGACGCTCGCCTGTATTGTCGACAATGAGCCCGGTGTTCTGGCCCGCGTCGTCGGCCTTTTTTCAGCTCGCGGATACAATATTGAAAGCCTTACCGTGGCTGAGATAGATCGGAACGCTCATCAGTCCCGGATAACGATCGTCACGTCGGGGACAAACCATATCCTTGAGCAGATTGAGCAACAGCTTCTTAGGCTGGTGCCTGTGGCTAGGGTCATAGATGTCACGCAGTCCGGGGGTATCGAGCGGGAGCTTGCGCTGGTGAAGGTGGCCGGTCAGGGAGAGCGTCGGGTTGAGGCCCTCCGCATATCGGAAATCTTTCGCGCCCGAGTGATCGACACGACCAATGAGAGTTTCATATTCGAGGTTACCGGCGCCTCGATGAAGATCGATCAGTTCGTTGAACTGATGAGGCCGCTAGGGCTGGTCGAGGTCTCGCGAACGGGTGTTCTGAGCATTCAAAGAGGCAAGGAAAAGGGCGGCTGAAGAGTTCGGAGAGAAATCGATCCGGGCATCGGCCCCCAAAACGACGGCAGACTGCACGAGCACTCGGCGGTCAAATCTCAAGGTGAGCGAAATGAAAGTTTTTTACGACGGCGATGCAGATCTCTCCCTGATTCAGGCGAGGAAGGTTGCTGTGGTCGGGTATGGCAGTCAGGGGCACGCGCACGCCCTCAATCTTCGCGAGAGCGGTGTGAAAGATCTTGTTGTCGCGCTTCAGCCAGGTTCTCAGTCCAAGCCGAAGGCTGAACAGGAGGGCCTGAAGGTCGTCTCCCCGTCTGATGCTGCAAAATGGGCCGATGTCATGATGATCCTGGTCCCGGATGAAAAGCAGGCGGTTCTGTTCGCCAACGAAATCGAGCCGCACATGCGCAAGGGCCAGCACCTCATGTTCGGGCACGGTTTCAACATTCATTACAATCTGATCCGTCCCCGGAAGGACGTTGATGTTTCGCTGTCGGCTCCCAAGGGACCGGGACATACGCTTCGCAATCAATACAGTCAGGGACGCGGACTTCCCGGTCTCATCGCCATTCACAACGACGCCAGCGGAACAGCTCAGGCGGTCGCGCTGTCTTATTCCAAGGCGATCGGCAATACTCGTGCAGGAGTGATCCAAACCACCTTCCGCGAGGAAACGGAGACGGATCTTTTCGGCGAGCAGGCGGTCTTGTGCGGCGGCGTCGTTGAGCTCATTAAAGCCGGGTACGAGACCTTGGTCGAGGCCGGCTACGCTCCGGAGATGGCCTATTTTGAGTGCCTCCATGAAGTGAAACTCATTGTCGACCTGATTTACGAGGGCGGCATCGCCAACATGAATTATTCCATCTCAAATACGGCTGAGTATGGGGAATACGTGTCCGGTCCCCGGGTCATCACAGCTGAGACCAAGGCCGCGATGAAAAAGGTCCTGGAGGACATCCAGACCGGGCGCTTCGCGCGCGACTGGGTTCTCGAAAATCAGGCAGGCGCCCCGAGTTTCCAGGCGATGAGGGCCCGGATGAACGCCCACAACATCGAGGATGTGGGCGAGAAGCTTCGCGCCATGATGCAGTGGTCGAAGTCCAATCGTCTCGTCGATCGCAGCCGTAACTGATCCGGCTGGGGCGCGACGGCCGGCAACTGCATGCCGTCAACCGCCGGTCAGCCGCTTCTTTGACGACCGTATGACGGCGTCGGGGCGTCGCGCATGCGGCGCCCTGAGGTTGGGGTTGGGTGAAGTTTATTCCTGGCGATGCGCCGTTGCGGCTGGTTGATGATGGCGGCCTGAGGCGCCATGTATCTGTCGATGGACACTCCAGATCCCGCTGCCCCCAGAGAACGCCTGATCAACGCCCCTGGCGTGGTTGTGTGCGCGAGTTTGCTTCTTCTTGGGGCGCATCTCGCTTTTACCATCTCGCCGGCCGCGATGCAGGAGATGGTCATCGAGCGCTTCGCGCTGATCCCGGAGAAGCTCGGGCGGACCGGCGTCTGGGGGGGCGGGTATGACGGACCTATCGCCGCTGCGACGCCCTTTCTGTCGTCTGCTCTCCTGCATGCCGATTGGCTGCATGTGAGCGTCAACGCGGGCTTTCTGCTTGCCTTCGGATCTCCAGTCGCCCGAAAGTTGGGTGAAGACGTTCGCGGCGGCTGCGCCTGGGCGCTTTTGTTCGCTTTGTCTGTCGTTGCAGGGTCTTTGGTTTTCGTCCTTCTGAACCCAGGTTTTCCGGGCGTGGTGGTCGGCGCCTCCGGTGGGACTTCAGGCCTAATGGCTGCTGCGCTGCTCGCCGGACGCAATTCGTCTGAGAGTGTGATGTTCGCACGAGAGTTCTGGGGGTTCACACTGCTGTTTGCAGTTTCAAATCTCATTCTCACTCTCATCGCTCCCGCACTTCTTGGGGGCGGCCTCGCGTGGGAGGCCCATCTTGGGGGATATGTCGCTGGCGCGTGTCTGATGCTTGCGCTTGACCGGCCCCATACGGCTGGTTTCTCTTGAGAAGAACGCTCGGCCATCTTCGTCGTTCGGCTGACGTTCATGAAGGCTGTGGCTTCATGATCAGAGCGGGGTGTCCCGTGCGGCGGATGCGCAGGAGGGTGTCATGAGGCGGGTGTGGCTTGCTGCTATTGCGGTCATTGCGGTTTCGGCCGCCGTGGCGGACACGCAGAAAGACGCTAACTTCAATGTCAACGCCGGCCTCTGGTCCTGGAAGCAGGAAACCAGCGTCGCGGGTATCCCTATCCGCGAGACCAACACCGAATGTCTTGACGCGAAAAAGGCCCGGATGACGCTGAGGGCGCTGGCCTACGACCTCGATGAGTCCTGCACGGTCGATGAGGTCTCTCCGGCTCAGGGGGGGTACAACTTCAAGCTGATCTGCAATGGAGACATTCCCGGCACAGCGCAGGCCGTTCTGACCTACACAGACCGAACGATGTCCATCACCGCTCGAGGAAAAGCCAGGGTCATCGGCATCCCGACAGGGTTCTCGATGAGGGCGGATGCGACTTATCTAGGCGCCTGTCCCTCAAGCAGCCCTTGACAGGGGGGGCGCCCGTTCCAGGGGCTCACGCCTGATCGTTAACGCTGTTTTCAAGCCCTTCGCCGCACCAGGGGTAGTCCCGTCTCTTCCTTCATCAAGGATGTTGCGCCGGGCGGCCAATATTGGCATGGTCCCGCCAACCGTCGGCCGGGGGGCTGGGCGTTCGCGTGCGCGCAGCATCCGGTCTGTTAACTAATCTCGATTGAGAGGATCGTTCATGAGTTTGTCGCTGTGGCTGCCCATCGTGGCGGGCGCTATCGCCGTGTTCTACGGCGTCTTCACGACCCAGCGGTTGATGAAGATGCCGTCCGGTAACGCCAAAATGCAGGAAATCGCCGCCGCCATTCAGGAGGGGGCGAACGCCTACCTGAAGCGTCAATATCAGACAATCGCCATCGTGGGCGTGCTTGTGACGGTGGTTATCGCCTTCTTTTTCAAGAACTGGCAGGCGCCCCTCGGTTTCGTTCTTGGGGCTGTTCTCTCCGGCGCCGCGGGCTTCATCGGAATGAAAGTCTCCGTGCAGGCCAACGTTCGCACGACTGAGGCCTCGTCAAAGGGACTGGCCCAGGGGTTGAACGTCGCCTTCCTCTCGGGCGCCGTAACCGGCCTTTATGTGGTGGGGCTCGCGCTCCTGGGGCTGGCGGGATACTTCGCGTTCCTAACAGCAGGCATGGGCCTCGAGCCCAGCGACCGGACGGTGGTCGACGCGCTCGTGGCGCTGGGCCTGGGCGCTTCGCTCATCTCAATTTTCGCTCGTCTGGGCGGCGGCATCTTCACTAAAGGTGCGGACGTTGGCGGCGACATGGTGGGTAAGGTCGAGGCTGGCATTCCGGAGGATGATCCGCGGAACCCGGCGACGATCGCTGACAATGTCGGCGACAATGTCGGCGATTGCGCCGGCATGGCTGCCGACCTTTTCGAAACCTATGCTGTGACCATCGTGGCGACGATGGTGCTCGCTTCGATTTATTTCGCGGGAACCAACGCAGTCACTCCGATGATGCTTCTGCCGTTGGTCATCGCAGGCGTCTGCATCGTGACGTCGATCCTTGGAACATTCTTTGTCCGCCTGAGCAAAGGCTCCAGGAACGTCATGGGCGCGCTGTATAAGGGGTTTATCGCCTCGGCGGTTCTCTCCATTCCGGCTCTGGCCGCTGCGATCGAAATTGTGCTCGGCGACAGCGGGGCGCAGCTCGGAGGCTTCGGAGCGACTCTTCAGACGTTCGACGGGACGGTGATTACCGGCCAGAATCTTTTCCTTTGCGGAATCGCGGGTCTGGTGGTGACGGGTCTCATCGTCTGGATCACGGAGTACTATACTGGCGTCGGTTACCGCCCCGTGCGGTCGATCGCCCAGGCGTCTGTCTCCGGTCACGGAACGAACGTCATTCAGGGTCTGGCTGTCTCCCTTGAGGCGACAGCTATTCCTGCACTGATTATCATCGGGGGCATTATCTTTACCTACACGCTCGCGGGGCTCATCGGCGTCGCCATTGCGGTGACCACGATGCTGGCTCTCGCGGGCATGGTCGTGGCGCTCGACGCCTTCGGTCCGGTGACCGACAATGCAGGCGGGATCGCCGAGATGTCATCTCTGGACGACAGCGTTCGCGAGACGACGGATACGCTTGACGCCGTCGGAAACACGACCAAGGCGGTGACCAAGGGCTATGCGATCGGTTCGGCCGGCCTCGGCGCCCTCGTTCTTTTCGCCGCTTTCACGGCGGATCTCGACTACTTCTCGGGCCAGGCTGTAGAGGGGTCATTCCTTTACGGCGTCACGGCCGATTTCTCGTTGTCCAACCCCTATGTCGTGGTCGGTCTCCTGTTCGGCGGCCTCCTGCCTTTCCTCTTCGGGGGGATGTCGATGATGGCGGTGGGACGGGCTGCTCAGGCTGTTGTGGAGGAAGTTCGTCGTCAGTTCCGGGAAATTCCTGGCATCATGACCTATGCCGCCAAGCCTGATTATGGCCGTGCGGTGGACATGCTGACCAAGGCGGCTATCCGGGAAATGATCGTCCCGTCGCTGCTGCCGGTTCTCTCTCCGATCGTTCTGTTCTTCGCGATCTGGGGCATTGGCGGTTTCGGGGATGAAGGCAAGAGCGCGGCCCTCTCCGCGGTCGGCGCCATGCTTCTGGGCGTTATCGTGACCGGGCTTTTCGTGGCGATCTCGATGACCGCAGGCGGCGGCGCATGGGACAACGCCAAGAAGTCGTTCGAGGACGGCTTCCGCGATAAGGATGGCGTCGTGCACAAGAAGGGTTCTGAGGCTCATAAGGCCGCAGTCACCGGCGACACAGTCGGCGATCCCTACAAGGACACGGCTGGTCCAGCCGTCAACCCGATGATCAAGATCACCAACATCGTCGCTCTGCTCATGCTGGCGGCAATGGCTGGCGCGCACTGATCGTTGTAAGGTCTCGTTTTCGCGATAGGGCCCCGGCGGAGACGTCGGGGCCTTATTCGTTGGGTGTGCTGCGTAAGAGCTGACGTCCCGCTCATTTCATTGCCCTTGCGTCGATCATCCCCGTCGGTTTCGCAGCGCACCTCATCCGGCTCAGGTGCTCGACGCTAGGGATGGGGTCTCAGCAGGCCCTGTGGACGCCTTCCAAACCAGCCTCTCGGAAGGACCGCCCGTGGTTAGGCCAGGTTCGGGGGGTAATTGTCTAAGGAGTTTGAGTGACATCCTTAGGTTCCAGCAGCTGGCCGATTTTCGCACAGCCTCGCCCCGTGGTGCAGGTAAGACCCCCACGTTCGCCTGGCGGGCGGCATGCCGGGCGATGCAGGCGAGGAGCGAACATCGGACCGTCTTCCTCGCCCGACGCTCGCACCGACATGGCTCGCGTCGGTCTGCAGCGTTGCGTTTAACCTGGGTCAGTGAAGCGACCCGGGGCCATTTCCCGGACTACGCGTCGGGCCGTCGCTGGGAAGTCTGCGAAAAGACCGTCTGCGCCGAGCTTCAGCGCCTTGCTCATTGACACCTCGATGGGCTCCGATCCGAACGGCGCGTCGTCGCGATAGGTCCAGACATGCACCGGGATCCCTGCGGTATGAGAGGCTTCGATTACGCCTGAGCTGTCACCGGCTTCATTGAAGAGCATTCGATGGGTGACCCCGAGCCCATCCCAATAGGGCGCACCCGGCTTCGCCATGGCGTCTGACAGTGCGGTCATGTCGCCTACCAGCATCACAACAGGCAGCTTGGTTCTCGCGTTCATTTCCCTGACGAAATCAGGTTCGAATGACTGAATGAAGACAGGCGCTCCCGGTTTGTTGAACCCCTTGTCCGCCAGAATGCGAAGGATTTCTCCTCCCATGTCAAATCCGAGAGATGCGTGAAGAGACGGCGCCTTCGCCTCCGGATATACGCAGATCCTTGCCCCTGTGATGGTGCTGCGCGAGGCGGCGAGGTCCAGGACCTCCTCGAATGTCGGGATCGCGTAAAGACCATCGAAGGACTTTGACCGGGTGTCGAAGGGTTGACGGGCCCGAAGCGTGCGGATTTCCGCAAGGGTGAAATCACTGGCGAACCAGTCCTCACGTCCCTCATGGTCCTTGTCCGTGGCGAGACGCTTGCGCGAGGCGAATTCCGGTCGGTCCGCAACATCCGTCGTGGTGGACAGATAGATGTCGTGGCGGTCGATCAGGACGCCGTCCTTGGTCATGACCAGATCCGGCTCTATGCAGTCGGCGCCGTGGATGATCGCTCGTTCATATGCGGCGAGGGTGTGCTCGGGCAGTTCTCCTGACGCGCCCCGGTGAGCAATCACGAGGGGCTGCTTTCCACCGAGCGACGGGGCCGGCCAGTCGCCCCTCTTTTCGGGGGCCGCGACGCAGGCGGCGGCGGCCAGAGCCGTCATCAGCATAAGTGAGGATCTCAGTTTCATCCGCATCTCCTCGATGTCAGTCCGCGCGTGTCCCGGCGGAACGCGAAACCATAGCTCTCAAGGAGGCGGCTTTCGAGGCCCTCTATGAAGGATTGCTCTTCAGTTCGTCCTGTATTGGGGAGCCGGCTGGACGTTGACGGTCACCTCTGTCACACTTTTTCGTCAACTCTTCAGATCAGGACAACATCATGACCGTTCAGGCGCCGATCGGCTCGGGCTTCGGTATGCGTTCAACGGCGCAGGAGGTTCTGTCGGGGCGGACCCTTGCAGGGGTTAATTCGATTGTCACGGGTGGGTATTCCGGTCTGGGGCTTGAAATCGTTCGCGCTCTTTCCGGCGCAGGGGCGAGGGTCATTGTCCCTGCGAGGCGTCCCGAGACCGCGAAGGACGTGCTGATCGGCCTGCCGGGAGTCGAAGTGGCCAGTCTGGACCTCGCCGATCTTCGTTCTACCGCCGAGTTCGCACGTTCGTTCGTCGAGACCGGACGACCCTTACATATTCTGATCAACAATGCAGCGATTATGGCCAATCCCGAGACACGTGTGGCGGGCGGTTTGGAATCGCAATTTGCGACCAATCACCTCGGACATTATGCGCTTGTATCAGGGCTCGAGCCGGCGCTCCGAGCGGCGAAACAGGCCCGGGTCGTCAGCGTGTCTTCAGTCGGGCACAAACTGTCCCCCGTGGTTTTCGAGGACGTCCACTTTGAGCGACGCTCCTATGACAAATGGAAGGCTTACGGCCAGGCTAAGACGGCGAACTCCCTGTTCGCTGTGGAACTTGATCGGCGTGCTGCACAAGCTGGGATCCGGGCGTTCGCCGTCCATCCAGGGGGAATTATGACGCCTCTTCAGCGTCATCTGCCGAAAGACGAGATGATCGCCTTCGGATGGATAGATGCGGAAGGCCGGGTCAACGAACGTTTCAAGACGCCTGAACAGGGAGCATCTACCGCTGTCTGGTGCGCGACGGCTGATCGCCTTGAGGGCGTGGGCGGGGTCTACTGCGAAGATTGCGATATTGCGACGCTTACCCCCTCGGGCGCTTCCCGATACTCAGGTGTCGACCCCCATGCCGTCGATCCCGAGGCTGCCGCCCGACTTTGGGCCCTCTCAGCGCAACTGACCGGATTGTCCCTATTCGCCTGATTTTCTGGCCTATCGGCGCAGGACAGGCCGGCTCCAGGGGCGCCAGGCGTTCTTGACGAGGGCCTTTCAAGGGCGCAGAGGGTCGCCGTCCGGCGGTTGGCGGTCATGAGCAAGTTCCTGTCTTTCTTCACTCATATGGATGTCCGCGCCTGGCGGACGATTCTCGTGTCCGTCGGCCTTTTGGCTGTCGTGATAGCGATGATCGTCCTGGGAAAGACGGGCGTGCTCGGATTGTCTGAAGATCTTGAGGCGGTTCTTTCGGACCTTCGAGTGGGCCCCTGGGGGTTGCCTGCGACTATTCTTCTGTTCTGTGCGACAGCCTATATTGCGGCCCCTCAGTTCGTGCTGATCGGGGCCTGCGTGGTCGCGTTCGGGCCGCTTAACGGATTTCTGTTCTCGTGGATCGGCACGATCGTTTCGGGCGCTCTCACCTTTTATACGGGGCGGTGGGCCGGAGCAGAGGTTGTGCGGCGTTATGGAGGGGATACGGTCAATCGCTTGTCGCGATTTATCGGTCGGAATGACTTTCTAGCCAGCGCTATTGTCCGAAACGTTCCCACCGCGCCTTTTATCGTCGTCAATATGGCCTTCGGGGTCAGTCATGCCAAATTCTGGCGTTATATGGCGGGTCTGATCGTGGGCGTCATTCCAAAGACCGCCATTGTCGCCCTTTTGGGTCATTCTGCGCTCTCGGCCATGGGAGGAGCGCCCTTCCTCGCCGTTGGGCTTGCTGTCTCTGTGGTTGGTTTATGGCTGACCGTCGCGCTCGCCGCACGCAAGGCTGTCGGTGCGGTTGAGGCCCCGGCCCAGGACATCACCCGCTCATCGGACGAGGCGATCTGACGAGATGTGCTCAGGATGATCGCAAGGCTGGGGACAGACGGCTTGACGAGGCAGACCAAGGTGCGGGATAGATGGCCCATGCGAAAGTCTTTCGTCCTTCAGCGCGATCTGGCGCTTCTTTCCTGTCAGGGGCTTCTTAGAAGCCCCTGGACGCGTCATTGACGCCTGCGCATTCAGGTCGTCTTGCGTGTTCAGGGGATTAAGTCTGCCCCGCCCCTAAATGACATTCCGCCAGGACAAGACTTCAATGACCCAGACCGTTTCCGCCCCTGCTCCCGAGGCCTCCCGGGTGCTGATTTTCGACACCACCATGCGCGATGGCGAGCAGAGCCCCGGAGCCTCAATGACGCTCCGGGAAAAGCTTGAGCTGGCAGAGCTCCTGGAAGACATGAAGGTCGATATCTGCGAGGCGGGCTTTGCAGCGTCCTCCGAGGGCGACTTTCAGTGCGTCAGTCAGATCGCTGAACGATCGAAGGAGATGGTCATCTGTTCTCTGGCCCGATCCACCCTGACGGATATCGATCGGGCGGGTGAGGCTCTGCGAAGGGCGAGCCGTCCTCGCATTCACACATTCATTTCCACCAGCCCCGTTCACATGAAGCACAAGCTTCGTATGGGGGAGAATGCGGTCCTTGAGGCGATCGGGGCTTCGGTGACGCATGCGAGAAATTATGTCGCTGATGTCGAGTGGTCTGCGGAAGATGCGACGCGAACGGAGTTCGACTTTCTATGCCGGGCGATCGATGTGGCGATCCGGTCCGGGGCGACGACGATAAATGTTCCCGATACCGTAGGGTATTCGCATCCGTCGGAGTATGGGGCCCTGATCCGTCGCCTGATTGATGCGGTGCCGTCTTCGGATCGTGTCGTGTGGTCGACCCACTGTCATAATGATCTGGGGCTGGCGGTTGCAAACTCGCTGGCGGGGGTGGCGAACGGCGCCCGCCAGGTTGAGTGCGCGATCAATGGAATGGGCGAACGCGCCGGGAATGCGGCGCTTGAAGAAATCGTCATGGCGCTGAGAGTGAGACGGGATTCCCTCCCTTACGAGACCCGGGTGGACTCGCGAAAACTTTCGCGAGCCTCAAAGATGGTGTCATCCATCACGGGCTTTCCGGTCCAGTACAACAAGGCCATCGTCGGAAAAAACGCATTCGCGCATGAGAGCGGCATCCATCAGGATGGAATGCTCAAGAATTCCCAGACCTATGAAATCATGAACCCTGAAGATGTAGGCGTTCCGTCGACATCGCTGATCATGGGCAAGCTTTCTGGACGAAACGCCTTTCGCGATAAGCTAAAGTCGTTGGGATATGAGCTTGAGCCGGCGTCTCTCAATGACGCGTTCCGGCGTTTCAAGGACCTGGCTGACCGTAAGAAGCATGTCTTTGATGAGGATATCATCGCCCTGGTGGATGATCAGCTTGCGGGCGCTCAGGAGCGGATGTCACTCAAACGACTTAAGGTTGTTGCCGGGACCGATGGCCCTCAGACAGCCGAGATCGAACTCCTTATTGAGGGCCAGCCCTCGGCCGCCCAGTCGACAGGGAACGGCCCCGTGGATGCGGTATTCAACGCCATTCGTTCTTTGGCGCCTCACGCGGCTGTGCTTGAGCTCTACCAGGTCAATGCGGTGACAGAGGGAACTGATGCGCAGGCGACGGTGTCTGTGCGGCTGTCAGAGGCGGGTCTCGTGGCTACGGGCAAGGCCTCGGATCCCGACACTCTGGTCGCCTCTGCAAGAGCGTACGTTCACGCTCTCAATAAGCTTGAGGTGCGGCGATCAAAGGCGCTTCCGCCCGCCTGACGCTTGTCTGCTGTCGCGCAGGTAATCAGGCTGGCAGTCCGCTGAGGTGACAAACACGTCGCCACTGGTCATCCGTGACGGGCTGAACCGACAGACGCGATAACTTTATAAGGGCCATCTCCTGAAGCGTGGGATCTTCCTTGATCCTTTTCAGAGTCAATGGGGTCGGCAGGGCTATCGCAGCACGGACATCGACGCATACCCATGGTCCGTCGGCTGCTGTCGGATCGGGATAGGCTTCGCGAATGACTGTGACGATTCCCACGATCTCTTTGCCGATATTGGAGTGATAGAAGAAGGCCTGGTCGCCGGTTTTCATCGCCATGAGATTGAGCTTGGCGGAGTGATTGCGAACGCCGGTCCAGGGTTCCCCGGTGTCTCCCCGTCGCATCTGATCCTGCCATGAAAAGACGTTCGGTTCTGATTTCAGAAGCCAGTAGCTCATGGCAGGTCCCGCAATCCTTAAGAGTGATGTCGTCTGAAGTCCTCTCTCCTCTGGCCCGAGGCGCGAACCCTACGCCACTGTACAACGACCTGCCGGATTCTGCTGCTGTTTTTCGAGACGTAGGCCCCTCAGCGTCGACGGACTGCTGTGGGTCCGCAAAATTTGTCAAAAAACAATAATTTAAGTGAAGGTAATTTTCATTAATATTGATATAAAATTTATTTTGCGTTCTTATTATTGTATCAATGACTCTTCGGCACAGATCGAATTATTGGCGGAATTCCCGTCAATCTCGATCAAAATGATCGTATCTGTGTCCAGAATGGAGTTATTGTGTAATGCTAAGCGTTAATTCAAATTACGGGGCATCCGTCGCTCTTCAGGCGCTCTCGTCAACAAACAGAGAGCTCGAGGATGTCCAGAACCGGATCAATACCGGCCTTAAGGTGGCGTCAGCCAAAGATAACGGCGCGGTGTTCGCCATCGCTCAGGGACAGCGTGGTCGCCTGACGTCTCTGACTTCCGTGAAGGATGGTATCGATCGAGCGGGATCTTCCATCGATGTCGCCCTCGCGGCCGGAACGGCCATCGGAGAGATCCTCCAGCAACTGAAAGCCAAAGCGGTCAACGCGCAGGCCGAAGATCTCACGACAGATCAGCGAAGCGCCCTGCAGGCTGACTATGACGCCTATCGGGCTCAGATCGGACAAATCGTCGGGTCGGCTCAGTTCAATGGCCTCAATCTGATCAATTCCGGCGGAACCAACCTCAATGTCGCGATCTCCGATATCTCAAGCGGCACCACAGGCCGCCAGGTGACCTCGACAGCTGTCGCCGGAACGGTTCCGGGTCTGTCCGCCTATGTGGTCGGCAATGGAAGCGTCACTGTTGCGGACGGCACGACGTTCCGTCTCAACGGTACGGATATCGGCACCGTGACCCTCACGGCGTCGATGACGATCCAGGGCTATGTGGATGCGGTGTCGACCGCGACGGGCGGTCGGGTCACGGCGACGTATGATCAGTCTGCCGGCACCTTCACCTACCGGGCGCCTGAAGCCGTTGTGACAACGAACGAACTGACTGTCGTCGTGAAGACGGGCGGTACGGCGCGGACGTGGCTTGGTCACGG
>JAGWYJ010000078.1 GCA_018969425.1 Alphaproteobacteria bacterium | reverse complement strand
AGGTGGGCGATCAGCGCCGCATCATCTGAGGCCCGGGCCTCGGCGCTGGCGAGGTCTGCGCGCGCTGTATCCAGTTCGCGCTGGGCGGCCGCAAGCAGCGCCTTCAGGGCGTCGATATCATCCGGAGCCGTGTCGGTACGCATCGCCATGAGGGTGAGAGAATCACACTTCGATTCTCCTGTGGCGCCCCAAAATGCTCTGCTCCCGGGATTGTTACCCGGCGCTGCGCGGCCGCCATACTGTCTGGGGGTGTCGCCAGTCAATGCCCTCCAGTAGGTATCCCATCTGGGAGGCCGAGATGGCGATGGCGCCCTCGCTTGGGGTCGGCCAGAGGAAACGGCCGCGTTCGAGCCGCTTGATATACAGGGACGCGCCGAGGGCATCGTGCCAGAGGACCTTGATCAGATCCCCCCTGCGCCCCCGGAAAACATAGAGATCACCACTATAGGCATCCCGGCCCAGCGTCTCCTGAACCATCAGAGAGAGGGCGTTGATCCCGCGCCGCATGTCGGTATGGCCGGTTGCCAGCCATACCCGCACGCCTGAAGCGATCGGGATCATCGCAGGGCTCGCAACGCCGCCGTCACGAGGGAGGGCGAGGCCGATCCCGACACGCTGATACGGCCGCCGGCAAGCTCGATCAGCATTACACAGCCCCCCACTCCGCTGGGCTGTGTATCGGCAGGTTCGGCTATCTTCACGCGCGTAAAACCGGCCCTGGGCTTCAGCTGACGGCGCCAGGTGTAAATCTGGCCTGTCGATACTCTGAACTGCCGTGCAATGTCGCTCACCACCGCGCCGGGGGCAAAGGCCGCCGCCAGCACCGCCTCGCGATCCGCCTGGCTCCAGCGTCGCGGCGGCTGAGCATCGTCCAAAAGCATCACGTCGGTCATGATCGGAAGCCTGCTCCGCCTTTATCGAGGTCATCAGGCCATCAGGTTCGCGGCAAAATTAATCCGTCACAAGGCCGGTCTCGCCGGAGGGATACCCTTAAAGCGGTGTGAGGCCCTCGCCTCGGCGGGCTCATCTCAGGCCATGCAGACGTGCGCGGGGGGCTTCGATGACAAGTCGATGGACGATGCGAAAATATGGCGGATCTTTCGAATGCGACGGCATTCTTTATCAACAGCAGCGAAATGCATTCCGGCTTTGTTCGGGGGAACAAGGACTGCAACGTCACCGACATGTTCATCGCCGAGCTGAATACAGGGCCCGCTTCGCAGATCCAGCCCCCCCCAGGGGACGTCGCGACAGCTCTCATCGGCATCCATCAGCCGAAGCCTGACGGACCAGATAATTCTACAGGGCTCTCCAGCCCAATCCGGCTTGATGAGACGGAGCTGCCTCGTTCGATAATAGAATACCGAATTTACCGCAGATTGCCGAAACGCGCTAAACCTGCAGGCTCAGCACAGAGGACAGGATCCGCCTGCAGGCGGATCCTGTCTTCATGCATCTGGCATCCTCAGAAACGGAAGCCCGCCTCAACGCCGTAGGTCCGCGGCGGCCCATACCAGCCCACAAAACCCTGAGCGCCGACAAGTCCGCCTCCGCTAACAAAAGCAGCGATGGGTTGGGGCGAGGCGACAACGAAATAACCCTCGTCCGTCAGGTTCTTCCCGTAGGCCGACACTCTCCACGAGCCGTCTTTGGCTGCGAACCCTGCACGCAGACCAAGAAGCGTGTACTCGGCCTGCAGGGATCGCGGATCCAGGGTCGTGTCGAGATTACGCTCGGATACATAGGACGCGTCGCCGCCGACAAACCAGTCCGAAGCCGTATCCCTGAACCCGTCTCTCCACTCGGCCGCAAGACTTCCGGTCACTTCAGGACTGAAGGCTGGCGTAAGACCGTTATAATTGCACGTGCCCGGCTTCGTCCCGTTAGCGGTTTTTCCAGTGTAGCACTGACCTGCGGAATAGTTGGTGTACTTCGCATCCATAAGGCCGAGGCTGGCGCGGATCGACAGAGGATCGAGCGGATAAAACTGCGCTTCGACTTCCAGTCCCTCGACGCGTCGATCGCCGGCGTTAGCGACGATGAAGCCGGTGCCGGTGAGCGGGTTAAGGCTCGAATCCTGGAAGTCAGTGAGGTTCATGCGATAGACATCCGCATTGAGGACAAGATCGCCCGCCATCCAGACGGACTTGAAACCGACCTCGACGGTATCGGAGTTCTCAGCCTGAAACTCGACGGGAGTGCCTACCGCAGCTGAACGCGCGTTGAAGCCGCCCGACTTGTAGCCGGTTCCGCCCATGACATAGAGGAGAATGTCCTCGGTCACGTCATACTGAACGCCGAGAGAGTAATTTGGCTTTGTCTCGCTGCGTGAGAGCGCGCCAACCGGATTGTTCTGGAAGACTGTCAGGAAGGCTGGAGACGAACCGGCCTTCACGCGCGAGACGAGGAAACCGTCCTTGTCGTCGGAGGAGTAACGCGCGCCGGCAGTAAGACGCAGATCGTCCGTCACATTCCAGGTCGCCTGTCCGAAGAGAGCCGCCGATTGTGTCTTTTGCGAATAGAAGAAGGTGGAGTTATCGCCGACCAGCAGGGCTCGGCCAGGCGCGGGAGGGAATTTGCGGTTGCCATGCTCGGCGATCGTGAGAGAGGTTGTGTAGGTCAGACTCTGGGAGAAGAGATAGACCCCAGCAAGGTAGCTGATGGTCTGATCGACCGGCGAAGCGATACGGATTTCTTCG
>JAGWYJ010000048.1 GCA_018969425.1 Alphaproteobacteria bacterium | reverse complement strand
ATCCAGCCTCTGGGCCGCCCCGCCATCCTGCGCGGTCTGGTGGCTAACTGGCCCGCCGTCCAGGCGGCGTCGCGCTCGCCTGAAGACGTGAGCCGTCTGCTCAAGGCCGCCTCCGGCGACAAGCCCGTCGATTATTTCGAAGGCCCCCCCGGAGGAGGAGGCCGCTACGCATATGCGCCCGACATGAAAGGGTTCACCTTCGAGCGCCGGAAAGCAAAGCTGGGAGATCTCCTCGATCGGATTCTCGAGGCGCGCTTAATGCCGGCGCCGCCCTCTCTTTACGCGGGCGCCGTCAACGTGCCCGCTCACGCCCCGGCCCTTCTGGAGACCCACGCCCTTCCACTCCTTGAGGACAATGTCGAGAAGCTGGTCTCGCTGTGGATCGGCAATCAGGGCCGTACGCCCGCTCACTGGGACCTTCCGCAGAACCTCGCCTGCGTCATCGCGGGCCGCCGGCGCTTCACCCTCTTTCCGACAGAGCAGATACCGAACCTCTATATCGGCCCGCTCGATGTGACGATCGCCGGTCAGCCCTCGAGCCTCGTCGACTTCCACAATCCGGATTTCACCGCCTACCCCAAATTCCGGGATGCGATCGCCGCCGCCGAGATCGCCGAGCTTGAGCCGGGAGACGCGCTCTACATGCCGAGCCTCTGGATCCATCACGTCGAGGCTCTCGACAGTTTCGGCGTGATGATGAACCTCTGGTGGCGCGAGGGTCCCTCTCATCTTGTGACCCCCTTCCTGACCATGCTGCACGCTCTGCTCACCCTTCGCGATCTGCCGGTCAGGGAGCGCGAAGCCTGGCGTGTTCTCTTCGAGCATTACATCTTCGAGACGAACGGCGATCCCTTCGCTCACCTGCCCGACGCCGCACGGGGCGTATTCGGTGAGATGACGCCCGAGCGCCTGCGCTTCATCAAGGAACATCTCCTGAGAACGCTCACCCGGGCCTGATCGGTCACGACTGAGGCCTCTATGGCGGCCGCTGGTCTCCGCTCTCTAGGCGGCAGGCGCCCGGCAGTGAGCGGCGATGAAGGCGTCATGGGTCGGCATGGCCCCGACCGCTCCGGTGATCACCATCCGCAGATGAGTGAGGAACCCCTCGAGGTCCGCATCGGACAGCTGATCTGCCATCGGATGATACCCGCGCGGAACAATCCCCTGGCCGAGCATCACCTGCAGCCAGCTGGATTCCGTGAACAGATCTTCCTGATCGCGATAGATCACCCCGTTGGCGGCGAAGAGCGCCATCTTGCGGGTGAGATCCTCAGGCACGCTCATCATGCGCCGGTCGATCCAGAACTGCGAATCCGTGCGCTCATTGAGATGATAGTGAAGAATGATGAAATCGCGGATGCGCTCGAACTCGAGCCCCATCTGGCGGTTGTATTCCTCAACCTCCGCCGGATCGATCCCCGTGTGCGGGAAAAGCGCAAGCAGGCGACTGACCCCGGACTGGATGAGATGAATGCTGGTCGATTCCAGCGGCTCCAGAAATCCGCTCGCAAGCCCCAGCGACACCACATTCCGGTTCCAGAACCGGTTGCGCCGGCCGGTCAGGAAACGGATCAGCCGCGGCTCAGCGAGCGCTTCGCCTTCAAGATGGCTCATCAGCCTCGAGCGCGCCTCATCCTCGCTGATATAGGCGCTGCAGAAGACATGCCCATTGCCGGTGCGATGCTGAAGCGGAATGCGCCACTGCCAGCCGGCGTCATGGGCGATCGACTGCGTAAAGGGACGCGTGGGCCCGACATTGGCTGTGGGAACCGCCCAGGCGCGATCGCACGGCAGCCAGTGAGACCAGTCCTGATAGCCGGTCTTGAGCGCCCCTTCGATGAGAAGCCCGCGAAAACCCGAGCAGTCGATAAAGAGATCTCCGCGGATCGTCTCGCCGCTCTCCATCCGCACGCCCGTCACAAACCCGGTCTCCGGATGCTGGTCGACCGAAACAATCTTCCCCTCGGTTCGCCGCGCGCCCGCACGCTCGGCGAAGGCGCGGAGAAACTTCGCATAAAGCCCCGCATCGAAGTGAAACGCGTGCGCGACCACCCCGGTGCGCGATCCCATGGCGAAAGGCGCCCGGGTGAAACGCCCCCTTGCCGACGCCTCAGCGTTGGGATTGAACGACCAGAGATCGGCAAAGCGCGGATCCTGCCGGGCCCTCAGCCAGTAATGGTGGAAGGGCGTTCGCCCAAGCGGCATGCCCGTATCGCCGAAGGTATGCAGATAGGCGTGGCCGGTCTGACGCCAGTTGTGAAACTCGATCCCAAGCTTGAACGTTCCCTGCGTCGCGCGAATGAACGCGTCCTCATCAATCCCCAGGGCGCCATTATAGGTCCGGATCTGGGGGATGGTGGCTTCGCCAACCCCGACAATGCCGATCTCCTCGGACTCGACGAGATGCACCTCCACGATGCGGGCCAGCATGTGCGAGAGCGCCGCCGCGGTGAGCCAGCCGGCCGTCCCGCCGCCCACGATCACCACCCGCCGGATACGTCCTGCTTCCGTCATCGCCGCTGAGTTCCGTCTGGTTGAAAAAACGCCCCGTCGACAAGGTCGACGGGGCGCAGCAGATCACATTTCGGCGACCGGATCAGTACCGGTAGCTGACGCCGAGCAGATAGGTCGTGCCGTACGTCTGGTAATCGCGAACCAGGCGCTCGTCATTGTTGGCGTAGCCGGAGAACGGCTCGTTCGTCAGGTTATAAGCCTGCAGCTGGATGGAGAGGCCTTCGAGCGGGCCTGCGCCAAAGCGATAGCCGAGCTGCGCGTCGAGGAGAGATTCTCCGTTGACGAAGCGCAGTTCGCGGCCGGCGCCGAAGCCCGTCACCTCGCCGAGGAAGTCGGACCGGTAGCGGTTGCTCAGGCGGGCTTCAAACCCGTTGGCTTCATAATAGAGCGTCGTATTGATCACGGTCTCCGACAGACCCGGCAGAGCGTTGCCGGGGGTGTTGGGAGGCGTGATGCTGCTGTCGGTCGCAGAGGCGTTGAACAGAACCCCGAAGCCCTCAAGAGCCGGCGAGACGAGCTCGGCCGGGAGGTTGGCGCTCAGTTCGAGACCCTTGATTTCTCCGCCTTTTCCGTTGCGCGGGGCGCTGGCGAAGCCTTTATAAGTAGCGGGCACCGCCGTCCCGTTGTGGCTCGGGAAGCCGGTGAAGTCATAAGGGATGGTCTCAGGGTACACATAGCTCTCGAGCTCCTTGTAGAAGCCCGCAAGAGCGACGTATCCGCCAGCGTCCCCGAAATAACGCTCGTATGAAACGTCAAGCGAGTTTGCGATCCACGGACGCAGGAGCGGGTTTCCGCCGCCGCCGCCCCAGTAGGAGTTCGCCGGGCTGGTCGGATTGGCGTTCGCGATCTGCGAAACGTTATAGCCGACCTCGAAGCTGGCGCGCATCTCGTCCATTCTCGGACGGGCCAGCGTGCGGGCGACGCCCACACGGATATAGTTGTCGGGCGCAACCTCGAAGGACAGGTTGGCGCTCGGCAGGACTTCGACATAGCTGTCGCCCTGCGAGACCGTGACCGCCGTGCCGCCAGGTCCGCGGACGCCGCCAGTCGAACGCTGGTCGGTGTCGACCACCTGCAGACCGACATTGCCGGTGACCGGGGTCTGTCCGAGCTGGCTGTCGATGTTGAACTGGGCGTAATAGACCGAGACCGTCTCCTCAACGCCCCAGCGCTTCGAGATCACGTCGGCGTTGGAGTTCGGACGACGGATATAAAGCCCGGACGTGCCGAGGACCGCCAGAGGATCATAGGAGACCATGCCGGGAATGCCGAGGAAGGACAGAGCCGTGGGGCTCTGCCGGAGACGGGTCGGAATGGGCGCCGCGCACTGATTGTTCGGCGTGGTTCCGGGGCAGTCGAGATCGAGGAAGCTCTCGACGCTGTCCTTGGACTTGTCACGCTCGCTGATGTTGACCCCGAACTCGATCGAGCTGAGGGGGCCTTCTTCGATCCGGCGCGTCGCGCTGAACCGTAGCGCCATCAGATCATCCGAGATCTGCGGCTCCTTAATATAGCCCGACTGACCCCAGCCCTGCGGGTCGGTCAGAAGGATCAGAGCCGGATCCGCATAGTTCAGGCTCGAGCCGAACACATAGCTGCCATTGCCGGTCCGGAAATCGAGACGGGCGTTGGCGCCCGCCGAGCCCGCGCCCGTGCCCGAATAGGTCTCGATGTCGAGATCGTTGCGGTCGATCTCGGAATTGCTGAGGTCGAGTTCTGTGGTCCAGTAGTCGTCGACCTCCCACTGCAGATTGATGCCGAGCGAGCTCAGCGCGGTGTCGCGCGTGCGAAGGTCGTTGCGGACCACGCCGTCGACGCCGGTGAAAGCGCCGGCGGTGACGAGACCGTTGCTCACCGTCGCTCCGGGCTGGAGCGCGGCGGCCGACCACCACAGCGGGAACTCGATGCCCTTGAGGTCCTGCGTTTCGTTGAACTCGGAATAGAACGCGTCGATGCGGGCGCTGAAGGAGTTCGAAGGCTTGAACTCCAGCACGCCCATCACCGCATCGCGATCCAGCACGCTCGACTGGACGTAAGGCTTCGCCCCGCCGAGTATGTATGCGCCCGTCCCCGTCGTCGGATAGCCCCACGCTTCAAAGCGTTCGGCCTGGGTGGGCGAAGACATGCTCGTCACGCCGATCGCCCAACCCACCGTCCCATCTTCATTCTGGTCGACATAGGAACCGGTCAGCCGGTATCCGCTGTCTTCCCCGCCCTCAACGAGAGCGCCTGCGCCGTTCCACTCATAGCGCGCGCTCGCAGCGAGCACCCGCTCGCCGACCGACAGCGGCCGCACCGTTTCCATGTCCGCCGTACCGGCGAGACCCTGACCGATCAGGGAGGCGGTCGGCGTCTTGTAGACGACGACGCGCTGCAGAAGTTCGGACGGATACTGGTCGAACTCGACGCCGCGGTTGTCGCCGGCGGTCACCTGTTCGCGTCCGTTCAGGAGGGCGGTGGTGAAATCCGGGGCAAGGCCGCGCACGGAGAGAACCTGGCCGCGACCGAACAGGCGCTGCGTGCTGAGACCCGGCAGACGCGACAGCGCGTCGGTGATCGAGCTGTCGGGCAGCTTGCCGACATCCTCGGCCGTCACCGCCTCGACGATGGCGTCGCTCTCGCGCTTGGTTTCCGCCGAGCTCTGCAAGCTGGCGCGGAAGCCGGTGATGACAACCACATCGCCCTTTTCAGCCTCTTCAGCAGCCGGCTGAGGCGCAGCCTGCTGAGCGAACGCCGGTCCGCCGACCGCGAACGCAAGCGCCGTCGAGCTGACTGCTGCAAGCAGGCGGGCCCGGGGTTCATTCAAACTGAAACGCATTGTCCATCTCCTCCCCTGCTGTCGGGACACAACGCCCGACAGGCGACGTGCGCGTACGGATGTCGCGCAATTGTCACGCAAACTAATGCAACTTTGCTCTTCGTCAATTGTGGCCGGAATCTCACACTACACGCCTGAAACGCGAAAAAGCGGTCTATGCATCACGATTGGCGATCCTTGACAGCCAACACCCTCAATGCAAAATCATGCAAACGAAAAGACAGTCATTGCAAGACTGCGCATTCGGGCGAGCGGGACACAAACAAAAAGGGCGATCGGCAATGTGGCGAAGCGCTTCATTGGCAGGGCTGATTTGGCTGGCGGCCTGCACGAATGACGTAGGGTCCGCGGGCCCTGCAGAGACATCGACCGAGCGCCTGCCTCAGGACGAGGTGGTGTATTTCCTGCTGCCCGACCGATTCGAAAACGCCGACCCCGGCAATGACCAGGGCGGACTCGCCGGCGACAGGATGGTCACCGGGTTCGATCCGACCCACAAGGGCTTCTATCATGGCGGAGATATCGCAGGCCTGACCAGCCGGCTCGATTACATCCAGGGCATGGGCGTCACCGCCATCTGGCTGGCGCCGGTTTATCGAAACAAGCCGGTTCAGGGCGCGCCGGGACAGGAATCAGCAGGATATCACGGCTACTGGATCACCGATTTCACCTCGATCGATCCGCATTTCGGAACCCGCGAGGAGTTCGCCCGCTTCGTGAACGAAGCGCATGCGCGCGGCATGCGCGTCTATATGGACATCATCACCAACCATACGGCCGATGTCATCCAATACCGGGAATGTCCGATCCAGGCCTGCGCCTATCGCTCGCGCGCAGACTATCCCTATACGCGACGCGGCGGACTTGAGGGCGCACCGATCAATGACGGCTTCCTGGGCGACGGAGACCGGAGCGAAGAGAACTTCGCCCGCCTCACCAACCCCGACTTCGCCTACGAAACCTATGTTCCCGAGGCGGAGCGCGCGATCAAGACGCCCGCCTGGCTCAATGATCCGATCTATTATCACAACCGGGGCAATACGACCTTCCGCGGCGAGAACTCGCAGATGGGCGATTTTGCAGGGCTGGATGATCTCTACACGGAACATCCGCATGTCGTTCAGGGCATGATCGACATCTACGGCGCCTGGATCGACGAGTTCGGCATTGACGGCTTTCGCATCGACACCGCGCGTCATGTCAATCCGGAGTTCTGGCAGGCCTTCGTGCCCGCCATGCAGGAACGGGCGCGCAAACGCGGCATCGACCATTTCTATATTTTCGGGGAAGTCTACGACCCCGATCCCGGCCGGCTGGCGCGCTTCACCCGCGTGGACGGATTTCCCACTGTCCTCGACTTCGCCTTTCAGTCAGCCGTCTTCGACGCCTTCGTTCGCGGAACGGGCACCGATCGCCTGAACACCCTGTTTGAATCGGACGTCGTTTATGAGGGCGGCGCAAAGACGGCCGGCATGCTGCCGACCTTCCTCGGCAATCACGATATGGGCCGCTTCGCGCATTTCCTGATTCGGGAGACGCCCGGAATATCCGATGAGGAGCTTCTTCAAAGAACGATCCTCGGCCACGCCTTCATGATGTTCGCCCGCGGCGTGCCTGTCATCTATTACGGCGACGAGCAGGGTTTTACGGGCGACGGCAACGATCAGGATGCGCGCGAGGACATGTTCCCAAGCCGCACCGCCTCCTACAACGACAATCGCCTGGCAGGATCGGCCGCCACAACGGCGCAGAGCAATTTCGACGCCTCTCACCCGATCTACAGGGCGATCGCGCAGATGAGCGCGATCCGCGCCTCCGTCCCGGCGCTGCGTCGCGGCCGCCAGGTCGTCCGCAACTATGTCGAAACCCCGGGTCTTTTCGCCTTCTCCCGCCTGCACGAGGGCGTCGAGGTGATGGTCGCCTTCAATACCGGGAAAACGCCCCTTCGCGCCAATGTCGAAGTTGAGCCCGGATCATCCGCCTGGCGCTCGCTTCACGGATCCTGCGCGCCGGCCGCCTCGGCGCCGGCGAGCTATGCGGTGGAGATCGCGCCCTTCGATTACCTGGTCTGCATCTCGGAGCCTCGCGCGTGACCCTCGATCCCCTTGCCGATCTGAGGCGAGCCTTCTCCTCCGCAACCGAATGGTGGCGAGGCGCCGTGATCTATCACGTCTATCCGCTGAGCTTTGCGGACTCAGACAATAACGGCTTCGGCGATCTCGCGGGCGTCATGGGCAAGCTCGACTACATCGCCTCTCTGGGCGTCGACGCCATCTGGCTCTCACCCTTTTATCGCTCGCCCATGCGCGATTTCGGCTATGACATCTCTGATTATCGTGACGTCGATCCGACCTTCGGAACGCTTCGGGACTTTGATGCGCTGGTTGCGCGCGCCCATGAGCTGGGACTGCGCATCATTGTCGATCAGGTCTATTCCCACACATCGACCGAACATGCCTGGTTCAGGGAGAGCCGGGCCGACCGGACCAACCCGAAGGCGGACTGGTATGTGTGGGCGGACGCTCGCCCCGACGGATCTCCGCCCACCAACTGGCAATCCGTGTTCAAGGCCTCGGCCTGGACCTGGGACGCCCGCCGGCGCCAGTACTACCTGCACAACTTCCAGTCCGACCAGCCCGATCTCAATGTCCGTCATCCGGACGTTCAGGACGCCCTGCTCGATGTCGCGCGCTTCTGGCTGGACAGGGGCGTTGACGGCTTCCGGCTCGACGCGATCAATTTCGCGATGCACGATCCCGAGCTTCGCGACAATCCGCCCGTGATCGGCGAGGCGAAGCGTCTGCGTCCCTTCGACTTCCAGCATCATTTCTACAATCAGTCCCAACCTGACATCCCGAAATTCCTGACCCGTGTGAGGCGCCTGACCGAAGAGCGCGGCGCGATCTTTCTGGTGGCGGAAGTCGGCGGCGAACAGGCCGACGCCGAAATGAAGCTCTACACGCACGGCGAGGACCATCTGCACAGCGCCTACGGTTTTCACTATCTCTACGCCGACACCCTGACCCCATCCCTCGTCCGGGAGTGCAGCGAGCGATGGCGCGGCGGGAGCGAGGAAGGCTGGCCGTCCTGGGCGTTCTCGAACCATGACGCCCCCCGCGTCGTCTCGCGCTGGTCGCATGCGCGGGATCGCGTCGCCTTCGCGCGTCAGGCGCTCCTGCTCCTGATGACGATGCGCGGCAGCGTCTTTCTCTACCAGGGCGAAGAGCTTGGCCTTCCGCAGGGCGATGTCCCTCAGGAGGCCCTTCAGGATCCCGAAGCGATCGCCAACTGGCCCCACACCCTTGGACGCGACGGCGCCAGAACGCCCATGCCGTGGCGCTCGGGCGATCTCAATGCCGGCTTCTCGCAGGCGCGGCCCTGGCTGCCGGTCGACCCCGCCCATCACGCCCTGGCCGTCGACAGACAGGAGGCTGATGAAGGATCGACGCTCCATTTCGCGCGGCGGACGGTTGAGCTGCGCCGGCGCTTCAGCGAGCTCCGGACAGGATCGATGACAGTCCTTGAGGCGAGCGAGGCCCTGCTCGTCTTCGTGCGCGGCGAGGGCGAGGATGCGCTTCTGTGCGCCTTCAATCTCGGCGATCGTCCGGTCCCCTGGTCGCTTCCGGAAGGGTGGAGCCTCGTCGAGACGGTCAACCTGCCGGATCCGGGACGCGGCGAACTTCCCGCGCTCGCCGGCCTTATGGCGCGCCGCCTATGAGACGGGCGTCAGCCTCCGCACGATTCGCGAACGATGAGGTCGGTCGGAAGACGTTCGGAACGGCTGCGGATCCTGCCGCCTCCTGCATCCAGAAGTTTGGAGACCAGAAGACGGCCGGCCTTCGAGGTGTCCTGCGCCACCGTGCTGAGGGCGGGCGTGGCGTAGCGGGCGAACCTCACATTGTCGAAGCCGACGACCGATACGTCGCGCGGCGTCACGACGCCCGCGCGACGCAGGGCGCGTATGGCGCCAAGCGCGATCAGATCGCTCGCCGCAACGATCCCGTCGAAGGCGACGCCCTTCTGCATCAGGGTGTCGATCGCCGCTTCCGCCGATTCCACCTCGAAATGAGCTGGCACCGAGAGCGCCGGATCGGGCGTCAGGCCAGCCTTTGCGAGCGCCTCGAGATAGCCCGCATGGCGCTGCGCGGGCTCCGGATCGCCGATGTCTCCCAGAAACATGATCCGCTTGCGGCCAAGGCGCGCGAGATGGCCCGTCGCACGCGCGGCGCCCGCGATGTTATCGCTTCCGATCGAGCAGTAATTCTGGTCGGGGAGCTGCGCGCCCCAGACGACAAACCGGCTCTCCTCCTCGGCCAGACGGTTGAAGGCGCCGTGAAGCGTGCTCTGCCCGAGAAAGATCACGCCGTCGGCCCGCGAGGTCGACATGAGAACCGAGAGATCCTCGAAGGACGCAGGCGCGACATGGCTGACGAGAAGATCGCAGTCGCGTTCCCGCGCCGCCTCCGCGAGGCCGGAGAAGAGATCGAGAAAGAACGGATCGCTCAGCATGAAATCCCGGCCCTGAGGACGCGGCACGACGACAGCGATCGTCGCCTCAGCGCCGATAGGACCCGCGGGCATGTAGTCCCGGAAGGGATAATTCTGTTCCCGGGCCAGCTTCCAGATGCGCTGCTTGGTCTGACGATTGATGGCCGGACTGTCGTTGAGCGCGCGCGAGGCGGTCGAAACGGAGACCCCCGCAAGTCTCGCCACATCCTGCAGTGTCGTCGGGCGTCGGGTCACGCGCTCTCACACAAGTCTTCTCGTTCAACGGGCCTCTTAATGCACCGCCTGCAGCTTTTGGCAAGCAGACACCCTTCTCCCGGAGCGCCGTCATGATCCTGCGCAGCCTGATCCTCCTGATCTCCCTTCACCTGCTGGGCGCTACAGCTCTTGCAGCGCCGCTGGCGACGATCGCCTCGCCCGACGGCGCAATCGTCGTCGAGATTGAAATCAACGGCGAGGGCCGTCCAGCCTACAGCGTGATCCGCAGAGGCCAGACGATCATCGCCCCCTCAAGGCTCGGCTTCCTGCTGGTGGATGCGCCGAAGATCGAGCGCAATCTGAGCCTCACCGCACAGTCGCAGAGGAGCTTCGACGAGACGTGGGAGCAGCCCTGGGGTGAGGAGCGCCTTATCCGGAATCGCTATAACGAGCTCCGCTTCACCCTGACCGAGACCAAGGACCTTGGTCGCAGCCTCGATGTCGTCTTCCGCGTCTACGACGACGGGATCGGCTTTCGTTACGAGTTTCCCGACCAGCCCCGGATGCGCGAGGTGAAAATCCTCAACGAGCTGACCGAATTCAACTTCGCCTCGGAAGGCGAAGCTCTGTGGACGCCCGCCATGCGCTCCAATCGTGAGGAATACCTCTATTATCGCACGCCGATCGAGCAGGTGGGCGTCAGCCAGACGCCTCTTACAGTTCGTCTTCAGAGCGGTCTGCACCTATCGATCCACGAAGCGGCCCTGATCGACTATTCCGGCATGAACCTGATGCGCATCGAAGGCCGCGGCCTCAACGCCCTTCTGACCCCCGGGATCGGAGATGCGGCCGTCGTCCGCAAAGGTCCGTTCGTCACGCCCTGGCGGACGATCCAGATCAGCGAGACGGCCGGCGGTCTCGTCGAATCCCGTCTGATCCTCAACCTCAATGAACCAAACAGGCTGGGCGACGTCTCCTGGTTCGAACCGGGAAAATATGTCGGGATCTGGTGGCAGATGCATCTCGACACTGCGACCTGGGCCTCAGGCCCGCGCCACGGAGCGACCACCGAAACAACCCTTCGCTACATCGATTTTGCGGCCCGCAACGGTTTCTCAGGCGTTCTCGTCGAAGGCTGGAACATCGGCTGGGACGCCGACTGGTTCGGCAATGGACAAGATTTCAGCTTCACGAAGCCTTATCCGGATTTTGACCTCGAACGCGTGACGTCCTACGCCCGCGAGCGCGGCGTGCGGATCATCGGTCATCATGAGACCTCCGCCAACGCCGCCCACTACGAGACGCAGATGGACGAAGCCTTCGACCTCTACAAGAGGCTTGGCGTTCGGACCGTAAAGACAGGGTATGTCTCCGACGCCGCCGGAGCGCGGGTGAGAACCGAGGACGGCCAGGTGCGCTTCGCCTGGCATGAAGGTCAGGAGATGGCGCGCCATCATTTGCGGGTGATTGAAGCGGCCGCGCGCCGACAGATCGCCATCAACCCTCATGAGCCCATCAAGGACACCGGCCTTCGCCGCACCTATCCCAACTGGGTCTCGCGCGAAGGGGCCCGCGGCATGGAATACAGCGCCTGGGGCAATCCCTCCAATCCCCCGGAGCACGAGGTCAATCTGGTCTTCACCCGTCTACTCGCCGGGCCGATGGACTTTACTCCAGGCATTTTCGGCATGGAGACGCGGTCTCCCGAGGGCGTCGCGACCACCTGGGCCAAACAGCTCGCTCTCTACGTGACCATCTATAGTCCGATCCAGATGGCCGCTGATCTTCTCGAAAACTATGAGGCCAATCCCCGCCCCTTCCAGTTCATCCGCGACGTGCCGACCGACTGGGAGGAGACACGCGTTCTGAACGGCGAGCTCGGCGATTATGTCACCATTGTCCGGCGCGATCGCGACAGCCGCGACTGGTATCTCGGATCGATCACCGACGAGAACCCGCGCCGGCTCGAAGCCTCCCTCTCATTCCTCGAGCCGGGCGTGCGATATCGCGCCCAGATCTATCGCGACGGTCCCGGGGCGGATTATCGCGGGACCGCGCGCAGCGACATCCTCATCGAGGAGCGGACAGTCTCAAGCGCCGATACGCTGGTCCTCGATCTCGCCCCGGGCGGAGGTCAGGCCATCCGGTTCAGCCCCGTGCCCGGAAAGCGCCGGTAATGCGCCGAGCCTTCCTCTTCGCCCCTCTGCTCCTCGCCTGTCTGGGCCTGCTGGCCTGCGCGAGCCCGTCCCGAGACGGACTGACGGAGGTCGTTATCCGGGCCGAGACGCCGGAAGGATCCGGCCGGGTGTTCCTGACCGGAAGCCTGCCCGAGCTTGGTCCCTGGCGCGCCGACGGACTTGAGATGAGCGGGACGGGTCGCACGCGCACGGCGAGGCTTCGCGTGCCCGCAGATGCGACCTTCGAGATCAAGGTGACGCAGGGAAGATGGGATCGTGAAGGCCTCGGCCCGTCCGGAACGGTCATGCCCAACGTCCCTGTCGCGGCCGGCAGCGGACGCGAAACACGGATCGTCATCTCCGACTGGAAGCATGACATCAGCGAATATGTTCGTGACCCTGACGGCGCAGGGGTTCCCGGACAGCTCATCTACTGGCGCGATGTCGCATCTCCCCGGCTGGCTCAGACGCGCCATGTGAGCATTTACCTGCCGCCTCAGTACGCCTCCGATCCTGACGCCCGCTGGCCGGTCATCTACATGCATGACGGGCAGAACCTCTTCGATCCGCGTATCGCCAACACCGGCGTCGACTGGGGGGTCGATGAAGCGATGCAGACGCTCCTGCAGAAAGACGCAATCAGGCCCGCCATCATCGTGGGCGTCTGGAGCACGCCGGACCGCCGCTTCGAATACGCCCCCTCCGGCATCCTCAGCGCCATGCCCGAGACTTTGCAGCCCGCCATCCTTGAGGACTTTCCCGCTGAGCGCCGGGCCGCCGACGCCTATGTCAGCTTTCTGGTCGGGGAGCTGAAGCCGCGCATCGACGCCGCCTTCCGCACGCTCGGCGATCGCGAGCACACCTTCCTCATGGGATCGAGCATGGGCGGGCTGATCTCGCTCTACGCCATGGCGGAACGACCCGACGTCTTCGGAGGCGCGGCCTGCCTGTCCATGCACTGGCCCATCGGGGTTTCCGAGCGCTTCATCGGGGAGCGCATCGACCCGGCCTGGCCCCCGGCTGTCGCCTCGGCCTTCCGGACCTATCTGGCCTCGAAAGCTCTCGATCCCTCCGCCCATCGTCTCTGGATCGATCGCGGAACGGGCTTTCTGGATGGGTTTTATGCTCCCTACGAGGAGGCGATGACGCCCGTTCTGACCGGACTGGGATTCAAGGCGGGCGAAAGTCTGGAGATCCGTCTCTATCCGGGAGCGAACCATAACGAGGCGGCCTGGCGGGCGCGTCTGACGGATCCCCTGAAATTCCTGCTGCGACCACAGACGACGGACTGATAATAAGAAACGGGGAGAACACGATGAACACGAAACCGAAACTGAGCGCACTCCAGATATGGAATATGTGCTTCGGCTTTCTGGGCATCCAGATCGGATTCGATCTGCAGAACGGCAATGTCAGCCGCATCTTCCAGACCCTGGGCGCCGAGATCGACGCGCTTCCGATCCTGTGGATCGCCGCACCCCTGACCGGTCTCCTCGTTCAGCCAGTGATCGGCTTCCTGAGCGACAGGACCTGGACGCCGCTGGGTCGCCGTCGCCCCTTTTTCCTGGTCGGCGCCCTTCTGGCGAGCGCCTCGCTGATCCTCATGCCGAACGCCCCGACGCTCTGGATCGCCGCTGGCGTGCTGTGGATCATGGACGCCGCTCTCAACATTACCATGGAGCCGACGCGCGCTCTGGTCGGCGACAACCTCCCCGACGAACAACGCACCAGCGGATACGCGATGCAGAGCTTCTTCATCGGCGCCGGCGCGGTGCTGGCTGGGATCCTGCCCTGGGCGCTGGCGCAGATGGGCGTCGCCAACACCGCTCCTGCCGGTATTGTGCCGCAGACCGTCCACATCGCCTTCTATGTCGGCGGCGCAACGCTCCTGCTGGCCGTTCTGTGGAGCATTGTCACAACGCGGGAATACTCCCCCGAACAGCTCGCCGCCTTCGAGGCGGCCCGTCAGGCCGCCAGAGGCGCGAGGGCGCCGTCCGCCGTCCTCCAGCGCAGCCCAGGCGCCTTCCTGTCAGGCGGCCTGATCTGGCTTGCAGCGGGCGCAGCGCTCGCCGCCTTTATTGTCGCCGCGCGTCTCGAGCCGCGACCGGCGATCCTCGCTGTCCTCGGCGAGGCTGAGTTCCGTCAGGACCTCTACGTGCTTGCGGGCCTGATCGCAGGCTTCGGCGTGCTGCAGATCCTCGCCGGCTGGCTTCGTGCGCGCGACGCCACGCAGAACGGGTTCATGGAGGTGGTGGGCGATCTCTTCGCCATGCCCGCCGCCATGCGTCAGCTCGCCGTGGTTCAGTTCTTCACCTGGTTCGGCCTTTTCGCCATGTGGATCTATGGCGCTCCAGCCATAGCTCTGCATCATTACGGATCAACCGACGCGGCTTCGGCGGCTTATCAGGACGCCGGCAACTGGTGGGGCGTTCTGGGCGCCGTGCGGAACGGCGTTGCGGCCCTCGGCGCTCTGGGCCTGATCATTCTGGCCTCGCGGCTCAATCGACGCTGGCTTCACGCCGCCTGCCTCGCTCTCGGCTCGGCGGGGTTCATCGCCATGATCCTCATCCGAGACCCGGCCTGGCTCTGGGCGCCGATGATCGGCGTCGGGATCGCCTGGGCGGCGATCGTCTCGGTTCCCTATGCGATCCTCGCCGGCTCCGTCCCGGCAACGAAAATGGGTGTTTATATGGGCATCTTCAACATCTTCATCGTCGTGCCTCAGCTGGTGGCGGCGACGTTATTGGGTTTCCTGCTACGCACCTTCTTCGGCAATGAAGCGATCTGGGCCTTCGCGATCGCCGGCGCATCGTTCGGGATCGCCGCCCTCGCCGTTCTTCTCGTGCGGGAGACCTCTGAGGATCAACCCGCAGAAGCAGGGAGCGCCTGACCGCCATGCTGCGACCCATTCTTCTGGCTCTCCTGGCCGCCGTCGCCTTAAGCGCCTGCAATCGGGCCGAGACGCCCACAGCCGCGACCGATCCCTACGCGCCGCGTCCCTATGTGGAGCTCAGCCATCCCGAGTGGTCCCGCAACGCGGTGATCTACCAGATCAACACCCGTCAGTTCACGCCGGAGGGCACCTTCCGCGCCGCGCGCGCTGAACTGCCCCGTCTCGGGGAGCTCGGGGTCGACATCCTCTGGCTGATGCCGGTTCACGAGATCGGGGTTCAGAACCGCAAGGGAACGCTCGGAAGTCCCTATTCCGTGCGCGATTATTACAGCGTCAATCCGGAGTTCGGGACGATGGAGGATCTGCGCGCCTTCGTCGACGAGGCCCATGCCCAGGGCATGCACGTCATCCTCGACTGGGTCGCCAACCACACCGCCTGGGACAATCCGCTCGTGACGGAGCATCCCGACTGGTATGACCGCGACTGGAAGGGCGAGTATCACCCGACGCCCTGGTGGGACTGGTCGGACATCATCGACCTTGACTACGACCAGCCGGGCCTGCGCCGCTACATGACGGAAGCGATGGTTCACTGGGTGCGCGAAGCTGATATTGACGGTTTCCGCGCCGACGTCGCCGGCTATGTCCCGCTCGACTTCTGGGAAAATGTCCGGCGCGAACTCGAAGCGATCAAGCCCGTATTCATGCTCGCCGAGTGGGATCAGCGTGACGTTCATGCGCGAGCCTTCGACGCCACCTACGCGTGGGGCTGGAACAACGCGCTTCACGATGTGACCATGGGAAAGGCCGATGTCGGCGCGCTGTTCGGCTATTATTCAGGAAACGAAAGCGCCTGGCCCGAAGACGCCTATCGCATGGTCTACACCAGCAATCACGATCAGAACGCCTGGGAGGCGACGGAGTTCGAGCGCTTCGGCGCCGGTGTCGAAGCCGCCATGGTGCTGCAGTTCGTCGGCGAGGGCATCCCCTCGATCTATAACGGTCAGGAGGCTGGCAATGACAATCGCCTCGAATTCTTCGAACGCGAGCCGATTGTCTGGCGCGAGCACCCCCATGGCGACCTGTTGAAGCGCCTGATCCGGCTCAAGCACGACAATCCGGCCCTGTGGAACGGCGCCTCAGGCGGACGCATGATCCCTGTGGTGAACGACGCGCCCGGACAGGTGCTGAGCTTCGTGCGGCGGAAGGACGAGAATGCGGTCTTCGCCGTTCTGAACCTCTCACCGACCGACCGGTTAGTCACGTTGTCAGAGGGACCCCATCACGGATCCTATAACGACGCCATCTCAGGCGAAGAGGTCGCTTTCGGACAGGACACCGCACTCGATCTGCCGGCCTGGTCGTGGAAAGTCTATGTGAAGAAGGCGCCGACATGACCACCTCCGTTCATACGAATGAAGAGATCCTGGCCTCAATCCTGATCCAGATCACGATCGTGATCCTTGTGGCGAGGGCGGCCGGCGCCTGCGCAGCAGCGATACGCCAGCCCCGGGCCGTCGGAGAAATCGTTGCGGGGCTCATGCTGGGGCCGTCTCTG
>JAGWYJ010000015.1:2500-65800 GCA_018969425.1 Alphaproteobacteria bacterium | reverse complement strand
CGACCGCGGTTCGGATGGCGACATTCGAGCGCTTGATCGCCGCTGGCAACTGGGATCTTGCGCTGCCGCTGGATGTTGTGCGCCCGGCAAAAGCCTACCCTTTGACCCCGTTCGATTTTGGGGCCCATCTTTTTCCCGGAAATCCGTTTCGACGCCTTGATCCTCAGAAGTTCGGCCTCGCCGCGCCCAAGTCAGCTTCCGGACCGAATGGTCGCGATCGGTTCATTCAGGAGGCCCTTGCGCGACTGGGATATCTGAAGGGCGCGGTCGACGGCGTTTACGGTCAGGGCACCGCTTTGGCGGTCAAGGCGTTTCAGAAGTCTATCGGTCTTCCACAATCGGGATCGGTGGACGGTTCCGTGTTCTCCCGCATGTGCGATTGTCTCGAAGACATGGCGGATACGCCGGATCTCGATCCAGCGCGGGCCGGAGACGGCCTTAAGCGTCTGCCGCCCGAGCAGCCCACGCCGTCCAGCACAGCCAGCGCTGCAGGTGCCGCGGCGGCTGGCGGTGCGGCGGGTGTCGGAGCGATCGCCATCAGCGCCGGAGGAGCTCCGGAGGATACGACAGTCGGGTCAGACCCGGCTGCTTCTTCAACGCCGGCGGCCACCGAGCCTGTGAGCGCTGAAGAGGGGGCTGTACCGGGCGGTCCCGTCGAGGGCGTCGTCATAGCTCCATCGAGCGGCGCTCAGGAGCCGCTGGCCGAAGCGGCGCCGGGGGTCGGTCCGGGCGGCGCACAGGGGGAGAGTTCTGAGGCTGGAGCGGCGGCCCCGAGCGACGCGGCACCGCCGGCTCCGTCCGGCTCCACTGACGGCTCCACGGCAGCTTCGGCTCCTCCAACGGACGTTCCTGTGAGTTCAAACACTCAGGAGGCCGCAGTTCCGGAGAGCGTGGCAGCTCCCGCCTCCAGCGGCCCGGCGTCTGTCGGCGTTGAGGTTCAGAGCCCGTCTCAGATCGAGATCTTCGGTCTCACCGTTTCACAGGGCGAGGCGACGGCGGTTGCCGTCGGGCTGCTGTTTGTCGCAGCGGTCGCTCTGTTTGCTATCGCTCGCCGCACGCTGGCGACCGGCCGCAGGTAGAGGATCGTCTGCTCGGGGCTCCGGGGACCCTTCTGAAGGCGCGCGCCGACCGGGGGGAGGCCGATCGGCGCGTCTGGTTCTTCAGAGTTTTTCAGTCAGTTCGGGAACGATCTTGAAGAGGTCGCCCACCAGACCGTAATCCGCCACGGCGAAAATAGGGGCCTCTTCGTCCTTATTCACCGCAACGATGATCTTCGAGTCCTTCATGCCGGCCAGGTGCTGGATGGCGCCCGAGATCCCCACCGCGACGTAGAGTTCCGGAGCGACGACCTTTCCGGTCTGCCCCACCTGATAGTCGTTTGGCGCATATCCGGCGTCTACCGCGGCGCGGGATGCCCCCACCCCCGCCTTCAGCTTGTCGGCGAGGGGCAGGATATACTGCTGGAACTGATCAGATGACGCGAGGGCGCGGCCTCCGGACACGATCCGCTTCGCGGACGCCAGTTCCGGGCGATCGGACTTTGAAAGCTCTTCCCTGACGAATTTTGAGGCGAACGGTCCGGACGGTACGGCGACCGTCTCGATGGGCGCTCCTGATCCCGCGCCCGCTGCGGGGAAGGCCGTTCCACGAACGGTCACGATCTTCTTGGCGTCCGACGAACGCACTGTGAGAATAGCGTTGCCCGCATAAATCGGCCGCTCGAAGGTATCTTTGTCGATCACCGCGGTGATCTCCGAGATCTGCATAACGTCCAGTCGCGCAGCAATCCGAGGAGCCGCATTCTTGCCGTTGGTCGTGGCCGGGGCGAAGAGTGCGTCATAGGCTCCCATCAATGGGACGATGAGAGCCTCGAGCGCTTCTGCGACGGGTTTGCCGTAGGGCGCCCCATCGGCCAGGAGGACCTTGCGGACGCCGGCCAGCTTCGAGGCGGCTTCCGCCGCCGGGCGAGCGTTTTCACCGGCGACGAGAATGTCGACATCGCCTCCGAAGGCCAGAGCTGCTGACAGCACCTTTCCCGTGGCGTCGTTGAGTGCGGAGTTGGAGTGTTCGGCGAGGACGAGAACGGCCATGTCAGATCGCTCCAGCGGACTTGAGTTTGGAAATCAGCGTGTCAACGTCAGCGACCTTCTCGCCGGCTTCCCGCTTCTTCGGTTCGGTCACTTTGACGACTGAGAGGCGCGGCGTGATGTCCACGCCGTAATCAGCAGGCGATTTGATGGCGATTTCTTTTTTCTTCGCCTTCATGATGTTGGGAAGCGAGGCGAAACGGGGTTCGTTCAGGCGCAGGTCCGTTGTTACAACCGCCGGGGTTGAAAGCTCGACGGTCTGAAGCCCGCCGTCCACTTCGCGGGTGACCATGAGCTTGTCGCCGTCCTTGATGACTGCCGAGGCGAAGGTTCCCTGCGGCCAGCCCAGAAGCGCCGCTGTCATCTGACCGGTCTGATTATTGTCGTCATCAATGGCCTGCTTGCCTGTGATGATGAGGCCGGGTTTTTCTTCTTCCGCGATCGCGCGGATGATCTTGGCGACCGAGAGCGGTTCTGTCCGTGCGTCGGTCTGAACGAGAATGCCGCGATCTCCGCCCATGGCGAGACCGATCCGGATCGTTTCCTGAGCCTGCGCCGGCCCAATTGAAACGACGACGATTTCGGTTGCGATGCCCTTTTCCTTGAGGCGAACAGCTTCCTCGATCGCGATCTCGCAGAAAGGGTTCATCGCCATCTTAACGTTGGCGAGGTCGACCCCGGTCTGGTCAGGTTTCACACGGGGTCTGACGTTGTAGTCGATCACCCGCTTGACGGGTACGAGCACCTTCATCTGCGACATCTCCGGTTCGGATCACGAAAACAGTTCGGACATCCCTACACGACCCCCCCGGCCGGTGGCTATGGAGATCTCGCGATCCTGTTATGCAGCGGAAGGGGCAGAATCAAGTTTCGGAAGCCTCCTCGCGTCATTTTAGCGCGCAGGCGCCTTGTGGGGCGGCCTTTCAGCTCGTCCGTAAGCATTGACGGGCCTTCCTGTGAGCTCTCTTGTAAGGAGAGAGGCGAACAGGCGTTCGATCCTCAGGGAGTGCCTCATGTTCCTTCGCAGCTGGCTCGTGTCCGCGATCTGCCTGGTTTCGCCAGCGATGCTGGGGGGGTGCCTCTCGGGACGGCCGTCCGGTTCCTCGCCGATCGGCGAAGAGACCGCCGCCGCGATCGCTCGCGGTCAGGATTGCCGTTTCATCACTGCGGAGGAGGCCGCCGCCAGCGCCGGCATCCCCAACGTCACCCATTCCGGCGTCCGGCTCGATCCGCAGCCGGCTCCTTCGACGGACCCCAATGACGCCATCGCTGTTCGCGCCAACATTCCCCGCTCGGCGCAACCGCCTCTGACCGCGAGCCAGCAACGTATTCTTGTCTGCTCTTACGAATTCGATCTGGCGAACCAGCCTATGACCTATGTTCTCTTTGTCCCGAAAGGATATGACGCCGCGCGACGCTATCCCCTGATCGTCAATCTTCATGGGGCCGGGGTTCAGCCCCTGCAGCAGATGCTTTTTGACGGCACGACAGATTTCGCTCAGCGGGACGGATACATTGTGGTTGCGCCGTTGGGTTACTCCACAATGGGCGGCTGGGGACCCCTGCGCGGAGCGCCGAGGCCTGTTGAGACCGCTGATGTCAATCCGGCCACTGGTTCGCCCTATGCGGTTCATGAGCTTTCGGAGGCTGACGCCCTGGAGGTTCTGGCTCGGGTTCGCAGGACCTATTCGATCGACGATGACCGGATCTATCTGATGGGCCATTCCATGGGAGCGTTCGGCGCGTTCTATCTCGGAGCCAAGCACAATCGCATCTGGGCCGGAGTGGCTCCAATCGCTGGAGGCGGCATAGGTCCGAATGCGTCGGCCGAGGCCCTAAAATCCATTCCTCTTCTCATTCTTCATGGATCGGACGATGTGGTGGTCAGTCCCAACACGTCCCGACGGGCGGCGATGGAGCTTCAGAAAGTCGGGGCTCAGCACATTTATCTGGAGTTTCCCGGTCGGGATCATGAGTTTTGGATCCGACGGGGTCGCGAGAATCTCGAAAAGATCTTCATGTTCTTCAACACTGTATCGCGATCAACAAATCGGGGGCCGATCACCGATGACATGATCGCTGCGCCCGGTGTGCGGAACTGATAAGAACCGGCGGACCGACGGAGGACAGTGTCGATGGCTCTCGACAGGCTAAGACGACTTTTCAGCGGAGCCGATGTGCGCACGCTGCCCGCGGAGGACGCCAGGAGCGCAATTGCCGCTATTCTCGTGATGGCGGCTCGGGCGGATGGGTCCTATGAGGGCCGTGAGCAGCGTCTGATAGATCAAGTCCTGGCGGACCGTTACGGACTGGATCCGTCGGCGGCCGCCGGTCTCAGGGTCGAGGGGGAGGCGGCGGAGGCTGAAGCGATCGATCATTATCAGTTCACCCGAAGCATCCGCCTCGCGGTCACGCTCGAAGACCGAACAGCGATTGTCGAGGCTCTTTGGAAGGTCGTGCTTGCTGACGCCTCGCGGGATCCGCACGAGGATTCCCTTATGAGACAACTGGTCGAGCGCCTCGGGCTGTCGCCGATGGATTCGGCGTTGGCGCGACAACGAGTGGCTGGAGGCGGATCGACGCCCGGCCTGTGACCGCCTAACGATTTGCTCCCGGGACCCATTTCACATCGGCGGACCCGTTGGCATTCGCGCGACGGCTTGCGACAAAGAGAAAGTCCGACAGGCGGTTGGCGAAGGCCAGGGCGTGCTCGGACACAATCTCTCCCGGAGTCGACGCCAGCAGAGCGATCTGTCGCTCAGCCCGCCGTGAGATGGTCCGGGCGAGGTGCAGGTAGGCGGCAAGGGGGCTCCCGCCTGGCAGGACGAAGCTGTCCAGGGGAGGAATCGCAGCGTTCATCGCGTCGATCTCCCGCTCGAGACGTTGAACCTGATCCGGAAGAATTCTTAAGGCCTCCCAGGAGGGCGGCGGATTGGTTTCAGGCGTCGCGAGGTCTGCGCCAAGATCAAAAAGATCATTCTGGATGCGCATCAGCATCGCATCGAGCTCCTTATCCTCTCCCGTATGAAGACGGGCGAGGCCGAGCGCAGCGTTGGTTTCGTCAATCGACCCGTAAGCGTCGACACGCGTATGCCATTTCGAGACTCGCTGCCCGGTAGCGAGGCCCGTGGTGCCGTCGTCTCCGGTGCGGGTATAGATCTTGTTCAGCGTAACCATGAGCTATGTTGCGTCGGGCGGCCCTTCCGTCAATACGCCGGCCCGGCGATACCTTCAAACGCCGAGCGAGACGTAGGCCTCATGCCGGGCTTCAACGGACGACAGGCGATCCATGGACGCCCCTGGCGCTCGCCGGAACGGAATCCGCGCCGGCCAGTTGTCGGCTTCGGCGAGCGAGACCTTCCATCCCCGGATCTTGGGCGCCTGTTCTGCGAGCTGAACGCCCGAGAGGTGAGAGGGGCCGGACACTAGCAGCTGACAGTAACCGTCCGGCGTCCGCATGATGTCTGCTTCAAGGCCCGGGTCAAAACGACGGATCCGTTCGTTGAGCTCTCCGATCAGCTGCGAAGCGTCCGCTTCTCCCCGGCACAGGGCCTCGAGCCCATTGGCAAGGCTCTGGCTTCTTGTCGAGAACCACGCCCAGAACCTTTTGGCGTTTCGATCGCCCGCCCGTCGCTCGAACATAACCGAGATCCCTGAACTGAGCCTTGCAACTGCCATGTCGCTCGCATGGCGCTGTTGACGTCTCTCAACTGTGCTTGAAGCAGCTTCAGGATTGGGCAACGGGATCGATGAAATTTCATCGATCTCCTATTTGGGATGATTTTTAGCAGAGAACCCTGCGCCTGAGCGCCTAGCGAAACGCGCCCGCCGCCCAGCCGATCGCCACAATGATCAGAACGGCCGCAAACTGCACCGCCACCCGCAACCGCATCAGGCGATTGGATCGCGATCTGGCCTTGCTGTCCGTTTTCAGGAGATTGAGGACACCGATCGCCAGAACAACCGCCAACACCGCGATCACGGCATACAATGAATAAATCAAAACCGACTGCATTGGGTGTCTCTATGCGGTCTCTACGCCCTGCGCCATGGGACAGATTGCCCGGTTCGGGATGTTATCTTGGTTCGCCTGTGACCGGATCGAACTTCTGATCGGTCCATACGAGGGTATCAAACCCCATCGCCCCTCTGAGGCTGGTGACCAGTGCGCGAACCTTCGGTACGCCGCATCCGGCGTCATAGGTCAGGGTTTTTTCCCGACCTTCCTGGTTCCGATAGGTGATGGTGACGGTTGGGGCGCCTGGCTGACAATTCGGGAGCGTATCGGAGGTCTGGGTCTCCTTGAGCGTCCAGAATTTCACCTCCTCAAGCACGGCCTCCGCCAGCGCCCAGCTGTCTTCTCCGACATTCCCTTCGCTGAAACCCTGGAGTTTGACGAACTTTTCCGCGTTGAGCATGTAGCTGCCGTCGGGATGCAGCGTCAGATCGTAAATCGGACAGGTTCCCTCGCAGGGGCCTTCCTTTAGGATAAGAACCGGATCACCCGGTTCACCCTGGATCACTCCCGTTTCTTTTTCCGAGCAGGCCGACAACATCAGGCCTAAACCCGCTGCGGCCGCAATCACCGCCTCGCGGCGAGGATGTCTCTTCGTCATGAATTCACCTCCCAGAGTTGGCGTCGCGTTCAAGAAGCGTCCCGTCCCCCGAGTGGGCCGATTGTCCGCGCCCCTGGGGGCGGAGGCTCATTTCGGCTTACGGAAGCGGAACAGAAACTGGTCTGTATGACGGCGGATCGTTGCGTCGAAGACCATCTTGCTTCGATCATCTTCGGGGTTGGCCAGAATATCGCTCTTGGCTTCCAGAACGAGGCCGGCGGACGCCGCCGACGCAAGGACCACAGCTGGGTCTATCCGGTGAATTGTTCCGCCCGTCGTTGTCGGCGCTCCCGCCGCCGCGGCGTGGTCCATGGCGATGAAAACCCCGCCGGGTTTCAGTACCCGGGCTATCTCCGCGTAGGAGCGTGCCGGATCTCCAAGACCGGGAGAGTCCTTGGGCGTGTAGTAGAGTTCGTGGGGGCCCAGCATCCAGAGAACCTTGTCAACCGATCCGTCCGCCGCTTCCAGCCTGTCGAACGGGGTCGTGGTTTCCGTCACATTCGCCAGCCGGCCCGTCGCCTTCCTGGCGGCCATGGCTGGCCCGGAATAGGCGAACTCCTTAGGATTCTGAGTGATGATCCTGCCGGTAGGCCCGACGGCGGCCGACAGAATATCGGTGAACCATCCCCTACCAACTTCCATCTCCAGCACCACGTCGCCCGGCCGCACCTGGACAAAATCGAGCACCTCCGCCGGCTTTCTGGCGGCGTCATCCTTTTTGTCCGCTTCACTTCGGGCAGGGTCCGAGAGGATCGCCGCATAGTCGGCGGCCTTGAGGGCGGGGGGAGCTGAAGGGGTTGTGGCGCACGCCGTTGCAAGGACAAGAGCCAGCGCGGAAAAGGTCAGCCGAAATCCTGATTTCATCGGAGGTCTCCCTAGCCGGTCTGCGCCGGTGATTTGGTCGATCCTGCGACTATTGACCGAAGGGCACAAGGGGGCGCCGGTTTCCGTTCGCGTGAGGGTCAGGGAGGAGAGCCAGGCTTCACGAAACGGAACAGAAACTGGTCCGTCCTGCCTCTGATGTCCTCGTCAAAGACCGACTGGTTGTGAGAATCGGCGGGGTTTGAAAATGCAGCGCTTTCCTCCTCCATTATGAAACCGGCGGCCGCTGCGCTCGCGCGAACACGGGCGGGATCGATACGGTGAAGACTGTGACCTGTTTCAACTGGAGCTCCCTGCGCTGCGGCATGGTCCAGGACCACGAAGTAGCCGCCGGGCTTCAATGCCTGGAAGATGGCAGGGTAGACCTGGTCGGGGACGCCTAAGGTTTTGGCGGCGCCGTCGGGACGATAGAAGAGCTCGTGAGGGCCCTGAAGCCAGGTCACCAGGTCGACGGAGCCAGGAGGTGCTCCCGGCGTCCCAAACGAGGTCCAGACCTCAACGACGTTCGCCAGTCGGTTTCCTGCGAGACGTGCGCTAACGGTGTCCCTGACAAGGGAACGGAATTCAGGCGGATTCTGCATGAGAACCCGACCGCCCGGGCCGACCGCATGAGAGAACAACTCGGTAAAATAGCCGTCTCCGGCTTCGAGCTCCAGAATAGTCAGTCCTGGCTGCACTCCTGAAAAGGCGAGAATTTCGTCCGGCTTTCTTACAGCGTCGCGAGAGAGATCCGCCGCTGGGCGGGGCCACGACGAGACATTCGGAGGGAGTGGCGCCAGGACAACCGCATCCGGCGCGGGAGCTGTCGGCGCTGCAGGAGATGGTGCAGGGGCGCACCCTGCAATCATTGCGGCGATCGAGGCGAGGATGAACCGCGGCTTCATCAATGATCTCCAGGGGCTGGGGCTCAGGAATTAAGGGTCTTACGCCATCCTCCAGGAATGGGAAGTTGGTCGCGTCGACCCTGATCACATGACTTGCGTCTCATGATCATGGGCGGTAGGCAGGTTCGTCATCTTCGTCGGCGCCCGTAGCTCAGCTGGATAGAGCACCAGACTTCGAATCTGGGGGTCAGGAGTTCGAATCTCTTCGGGCGCGCCATCTCAGCTGATCACGCCGAGCGCGGACGGTACTGGTTGAGAGGACATTTTCGGTAGATTTTTTCTGAGGCGGAGAAATTCCTGTCTCGTCGCGTGATCGGGTCGCATTCCGCAGCGTAGACAGTCCGTTCAAGTCTTCATCAACCAGGTTTGATCTGATATGGGTCGCAGCTCGTCCAAATCATCGCAACCTGTGCGCTACCGGAAGGATAATCTTCCGCAGAAGATCTGCGTTGCGTGCGGACGACCGTTTGCATGGCGAAAGAAGTGGGAGAGGGACTGGGAACAGGTCAGATATTGCTCCGACCGGTGCAGAGCCTCCGGAGCGGCGCGTCAGTAATCGATGACCTGACCATCCCATGCAATCAGCCGGCCCGTGTGTTCTGGGGTGAGGTCATTCGCCACACGAAGGAGATGAAGGGCGCTGACGGCAGGCGAGAACAGTTTCTCGTTCGGCACATGCGACTGAAAGGGCTTCGACATATTCGTATCGACGGTTCCAGGATGAAGCGTCACGCAGACGGCGTTGCGGTTCCTTACGGCAAGTTCTATGGAGCAGTTGCGGATCAGCATGTTGAGAGCGGCCTTTGACGCGCGATAGGCGTGCCAGCCCCCTGACCGGTTATCGCTGATCGAGCTCACCCGAGCCGAGAGGGCCGCGAATACGGATTTTCGGTCTCGCGGCAGTTTCGGGAGGACATGCTTGGCGATGAGAGCAGGACCGATCGCATTGATCCTGTAGGATTCCATGAGAGCGTCTGCTTCGAGGGCGCGCATCGACTTTTCAGGCTGCAATCCGTGTCCGTGCAGGCGGCCGGTGGCGACGATTACGATGTCCGGGGGACCGTCCACGATCGCTGTGTCAACGGCTCTCCTGACGGACTCTTCGTCTTCCAGAGAGAAGAGGAATGGGTGTTTCTTACTATCTGCCGGTAATGGGCTGCGGGCCCCGGAATGCACAGCTGCACATCTGGCGTCGCCCTCAAGCAGGGCTGTCAAGGCTGATCCGATCCCTCCGCTCGCTCCGAAGACCCAGGCGCGATATCCTTCCGCGAGGCTGCTCATGCTGATCATTGGTCGGTTCCGTTTGCGTCCAGGCGATCCAGAAACGCCCGCGCGCTGTCATGAAGGGCTTTCTGATGATCGGGGGCCAGCTTGTCATAGGTCCTGTACATCTGCGCCATTCGGGGATTGGTCTGGAATGTCGTTCGATGTCGCGCCAGAAAATCCCAATAGAGGGCGTTGAGCGGGCATGCGTCCGGGCCCGTCTTCTGCTTCACGTCGTACCGGCATCCGCGACAATAATCGCTCATACGGGCGACATAGGCCCCGCTCGCTGCGTAAGGCTTTGAGCCGACGACGCCCCCGTCGGCGAACTGACTCATGCCGATCGTGTTCGGGGCCTCCACCCACTCGAACGCATCGGCATAAACAGAGAGATACCATTCGTGCGTCTCGAACGGATCTATTCCTGCGAGAAGGGCGAAGTTTCCGGTAATCATGAGGCGCTGAATGTGGTGCGCGTACGCCTCTTCCCGGGTCGCCGAGAGCGCTTCAGCCATGCAGGTCATGTCGGTAGCGCCGGTCCAGTACATCGCTGGCAGGGGGCGTGTCGCGCCGAGGCGGTTGCGCCTCATGTAATCCGGTCCTTCGCGCCAGTAGACGCCTCTGACAAATTCGCGCCAGCCCAGAATCTGACGGATGAAGCCCTCCGCCGCGTTCAGGGGCGCCCGGCCGGAACGGTACTCCTCCTCGGCGCGTCGGCACAGCTCTAAGGGGTCGAGGAGTCCGATATTGATCAGGGGCGACAGAACGCTGTGAAACAGGAATCGCTCCCCTCTGACCATTGCGTCCTGAAAGTCCCCAAACTGCGGCAGACCGGACGTCATGAAGCGCTCGGCGGCCGCCCTTGCGTCGATGCGGGTGACCGGAAAGACAAACGGATCGAGGTCTCCGAAGTGACCGGAGAAGCGGGATCTGACGAGGTTGAGGACCTGGTTCGTCCGTTCATCCGGCGCCGGTTTGAAAAGTTCCGGAGCGCTGAGGCCGGATTTGCCCGGCTTGCGATTGTCATGATCGAAGTTCCACTGCCCGCCCTCGGGCTCCTCGCCATTCATGAGGAGTCCGGTTCGCTGACGCATCCAGCGATAGAAAAACTCCATCCTTAAAGACTTGCGGTCCGCTGCCCACTTCAGGAAGTCCGTCCTCGAACATATGAACCGATCGTCAGACAGGATCTCTACCGGAATTCCCAGATTATCCCGCCAGATCCGCTGAAACCCGAGAACGCGATGCTCGGAGGCTTCTGTGGTGACCACTCTCTCAGGGTTCAGGCGTCGGACGGCTCGCTCGACTTCCCCGGTGAACGATCCTGTATTGTCCTGATCGTCGAGCCGCACATAGTCGACGCGCCAACCTGCGTCCCGCAGTTCATCTGCGAACGCTCTCATGGCGCTGAGTATCAGCGCGATCTTCTTTTTATGATGCCGGACATGGACCGCTTCATCCATGACCTCCATCATCAGGATCATGTCCTGAGACGGATCCGCGTTCTGAAGAGCGGACAGGTCGGGGGTCAGCTGATCGCCCAGAACGATACGAAGTGCGCTGACCGTCATGCCAGCATCGCGCCCGCGAGTTCGTGGCCGGATAACCAGGCCGCCTCGACGCGCGCCCCGATCCGCCAGTCGCCGCATGTTCCCAGACCTAGATCAGCATCCCATCCGAAGGGGGAGGGCGCCGCCTTCTCCACCAGAGCGTATCGCCAGCGATGCGCCTGGGCCAGAACCAGCTCCGGGCCGTTTCCGATCATCGCTTCAAGATCTTTCCGGAGGAGGGAGATTATTTCGTCGGCTGGGCGCTCGAGATGGGTCACACTCCAGTCTGGCCGCGCATGGACGACCCAACATGAGAGGGCGTTCGGCCGCTCGGGTTTTGCGCTGTCGCACGCCGCCCATGAGATGACGGGATGATCGACGGGCTTCCACGCCTGCAGGTCGGATCCTGGCGAGGCGGAGAAGGCGAACAGACCCGCCCAGCAAGGGGCTGTGGTCGCTTCAGCCGCCTCTTCGGCAAGTCGTTTGCTGTGCGCCGATAAGAGCGGCCCCGCCTGTTCTGCGGGGGTTGCGATCACCACCGATTCGAAGGGTCCCTCGCTTGAGCCGTCTTCCTTTTCCAGAACCCATCCTTTGGCGGTGCGGAGTATCGAGGCGATGCGGGTCGAGACCTGAGTGTCGAGGCCTGCGGCGAGGGCGCGCGGAATGGCGCTCATCGTCGGCGAACCAACCAGGGGGGTATCCCCCGGGCCGGCCGCCGGGTTCCTTGTCGCGAGACCTGTGCGGGCCGCTTCCCAAGGGGCCACAGCGGGTCCGGTCGCGTTCAGGGCGGAACGAAAGCGTTCGTCGCGCACCGCAACATACTGAGCGCCATGGTCGAACTGAGCGACGCCCGACGGCGTCTCGACGCGGCGGGTCGCCATTCGCCCTCCCACCCCTCTGCCCTTGTCAAAGAGCCGGACGGTTCGCCCAGCCTCTGACAGGCGTCTTGCGCACGCCAGTCCCGCTATTCCTGCGCCGATGATCGCTGTGTGTGACATGGACGTCATACGCAGTCGCCCGCGATCAGGATCGCCCCGCTTTTCAATGTGACGGGGAGGTGTGGGAAGGGGCCTCCTGCGGCCCAGATGATCGGTATCCCAAGTCTCGACAGCTGAGGCTGATCGCGCGAGATTTCTCCTTAATGTGGAAGACCATGAGGATCGTCACGTGATCACGGCCAGGCGTTTCGAGATGACAAGGAGAGGCGTACTTGCCGCGGCTTCAGCGAGCGCGCTGCATGGATCGTCACGCGCGCAGGCCCGGATGGCGGAGGCGGTCTGCTGGCGAGCCGGGGGAAGCCTTCCGTTCCCCGTTCAGGAAATCTATCCGTGCGTCCACGATGGCCGTATCTGGGTCGGCGGCGGTCTTATAGGGGAAAGCGGACGGGTCATCGGGGCCTCCGACCGTCTTGTGTCTTGCGAACCCTCCGCCGAAGGCTGGCGCCGGGACGTGTCACTTCCCGGCCCCGTTCACCATCCGCAGCTGGCGAGCGTTGGCGGCTCGCTCTGGCTTCTTGGCGGATTTCAATCTCCCGGTCCTGGCGTCACCTGGAGGATGAGCAACGCCGCCTGGCGGCTCGATAGCCATGGCGGTCGGTGGGTCCCCGGTCCGGCCGCGCCGGCGCCGCATGCAGAGTGTGTCTGCATCGTGTTGAACGATCTCGCGCACCTCGTGGGCGGCCGACGACCGTCAGGCGCCTCGAACCTCGCCTATCGCGATCATGTCGATACAAGCGATCATCTCGTCTTTGATCCGGCCAGCGGCGCCTGGTCGACGGCGGCCCCAGCCCTGACCTCCCGCAACAGTGCGGCGGGCGTTGAGCTCTCCGGGCGGCTCCATGTCGTCGGCGGGCGAAGCGTGACCGATGGGCCGTCCGTCTCTCATGAGGTCTATGATCCGCGAGAGGATCGCTGGAGGCTGGCGGCGCCGCTACCCCGCGAGGCGGCGGCGGGCGGGCTGGCCGCAGCGGTTCTCGCTGGTCGGATATACGTTTTCGGGGGGGAAGTCTTCGACCCGCCCCCGGGCGGTGTCCTGCGAGGCGTCTGGGTCTATGACCCCGGCGCTGATCTCTGGGAGAAGGCGGGTGACATGCCAACCCCCAGGCATGGCCTCGGCGCGGTCGCATTTGGGTCCGAGGTCTGGACACTCGGCGGAGCCGAGCGGCCCAGCGGGACCAATACGTCGGCACATGTTGAGATCATGCGTCCGGTCTGCTGATCTGGAGGAGGCGGACCGCTATCCCCCTGGTTCTATCGATCGGTGCGGCCGGGCCGATTGCTCGCCTTCAATTATCGGGTAGTGTTTCCTCAACGGGAGGGCCTCAAGATCGGCCTTTGGATTTGGGATGGAGATGGGATCATGCGTCATTTGTTTTCCGGGGCGGCCGCCGCCGTTCTGTCTTTTGCTGGCCTGGCGCCTGGCGCGCTGGCGGACGATGTCCCTTCCCCGGCGATCGTCAGGCCGGACTTCACAGGAGTCTGGACGAACGCATCCTTGACGCCGCTGAGCCGCGCGCGGGGCGTATCGGGCCTTGTCGTCTCCAAGGAGGAGGCTGATCGCATAGCTAAGGCGACCGCGGTGGCCGGTGTGGCTCCCGAGGAAGCCGGCAATGAGGACTATGTCGATCCGAACCTTGGAGCGCCGGAGAAGGGCGGACGGGATTTCGGTCTCAAAGGGTATAATTCCTTCTGGGTGGCTCCGGGGGAAACGCTGGCCCTTGTGAAGGGTCAGTACAGAACCTCGAACATTGTCGATCCGCCCAGCGGGCAATTGCCTTACAAAGATCCCGCAGGAGTGGCTAAGGCGCAGGCTGCGGGCTTCATACGATATGTCACGGGCAACGACCCCTATGAGGGGCCTGAGGCCACGGCGCTTTCTGAACGGTGTCTGATCGGGTTCGGCGGGACCGGCGGTCCGGGAATGCTGAGCGTTCTTTACAATAACACCTATCAGTTCGTGCAGACTGACGATCATCTGATGATTCTTGTGGAGATGGCGCACGATGCTCGCGTCATCCCCATTTTCAAGGACGCCGGAACGGCGAAGGCCAGTCACAAGCCGGACGTCATCAAGCCCTGGCTGGGAGACAGCGTCGGGTGGTGGGAGGGAGATGCGCTGATGGTTGAGACCATCAACGTCAATCCGCTGCAGGCTGAGGCCAATCCGTTTCCGCTTTCAGCAAAGGCCAAGGTAACCGAACGCTTCACGCTGGCGGCCGACAAGGAGATCTTCTACGAATTCCGTGTGGAAGACCCCGACAGCTACACTCAGCCCTGGAAGGCTGAGCTCAGTTTTCATCCGGCAAGCGGTCGCGTTTACGAGTACGCCTGCCATGAGGGAAATTACGGACTGTTTGGAATTCTGGCCGGCGCTCGTCAGAAGGAGCGCGAAGCCCGGCAGGCTAAAAGCTCCCGTTGATGAGACTGAAGACACAAGCCGGACGGACTCGCTCACGCGGTCTGTCCGGCCCTCAAGGTCAGCTCGTCAGCGTTATTCGAAGGCGCTGCTAAATCCGTCAGTTCTTTGCACCGATGTATTCGTCGATCGTTCTGCGTGCGATGACCATCGCCTGAACTTCGCCGGCTCCCTCGAAGATGTTAAGGATGCGGGCGTCGCACAGCACGCGGCTGATCGGATACTCGAGTGCGAAGCCGTTTCCTCCGTGAACCTGGAGCGCGTTATCGGCGGCGCCCCAGGCGATGCGGGCCGCAAGCATCTTTGCGAGGCCGGCCTCAAGATCACACCGCTTTCCGGCGTCTTTCTGTCGTGCGGAGAAGTAGGTCAGCTGTCGAACGCCGACCAATTCGGCCGCCATCATCACAAGCTTGTCTGACGTTCTCGGGAAGTCGAAAATCTGCCGACCGAACTGCGTTCGCTCCAGAGAATAACGAAGGCCGAGTTCAAGCGCGTTCTGAGCCACACCGATTGCGCGTGCGGCGGTCTGGATGCGCGCACCCTCAAACGTCGCCATGAGATGCCTGAATCCCTGACCCTCGACTTCGCCCAGAAGATTCTCCTTCGGCGTCTCGAAGCCATCGAAGGCCAGTTCATATTCTTTCATGCCACGGTAGCCGAGAACCTCGATTTCGCCACCCGTCATGCCCTTTGCCGGGAAAGGGTCCTCATCGGTTCCTCTGGGCTTTTCGCAGAGAAACATCGATAGGCCGGAGAAGTTATCCGTACCGGGCACTGAACGCGCGAGCACCGTCATCAGGTCGGCCCGTGCAGCATGCGTGATCCAGGTCTTTGAACCCGTGATTTTCCAGGTGTCTCCGTCAAGTGCGGCCCGCGTGCGCAGGCTGCCGAGATCCGAGCCGGTATTGGGTTCGGTGAAAACAGCTGTCGGAAGGATGTCTCCGGAGGCGATCCCCGGCAGATATCGATCCTTCTGCGCCTGGGTTCCGCCTGTCAGAAGAAGCTCGGCCGCGATTTCCGAGCGCGTGCCCAGGGATCCCACGCCGATATATGCCCGGGACAATTCTTCAGAGACCACGCACATGGCGGTCTTGCCAAGGCCCAGGCCGCCAAAGTCTTCCGGGATCGTCAAGCCGAATACGCCCATCTCTCCCATTTCCCGAACCACGTTCATGGGAATGAGATCGTCATCCAGGTGCCATTGATGGGCAAACGGCACGACCTTCTCATCTCCGAACTTGCGGAACTGGTCGCGGATCATTTCGAAAGTTTCATCGAGGCCCGTGTTTTCTATCGTCGCCCGCCCCTGCATGTCGCGGATGAGGGCGGCCGCCCGCTGCCGGACGTCGGGCGTATTGCCGCTGGTGACGAGGGCGGTGATTGCCGGCGTGAAGAGCTTCTCCATCACCCCCTGGTCCTGCGTCATGTCGGCTGGGCGAACGATTTCGAGTTGCGTCATCGGCAGGCCGCCGATCAGTTGGGACAGGTATTCGCCGAACAGGATCTTTGAGAGCAGTTGCTCGATTTCTCCGAAGCGGTCGTCCGCCGAGAGGCGTTCCGCCCAGTTCGCGGTCTCCTTAAGCGTTTCGACGTAGGTCAGAACCCACGCGAGGCCATGGGTGGCTCTCTGCTCGCTGTCGATCAGCTTTCGGTCGACTTTTCCGCCGGGAGCGACACGGGAGGCCACGGACGCCCTGAGCGCCTGAAAATAGGCCTCGGCGTCTGCGGCGGCCTGTCGCAGTGTGTCCCTCAGATCCGAGGAGAGGCCGTCAACACCCGTGGTCATGCCGTCCATGGCGGTCTGTCTCCTGTGCGGGGGGGCAACCCCTAATGATTATTACCATTGCGCGGCGCGGCAAAGACGCTTCGCGGAATTTTGCTTATTGTGTACGCAGGACACGACCGGCTCGACCTGCGACAGGTTGACGTTTTCGTCAGGTCCCAATGGATGTCGTGCGACGGCGGCATGACTGCTTGCGCCCGCGACTTGCCGAGGCGATCGATCACCTGCACAAAGGCAGACCACAGAGGCGGCGCAGTCAGCTGACGCCCCCGGGATGACAGAGTTGAGGGAGAGGATGCCATGAACGTTGTTTTAGGGCGTTTGCGCCGGAGCGGAGCGGTGTGTGCGATCGTGGTCGCGATTGCGAGCGCCGTCTCGCCAGCAGCGTTCGCACAGTCTGCCCCGGGATATACGCCGCCTCGGCTGAATGACGGTCGGCCTGACCTCGAAGGCACCTGGACGAACGCCTCCATCACCAACATGCAACGGGACGCCAAGCGTCCGAACCTTGTTCTGAGCGAGCAGGAGGCTGCGGAGGAAGAGGGTGCGGACTATTACAACAACCGGACACGGGAAGACGCAAAGCCGAATGATCCTAACGACACCCGGCTTCTGGACGGGACAGATCTGCTTTCAGGAGGCGGATACAACGCATTCTGGGTCGACCAGGGAACCAAGGTGGCGACCGTCAAGGGACAATTGAGATCCTCCTGGATTGTTGAGCCTGCCAACGGTCGTATTCCGTACAAGGCGGCGCCCGGTCGGCCTGCTCCGGCCCCTGTTGCGAGCTCCGCTCCCTCGCCGACGCCGAAGCCCTCTGCAACCGCACCGGGTAAGATCTCCGTCCAGGGGCCCGGCGCTGTCGATCGAAACGCAGGCGGAGGGTATGGAAGCTATAACGGTCCGGAGACGAGGCCGCTTGGAGATCGCTGTCTGATCGGTTTTGGCAACACCGGCGGTCCGGTGATGACGAATGTTCTCTATAACAATCACTATCAGATCGTTCAGGCGCCCGACCATGTGATGATCCTGGTCGAGATGGTCCATGACGCGAGGATCATCCCCATTAGCCGTGAGCGCGTCAGACCGGATGTGATCAAGCCCTGGCTCGGGGATTCCATCGGCTGGTATGAGGGCGACACGCTCGTGGTCGAGACCCGCAACGTTAATCCCATGCAGCGAGGCTATCTCTCGCCGAAAGGCAAGCTGACTGAGCGCTTCACCCGATGGTCCGACACGCAGATCACCTACGAGTTCACGGTGGAGGATGAGACCCTTTATTCTCAGCCGTGGAAGGGTGAGATGGCGCTCAATCTCTCCAAGGAGCCCATCTACGAATACGCCTGTCACGAGGGCAACTACGCCATGCCGGGCATTCTCGCCGGCGCCCGCAAGCAGGAGCGTGAAGGCAAGATCGTGGCGGCCAATGCTGACGAAGAGGGTCGCTGAAGCGGGCCTGGGCCGATCCAGATGGGCTTAAAGGCCCATCTGGCTCCGGAACTTCCGTCGCAGGAGATCGATCGGGGCGAGGCCCTGGTCGGACTTGTAATGCCAGAATGTCCATCCGTTGCAGGCGGGCGCATTCTGGACGTAGGCGCCCATTCGATGGATCGAGCCGGTGGCGTCTCCGTTGGCGAGGCTTCCATCCACACGCACCCGCGCTACGTGGCGGTTCTGGGGGCAGTACAGCCGGTCCCCCGGACGCACCAGTCCATGTTCGACCAGCGCTCCGAACGGAACGCGTGGATCCGCCTTTCGGCTCGCCTGCACCTCAAGGTCTGCGCGATCGACAGGGCGCACCGCCTCGATGCGGCGACGTGCGAAGCCGGCATATTCCGCATCGCGTTCGAACCCGATGAACCGACGGTCCAGGAGCCTCGCGACAGCGCCGGTCGTGCCTGTGCCGAAGAACGGATCAAGAACCACATCGCCCGGCTGCGTCGTTCCGACCAGAATGCGGTGGAGGAGGGCTTCCGGTTTTTGGGTGGGGTGGGCCTTTCGGCCGTCTTCGCCTTTAACCCGCTCGCCGCCCGAGCAGATCGGCAGCGTCCACCAGTCGGAGCGCATCTGTACGTCGTCATTGGCGGTCTTCAAAGCATCATAGTTGAAAGTGTAACGCTTCTGTCCGCGGGAGCGCGCAGCCCAGATCAGGGTCTCGTGCGCATTGGCGAGCCGCGTTCCCTTGAAGTTCGGCATGGGATTTGACTTGTTCCACACCACATCGTTGAGAATCCAGTATCCGAGATCCTGGATAGCCGCTCCGACACGGAAGATATTGTGGTAGCTGCCAATGACCCAGAGGGCTCCCTCCGGCTTGAGGATCCTGCGGGCTGCAGCAAGCCATGCGCGAGTGAATTCGTCATACGCGGAAAAGGACGCGAATTTGTCCCAGTCCTCGGTCACGGCGCTGACCTGACTGTTGTCCGGGCGGGTGAGCTCGCCGCCGAGCTGAAGGTTGTAGGGCGGGTCGGCGAAAACCAGATCGACGCTTTCCGGAGGAAGCGAATTCATCAACTCGATACAGTCGCCGACAACGACCTGATCGAGGGGAAGTCCGCCGCCGGCTGATTCGGCTCGCGGCGACGCGGCCTTCCTGCGGGCGGATGATGATTTTTCAGCGGTTTCGATCATTCTGATCGTCATGGGGCGCCTCGTCGTTTGTCCGGATTCTCCGGATTCGCGGGCGAGAATCGCTGCGTCGGATAAAAGGTATGTTAACGGCGAGGGCTCAGGCCGCCCTCCCCATCGCTGTTCGAACTCCCTGATGTATGGAAGGCGGCGCTCTTACGATCGTTTTGCGGCCGATCTGTCGAAACTGAACAGGATGACGCCAGCGAGAAGATAGCCGACCAGCAGATGCCCTAGGTCCAGCATAAACAGGATCCGGCTCTCGGACGAGTAAACGACGTTGTAAGCGAGCGTTGTGGCCGCGAACGCAGCCCAGATCACGAAGCTGAGCCGAACAGCTCCAGCGAGGCTGGCCGGTCGCGCAAGGCGCAGCATCACTGAAAGGCCTGCAGCTGTCAGAAAGTATACGATGAACCCCAGGGCGATCGACTGCATCTGGGGCAGCTGGCTCGGAATCCGCGCCAGCTCCGCCGTCAGTGCCCCCCCGGTCAATCCTACGGCCTCCGCCGGCGAAACCAGTCCCCTGTCGATCAGAGTCTGTTGCGACCACAGGTCTCTGAACGCCACCCCATAGGTCAGAAAGCCGACCAGGAACATGGCGAGCGCCGCGACGAGGACGTGCAAAAGACGCAGGCGGTTCAGCGGGGTCATCAGGCATCGCTTTCGTATCGCAGGGGCGACAGAAATTCCTCTCGATTATGAGACTGCCAGACCGATCCTGACAAGGCCGTCCGTCGGGCCTGATCCGGCTGATTTTCGGCTCAGTGTCCGCGATCGCGGGTGAGACGGAGGTCTTCGCACAGATCTGCGACGGCCAGCATGTCCCGCCACGCCTTCTCCTTGTCCTGAGGGCGACGGAGAAGGTAGGCGGGATGGAGCAGGGGGATGCAGGCGATCGGAGCGCTCGAACCCGGGGGGGATATAAGCGTCCGTCGGCCATGGGCCTGCATGAGGTCATCTCCTGCCGCTTCCAGGGACTTAGCGGCGAAGGCGCCAAGGGTCAGAATCAAACTTGGACGAAGAAGGTCCACATGTCGGGCCAGGAACGGTGCGCACAGCTCCAGCTCCGACGCGGTCGGTGGGCGGTTTCCCGGGCGCCTCCAGTAGACCAGTCCGGTCACGCAGACCTGACGTTCCCGACTGAGGCCTATGCTGGCAAGCATGCGGTCGAACAGGCGTCCTGCCCGGCCCGAGACCGGTTGTCCCGACACGTCCTCATCGTCTGCCGGTCCGGTGTCGATCACAAGGATGGATCCTCTCTCGGCCCCGTCCCAGACGACAGTGGAGCGGGCCGCCGCACGCAGGGGGCAACCCGCGAACGCTTCGACCGCCGCTCGCAGTTCGGGCAGGGATCCAGCCGCCTGAGCCAGGGCCCGGGCCTCGGCGGAGGGGTCGGTCTGGAGGCGTCGCGGTTCAGGGCGCGATGGCGGAGAGGCCGGCGGAGGCTTCGCTTCGACGGGTCGCGGAATGGCCGGCCTCGCCTCGACCGGAGCCGGTCGGACGGGCGTTTCGGGCAGATCCGGGTCGGGTCCCAGCATATCGACCCAGAAATCGGTCAGGGACTTGGCGAGGCGGTCGTGGCGGGGGTGCGTCATGACAGTCTCTGGTCTCAACCTTGTTGACTGCGCCGGCTGTGGTCTAAGTAACGCGGAACGCGCGAGAAATCAGCCCCCGAGCCCGGGTCGGTCTGGAGAGAGGTACAATGACAGCGGACGCAGTGGAACGGGAGTCCATGGATTTTGACGTCGTCATCGTCGGCGGCGGGCCTGCAGGGCTGTCTGCGGCGATTCGCCTGAAGCAGCTGGCGGCCCGCGACGGTCGCGAACTCTCGGTCGTCGTGCTTGAGAAGGGGTCTGAAGTCGGGGCTCATATCCTCTCCGGCGCCGTCATCGATCCGCGCGCTCTCAATGAGCTTATCCCAGACTGGAAGGCGCTCGGCTGCCCGCTCGAGACCGAAGTCTCCGAGGATCGGTTTCTCGTGCTGGGGCCCGAGGGGTCTGTGACGCTGCCGTCCTTCCCTCTGCCTCCGATGTTAAAGAACCATGGGATGTACATCGCATCTCTGGGAAATGTCTGCCGCTGGCTCTCTCAGCAGGCGGAAGCTCTTGGGGTTGAGATCTATCCCGGCTTCGCCTGCTCCGATCTGACGTATCGCGAGGACGGTTCAGTCAAAGGGGTCGTGGCCGGCGTGATGGGTCTCGATCGCGATGGTCAGCCGGGACCTGATTACCAGCCAGGTATGGAGCTTAACGGGAAATATGTCCTGATCGCAGAGGGCGTTCGCGGATCCCTCGCCAAGAGGCTGATCAGCGAGTTTAAGCTCAGCGAGGGACGGCAGCCCCAGAAGTTCGGGATCGGGATCAAGGAGCTGTGGCAGATCCGCCCGGAGAATTTCCGCCCGGGTTATGTGCAGCATACCTTTGGCTGGCCCCTCGACAACAAGACCGGCGGGGGCACGTTCCTCTATCATTTCGGCGATAATTACGTCTCGATCGGGCTGGTCGTGCATCTGAACTACAAGAACCCGTGGCTGTCTCCTTTTGAGGAGTTTCAGAGGTTCAAGCATCACCCCGAGGTCTCGAAGTTTCTCGAGGGGGGCACTCGAATCTCCTACGGATCGCGCGCCATCACAGAGGGGGGATGGCAATCTATCCCCAAGCTGATCTTTCCGGGCGGGGCGCTCATCGGCTGTTCGGCCGGATTTGTTAACCTGCCGCGGATCAAGGGCAGCCACAACGCCATGAAGACCGGCATGCTGGCGGCTGAGGCCGCCTATGACGCTGTGGCTGAGGGACGTCAGGGCGACGAGCTTCGGGCCTATCCGGAGGCGTTCGAAGCCAGCTGGGTCGCCCGGGAGCTCAAAGCGGTCCGAAATGCGAAACCCCTCTGGTCCCGCTGGGGCACCGCCCTCGGGGTGATGATGACCGGCTTCGATCTCTGGTGCACCACCCTTCTGGGCGGTTTCTCACTGTTTGGAACGCTGAAGCACGGAAAGACCGACGCCGCGTCCCTCGAGCCCGCGTCCAAGCATCGAAAAATAGCATACCCCAAGCCGGACGGCGTCATCTCCTTTGATCGTCTGACAAGCGTCGCTTACTCCTTCACCAATCACGAAGAGGGTCAGCCGATCCATTTGAAGGTCAAGAATCTCGATCTTCAGGCCTCAAGCGAACTGGGCGTGTTCGGCGGCCCGTCCAATCGATATTGCCCCGCGGGCGTATACGAGTGGATTGAGGACAGTCCCGGCAAGCACCGCCTTCAGATCAACTCCCAGAACTGCGTTCACTGCAAGACGTGCGATATCAAGGACCCCAATCAGAACATTAACTGGACGACGCCGGTGGGCGGAGGGGGGCCGAACTATCCGAACATGTAGGTTTTCCCCTCGGGGTCGGCTAAGGTCGCTATCGAGATCAGGTCAAGCTGGTCCAAGAGGATAGTAAGCATGACGTCACACATCCGTACCCTGCTTTGCGGCGTCGCCGCCCTGGGCGTCCTTGGCGGTTGCGCCACGGATGGTCTTTCGGGATCCGGAGGGTGCCGGACAGTGTTCATTTTTGCGCCATCCGCCGGGGGCGGAGGCGTGGTGCAGCCTGTCTCAACCTGCGGCGGGCTGCCGCGCGAGCAAATTCAGACGACCCTTGCGGCTGTCGCGGCGTCTGGCGGCGTCTCAGCGGCAGCGGAGGCGACGCGCCCCTCCAGTGCGCCGGAAGCTCCCTATCCGGGACCTTCGGAGATGCTCGCCCGGGCGGATATGGCGGCGTTCATGGAACGCGTGGCGGCGGACTATTCCGAAGACAAGAATTCCGGGGCATGGGGATACGCGATCGTTGACGCTCTGGCGGGCGATCAGGTTCCGCGCGCTCAGGACATTCTTGACCGCATGGCGGAGAAACCCGCGCCCGAGATTCTGAGCGCTGACCACCTCCGCCCCTGGGTGATGGCGTTCGCCGGTCGCGCGGAAACAGCGACTTCGGAAATGGCCAAGCTGGGCCGTCTGCTTCCCGGCGCGACGCTTCTGGGTCACCGGGCGCTTCTTGCAGAAGGACTGGGGGATATCGACGGGGCTCTAGCGGTCTATGAGGAGGCGCCGGACGAGTTTGCGCCGCCTGATCCGCGGACCGCCGGCACGCCTGGCTTTCTTGCGTCGGCGATCGCGTTCAACGGTCAGAGGCTTCTTGCTCTGCGTCAGGCTGAGCTTCTGCGAGCTGCGGGCCGAGCGTCTGACGCCGTGTCGCTTCTTGAACGACTTGCGGCTGCTGCGCCGGATGACGGTTTCGTGGCCCAGCGGCTGGTCGACACCCGTACCGGCAAGTCGGCTCCGAAGCCCCGAACGCTTCGTCAGGCGATGGCTCTGGCGATCGCTGATGAAGCCGACGTCGTCGAGCAACGCCAGTCCATCATGGGCATGATGGTCGGTCGCGGCGCCAAGGCGCCTTTCAATCAGCTTCTGTCTTCGCTGAGGCAGAGCGCGTTGCTGCTTGACCCCGACAACGGAGATATCCGTCTGGAGGAGGTTGGGTCGCTTTATCGCAACGGTTTTTTCGAAGCGGCTCTCCGGGTTGCTCAGGCGGGTTCGCCTCGTCGGGAGCAAGCTGCGCAGCTCGCCACATCGGCAGGGCTTGCGGCCCTTCAGCTTGGCTCTCCGGACGCGCTGAATGCTCTGGTCGAGCGGTCATTGTCGCTTGAAGCTGGCCCGGAATCCAAATTGTCGGCAGCCTCGGCGCTTTCGGATGCCGGGCGGACTGATCGCGCGCTTCAGCTGATCGATCAGGCTCTGCGAGGCGGTCTGGATGAGGATCGAAAGCTGGCGGCCCTGCTGACCCGGGGGCAGACTCACTTTCAGGGCGGGAACGTGCAGGCCGCCATTATTGCGGCCCGCGAGGCCCGCGCTCTTGCCGACAACCCCACCACCCAGCAGTTCCTTTCGTCCATGCTCGTGAAGTCGCCTCAGCGGCCTGAGGGGCTTCAGATCATGAGGGAGATGATGGTTGATTCTCCCGGCGATGTCGGATTGATGAACAATTTCGGATACTCTCTCATCGACGGCTATGCGAGCGAGGAGGAGCTTGAGGAAGGCTTTAAGATGCTCAAGCAGGCCAGTCGCCTGTCGCCCGATGAGCCCAATCTGCTCGACAGCCTGGGATGGGCTTATTACCAGTATGGGGATTTCAAGGAGGCGGAGCGGTATCTGACCCTCGCCATCGCCGCTTACGAGCCCTTCGACCACTGGGAACTGCATGATCACATGGGCGACATTCACTGGCGTCTGGGTGATGAGGAAGCGGCGCGCGCCAGCTGGCGGGAGGCTGTCAGGGCTCGGCCGCCTGCGCATGAGCTCCCAGCCATATCCTCCAAGATCGCCTCAGGTCTTACGAAGCCCGCCCCCGTTCGGCGCGATACGCCGGAAGTCCCCCTTGAGCGCCGTCGTGGCCCTGCCAGCGAGATCTGATGTTCGTCCGCTCCTGCGGTCGCATCGCCGGCTTCCTGTGGGGTCGGCGATGGTCCTTGGCGTGAGCGTCGCGCTGATATCCGGGGGGTGTGCAAGCGCGCCCGAGGTGTCGTCTCCGGTGACCTTCGACATCGCCGATCTGCCCACACCGACGGCGACCCCGCCTGAGGCGTATGGCGATTATCTTGCTGCGCGATACGCCGGTCTGGTCGGTGACACGCGCGCTGCGGCCTCCTACTACCGGCAGGCCTTCGACCGAACTCCGGAAGACGCTCTTGCTCTTGATCGCGCGGTGGCGAGCGCTCTGATCGAGGGCGATGTCCCGACCGCTCAGAAGCTCGCCGCCGGAGCGGATCCGTCGGTCGCTGCGGCGTCTGGTTTCGCGGGCCTCGTGCTGGCCGTGGAGGAGATCGCCGAGGCGCGTAACCGACGCGCCAGCGTTCGTTTGCAGGCCCTTGCCGGGGATGCTCTGAACGCTGCAGCAGTGCGATATCTTGGCGCCTATGTTCTGGCTGAAGCGAATCCGGACGGCGGGATTGATCGTCTCTCGCCGGTCGCCGGCCAGCGCCTGTTCGCTGGCGACGACATCGCCATTCAGGCGTTCATTCATCTCTCGGCAGGACGCGGCGATCAGGCGCTTGCTGCGTTCGAAGAGGCCTGGCGTCTTGGCGTTCGGCTTGGGGTGATTACCGACTCCCACTTACGCCTGCTGGCCATGTCAGGGGATTTCGACAGAGCCGCGGCGATCCTCGCCGCTTATTCGGCCGACACGGGTCCCGCCATCGAGACAGAGGCGTTTGCAGCGGAACTTGCGGGCGGAAAGGCGTCGCCTCCGCCCCGGCTGACGACGCGCCAGGGCGCAGGCGTCGCGCTCTACACACTGTCGGCTGGCGATCTTCGAGCCGCTAATCCGCAGCTCGCTCTCATTTATCTTCACCTGTCTCTTCGCTTGCATCCTGGCCTTGATGCGGCGCGCATGGATCTTGCCGCCGCTTTGACGGATCAGAACCGCATTGAAGAGGCTCTGATGCAGATCGCAGCAATCGCGCCGGGCTCTCCCTATTATGCTGCGGGCCAGGCGGAGGGCGGCTTTCTCCTTCATCGTCTGGGGCGCGATCCTGACGCATTGAGCGTCGCCTCCACGCTGGCCTCGATGCGGATCGGACGCACGCTCACCTTCCGTCTGGCGGACCTCTATATGACGCTTGAGCGGCCTGCTCTGGCGGAGGAGATTCTCTCCAGAATGATCGCTGGAGATGAAGCCGGAGGACGAGCTGACTGGAAGGCGCTTTTCGAGCGGGCGAGGGTTCGGGAGCGCCAGGGACTTTGGAGTGATGCGGAACGGGATCTTCTCAGAGCGGTCGAGTTAGCCCCGGATCAACCAGAGCTTCTGAACTTTCTTGGATTTTTCTGGGTGGATCGGGGTTTCAACCCCGAAGAGGGGATACGCCTTATTCGTCGTGCGCTTGCTCGCGATCCGGAGGCTCCTCACATTATCGACAGTCTCGGCTGGGCTCTGTATCGGCTGGGCGCGCTGGAGGAGGCGATCGAGCAGCTTGAGCGGGCGAGCGAGCTGGCGCCGGCTGACAGTCTTATCGGAGCTCATCTCGGCGACGCCTACTGGCGTTCTGATCGCCGGCTGGAAGCCGATCACGAGTGGCGACGCGCGCTGACCCTTTCTCCTTCGCCGTCTCTTGAGGCGGATCTGAGACAGCGCATTGAGAGAGGCCTTCCTGACGCAGGCTCTTCCGGGACGACTGGACTGCGGAGGCTTCGATGAACGAGTTCGCGTCTCCTACGCTGGTGACTGAGTGGGCCCCGGCCAAGGTCAATCTCTATCTGCATGTGGGGCCGCTCGGACCGGGAGGGTTTCACCCCCTCGACAGCTTCGTGATGTTCGCTGACAAGCGCGCCTCTGATCGGGTCGGGGCGCGTCAGGCTCCCCATCTCAATCTGCATCTGACCGGACCCGGGGCTCGCGCCCTGAAGTCGCCGAAGGGAAACCTCGTTCTCCAAGCGGCTCACGCTCTGCGCGAAGCGTGCGGGCGAACCATGATCGGGGCGTCTCTGGTCCTGCACAAGGATCTGCCCACTGCAGGCGGCGTGGGAGGCGGATCCGCAGACGCTGCAGCCACACTCCGTCTGCTCAACGCCATGTGGGAGGTTGGATTTTCGTCGGTTGCCCTCGAGACGATGGGGGCTCAGATAGGCTCGGATGTTCCCGCCTGCGTTCGATCGCGCCCATTGGTCATGCGTGGGGCCGGCGAGCAGCTGATCGATGCGATCGCACCGGACCTGCCGGCGGTTCTGGTCAATCCAGGCGTTCCGCTCGAGACCCGAAAAGTCTTCAAACGCTTCGACAAGCTGGCTGCGATTCGTTCATTTGAGCACCGCGCACCGCCCGAGGGGGCGGACGCGGCCTCCTTCGCTCTGGCGGTCGCGAGTTATAGCAATGATCTCGAGGAGGCGGCGCGGGCGCTGCGTCCTGAAATCGGCCGCGTTCTCACTGCGCTGTCCTCGACGCACGGCTGCCGCCTGGCGAGGATGTCGGGAAGCGGGCCGACTTGTTTTGCTCTTTATGACACCGAGAGCGAGGCCATCGAGGCGGCCGCCAGACTGTCCGTCGATGAGCCGCGTTTCTGGGTTCGGGCGACTGTTCTTCGCGGTTCCTCGACTTCCCCTTCGGGGGGGCGGGCGTCATGAGGATCCTTCGGCGATGACCGACGGCTTATGGCTTCTGACTACGTGCCTGGTCTCGTTCGCCGGCGCTGTGGCCCTCTGCCGGGCGGTTATGGCGGTCGGGGTCCGGGATGCTCCTGACGAACCGAGAAAGACCCAGCTTACGGCTGTCCCGACCCTGGGGGGCGTCGGCGTTTGTCTCGCCTCCGCGATTGCTCTGATGATCGCGTACGTCCTGGGAGGCCAGGTTTTATCCAAGGGCGTGATGATCGTTCTGGGCGCCTCGGTTGGGGCTCTCCTCATCGGACTGATCGATGATGTTCGAGGTCTCGGCGCCCGGTTGAAGCTCGGTCTGCTGATTGGGGTGGGGATCTGGATTGCGGCTCTGGGGGTTGGCCCGGATGTCCTGTCGCCCTGGCCGGGGGCGCAGTTTCCTCTTCCGATGTTTTTCGCCGCGCTGGGGGCTTTGGCCTGGATCATTCTGATGATGAATGCGGTCAACTTCATGGATGGGGCGAACGGTCTGTCGATGGGTATGGCCGCAATCGCAGCTGCAGGGCTTTGCGCTTGCGCGATCGTGGCTGGAGCCTCCGACATCGCTCTGTGCGCAGGGGCGCTTTGCGGCGCATTGGTCGGCTTTCTTGTCTGGAACGTTCCTGGACGACTGTTCGCTGGAGATGCTGGGGCCCTCATGACGGGAGGCCTGCTGGCGGGATTGTCTCTGCTGCTGGTGGAAAGACGACCTGACTGGCTTTGTCTCGCTCCGACGCTGATGCTGCCCTTTCTGACTGACGTGATCCTGACGCTCGGCTGGCGTTTGCTGAATGGAAAGAACCTGCTGTCGGCTCATCGGGACCATGCCTATCAGATTGCGATCAAGGCGGGTCTCAGTCACTGGCAGGTGTCGGCGGTCCATGCCGTCTGGGCTCTCAATGCGGCGGGGCTGTCGCTTGTCGCCGGCATCGCAGGCGGCTGGTTTCCGCTTATGGCCTTTCTAACCCTCGCAGGCGCCTCGATCTGGGTTCATATTCGAGTGCGGGCGTCAGGCGTCCGTGCGGGACTGGTCGGGCGAGGACTTGCCTGACCGCTTTCGTCGGGCGGAGCTTACCAGGCGCGATTGACGCAGAAATCAGCGAGGCGCGCCAGTTCGTCCGCGAATGGGCCGCTTGCGGCCTGCGCAAGAGCGGCGCACGCTGCGTCGGCCTCTGCGCGGGCAGCTTCCAGGGTTCGTTCGGCGGCCCCTGAGGTGCGGATGAGACGTATCGCTGTCGCCAGATCGGCGTCCGTCTGATCCCTGTCGCTCATTGTCCTGCGCCAGAAGGCGCGATCGGACGGATCTCCAAGGTCACGGGCGAAGAGAACCGGGAGAGTAAGTTTGCCCTCCCTGAAATCGTCGCCGACGGATTTTCCAATCACGCTTGTCATTCCGCCATAGTCCAGAAGATCGTCGACGATCTGAAAGGCGAGGCCCAAGCGACGCCCGTATTCGCCAAGATTGTCGGCGATCGATATGTTGTCACACCCTGTCAGCGCGCCGGCGCGTGCGGCCGCCTCGAAGAGCGCTGCAGTTTTCGCCTCGGCGATCGCCATATATTCAGGAATGGACAGGTCCGCCTGTCCCAGCGCCGCGAGCTGCCGCACCTCTCCCTCGGCGATGACGCACGAGGCCCTAGAGAGAATGTCGAGAACGCGGATATCGCGCGTGTCCACCATCAGGGTGAAGGCGCGCGCGAAGAGAAAATCTCCTACGAGAATGCTGGCGGAGGCTCCCCAGACATTCTTCGCCGCTGGCTTGCCCCGTCTGAGGTCGCTGTCATCCACCACATCGTCGTGCAGAAGGGTTGCGCTGTGGATAAACTCGACAGCCGCTGCAAGGCAGTGGGTCGCTGCGTCCCCACGTCCTCCGACGGCTCGGGCCGAGGCGAGGGTGATCAGAGGTCGAAGGCGCTTGCCTCCGGCTGAAATGAGGTAGCCTGACAGATCGGGTATTGTCGCCACGGGACTTGCCGCCCGTTCCGCGAGCAGCGTCTCTACCTGGCGCATATCCGCGCGCAGCATGGTTGACAGCCGGTCCACAGGATTGCCGGCTGGGGCCGACGTCGGCTGAGCTTCAGCATGAAGAGCCACGTTCATCCCCTCAGGTCCGGCACTCCGACGCGCTTCACGCCGCGGCCAATTCATACGATATTCACCGCGTGAGAACACGGTCAAGAATGAGAAATCCCGCTTCTACCGGCCTTCGCGGCAAGTTGTCGCGATCTGCATCCGACAGGACCGCCGGAGGCGGGCTCTGATGACAGCGTTCGACGGGATCGAGGCTGACGGATTTCTTGGAGGCCGTCTTCAGCTTTTTCAGCCTTCGAGCGGTTATCGCGCGGGTCTGGACGCTGTGCTTCTCGCGGCAAGTCTCTCGGCGGGCGAGGGGGAGACTTTGGCGGAGGCCGGCAGCGGGGCCGGCGGGGCGCTCCTGTGTGCGGCTTCAAGACTGAAAGAGGCCTGTTTTTCAGGTTTCGAACGAGAGGAGGCGATGCTTGATCTCGCGAGAGCCAGTATCGCGCTCAATGAGATGGCCGGCCGGGTGAAAGTCGTCCTCGCCGATATCGCCGAGCGTCCTGCCGATCTGGAAAACTCATTTGATCAGGCCTTCGCCAACCCCCCCTTCTTCCCGCCGGGCCAGACGCGCCGGCCGGCGGCCGGGAAGGAGGCGGCTTTTCTCGCCCACACGCCTCTGAAAGCCTGGACGCTTTTTCTGCTGCATGTGACGCGTCCCGGGGGGCGTGTGACCATGATCCATCGTGCTGCGGCCCTGGCCGAGGTGCTGGAGCTTTTCGACCGTCGAGCAGGTGAGATAGAGGTTCTTCCCGTCAGATCCGCCCCTGGGGAGCCTGCAAGCCGAATACTTGTGCGGGCCCGCAAGGGGCTGCGCAGGGGGCCGGTCAGGCTTTATGAAGGGCTCATTCTGCATCAGTCGCCCGGGGGGGCGCCGACTGACCGCGCCCAGGGGATTATGACCGGCGCGGCTCTGGACTGGAGGTAAGTGGTCATGGGTGGGATTATCTTCATCGGACTTGTGGTCCTCGCGATCCTCGTCCTTCTGTCCCCGGCAATTCGGGAGCGGGCTCGAAGACGGCGGGATGAGATCTCCGATGCTGCGGCAGAGGCGGTGGTCAAGCGGCTTGAGGACAGGCGTGCGCCGCGCCCTCCTGGAGATGAGCCTCCGACGTCCCAGTGAGTGGGCGCTCAGGCTGGCGTTCCCTGACTGATATTCGTAAGAGATTGTAGGTCGGTCTGTCCTTTGAAGGGGCGGAGACCAACCGGGACGGGGCGTGCGGACGGCGCCTTTTGCCCGTCGTTCGCCCGTAGCGTCTGAGGAGTACGACGTCATGACACGCGCCCCCGCCCGATCCAAGGCTGCGCGCCCCGAGGCGGACCGCCCCCGATCCTTTCAGGAGATCATACTCAATCTGTCCGCATACTGGGCCGGCCAGGGGTGCGCGATCCTTCAGCCCTACGACATGGAGGTCGGCGCTGGCACGCTTCACCCGGCCACAACCCTTCGGGCGCTTGGTCCGCGGCCCTGGCGGGCCGCCTATCCGCAGCCGTCCCGACGGCCCCGGGATGGCCGGTATGGAGATAACCCCAATCGCCTCCAGCATTATTATCAGTATCAGGTCATCCTCAAGCCGAACCCTCCGGATATCCAGGATCTCTATCTGCAGAGCCTTTACAGGATCGGCATCGACCCAAGTCTGCACGATATCCGTTTTGTAGAAGATGACTGGGAGAACCCCACCGTGGGGGCCTGGGGGCTGGGCTGGGAGGTGTGGTGCGACGGGATGGAGGTCTCGCAGTTCACCTATTTCCAGCAGGTCGGGGGACTGGATGTCCGGCCTGTTTCAGGCGAGCTGACCTATGGACTTGAGAGGCTGGCGATGTACGTGTTCGGGGTCGACCGTGTTTATGATCTGCCTTTCAACGATCCGGACAGTCCTCATCCGCTGACCTACGGGGATGTTTTCCTCGAGAACGAGAAGCAGCAGTCGGCGTATAACTTCGAGCATGCGGATACCGAGGCTCTCCAACGGTGGTTCGCCGATTGCGAAGTGTCCTGTCGCCGTCTGCTGGGACTTCATCCTCCTCTCCCGCTGCCCGCATACGAGCAGGCCCTTAAGGCCAGTCATATCTTCAATCTCCTCGACGCCCGGGGCGTGATTTCTCCCACGGAACGTCAGAGCTTCATTGCTCGTGTCCGTGATCTGGCGAAGGGCAGCGCGGAAGCGTGGGAGCGCAGCCAGTCGCCGGCGTCGTGATGACCGGAAGGCGCGCCGGGGGGGCTCTGGCTTCCGCATGCGCAGGACTGGTCGCGCTGGCGGGGACTTGGGTTCTCGGCGCGTGCGGCGCTCAACCTGACGATGAGGCTGTGCTGAGACGTGAGCTCGTACAGGCGAGTCGCGAGGCGCGCAGGCATCTTCCCGTGTTCTGGGAGCATTTGAGCGCTCCATCCGAACAGGAATTCGATTTTCGTCTTAAGGTGAGACTCACACCGACCGCCGGGCGGACGAAAGCGGCTGAAGTGTGGGTCGAGCGGATTGACCGGAAAGAGGACGGCGCCCTGAGGGCCCGTCTCGCCCAGACCCTTCCGGATCTCGCTCCCCTCGAACGGGGCGACGAAGTCATGTTCGAGGAGGCTTCGATTACGGACTGGGCTTTTTTCCGGAAGGAGGACCTTCTCGGTCATTACACAACCCGTGTGCTATTGCCCCGTCTTCCCCCTGATCAGGCCGAGGTGCTGCGATCCGTTCTTTCAGAAGATCCTCTCGGCGACGAGAGCGATTCCTCTGAGGTCGACAGTTAGGCGCCTGGCTCCTTGCGTGCTAGCACAGGCGTCAGCGGCGGCGTCGGACATTCGTTCCAGACGATTTGGCCCGGGGGTGCGTTATGATCCGATTGTCGGTTTCTGAGGGTGTGGGGAGGTTTCCGGCTATGATCGCTTTAAGGACGTTATTCTGCGCCGCCGTTCTCGGATTGAGCGCCTGCGCCTCGGTTGTCGTTCCCCAATCCGGTTCGGCCGGCGCCGGCGAGACGATGACGCCGGTTCCGGAGATCGTTATCTATCATCTCGAGGGGCGGCGTTCAGAACGGCTCGTCTGGCTGATGGAGGAGCTCGGCCTGCCTTATCGGCTCGAGTTCAAGCGCGGGGATCTCGCCGGCTCCATGGCGTCCATCAGGGCGGTCAATCCGGGCATGCCGGTCGCGCCTACGGTCGCCTACGGAGACCAGATTCTCGTCGAGTCGGGCGCCATTATCGAAATGATCCTGGCGAGGCATGGCGGCGGCCGGCTGGCGCCGCCTGTGGCCAGCCGAGATTATCCTTATCATCTGCTTTGGATGCACTATTCCGAGGGGTCTCTGGCGTCGAGGGCGATCGCCGATTACCGCGTCTGGATGATCCAGCCTCCAAGCGCCCGCTCTCCGCTCGTCGACAGCGAGGCGGTCGTCCAGTTCGCGGAGGACTTTCTGGCTCAACATCCGTATTTCGGCGGGTCGGCGTTTTCCGCCGCGGACATCATGATGCTCTTTCCTCTCAATTTCGCCACGCAGCTGAACATCGTCGACCGGGAACAGTTCCCCCGTATCGCAGAGTGGCGGGCGCGGATCGAAGCCCGCCCGGCTTATCAGCGCATGCTCTCGAAGGCCCGTCCGGATGGAATGGTCGGGTCTCTCACGCCTTTGCCGCGTCACGCCCCTTCGGGTCCCCGTCCGGTCCCGCCTGCGGCGCGGCCCTGAGGGCTCGGGGCGCGCGGCAGCGGCGGTGAGATGAAAGGGACCCCTGAGCACACTTGAAATCTGCGGCGTTCCGCTGCACTGCCTGCTCATCGGAATGCGAAAGACGCCATGCCCCAGCTCCTTCTTGAGATCTTAAGCGAAGAAATTCCAGCCCGTATGCAGGCGAGGGCCCAGGCCGACCTCGAACGGGCGCTGATGGACAAGTTCACGGCTGCGGGTCTCCTGCCGGCGGGGGTCAAGGGCTTTTCCGGGCCGAGGCGTCTGACCGCCGTTGTCGAGGGTCTCGCGGTTCGCACGCCGGATGTCTCCGAGGATATTCCCGGTCCCAGAGAGGGCGCCCCCGAGGCGGCTATCCAGGGTTTTCTCAGGAAGGCGGGACTGGCTTCGATCGACCAGGCTCACATTCATGATGTTCCCAAAAAGGGACGGATCTATGTGGCCCATGTCCGGCGTCCTGGGCGGGCGACGACAGATCTGATCGCGGAGATGATCCCCTCGATCATACGGGAGTTTCACTGGCCGAAGTCCATGCGCTGGGGCGATGGGGATCTGAGGTGGGTCAGGCCTATCAGTCGAATCCTTTGCACCTTTGACGGAGAGGTTGTTCCCTTTGAGGTCGGAGGGATCGTCTCGGGGGATCTGACCGAGGGTCACAGGGTGATGGGGCGCGGGCCGTTCCGCGTGCGGCGCTTTGAGGATTACGAGGACACTCTCCGCAATCGCGGCCAGGTCATACTTGATCGCGATGAGCGCAAAGAGATGATCGCCCACGAGGCCAGGACGCTGTGTCAGGCGCAGGCGCTCGAGTGGGTCGAGGATCCGGGCCTCCTGGAGGAGGTCGCCGGGCTTGCCGAATATCCCGTAGTTCTCATCGGGGACATGGACCCTGCCTTTCTCGACTTGCCGCCTGAGGTCATCCGGCTGTCGATGAGGACCCATCAGAAGTATTTCGCAGTCCGCGACCCCAGGCGAAGCGATGGGGGTCTGGCCCCTAAATTCATCGTAACCGCCAATCTGCTGGCTGCCGACGGAGGAGCGAGGATCGCCCAGGGCAACGCCCGCGTTCTTTCGGCCCGTCTCAACGACGCCCGCTTCTTCTGGGATAATGATCGTCGGATCCGGCTTGAGGATCGCTTCGACCGGCTGGGAGATCTGGTCTATCACGAACGTCTTGGGTCTGTGCGCGATAAGGCTGAGCGGACCGCCGGGCTCGCTCAGGCGCTTGCCGCCCGCACGGGAGTTGATCCCGAGACAGCCGCCAGGGCCGCACGTCTGGCGAAGTGCGACCTGGTGTCGGACATGGTGGGCGAGTTTCCTGAACTCGAGGGCGTCATGGGCCGGTATTACGCCCGCCTTCAGGGTGCGCCCGAAGCTGTGGCGGATGCGATACGCGATCACTATCGACCCAAGGGGCCTGGAGAGGCCCCGCCGGTCGCTCCCCTTAGCGCCACGATCGCGCTGGCGGATAAGCTGGACACGCTCGCCGGGTTCTGGGCGATCGATGAGACGCCTACGGGCTCCAAGGATCCCTATGCGCTGAGACGGGCGGCTCTCGGTGTGATCAGGATCATCCTCGAGGGCGGGTTCCGCCTTTCGCTCGGACAGGAGCTTGCGCTTGCGTCGGGCCCCTATTCGAGGCTCGCAGGAGCGAACGCTAAGTCGGCGAGCGCCAGGCAGGCGGCCCTGATGGCCTTCCTCGCGGATCGCCTCAAGGTCTATCTGCGCGAACAGGGCGTCCGCCATGATCTGATCGATGCGGTTTTCTCCCTGGGCGAAGATGATCTGGTCTCGATCGTCCGCCGAGTGGAGGCTCTGGGCCGGTTTCTCGATACCGAAGACGGGGGCAATCTTCTCGCCGGCTATCGACGCGCCGCAAACATCCTAAAGGCTGAAGAGAAGAAGGACGGACGCAGTTATTCGGGCATCGGTCAGGTAGGCCCCGACGATCCGCCCGAAGCCCGCGTATTATCCGAGGCTCTGGGAGCCGCGGCGGCGGCGGCAGGGACTGCTCTTGATCGGGAGGACTATTCGGGGGCGATGCAGGCTCTGTCGGGTTTGCGGGGGCCTGTCGACGCCTTCTTCGCCAGGGTGACGGTCAATGTGGAGGACGTCGCCTCAAGGGCGGAGCGTCTGAAGCTTCTCTCGCAGATCCGGGACGCGCTGGGCCGGGTGGCAGATTTTTCCAAGATTGAAGGTTAGGATTGCGCTCCATGGGCCCTCAGGCGTCGAACAAGTGGGTGTATGACTTCGGCGGCGGCGCTTCGGATGGGGACGCCTCCATGAAGAACCTTCTTGGCGGGAAGGGGGCCAATCTGGCCGAGATGTCGAGACTCGGACTTCCTGTGCCTCCCGGGTTCACTCTGACAACCGAGGTTTGCACGGTTTTCTACGATCTCAGGCGCAAGTATCCCACGGGTCTTGAGGCGCAGGTCGAAGCCGCCCTGCAGACCCTCGAGGCGAAGACCGGTAAGCGGTTCGGCGATCCGGCCAATCCCCTTCTAGTGTCCGTGCGTTCGGGCAGCCGCGCGTCCATGCCAGGGATGATGGATACCGTCCTGAACCTTGGCCTGAACGAGGAGACGGCCGAGGGTCTCGCCGCCCTCTCCGGGGATCGGCGTTTCGCCTATGACAGCTACCGACGCTTCATACAGATGTACTCGAATGTGGTGCTCGAAGTGCCCCATGCGGTGTTTGAGCACATTCTGGACGACTACAAGGAAAGCCACGACCTCATTCTCGATACGGAGCTTGGGGCGGAGGGTTGGCGCGAGGTGATCGGTCTCTACAAGGCCGCCGTGGCGAAGCATCGGCGAGGAGCGCCGTTCCCGGACAGCCCGAAAGATCAGCTCTGGGGCGCGATCGGCGCGGTTTTTTCCAGCTGGATGAATGACCGTGCGGTGGCCTATCGGCGTCTCAACGATATCCCGCAGAGCTGGGGCACCGCGGTCAATGTGCAGGCGATGGTATTCGGAAACATGGGCGAGACGTCGGCGACGGGGGTTGCGTTCACGCGTGATCCGTCCACGGGCGAACGCCGGTTCTACGGTGAGTTTCTGGTCAACGCCCAGGGTGAGGATGTGGTGGCTGGAATTCGGACCCCTGCCTCCATCTCCAGAGACCGGAGACTCCAGCTGCGTTCGGATGAGCCCTCTCTTGAGGAGGCGATGCCTGACATCTACGCTCGACTGACAGAGCTCGCGGGTCGGCTCGAGACTCATTATCGTGACATGCAGGATATCGAGTTCACCGTGGAGAGGGGCGCCCTGTTCGTCCTTCAGACCCGATCGGGAAAACGCACGGCTCAGGCGGCCATGAAGATGGCGGTGGAGATGTGTCGGGAGGGTCTCATTTCCCGGGACGAGGCGGTTCTGCGTCTCGATCCCTCTCAGCTGGATCAGCTTCTGCATCCGGCGATCGCAGAGGATGCGGTTCGGGACGTATTCGTGAAGGGATTGCCTGCGAGTCCGGGGGCGGCGGTCGGGCAGATCGTCTTCGACAGCGCGGAGGCTGTTCAGCTGGCGCAGTCGGGTCTTCCGGTCATTCTTGTCCGGGTTGAGACGAGCCCTGAGGATATTCGCGGGATGCATGCCGCGCGGGCGATCGTGACAGCGCGGGGCGGCATGACCTCGCATGCCGCAGTGGTGGCCCGTGGGATGGGCCGGCCTTGCGTTTGCGGGGCCGGCTCTCTCCAGATCGACATGGAGAAGGGCGTGGTCCGGGTCGGGGCGCGTGAGCTCCGGCGCGGCGATGTGGTGACTGTCGATGGGGGCAAGGGGCAGGTTCTGGTCGGTGCGGTGAAGATGGTCGAACCCCTCATGACCGGGGATTTCGACGATCTGATGACGTGGGCGGATCGAGTTCGTCGGCTCGACGTCCGCGCGAATGCGGAAACGCCGCTTGACGCCGAAACGGCGCGACGGTTCGGCGCGCAGGGTATCGGCCTCTGCCGGACAGAACACATGTTCTTTGATGCGGATCGCATCAATGTCGTTCGTGAGATGATCCTTGCGGAGACGGAGAAGGAGCGACGGAAGGCTCTGGACAAGCTTCTTCCGATGCAGAGGTCTGATTTTTCTCAGATCTTTCGTATCATGTCGGGGCTTCCCGTCACTATCCGGCTTCTTGATCCGCCCCTGCACGAATTCCTCCCGCATACGGAAGAGGATATTGCGGACCTTGCGCGACAGGTGGGAATTGCGCCCGGGCGGCTGCGGGCCCGCATCGCCGAGCTCGCGGAAAGCAATCCCATGCTCGGTCATCGCGGATGTCGTCTCGGGATCACGTATCCGGAGATCTATGAGATGCAGGCCCGGGCGATCTTTGAGGCGGCTCTCGATGTGGCGCGTGAGACGGGCGCCGCCCCGGTTCCTGAGGTCATGATCCCGCTGGTTGCGACCCGCCGCGAGCTTCAGCTGATGCGCGAGCGTGTGGTTCATGTTGCGGAGCGGGTCTTTCAGGAGCGCAGGGCTCAGGTCGAGTACCTGGTCGGCACCATGATCGAGTTGCCCAGAGCGGCTCTGCGTGCGGCCGAAATCGCGGAAGAGGCTGATTTCTTCTCGTTCGGCACCAACGACCTGACACAGACGGCGCTTGGGATCAGCCGTGACGATGCGGCTCGTTTCCTTCGTGTCTACGAGGAGCGGGGCATTTATGATCGGGATCCGTTCGCAACCATTGATCGGGACGGCGTCGGCGAGCTGGTGCGCATGGGTTGCGAACGTGGACGAAAGGCCAAGCCCGGCCTCAAGCTGGGCGTGTGCGGGGAACATGGCGGGGATCCGGCCTCTATCCTGTTCTTTGAAGAGGCGGGTCTCGATTATGTGTCCTGTTCGCCCTACCGGGTGCCGGTCGCGCGGCTGGCCGCCGCCCACGCCGTACTCAGACGAAAGCGGTAGTGTGTCTGTGTTGTTGACGTAGCGGCAACTGCACTTTTCGTCTTTCTTGCTGCTTTTTCATGAAAGGCGCAGCGGGGGTCCCTTTCGGCTCGCGCTCTCCTGCGCGGCTTTCTCCAAATCACTGAAACTAGGTCGTTTTGGCTGAGAACTTTGCGTGACGGCTCGCCCCGGGGGCGAATCGCGTTCCATTTCGGGGCGCTTGACCTGACCTTCGAGTCCTAAAAGCCGTCCGAGGTCAAGGCTTGTGCGCCCGTTTCGGGCGGCCTAGGGCGCAAAAATCAGGATCCGCAGAGGTCCGAGAGTGGTGTGAGCGGAAGGTGTCTTTTGGACGCGCGCGGGCGTCCTGTCGTTAATACACGTTAAGGAAATCCTGGGTGTTAGCTTCCTGTAAAGAAATAAGCCCTATACTCCTTCGCTTCCGGGCGACGCTGACTGTCGTCGCGAACTGGTGGAGCGGCATGTCGGACGTTGAAAAGCGTCAGGCGCAGCAAAGAGCGGTCAGTCTGGCTGCATGCGCTGCGGCCCTGACAGTCGGCGGTCCCCTGATCGGTTATCGGTTCGAGGTCCAGAAATCCGAAGAGACTTACCGAGCCGAGGCGCAGGAGCTTGCCGATCGTCTTGCCGCGGGAGAGGCGGACTGGCGGGAAGTTGCGGGTCCCGGAGATCCCAGAGGCTGGATGCAGCCGGTCTCCTACGATCCCGGAGCCGTCGGCCCCAAGGGAGTCGATGGCCTCAGGCTCCGCGCGCGCGATGATCTCGCTCTGGTCAATCTCGCTTCATTCGGCGCCCGACATCTCGATCTTGCCGAACGGGAGACATCGGAAATCGACTGCCTGGCTCAGGCCGTTTATTACGAGGCTCGGTCGGAAGACGTTCGCGGTCAGATGGCCGTCGCGGAGGTGGTCATGAACCGTGTTCGCGACCCAAGGTTTCCGAAAACCATTTGCGATGTGGTTTATCAGGGCCATTACCGGGCGACGGGCTGTCAGTTCACCTTCACATGCGACGGATCGCTTCGTCACCGTCCCCGAGGCCCGGCATGGGATCGGGCGCGAGATGTCGCCCTTCATGTTCAGCTCGGTCTCAATACGCCGGTCACCCATGACGCCACACACTATCATACGGATTACGTGAATCCCTACTGGTCGGCTGGAATGGTGGAGACGACCGTTGTCGGGACCCACATCTTCTATCGCTTCCCACGGGGAGGGGCGGAGTGGTCGCGCGCCCGGCTCGCACTTGACGCTCGCCATGAGCACGATTCCATCCTGAGGGCGCTTGAAGACAGTTATTCCGAAGACGCTCCGGATGAGGCGGTTGACGACACCGACCTTCTGAAATCCCTGCCCGTGTTCGCCGTGTCTGCAGAGATCGAACCGGAGCCGTCGGTCGCGGGAAAGACCCTCTGACGCCTGGGGGGGCGACAGGGCCTTGCTCCAGTCAGTCGATGTCCAGGCCGAGATCCAGGCAGGGGGCGGAGTGTGTCAGCGCGCCGACCGAGATGAAGTCGACCCCAGCGGCGGCGATTCTGCGCACGGTGTCGAGGGTGACGCCTCCCGAGGCTTCGGTCTTGCATCGACCTGCGGTCATTGCGACCGCTCTTTCGAGGGTTTCCGGAGACATGTTGTCCAGAAGCACAGCGTCTGGCGGGGTCGCGAGGACCTCTTCCAGCTGATCGAGCGTGTCGACTTCAATCTCCACAGCCCTGAGATGCCCGACGTGCGCACGAGCGCGCTCAAGGGCCTGACGCACGCCTCCGGCGGCCGCGATGTGATTGTCCTTGATCAGGATGGCGTCGTCGAGGCCCAGCCTGTGATTGACCCCGCCGCCAAGGCGGACCGCACGCTTCTCAAGCGCGCGGTGACCGGGGGTGGTCTTTCGCGTGCACACGATCCGGGCGCGATAGCCGTCCACCGCCCTGACGTAGGCCTGGGTCAGGCTCGCTACGCCTGAAAGGCGGCCCATGAAATTCAGCGCCACGCGCTCACAGGCGAGAAGAGAGGAGGCGCGCCCCTCCAGCCGCACCAGCCCGGCTCCTGCCCGAAAGGAGACCCCTTCAGGCTGCAGACTGATCCAGCTCGCCGACGGGTCGATCAGGCGCAGCGCTAGGCGAGCGGCGTCGTATCCTGCCGAACATCCCTCCTGGCGACTCCGAACAAGCGCCGACATAGGCGCGTCCGGGTCCAGTACGGCGTCGGATGTGATGTCGCCGCCTCTTCCCAGATCCTCGAGAAGCGCCAGGCGAACAATGGGCTCCAGAACGACATCAGGAAGGGGAGGGATATGCGCCGGGGCGACGTTGAGTTCGCTCATGCGGAATCTCCAGTCTCGGTTTGCGGCAGACAATGGATGATCGGTTCGCCCCCGGCGCCCCGGATAACAGCGGTTCGAAATGGCTTTGTGGAGGCCGGATAGTCGCTTCGGTAGTGCCCGCCGCGGCTTTCCCGGCGGTGGAGGGCCGCTTCGGCGATCAACCGCGAGGCGGTGAGGGCCGATGCGTGAGGGTGCTTCCGATCCGTCTCTGCGATCCAGTCGAGGGTATTTGAAAGTCCTGTTTCATGCCGCACCACGCCAGCGTCTGCGGACATGCGCCGACGAAGAGTCTCGAGGTCAGGCGCGGGAAGTTCGGTCTGGACGAAGGCGCGTCCGTCCCCTGGCCGCTTCAGCGAGCTGTGTTTCAGTCGCTGCGCGATCCGTTCTGCGAAGGCGACCGCCTCAAGGAGCGAATTAGAGGCGAGGCGGTTGGCGCCATGAGCGCCGGTCGAGGCGCACTCTCCGCAGACCGAGAGCCCTTCGAGGCTGGAGCGTCCCCATAGATCCGATGAAACGCCTCCCATGTGGTAGTGCATCGCCGGTGCGACGGGGATGGGTTCGATCCTGGGATCCAGGCCCGCGCCCAGGCAGGACTGAAAGACGGTTGGAAATCTTTCCGGGAAGTGCGATCCGACCGTCGCGCGGCAATCGAGGAAGACTTTCTCGCCTTCAGCCCGCGCCGAATGAATGGCGCGAGCGAGAATGTCGCGGGGCGCCAGATCTCCGCGTTCATCGATTCCCTGCATGAGCGGTTGGCCGGAGGCGCGGACCAGACGAGCGCCCTCTCCGCGGAGAGCTTCAGTGGCCAGCGGGGCCGGATCGCGTCCTATGTCGATGGCTGTCGGGTGAAATTGCACGAACTCGGGATCCAGGATCAGCGCTCCGGCATTGTAGGCCATGGTCAGCGCGTCGCCCCGCGCAGTGCGCGGGTTGGTTGTGATCGAGTAAAGGCCGCCGGAACCGCCGGCGCACAGAACCGTCGCGGCGGCGTGCAATGATACCGGATCAGCGCCGGGCGCCTGGGCCAGGACGCCGCAGATCCGCCCATTGTCGTCCTGAAGCAGGCTGAGCGCCTTCATGGGGGCGAGGATCTCGATATGGGACGCCGTTTCGGCGGCGTAAATCAGGGCCTCGATAATCGCGCGTCCCGCAAGATCGCCTGACACGCGCGCCACCCGAGCGCATGAGTGCGCGGCCTCCAGAGACAGGGCCAGCTCGCCATCGGCTGTTCGATCGAACGGCACGCCGAGTGCGAGGAGGTCGCGGACACGATCCGGCCCGCTCTCTGCGATCAGTCTGGCGACGATGGGGTCTACAAGTCCTGCGCCGGCGGCGACGGTATCGAGAGCATGACGCGAGGGATGGTCCTCGGGCGCCAGAGCTGCGGCGAGCCCCCCCTGAGCCCACGCGGTTGCGGCCGCTTCGCCCAGGGGCGCCAGGGCGATCAGCCGGCAGCGCCGGGGCGCGAGGCGCAGGGCCAGGAAAAGTCCTGCGAGACCGCCTCCGCAAATCAGAATGTCCGGCTCTCCGGTCATGACGAAACGCTGTGGCGGGAGGCGGGCATGAAGGCTTTCCGGATCAGGAAATGAGGTCGATGTCGCGCCAGAACCGCGCGGCCAGCTGACGCTGGGCGTCATAGTGGCCGCCGAGCATCTCTTTCAGGTTCTTGGAGAGGGAGACGATGAAGTTGTCGGCGAGATAGACCTCTTCGGGCGGAACGCCCGCCGGCAGAGGGGGTTTATGTTCGAGGACCTTGACCACTTCGCTCTTGATCGCTACCCGGCTGCCGACCCGCTGGGCGGTGCATGACTGGCGCACTCTTATGTACTGCACATAATTCTCCTTCCCGCAGATCTGCTCGGATTCGAAGGTGCAGGTGTACGTGTTGCGCAGGCCTGTCGGACGAAAGGTCATGAAACCTTTGATCTTGCAGTCGCCGTTGAAATTGCTGGTGTCGAACAGCCAGTCTCCGGCGATGTCGTCCGCGGCCAGCGCCGGCGACAGCGCCGCCGCCGAGACGGTCAAGCCGACCGCAAGAGCGACGGTCCTCAGAATACGCCCCCGACTGGCATGTCCCCGCCGGCTGGATTTTGTCATATCAGCTCCACGGGGACTGGCGGGCGGCCTCTGAGAAAGGCCGCCGGCCGGGTCGGCCGCGGCAGGGCCAGCATCGCCTCGATTGCGCGCCGGGCCCGGATGCGGATGTCCTCGTCCACCTCGACGATATGTTTCATGTCGTGCAGCGCATCGTAGATGTTGGCGGCTGTAATCCGCTTCATGTGGGGGCAAAGGTTGCATGGCTTAAGGAACTCCACGCCGGGGTTATCCGCAGCGATGTTGTCGCTCATCGAACATTCGGTGAGCAACACCACCTTACGTGGCGAGCGCTCTCTCACAAAGTGCGAGATTGCCGAGGTTGACCCCGCAAAGTCGGCCTCCTGGAGCACATCCGGCGGACATTCGGGGTGTGCGAGAACCGTTACCCCAGGATGGGCGGCCCGAATTTCGGCGATGTCTCGCCCCGAAAACGATTCGTGCACCTCGCAGCGTCCGCGCCATGCGATGATCGAAAGGTCGGTATTCGCGGCCACGTTCCGGGCGAGGAACTCATCGGGGATCATGATCACTCGCTTCACTCCCCATTCGCGAGCGATGTGCTCGGCCGCCTGGATGGCGTTTGAGGATGTGCAGGTGATGTCGCTTTCGGCCTTCACCTCCGCCGAGGTGTTGACATAGGTGCATATCGGCACTCCGGGCCATGCCTGCCGGATCAGCCGCACATCGGCGCCAGTGATCGAGGCGGCGAGGGAGCACCCTGCGCGCATGTCGGGAATCAGAACTGTCTTTTCCGGGGACAGAATCTTGGAAGTCTCCGCCATGAAATGAACCCCGGCCTGGACGATTACCGGAGCGTCGGTGGCGGCCGCTTCCATGGCGAGCTGCAGGCTGTCTCCGCGAAAGTCGCCAATGAGCCGGAAAATATCCGGCGTCATGTAGTTGTGTGCGAGAACCACGGCTCCGCGTTCGGCTTTCAGCCGGCGGATGCCGTCGATGAGCGGCGCGAGGGCTGGCCATTCCATAGGGGTCACAAGATCGCTGACCAGGGGATAAAGGGCGTCGGTGCGCTGGCGAACTGTCTCGTCGTAGACGAGCCCTCGCTCGGCGGCAGGATTGATGCGGCCCGGGCGTGCGTCGAGGATCAGGGACATGAGCGGGTCTCCGTACCGTGAGGCGTCACTTATGCTCACTTTGAGTATAAATGAGGCCTAAAAAAACGCCCCACATGCGAGGGGCTCGCTACTCCCACAGGCGGCGGCGACGTCGGCGCCTGTTAAACTCATAATGAGCATAACAGGCCATAAAACCGTCTCGGCGTCAAGGTCCGAGCGACAGATGCGCCTCTTAACCGCGTATCAGGGATGCGGCTCGTTCCGGTTCTTCATGCGCGCGGTGTGGGCACGCCCAGAGCGATCCCTCTGCGCACGGTCTCGCGTCGGAAGCGGAAGAGTTCGGCTGGGCGTCCGCCAGTTGCGGTGGACTGTCGGCCTAGCCCTTCAACAAGCGCCGAACGGTCAAGGGCGCGGCGGAAGTTCTGTTTGTGAAGCGGCTGGCCGAGAAGGGCTTCGACCGTCCTTTGAAGCTCGGACAAGGTGAAGGTCTCCGGAGTGAGCTCGAAGACGACGGGACGGTACTTGATCTTGCCCCGAAGCCGACCGATCGCGGTTGCGAGTATTCGGCGATGGTCTGAGATCATCGGTTCCCCGAAAACCGAGGGCGAGGGACCAGCGGCGCTCTCAGGCGCCGATCGGTCGCGGACCGCCTCTCCTGCGAGGCCGGCCTCATAAAGGAGCTCATAACGTTCAAGGGTGTTTTCTTCGATCCAGGGGCGTCCATGAAGGCCGAATGCGAGGCGCATCCGGTCGATTCGCTGCTCATCGCCTCCCGCCCATGATTCCAGGGCCGGCGCGATCGTGTCCGCGATCAGCGTGGGCCGGCCCTTGCGATGATCCTCCCATGGGAAAAAGCGATACCAGTCCCGCCAGACCGCTCTGAATGCCGATATGTCGGTGCGTTCGGGCGTCAGGCCGAGATAGCCCACAGAGACGAGGCGCGCGTTTGGTGGCGCGTCTTCGAGGTCCGCCTGTGGAAGTTCGCGTCCGTAATCTCCAAAAGTGTAGAGCTGTTCGACGTAGCCGAGTTCGAAGCCGGTCTGTTCCTGGACCCATTCGCGAAGGGCCCGTTCAAAGGTGCGATGGCCTGCAGGGTCGAACCGCCCGTGAGGCAGTCCGGGACTGCCGTGGGCGTTCTGCGTGATCAGCGCGTAGGGCGTTTCGGTATCGGCCGCCACGATGACAGCATTGAGGCCGACGGCGAGGGGTGTGGTCATGGACGGCCGATTGATGGACTGGAGAAGATCGACGGGATGGAGAACGGATGGGCCTCCTCCGCCGCCAGACCTTTGCCGATTGACGTCACCGCTGCGTTCATCCGACCCTGACGGCCCAGAATATCGTCCGCATGCCCAACCAGCCGGACATTGGGGGAGGCGGTCGGCGATGCCGCGCGGACGGCTCTGGCGATATCCGCTTCGTCAACCCCCGGATTGTGAAGACAGGCTGCGATGAACGCCGTCGCGCTGGAGCGGCTGATGCCTGCCCAGCAATGCACGAGGAGCGGGGATTGCAGATCCCACTCAGCAAGAAACCGGACAAGCTGCTCCGCGTCGCTACGACCTGGAGCTTTCCAGTCGCCGATATCCGAGGCGATATCATGGACAGCCACCTTGAGATGGCGTTCGGGCGCGTGATCGGGGAAGGACGGGAAGGCGTCGTAGGGGCTCAGCAGGCTCACGATCATCGACGGAGCGTGACGTTCCGCCAGCCCGTGGACCTTGGCGAGTGAGGACACCCATATCGTCATGAACGTCAGCCTTCTTATCCTGCAGCGTCGATGGCGACCATCAACTCATTGAATCGTTCGAGAAAGGCCGATTGCGCCTCTACGGGGGAAAGGGGCGTCATATCCGGAACCGGACCGGCAGGGGGGGAGCCGAATAACTCGACCGCTTCCTGCGAGCTGAATCCGGCCAGGGACGTCGCCTCATAGTAAGCCGACGCCCGGTCAGCCTTCTTTATCCGCAAGTGGGCGTCCGCCGACATGTCTGCCGCCAGCCCGAAGCGCAGGCGAATGGCGCCGGCGAGGCGATCTTCAAACCGCCGGTAATCCACTCCGAGCGCAGTCTTGAACGGAGAAATCATATCTCCGATCACGTATTCCGGCGCGTCGTGAAGCAGGGCGCCGAGGCGATCCTTCAGGCTCGCGCGCGGCCAGAACGCCGGCAGAAGGCTTTCAACGAGAATTGAATGCTGAGCGACCGAAAATGCGTGATCCCCGTTCGTCTGTCCGTTCCATCTGGCCACTCGCGCCAGCCCATGAGCGATGTCCGCGATCTCAATGTCCAGAGGTGACGGATTGAGAAGGTCGAGGCGCCGCCCGGAGAGCATGCGCTGCCACGCCCGCGGCGGTGCCCCTGGGGCGATCCGTGTCGGTCGCGTGCGGCTTCCGGGAGCGCTGGCCAAGGATTTCACCTTCCTCTTGCGACGACCCTCCACTGCCACTGTTCGGCCAGGCCTCGCAAGTCTTCACCGCCTGAGGGGGATCCTTGGCGCACGCGGATATGAAAACCGGCCGGAGCCGACGGGAAATCGTCGTTGTCGGGCCATAAATTCGTCTCAGGTCATATCTTGGAAAGGTTTGGGTCAGGGTTTCTTAAAAGGCTTGAGATAGACCAACCTCAAGTCCGCGGGAGGAGAGCTGGACATGTGGGACATGATGGTTGAAGCGGCCAGTTCGCCGACCCTTCACTGGAGCGTGATCGTGGGGGCTGTGCTGGTCTATGTCTGCAAGCTGTTCACGTCCGCCGAAGGGTTCCTGATGGGGGACATGTACGGCGACGAGTTCGACGTCTGATCTTCCGGTCGTATTCGCAGGTTGCGGGATACATACGGATCATCAGGCCGTTCAAGGTTTAGAAGAGACGCTCTGCAAGGGCGCGGGTGATGGAAAAGGGCGGCCTCAATGGCCGCCCTTTTTTTGTCCAGGGTCCGCGCTTTTGATCTATCTTTTCGGGTTCTGCGAGGCCCGTTCCAGCGCTTATCAGTCTGCGCCGCCTGGTTCCGAAATCCCCAGGGCCGAGCTCCCTCAGCCCGCAGCGTTCGGAAAGAGTTGACGTTCCCCAAGTCAGCGTCGGCCCCGGGTCGATTTGCACCCGTCTCAAGTTTTCTCCGGGTCGCTTGCGCGCTGGTCCACGGCGTATACCTTCCCGCCTGTTCGAAACCGCCTCTGGAGGACGCTGTGAGCGAGACGGATAAGGGAGAGCTTACCGGAGCCGAGGCGATTGTCGGAACTCTGGCCGCATGCGGCGTCACCGCCTGTTTCGCCAACCCCGGCACGAGCGAGATGCATCTCGTGACGGCGCTTGATCGTGAGCCGAATATCCGCTCGGTGCTCTGTCTTTTCGAGGGGGTCGCTACAGGCGCTGCAGACGGTTTCGCGCGGGTAAGCGGCCGTCCGGCCGTTACTCTGCTTCATCTCGGGCCGGGCTATCTCAACGGCGGGGCCAACATTCATAATGCACGGCGCGCTTTCACCCCCATGATCAATCTGATCGGAGACCATGCGCTCGGTCACCGAGCGCTCGATGCGCCCCTGGCCTCGGATATAGTCTCTCTCGCTGCGCCGAACTCCCGCTGGCTGCGATCAGCCGACCGACTGGAAGATGCGGGCGAGCTGGCGGCCGAGGCGTTTGCCGAGAGCTACGGACCTGCGCCTGGGCCGGTTTCTCTGATCCTGCCTGCCGATATCGCCTGGACCCGCGGGGCCAGACTTGCAGCGCCCCGCACCCCTGCACCGCTGCAGCGTCTGGAGGAGAGCGCGATCACCCGTGCGGTTGACGCCCTTCGCAGTGCGAAACGGCCAGCGCTTCTTGTGAACGGTTCTGCTCTGCTGGACAGCGGGCTCTCGGCTCTGGCACGGCTCCAGGGGAGTGGCGTGCGGGTTGTGTGCGACACATTTGTCGGGAGGCAGGCTCGCGGCGCCGGACGCTTTGCTCCTGCTCGCCTGCCATATTTTGCCGAAGCCGCGATTGAGGATCTTTCAGGCGTTGATCTCCTCGTGATCAGCGGCACCAAGCCTCCTGTCGCTTTTTTCGCCTATCCCAACACTCCCGGAGCGTTGTCCCCTGAAGGGGCGACGATCATTGACCTCGGCGGTCCCGATACGGACAGCGCGGACACCCTTCAGCGGCTGGCCGATGCGATCGGCGCTCATACCGCCGCGCCGGCCCCTGAACGCTCAATTTCGCCTGCGCCCTCAGGAAAACTCAACGCCCACACAATAGGCGCCAGCATTTCGAGGCATTTGCCGGAAAACTCCGTCATATCTGATGACGGAGTGACAGCCGGTCTTCCTGTCTATCTCGCCACCATCGGCGCAGCCCGCCACGACTGGCTGGCGCAGACAGGCGGCGCGATCGGTCAGGGCATGCCTGTCGCTATCGGTGCGGCGATCGCTCGCCCTGAGGCGAAAACAGTCTGTCTGACGGGTGACGGGGCAGGGATGTATACGGTCCAGTCGCTCTGGACGATGGCGCGAGAGGCGCTGGATATCGTCACCGTCGTGTGCGTCAATCACTCATACCGGATCCTGAAGATCGAACTCGCCCGAACAGGCGCGGGTGCGCCCGGACCCGCCGCCTCCGGAATGCTGAGCCTCGATGCGCCGGAGATCGACTGGGTGAAGCTTGCGGAGGCTATGGGCGTTCCCGCGGAGGAGGCTGTGACTGCAGAAGCGTTTGACGACGCTTTCCGGAGAGCCATGAACACCCGTGGACCCAGGCTCATCGCCGCTCTGGTTCCGGGTTGAGCCCGGAGCGCCTCGGTTTCAGCCGAGATAGTCGCGTGCGATCCGGTCCGAGAGCGCGCGTCCGCGGGCGGCGATCGCCGCTTCCTGAGCCCGGGTTTCCGGCGAGCATGAGGGGGTGATCCGGATCTGGCGCCTGTAGCCCTGATTGAAGGCGCTTGTAAGAGCTCCCCGATTTGATCCGGAGGGGCCTTCGAGGTCGAGCATCTGCTGCATGTACCCTCTCCAGGTCTGATCATCTTCGCCGGCGCAGGCCGATCGCGCCGCATGGGCCTCGCCCAGGACGCCGGCAAGTTCCATCAGGCTTTCGAATGATGGGGCCGGTTTCGGCTCGACCTGCGTTGCGGAGGGCTGTTGTCCATGCCCTTCCGCAGGAACGAGATACGCCACGGCTAGAAGGACTGCACAGAGACGGCGGCGAGGGCGAGAGACGATCATGCAGGTTTATAGCTCCCCGGCCGACATCCGAAAACCCTTCTTCCGCTCAGTCCTCCATTCCCCCGCGGTCTCGCCATTGGCGCAGGAGCCGGGTGCGGGTATAAACACGCCCGTGCGGGCGTGGCGAAACTGGTAGACGCAACGGACTTGAACGACTTGAGTGCCCGGCTGGAAACATCCGGTGCAGAACTGCTCAAATTCGGGGAACCCTGTCAGATGGCGATCCCGAGCCAAGCCCTTCGCTCCTGAGCTGAAGGGAAGGTGTAGAGACTAGACGGGCAGCGCCTAAGGTCGGAGACGACTAAGGCGAAGGGATAGTCCAGACCACGAACCGGCCGCCGGGCCTGATGGCCCGACGGCAGGGGCGGCGAAAGTCGAAGTGGTACGAAAATCCGTAGGGGAGACCCGTGCCGGTTCGATTCCGGCCGCCCGCACCAAAGCCGGTCGCATGCTCGTTGACTTGCGGGGCATGTACCCGATGAATGTCTCCCGCCAGATCTCGCGCGGCGGGCGGTCCTCCGGCGGGTTTTCGGGAACGTCGAGGCCCGCAAACGAAACGTGACTTTCCTACCGGCCGGGCGAACCCACCAGATAACCGACGTTTATCCACGTCCCTGGCCGGCCTCCTGCCGACAGGGCGGCGCGCTCACAGAGGCGGTGAGTGCGTGCAGCTGCTCAAGGGCTCATTATGGCGTCTGGAGAGGCGGGATACGGGTCGCTTCTGGACCCCGGGCCGGGGTTCCCGCTAGTGTCATCCAGAAGGAAGCGTCGGCGACAGGCGCTCATTGAAGGGGAGTGGCTGCGTCATGGAAACGGTGACGGATATTTTCGAGCTGGCGCAGGATAATCTCTGGTTGACCGGCGTCATGTTCCTCGTGTCAGCGGCGCTGTTTGTCGCTCTTCTGAGCCAGGGGCGCATGATCGAGGTCCTGCTCGCCCTGTGGCGGGTTTTCTGCGCCATCTTCACGACGCCTTTCATCTTTCTCCGGCGAGCTGTGAATGTCATCCTGGGAGCTGAAGCGGACGACGCGACGCTCGCGGGTTCGCGCGTCTTCACGCTCAAGAAGATCAGCGACATCTACTACTTCCTTGTTCTTATCGCCTGCCTGCTGATCGTAGCAGCGGGAGCGTCAGCGGGCGTAATGTCGCTCTACCCGAAGTCTGAAATTGAGCGCGAGGCTGAGCGGAACGAACAGATAAAGCTCGCTCAGGCTTCGATCACCGAGGCCGAAGAAAAGGTTGCTGAGACGGCCGCACCCGACTTTCAGGAGCGCGCACGAAAGGCTTCCGAAGAGGCTCGACGACAGAGCGATGCTGCGGGTGCGGCGTTGAAGGCGTTTTCCGATAATGCTGCTTACAGCGGCGGAATCATCCAGCAACTTCAGGAAGCCGTCAGCCTTGAAGATATCGATGCCATCGCAGGCACGGTTGAAGGTGAACTCTCTCTTTGTCCGGGGCCCGAGTTTACCGGCTTCGAAACGGCCGATTGCGAGGATTATCGTCGGGTGCTGGGGCGTTACATTGACCTTGCCCGAACGAGCTTTTCCAAAGCGGACGCGGCTCAGCTCGCGGAAGCGGAAGCTGTTTCTGTCGAGGGGGCCCGCGAGCAGGCCGAGCAGGCTCTTTCGGACAGGAAGGCCGAAGTTGAGGCTCTGCTGGCGGAGAAAAAAAACGAGGGCTTCTGGACCGGCAAGTGGCTTAAGGCGCGCCTGACTGCGATGGCGGCGATCGTTCTTTCAAGTCTTCTGATCGTCATCATCTTCGTGTGGTCGAGCGCTCTGTTTCTCGACCTGATCAGCTGGCTGGTGGCCATGATGCGCGCTCTCGAGATCTGGGCGGACGCCGCCGCAGCCGACAAGATTTCCCTGGAAGCGGCGCATGCGGAATCTTCTGGGGGGCCTAACGCCGAGGGCAGCGCCCCGCCAAACGGGGCCCCGACCGTCTGAATACCGCTTAGGCGAGCCGGATCTAGTTGAGCACGAACGTCACTTTGAGATTGACCCGCCATTGAGCGATCCGTCCGTTTTCGATTTCAGCCTTTATATCCTGCACCCACACGCCCTGGATTCGCTCGATAGTCTCGCTAGCCCGGCTGATGCCGGCCTGAACGGCGTCCTCGATGCTCTTCGGGGATGAGGCGCAGATCTCGATCACTTTGGCGACAGACATGATGGCTCCTCCTAAAAGCTGAGGATGACCTCTCCGCGTCGTCGCGACGTTGACAGCCGTCAACGATGATTGGGAATTTGCCGCCCGAGAATCCTGGGCAGCGGGCGATGAGCCTGTTGGGCTCAGAGAAGTCGCAGGATCTCGACAATATCGCCGTCTTTTGCGGCCTGCTGTCCGGGTTGTCGACGAATGAGGGCGTCCGCGACGAGGAAGGGGTTCAGGAGCGAGCTGTCCTGATCATCCGCCGGACGCACATGAAGTCGCCCTTCTGCATCCGATGACATAACCGCCCGAAGCAGCTCCTCGCGTCCGCCCGCAGCTGGCAGGTCGCCTTGGAGGACGGCGTGAGCTGCAGGCGGGCGCGGCTCATGTCCGCCTGTCATCGCCACGATCACCGGGCGAAGGAACAGCTGAGCGGTGACCATGGCGGCTGCAGGATTCCCCGGAAGTCCCAGGGCGAGTCGATCGGGTCTTGCGGAGAACCATGTCGGCTTGCCCGGCTTCACAGCGACTTTTTCAAAAATCGGCTCGTAGCCTTCGGCTGCGAAGGCGGGTCTGACGATATCATAGTCGCCAACGGAGGCTCCGCCGATGGACACCACGAGGTCGCACGGCGTCGAAAGGCGCTGGCGAACGTCTCCTTCTTCATCTCGCGCGGTTTCAAGTTCCAAGGCGCTTCCTCCCCAGCGTTCGATCAGCGCGCACAAGGCGGGGGCGATGGAGTTTATGATCTGTCCTCGCAAGGGCGTCCTACCGACCGGCGTAAGTTCATCTCCGGTGGAGAGAACGGCGATCACAGGTCTGGCGTGCACGTCCAGAACGGCTGCGTTTCCAGCCGCCGCCAGGGCGATCGCCCCCGGGGTCATCATAAAGCCTGAGGGAATAAGTTCGTCTCCTTCGCTGAAGTCCCTGCCGCGACGGCGGATCGATCCGGGAGCCCCCTGGGGGCTGGCGACGATCAGGGTATCGCCGTTCCGTTGGGCGTCTTCCTGAATGAGGACGTGGTCGGCGCCCGCGGGGGTCCAGGCCCCGGTAAAAACCCTTACCGCCTGTCCCGGTGCGATCGCTCCCTCAAATGGAGCGCCCGCTCTCGATTCGCCTACGACCTGCAACCGCGCACCCGGCTGCATGTCGAGAAAGCGGACTGCGTAGCCGTCCATTGCTGAGACCGACGCGGGGGGCTGGGAGAGGGCCGCTCTGACTGGTTGGGCCAGACGCCGGCCTTCCGCCCTCGTGAGAGCTATCGTCTCCACCGGGGTCTTGCGCCGCGCCGCGTGTTCGATCGCCAGGGTCTGAGCCCGATCGAGCGAGGCCATGCGGATCATATCTATATCCTCTCGCGAAGAAGCCGCTTCAGCGGCGCTGGACGGGTTTAGCGGCTCAGACCGGTTCCAGAGGGGCTGGCGCGCCGGGGAAGTTCAGACCATGCTAGCCTCAGATGACGGGGACTGACGAGATGACAGGACAACTCACGCATATCGACGCCGATGGCCGCGCGAAGATGGTCGATGTGTCGGATAAGCCCGCCACGCACCGACGAGCCCGGGCGATGGGTCGTATCCGGATGAGTTCGGCCGCATTCGATCTTGCACGGTCAGGTCGGGGAAAGGGCGACGTTCGGGCGGTCGCTGAGATTGCGGGCGTAATGGCCGGGAAGCGGACATCGGACCTTATCCCTATGTGTCATCCTATTCTGCTCTCGAGCGTCAAGGTGCGGGTCCATGAAAGCGCGGATGGGGATGGCTTCACAGTTGAGGCCGAAGTCGCCACGACAGGCCCTACAGGGGTCGAAATGGAAGCTTTGACCGCCGTTTCCATCGCCTGCCTGACCATCTACGACATGCTCAAGGCGGTTGATCGAGCCATGCGTATCGAGGATGTCCGTCTTGTCGAGAAGTCCGGAGGGGCAAGCGGGACCTTCGTCGCGGCCTGACGATCCGGGTTGTCTCGAAACAAGGAAAAACCGCCCGAGGCCGTTTAGGCGCGGGCGGTTTATGCGGCGTCGAGAGCCACCCTGAGCCCGGACCAGGTCCGAGGCCGGGGAGACCGTCTTAAGCAGTTTTCCGAGCGGGCCGAGCCGGCTTGGGAGCCTCCGAAGCCGATTCGGCCGGTCGAGCGGCTGCGGGCAGAACCGTTTCCATAAGACCCGCCTGCGCCTTTCGAGCGACATCAGCGTAGGCCATGAGACGTGCGGGCAGGTCCTGAATGGCGCTGGTCGCCATTTCTCCGGCCTTCCTCGCGTATGCGTCTGGGCTGGTGTCGGCGGTCATGAGCGTCGCAGCATCGCGCGCCGCGTCCCGCATCCAGGCCGTGGTCAGCTCCATATTGCGGTTCATCGCCTCGAGCGTGACTGTCCGATACTTTTCCGCCATGTCCGCCATCGCCTTGACCGGCGGCGCACCCGCCATATCGGGATAGAATTTGGCGAAAGCCTCCATGTTCTTGTTGAAGTCGAACATCTCGGTCATCGGGTTCATGGCAGACATCCTCTTGCGACGTTGGCCAACTTATAATGCCGCGTCGCGGCAAAGGCAAGAGAAATTTTGCCGCAAGTGCGATAATAGGGTCTCCGGACGGCGTCGTGCGCCTATTCCGTTACATACCGACCCGGCGCCGGTTCGATACGGGGCAGGGTTTCGGGCCATGACGCCGCCTGCTTGCGACCGGATCTGCGGGAGAGCCATCGGGTCCAGTCCGGCCACCAGGAGCCCTCATGGGGCTCCGCGCCAGCTTTCCATGCGTCGAGGTCGTTCGGGGTGTCGTTACTCACCCAATACCCATATTTCCGGCGATCGGGATGGTTCACGATGCCCGCGATGTGTCCGCTCTGGGCCAGAACGAAACGACCGTCGCCGCCAGCGCGGGCCAGTCCCTTGAACGAGGCCCTCCACGGAGCGATGTGGTCCTTTTCGCATGCGACCACATAATGCGGCGTCTTGATGTCGCCGAGGCCGATGCGGCTTTCCTTAAGCGGGAAGCGATCGAGCGCGAGGTCATTGTCCCGGTAAAGATGGGTCAGGTACTCGCGGGCCATCCGTTCAGGCAGACGGGTGGAATCCTCATTCCAGAACAGAAGATCGAATTTCGGCGGCGGCTCTCCCAGCAGATAGGCCTTAACCGCGGGTCCGTACACCAGGTCGTTGGGGCGCAGATAGCTGAAGGTCCGCGCCATGATGCGCTGATCGAGATACCCTTTTCTGCCCGCTTCGAGGAGGATCCCGCCGACGAAGCTCTCGTCGATGAACACTTTGAGAGGACCGGGGTCCTCAAAGTCAGTAAGGGCCGTGAAGAAGGTCGCCGATTTGATCGGAGAGGAGGCGGGGTTCCGTCCGATCCAGGCAAGAGCGATGGCCAGCGTCGTGCCCCCGATGCAGTAGCCGACGATGTTGCATCCCTCTCCGCCCGAAATCCTGTCGACTGTTTCAGCCGCACTGAGCACCCCGTCGAACACATAGGTGTCCAGGCCCCAGTCGCGCATCTCCTCACCCGGATTACGCCAGCTGACCATGTAGACTGTGAAGCCCTGAGAGGTGAGCCATTTCACCATCGAAGTCTTAGGCTGCAGGTCCAGAATGTAGAACTTGTTGATCCACGGAGGTATGAAGAGGATCGGTCGTGAGTAGACCTTTTCCGTGGTCGCGTCATACCGGATCAGCTGGAACAGATCGGTCTCGTGCACCACCGCGCCATTGGAAACGGCGAGCGTCTCCCCGACGCGGAACGCCTCTGGGTCTGAAAGCGTGACAAGGAGATCGCCGCCGGAGCGCTCGAGGTCCTTCACCAGGTTCTCAAGCCCCTCCACCAGCGACGCCCCGTTTGTTTCAACGGCCTTTCGGATCGCGACCGGATTGGAGGCGAGAAAATTCGACGGGGCGAACATGTCGACCAGTTGCCGGGTGAAGAAGTGAACCTGTTCAGAATGGTGGGGGTCGTCCTCATCTTCAGCTCCCTCGGCGAGGGTCTCCAGATAAGCGCTCATGATCTGGTACTGGCGCTTCAGATAGTAGAAAAAGGGGTGACGCTCCCAGTCTTCGTCGCTGAACCGTGCATCCTTTTCCGGCTGCGCCGCTGAATGGCGTCCTCCGCTGAGCATGGCCTGGGTCAGCTCAGCGTAAAGGTCCGCCGTGTTCCGCCAGAACTCCATCTGGGCGGTGAGGGCTTTCATCGGGTTCGACCAGAGGCTGGCGGCCTGGGTCATCGCCGCTTTCATGAGAAAGGACTGTCCCGGTCCCTCGACACCCGGGTTGCGCAGCTCACGGCGTGACAGGGCCACCACCAGACGCTGAAGCAGAAGATTGATCCGCTGAAAATTCTGTCCCAGTTCGAACGCGTTTGAGGCGCTCATCCCCCCCTGGTGCTCCATGGACGCCCGGCTCCCTGTCAGGCCGGAATGGTACCATCCGTCGCCTCAGGCTCAAAGAACTATACCAAAGTTATCGACGATGACTTAAGGGAGGGAACGGCAACGCCGCCGTCGCTGCGGTCGTCTCCGAGCGTAGGCGGGACGAGAGGATGAAGCTGTTCAGCTGGTTCCGGAAGCCTGACGCGGATTGGCGCGAGGGACATCTGTTTCGTGTGCGCACGGAGGGGCGCGGCCGGGATGTGGTCTTCGTCCATGGTCTCGCAGCTTCCGCCGAGTGCTGGGACGGCGCCCTGGAGCGCCTCGGCTCAGGGGTGCGGGTTCATCTGGTTCAGATTCGCGGATTTTCAGGTCTGGCGCCGCCGGCAGGTCGGCGGCGCGGAGATTTTCTTCGACCCCTGGCCGCAGAACTCGCGAGTTATATTCGTGAGCGAACCGCGGGAGACGCTGCGATCGTCGGTCACTCAATGGGAGGCTTGGCTGCCATGATGACGGCGATTGTCGAGCCCGACGCCGTCAAGCAGGTTCTTGTGGCTGACACGCCTGCTTTTTTTTCATCCCTGATCTCGCCTTTTCTGACACCTGCGACGGCTCTTGGTCTGGCTGATGTCGCCCGACGGCGTTTCATGGCGGCTGACGCGGATATGTATGCCGAGGGTCTTCGGCGCACATGCGAGCGTCTCGTGACTGCGCCTGAGATGAGGGAGCGTGTGGCGGGCTGGAGCCTCGCGTCAGACCGGATGATGGTGGCGGATGTGATGGCGGAGGTGATGGTCACTGATCTGCGCACGGATCTTGCGTCGATGAGAGCCAGTCTGGATGTCGTCTATGCGCACGATGGGCGGGCGCCTGTGCCGCGAGCGGTTCTGGATCAGACGTATCTCTCGTCTTACGCACGTCATCCGAACTGCCGGCGCCTCAGGATCGATGACGCCCGACACTATCTTATGCTAGATCAGCCTCAGCAGTTTTACGGAGCTGTAGGCGACTGGCTGACGCGGTGAGCGGGTCGCAGAACGGGCGCACGGAGAGGCGAATATGACGGATCAGGCCACGATAGAGCTGAGGCGGTATCCAAGCCGAAAGCTCTACAATAAGTCGTCGAGCAGCTATGTCCGTTTGCCGGATGTCGCTGAGCTCATTCGTAAGGGCGCGACGGTTCGTGTCGAAGATACTGAGACCGGTGAGGATGTCACCCGTCAGGTTCTTCTCCAGATTATCATGGAGCAGGAAAACCGGTCGGATCAGGCTATGCTGTCGTCTGATCTGATGATGGATATGATCCGCATGCACCAAAGCAAGGCCTCTGAGATGATGACAGGACTTTTTGAGCAGTCCATGGCGTTTATGCGCGCTCAGCAGGAGCAGATCACCAATCAGATGACGAACAGTTTTTCGCAGCCATGGTCGGTCTTTGATCCTGCCGCCATGCAGGATCTTCAGCGTCAGCATCAGCAGCGTCTTGCGAGCCTTTGGAGCCAGGCTGCCGGTCCGTCGGCCTGGACGCAGCGCCCGCCGGCGGGGGGCGAGCCTGTCGCTCCGGCTCGTGAACCTCCATCTCAGGGGGAGGGGAAATCCTCGGAGGCTGACGAGCTGAGCGTGTTGCGAGCCCGTCTCGAAGAACTTGAAAAAAAGCTTGGCGGACGCTGAGACACCAGCAGCAGCGCTCCGAAATGGGGCGTCCGGTCAGGTCATCTTCCTGTCGGATCGTTCAGGTCCGAGACCAGTGATGCGGCGAATTCGCTGAGGGTGTCGTCGCGGGCGCCCATAATGAGAATGATGTCTCCAGGCTGGGCGAGTTGCAGAAGCTTTCGCCGACAGGCCTCGCGATCGGGCATTGCCAGGGCGGTGCGTCCTCCAGCGGAGATCGCTTCCGTCACATCCTGACTGCTGACGGATCGATCCACTGTTCCGCCGTGATAGACAGGTTCAGGCATCAGCAGGATGTCGCGCGGCGCCATATCCCGCAGGAAGCCTTCGACAAATGCCGATTTCATCTGTCTGAGCGGACCGAAGCCGTGCGGCTGCCACATGATGAGCAGGCGGGCCCTGAATGTGCGAAGGGTGGCGAGGGTGGCGGCTATCTTGTCCGGATTGTGCGCGAAATCGTCGATCACCGTAATATCGCGCGCCACGCCCGCGATCTCCAGGCGACGGCGAATGCCTGTGAAGTTCATCAAAGCGTTCGCCGCATCCCGAAGTCCGATTCCGCAGGCTCGCGCAGCTGCAAGAGCGGCGAGGCCATTTGAGAGGTTGTGCCGTCCCGGCGTCTGCAGGCAGACCCTCACCACCTGACCTGTTTCTGCTTCGGTCACGAGGCATGACATGCCGTCCGGGGCTGAAACGATGTCGTGTCCGTAAAGGGAGGCGGACGGATCCTCGAGGGAGTAGGTCAGGCAATGGGAGGCGTCCCGCCCGACTGCGAGAGCCCTCGTTTCCTCATTGTCCAGATTGAGAACGACTTTTTCAGAGCGCTTCAGAAACTCCGAGAACAGAAGTCTCAACTCGTCCATCGTCTTGTGATCTAGGGCGATGTTGTTGAGCACGGCGACAGACGGGGAGTAGAGCGCGATGGATCCGTCGCTTTCGTCCACCTCGCTCACGAAAATCCTTCCTTCTCCGACGATGGCCGAGGCGAAGGGCGAATCTCCCGATACGAAATTCTTCATCACCGCCCCGTTCATGATCGTCGGATCCTGCCTCAGGGCGTAGAGGATCCAACCGATCATTCCGGTCGTCGTCGACTTTCCAGACGTTCCCGCGACCGCAATGCTGAGCGGGGCCTTGTTGAGAAGCTCGGCGAGGAGCTCTGCGCGGGTCATGCGCCGGCAGCCCAGCCTTCCGGCCGCCGCTACATCGGGAACAGTGTCCTCTACCGCCGCTGATGTCACGAGGATCTGGTCTGGACGTGTCAGCCCGCTTCCATCCTGAGGATAGAGCCGGACGCCTCGTTTCTCCAGAAACGAGAATTTCTCCGAGGTCCGACCGGCGTCGAGGGATCGGTCTGAGCCCGCCACCTCATGGCCCCGGGCGCGAAGAATGAGCGCGAGCGGCAACATTCCGCTACCGCCGACGCCGCAGAGAAAATAGGCTCGGGTTGGATCTGTTGCGGTGGGTGATGACGAGGAATCTGACATGAACGGCAATCTGGTCTCGCCGGCCCGCGGGTCAAGTGAAAAGAAGGTTCGTATCGGCTTGTGCGCTCCGGGGGGGAGGCTTACTCCCGATCTCGCCGAGCGCGCGGTCCGGGTGGCCGACGATACCTATGGTCGGCGGGTCGAACTCGTCTTTCATCCTCAATGCTTCGCTTCGAGCGGTCATTTCGCCGGATCAGACGATGAGCGTAAGGGGGCGGTTCTGGAGCTCGCCAATGATCCGTCTCTGGATGCGATCTGGTTCGCCAGAGGGGGGTATGGCGCGTGCCGGATCGCGGAGGAGGTGCTCTCGGGTCTTGACGTCCACGCATCCCAAAAGAAGTGGCTGGGGTATTCGGATGCAGGCTTTCTGCTCGCCGGCCTTTTCAAGGCCGGGTTCCGTCGTCTTGCTCACGGACCGATGCCGGTCGACCTTATTCGTGAGGGTGGGGAGGAGGCGGTCCGACGAGCACTGTCGTGGCTCGTTGATGATGATCGGAAGGGCCTGGAGCCGGACGCAGCCGACGGGCGCCCCTCGATCGCCTTCAATATCACAGTTTTGTCTCACCTCCTCGGAACCACTTTGGAGCCGGATCTAAACGGGCTGGTTCTTCAGCTGGAGGATGTTGGAGAGCACATGTACCGGATCGATCGCGCGATGTTTCATCTGACCTCAAGCGCCGCCGTGAGGCGCTGCGCCGGGATCAGGCTCGGCCGTCTTGCCCCGGTTCCGCCCAATGAGCCCGATTTCGTGTTCACTGGGGACGAGATAGCGTCCCACTGGTGTCGGCGATCAGGGCTGACCTATCTCGGCCGGGCTGACATCGGCCACGATGTCGACAACAAGATTGTTCCCTTCGGCTGATCGATGAAGCGCTTCAGGGCTGGAGGAAGTCCTTCTTCCCCAATGCTACGCCGCTATGTCGGAGGATATTGTAAGCCGTCGCAGAGTGGAAATAGAGATTCGGCAGCAGGAAGGTCGTGAAGAAGCGTCCGCATGGAAGCGTCAACTCGTTTCCCCCGCCGATCGGGATAGTGATTGTGGTGTCTGCGCGGGCATCGATTAAGTCCGTCGGCAGCCCCTGACAGAAGTCGTTCGCCCGCGCCGTTCGTTCGATGAGTTCCGCGAAGCTGGTCTCAATGTCGGGGAAGGAGGGAAGATCCTGGCCAGCCAGACGGGCTCCTCCGCGCGTGACCTGGTCGCATGCGATCTGGACCTGCCGCGTCAGGGCGAACATGTCGGGAAAGAGGCGGCTGTTGAGGAGAACGTCCTCCGGCACATTTCTCGCCGAGGCGTACTCGGCGCCCTTTCGCAGGATGTTTCCAAGAGCGGGAAGCATCTGGGCGCTGGAAGTCTTCAGCATGGCGGAGAGCGACTGGGTCACGTCTGGCGTATCCTTTGTTCGATTTCGGAAGCCTGTCGGGGGCCCGGGTAGGGCTACTTTGAGGCGAGGGCAAGCGGGATGATCAGGGGGAGGGCGAGCGAGAGGGAATATTGATGTTGCAAAGCCCGATTCGACCCACCGGGCGATGGTAGAAGTCATCCCGTCGCCAACGTCGGGAGTTGATCAGGGTCTCGAATGTCTCGCTGTCGGTACGGAGGATTTCCAGCGGCGTTCGATCGGCCTCAGGAACATCTGAAGCGACCCGCATGTCGGAAAATCGGACGTACTTGCCGGGGTCGTCATAAAAGCCGAGATCCGCCGTGCCGCGCGGCAGCGCCGCAAGATGCTCCATTCCCTGGACGACCCGTCCCAGGACAGTGATATTTCTATCCAATCCCCTGGGGGACTGGCCGATCACTGCGTAAAGCTCGCCGCCTCCGCCTGAATCTTCGTCATTATCTCGTCCGACCCCGACAGTCCCGTAACAGTGGGTCAGCCACATTTCCGTTTCATCTCGAGCGGCCGGGAAGCCGTCTGAAAATCCGACTTCAGGCGCATAGGTGTCCGGATCGGGCAGGACAGTGAAGGGTACGGATCCGTCCCGGAGCCGGGTGAACTCAGCCTTGAGCTTTTCCTTGCCCACTTTGGGCGGGCGAGGCGGGTCGAGCGCCTGCGCCCACTGGACAACATAGTTATCCTGAACGCGCGTGACGGCGCCCCCCTGGAAATAGCCCTCTCGGGCGAGGGCTCGGACGTTGTCCACATGGGCGGGAGCGAAGGCCGGCGCCATTTCGATGATCACACGGCCCTCAGGAAAGTCCATGTAGAGCAGATTGTTGGGGTCCGGTCTGCGCCAGTGGTCCGCCGGCGAGGCTGCGAGAATTTCTGCGACCGCCGGGCTTGGCGTACCGGGATCTTCCGGGATCGCCGTAGCCGGCGCCCCGGCCTTGTCCTGGGTTGGAGCCGGCGTGCATGCCGCCGCAAGCGCGAAAACGAGGAGACAGGGGAGAAGGGCGCGGCGATAAGGCATGATCTCATCGAACTCCGGAGCGGACGGACCAGATGACCCTATATAGGGTCATGCAGAAGGGAAAGGCGCGACACGCGGGGATGGATTACGGCGTTTACGGCAGGGCTCAGGGACGAGCCGGTCGCGCTCCGCTATGGAAGCCGACGGCGAAGCCGCGGTCTAAGTGTCTGATGCACTCTCCGAGACGATCGCCGATTCGTACGACTTCACCCAAATCGGGAATCCGGTCAGCGGTGGAGAGCGCAATTCCGAAGACCGAAAGGTCCAGAACCGTGCAGGTCGACACTTGTCCGTTGTCGAAGGCGACTGTGACGTCGGCCGGGGTTGTTCGGCGCGGATCGGAACGATCATCCTCAAGGCTGAGGCCGTCCCGATTGATCAGCCAGGTCAGCTGATCGGCGATCCGATCCTGTTCTTCCGGGGTCGATCTGAAAATCAGAGTGTAGTCGGTGCTGGTCAGCTCCCATGCGACCTCGGCTTCGATTCGACCGACTTCATCCAGATGAAGACTCACCCTGTCTCCGGGCGTAAGTCGACGTCGCGTGCGAAGGCTCAGGCCTCGGGCGCCGACTTCGATGGTCCGACCATGGAACTCCACCCCCCCCGGAGCGACCCCTCTGAGTCCCGCTGACCAGGGGACGCGCCGGTGCCGCCTGCGATCCGCTCCGGACCCGGGCTTGGTCCCGTCGCCACTCATCAAGCCGTCGAGACTCATTCGCCCGATAGCTCCCAGCCAATTCCGAGCGCACATCCTCTCGCCCGTCGGTCTGAATATCGCAAATATCTTCACAACCGGTTTCACGCCGGATCGATAGGGGTCGTCCTATCGCGAACTTACGAGGCGGATGGACGCGTAATCAGGCGCCGGCGCCGGAGGATACAGGCTGACCACTTTCATCGACCTGACCGGACGGCCTCCGAGCGCTCTTTCAGGTGAAAGAGACTGACACAGGCCGAGAAATCGCGATGGGGGCTCTGCTCCGGCCAGAAGGGGGGCAAGGGCGAATTCCAGATTGAGTCGCTTCCCATCAAGGCTTTCCCCGCGCGCCTGAATGAGGGCGGGGCCGCGGTCCGCCCGAGCCGCTTCAAGAGCCGCGGACACAAGCGACAGGTCCGGCTCCTTCCACAGAGACAGGAAGTTGTGGTCGGCGAGAACGCGTCCGAAAAGCTGATCGATGGTCGCTCCGACCCTGCGGAAGCAGAAATCGACATTGCTCAGTCGATGCAGCACGAAAAGGCGGCCGACCAGTCCCGGATAGTCTTCGGCGCTCGCGCCTGACGCTGCAGGCTTGCCTGAGCCAAGGCTCCGCCACGCGTCGATTACCGCGCGCGTGTTAGGATGCGCCTTGAGTTCAAGCATAACGACCGTCCGTTCAATGATGCCCGGGCGCCCCCCCACAGGCGTCGATACGAACTGCTCCGCAAGGGTCGGGCCACGGGGCAATAGTTTAAAGTTAATTAAAATTGGAGTTATTTCGCCTGACGCGTGAGAGAGGTCTCCCGACGCTGCGCTCATTGCGAGAATTGGACCGGCTGCGCGCCTCAGGTGTCTCACGTTAACACATAGACATCGTCGTTTTGGAACCGGGTCAGCAGGCCTTCGGCCTGCGAATCAATCTGGTTCCCGGCGAGCGGCGGCGGCTTTCCGCCAGGTGCGCCGGATATCCTCTGATCTCATGTGTCGGCCGTCGGGCGACCATCCTGGAGGCTGAACGAAGCGCTTCGCCCATGTCACCGGGCGAAGTCCGTCGCGCGCGCAATCGGAGATCAGCGACACCAGCTCATGATAGGCGATCTTAAGAGGATTGTAGCTTCGCACCGGCGTGACGATTCCGAAGATGGGCGGGTCGGCCTGGACTTCCGCCACGAAGGTGCCGAACATCTTGTCCCAGATGATGAACACCCCGGCATAGTTCGAATCCAGATACCGGGGGTTCGTCGCATGATGCACCCTGTGATGGGACGGGGTGTTCATGACCGCTTCAAACCAGACCGGCATCCGGTCGACGGCTTCGGTGTGGATCCAGAACTGGTAGAGAAGATTCAGCCCTGCGATAAACGCTATGAAGGCTGGGTGAAACCCGAGCACGACCAGAGGCGATCCGATCCATATCAGTCCTGTCAGCGGACCGAACCATGGCTGTCTCAGCGCGGTGGTCAGGTTATAGCGCTCACTGGAGTGATGGGTGACGTGTTCGGTCCAGAACCATCGGATGCGGTGGGCAAGCCGATGTTTCCAGTAATAGGCGAAATCGTAGAGCACGAAGAGAAGAACGCCGCTCCAGATTGATACCGGCATTTCGAAAACCCGAAGCGGCCAGACCATCATCATCATCGCTGCGGAGAGGCCTGCGGTCGCCGCACCGGTTGCGACGTTGCCGAGGCCCATGGCGATTGAGGTCAGGGCGTCCCGAGTGTCGTAACGGCCTTTCGCGCGTCCGGTTTTAACAGCCCACCACTCCCAGATGAGGGAGACGAGAAAGGCCGGAATGGCGAGCGTCGTCGGGGACGGAAAAGGTTCCATGTCCTCACGCTAGCCTTGTTTCGGTCCCGCTCTCAAGCCGGCGTGGGACTCGCCGGCGGCTTTCTGACGGGTTTGACGCCTGGTCCCGGGACTCGGGAGATCGCTGC